>NZ_JBWJYL010000002.1:0-576222 GCF_056430985.1 Methylobacterium sp. Gmos3
AGCACATCCGCCTGCCGTAGCTTGGCGACGATCTCCTCGGGCTTCGGATGCTTGGCCATGTCGTCCGTCCTCCAGGCTCAAAAGCCATACCAAAGGGCGGACCACTTCAGTGGGGGCGGACCATTTCTGCCTCGTCGCCCAGCCATCCTTCCCAACCGAGCCGATTATCGCCGAGAACAAACGCTTTGGCTTCGCCTGGAGAGAGAATGAATGCCAAATCCCAGTCCAGGGGATCCCGAATCGCCAGCCGAAATATTTCAACCAGCGGTCGATGATCTTTCCCGTCTGGCAATAATTGATTGCAACGCTTGGCGCTGAGCGGCCCGAGTCGAAGGCGGAATTTCCCGGCCGCATCGCCCATCCGCTCGCCGGTGATCGTGTCGATCCCGAGGGCGAGTCCACTCCCGCCCAGTTGCCAGCGTGCCTCATCCGGGATGCGGATTTCCCGCGCGACGAATTCCTCGACCGCGCAGGGGATCTGGAAGAAGTCGCCCACGATGCTCGCCAGCACCGGTGCCGAGCGATTGGAAAGGGACAAGATGCCCGCATAGGGCATGAGCAGCGGTCGCGCCGTCCGCGCATCGTCGGTCAGCATACCGAACAGGGCCGCCACCGTACCGGAGATCGGATCCGACGCACCGCTCCGGTAACGCTGATGGTGCCGATAATGCTTCCACACCAGGAACAGCAACGACAGCAAACGGTGGTTGAAGAGATCCAGAAAGTCCCGCAACGCCCCCGAATCGTCGGCCAGGACGACCCGCTCCGTCAGGGACGGCGGCAGGGGCGAGGATGGCCCATGTAAGCCGAAGAGGTTCGCCGTGACCGTGACGGGCCCCCCATCCTCTCGCGGCGGATCGATCGCCGCGACTTCCTCCGGCGGAAAGCTCAACGACGGGTTGGCTCGGAAGCGCACGGTTTCGCGCCGGGGCGAGAATGTCGAGCCGATTCCCCCCGGCTGGGGGTAGCGCCTCTCCAGCCACAGACACAGTTCGTTAAACTGGATCGCGCTGGCCTCGGGAAGGACGGTGTCGCTCATAGGCCGACCGCCGTGCCGCGACGGGGCTGCCACCGATACTCGACCTTGGTGTCGCTCCCGCGGATCGTGAAGCGGTGCAGGGTGTTCAGGCTTGCATAGACTGTGAAGAACCGATCGAGCACGGCGCCGAGCAGGAAGAGTTCCGCTTCGCCGCCGATCTTGCCCTCGCTCACGGTGCAGACCAGGCTACGCAGGCGCACCGGGCAACCCGCTATCACCCCATCTTCGGCGCTGTGGGTGAACTCCTCGAGGGCCTCCTGCAGCAGTTCCAGGCGGCGCTGCGCCTGGAGATCGTGGATCGCGCGGAACTCGTAGCTCGCGAAGAGCGTGCGCAGGGCGCCGACATCGGCAAGCGATGAGAAGTTGCGCGCGAGGTTGGAGATGAGGCGCCAGAGCAGGCTCTCGCCCACAGGCGGCGGGGTGTGCGGGCTCACGCCCATCACGTTGGTGCAGCGAACCGTCGCCGGCGTCTCCGAAGTCGGCTGATCGATCATGCCGACCGCAAGGCGCTCCGCCAAGGCACCGTTGGTGCAGGTCAGCGACACCGAGACCACCTCCCCGGCGGCTCCGGTCAGTGCCGTTTCGGGTGTCACGAAGGACAGGAAATGGTCGATGCCGCGCCCGACCGCCGCCGGCCGCAGGCGTTCCCGGAAGAAGGGGCGCGTCCCGTCTTCGCCGGGGAGGTCATGGCGGAACGTCTCGAACGGTTCGTAATCGATCCGCCCCGCCTTCCCCTGCGTGTAGCCCGTCACGCTGTCGATGCCGTAGATGGCGGCGTCGGGATGCCCGCCGGTAACGACCCGGTACTCACTGCGCGAGCGGTCGAGGCGGAGGGGATGCGCGTCCTGCGAGAACAGGTTGATGACCGGAGTGCAGTTCAGCGCGATGTGGTCGCGCATGATGCGCAACTGATCCGGGAAGGCTCGCCCGAACCGGAAAGTCATCGTGAGGCGCCGCCCGGACATTTGCGCCGCGGCTTGCAATCCCGTGACGTCGAGGAACAGGAATTTCTGCGGGAAGGCGAGGTATTCCTGGAGGTAGCGGAATCCCGCGAAGGCGTTCGGCGGATAGGGAATCACAGCCTCATCCGGGCCGAACCCGACGGGCCGGATCACATCGCCGGGAAGCTCAATGCTCTCGCCGGCCTCGTTCGTGAGCACGATCGCCCGCAGATGCCGCGACAGCCACAGGAGCAGCGTGCGCCCGACGGAGGGCTCGCGCTCCGTGTTCAGGAACAGGCGCAATGTCCCGCCCTGAAGGGCTTGCAAGCTGGCTCGGCCGGTTGCCTGGATGGTCAGCGCCAGCCGCGCACCCGCCGGACCGCTCTCGCCCTCGAGATCGGTGATCGCCAAGGGCAGGACTTCGACCGGGTAGCAGGTGCGGAAGCGGCAGGAGACTCCGTCGATCGGCCGCGACGCCACCGAGATTCCGGCCGGCACCATGACAGCACCGGTCTCGCCGTCATTCACCGGCGCGAACGCCACTACGCTCATCGGCGGGATGGGCCGCAAGTAGTGCGGCCACAGCAGCCGGATGAGGCCGTGCACGAGTTCCGGCATCTCGTCTTCGAGCTTCTGCCGAAGCTGCGCGACGTTGAAGGCGAAGCCTTCGAGCAGACGCTCGACATCGGGGTCGCTCGCCTCCCGGGAGAGAAAGCCAGCCAGCCTGGGATTGGCTCGGGCGAAGTCTTGCCCGAGTTCTCGCAGGTAGGACAGCTCGTTCTCGTACAATGCGTTGAGCGACATGCTCTGATTGCCTGACTTCCTCGGCATAAAGAGCCGGAACGGTGCGCCGTATCGTAGGAGCCGACGACGAAAACTGGAGAGAACAGACCCGTCCTTGTGAGCGGAGCGAATCAGATCTGAAATTCCCGCCGTTCCGAGGCGTTTTGCTTTCAGGAATTGCGACGCTCCGTCCGCCGTGACGGCCGGAGTTGTTTCGGCGATGAGGCGGGGCGCCGCGTTGCCGCGTGCCGATCCGGTGCACGCCGATCGCTGTTGCTAATCCTTGAGATGGACTTGCCCGTCGCGATCGACGACCGCGTCGAAGCGAAGGCCCCCTTCCCGCGCGTCGTCGGAAAGAGTGGCGGAGATTGCGAACGTGTACACGCTCATCATCTCCGCCGTCGGCATGGGCCGGACGGTGATGTTCCGCAGGCGCGGCTCGAACCGCTCGAGCAGGAGTTTCACCGCACGGCCGATCTCAGGAACGGCCTCCGACGCTTCGTCCGACAGGTGAACGACATCGGGTAGGCCGAAATCGTGCCGGGTCTGGCAGCAACCCTGCCGGGCGTTCAGGATCCGGCGAACGTTGCTCAGCACGCTTTCCGCCTGGCTCGATGGACGCGATTGGATCGCCCCACCGACGCTCGCCGCCTCCAATCGCTCGAAGAGACTCGCCACCGCTCACCCCCCTGTCGCGGGCCGCCGCGTCGAACGCGACGGCCCCGTAAGCCTCACAGTTTGTCGAGCTTACCGGTGAGGGAGAGGGTGAAATCGGAGCCCATGTATTTGAAGTGGGGGATCACCGACAGGCCGACACGGTACCAACCGGGCTCGCCCTCGACGTCCTGGACGCGGATCTCGGCCTTCCGAAGCGGGCGGCGGGCCCGGACTTCGGGGGCCGGATTGTCCTGATCGACGACATACTGGCCGATCCACTTGCCGAGCTCGTCTTGCAGCTCGGCCTTGTTTTTCCAGGAACCGATATTCTCGCGCTGCAGGATCTTGATGTAGTGCGCCAACCGATTGATCATGAACATGTAGGAAAGCTGCGACCCGAGCTTGTAGTTCAGCTCGGCGCGCCGGCCCTCCTCGCTGGTCCCGAAGAATTTCGGCTTCTGAACCGAGTTGGCCGAGAAGAAGGCGGCGTTGTTGCTGCCCTTGCGCATGGTGAGCGCAATGAAGCCCTGCTCGGCGAGTTCGAATTCCCGGCGGTCGGTTATCAGAACCTCGGTCGGCACCTTGCTCTGCAACTGGCCCATCGATTCGAAGTTATGGACCGGAAGGTTGTCGACCACGCCGCCGGATTGAGGCCCGATAATGTTCGGGCACCAGCGGTAGAGCGCGAAGGATTCAGTGAGCCGCGTCGCGAAGGCGAAGGCCGCGTTGCCCCACAGGTAGTTCGTTGTCGAGCCGCCGCTCTTCTCCTCATAGTTGAAGGATTTCACGGCCGCGGCCTCGGAGCCGTAGGGCAGGCGCAGCAGAAAACGCGGCAGGGTCAGGCCGAAATAGCGGGCATCCTCGGTCTGGCGGAACGCGTTCCAGCGGGAATAGCGCGGTCCCTCGAAGATCGAATCGAAATCCTTGAGGTTGGCGATATCCTCGTAAGTCTCGGCGCCGAACATCTCCGGCGCGGCGGCGGCGATCATCGGCGCATGCGAGATGGCGCCGACACTCGACATGAACCGCATCAGCTTCACGTCCGAAGCTCCAGCGCCGAACGTGTAATTTGCGATGACCGCCCCGTAGGGCTTGCCGCCGAACTGGCCGAACTCCGCCGAGTAGATGTGCCGATAGAGGCCGGACTTGACCACCTCGGGACTGTCCTCGAAATCGGCCAGCAAATCCGATTTCGAACAGTTCAGGACTTCGAGGCGCACGTTCTGGCGGAAATCCGTGCGGTCTACGACGAATTTGAGGCCGCGCCAGGACGATTCGAGTGTCTGGAACGCCTTGTGATGGAGGATCTCGTCGATCTGCCGTGAGATTTTACCGTCGATATCGGCGATCATCTGGTCGATGACGCCGTTATTGATCTGCTCGTTCTTCCGCCGGGGCTGCATCAGCTCATAGACGAAGGCCGCGACGCCTCGCCGGGCGATGTCGTAGCCCTCGTCGGTGGGCTGTACCTTGGTCTCGCTGAGAATTTGGTTGAGCAGGGGAAGATTGTGCGGGACGGTGGGCGTCGCCTGCACCTCGGTGGAATACTGGACTGTCATGGATGGCGTCCTGGTGCGTGGGCGGGTTCAGTTGGCGTCGCCGGCCTCGGGGCCGGTGAGTTCGAGAAGAAGCTTCTCGCGCGTGCTCTCATTCTCGAGCATCCCCTGGATCGTCTTGCGGAAGGTCGGGACGTTGCCGAGGGGCCCGCGCAGGGCGACGAGCGCCTCGCGCAATTGCAGCAGCGCCGCGAGTTCCGGCACCTGCCGGGCGAGGGACTCGGGCTCGAAATCCCTGAGGCGCGAGAAGGCGAGGTTGACGCGCATTTCGCTGTCGTCCCGGCCGTCTTCGAGCCGGTTCGGCACATTGAGCGAAAGCTCGAGGGCGTGGCTCTTGAGAACCTCGTCGAAGTTGTCCTTGTTGATATCGACCGGGGGACGGTCGTCGACAGGCCTTTCATCCGGCCTGCCGGTGAAATCGCCGAGCATGAGGAGCTTCAACGGTAGCTCGATCTCTTCCCGTTGGTTGCCGGTACTGGGCCGGAACTTGATGTTGACGCGTTCTTTAGGCGCGACAGATACCTCTTTGGACATCGCTCTCTCTCGTCTGTGAGCGGGTTACCCGTGCGTCTGTCCTCAGCGGAACAGACGAGCGGCTGTGGCAAAGTCGAGCCTGACGAGCCGCTGGCGGGTCAGATCGAGCCCTTGGCGGCGGCGATCTTCAGGCACGAGTTTGAACGCGTCGGCATGGGTCAGGGCGCGGAACCGAAGTTCGGCCACCTGCGCCGCGAGGGCGGGCTCGAAACTCTCGAGGTTGTGCGCCTCGAGAAGGTGATCGAGATGGTCGAGAAGCGGCAGGGCGGCCGCGACCAGCCCGACATCGAGGCAGAATTGGGCTTGCGCGATCTGCCGGAGCAGACGGTCGCGACCGCTGCCGTTGCCACCGCTCTGGGTCAGCGCGGCCATGCGGTCCACGGCCTCCTTGCCCCGGCCGGAGGCGATGAGCGTGCGGACCTCGGCCTGGATCCGGTCGAGACCGTCGTCCAAATCGGCGGGAGACCCGCCGCATTCGGCAAGCCACGCCCGCGTCTCCGCCCCCACCAGCGGCGTACCGTCCGCGAAGCTGAGCGACGTCAGCGCCGGATGTCGGCGGAACAACAGAGACATCGCCCCGCAGACCGTCGCATGGGCATCCGTATAGTCCGGCCCCATGCGCCGGAGGATTTCGGCCGCGATTCGATGGCCCTCGATCCAGAACGGGGCGGTCCAGACCAGATCGTTCAGCGCCAGGAGCGCGGCGACGTCTTGCCCGCTCCGACACAGCTCCCGCAAAGCCGCCGTCTCTTCGACCGGCGGCATCGCCTGAGTACGGCCCTTGTCGTTCTGAGGTATCTGCCGGATGCGCCACCACGATGCGACGCGCGAAAGTAGGTATGGCCGGAAATCCCTGGGGTCGGCGGCCATCATTCCCGCGGAAAGGCTGCGTAGGGTCTCCGGCAGACCCTCGACCGTGGCCGGATCGACAGGAGGCGATGCGGGCGTCGCCGCCGCGGTCGGCACCGGGAGTTGCGCCTTCGCGGCCTCCTCTTCCCGCAGCCGCTCGGCTTCCGCTTGGGCGCGGCGGACATCGTCCCGCCTGGGATTCAGGGCGCGGACCAGTTCATCGAGCGAGCACGGGACCCGTTTGAGCCGCTGCGCCATCTCCCGCTCGATCTCGCCGAGCGCTTCGACGGCGTAGAGGACGGCGGGACCTTCATCCTCGGTCGGCTCGGCATCACAGAGGAGGGCCGCCCGCCCCGCGAGCCATTCCAGGGCGCCGGCGCGCGCCCGTTCTCGGTCGACCGGCGGCTGCATCGTCTCCCAATGCTGGGTGATCATACCTCGCAGGATGCCGAGGCCGGCGGCAAGGCCCTGGTACCGTTCCAGCCGGCACAGGGCGTAGGTCAGCCAGCAGCCGACGACGAGATCCTTGCCGTAAGCCTCGATCAGGGCCGTAGCGATGCGGGCGACCTCTTTCCACTCGACCGCCGCCGGACCTTCCGCTTCGAGTTGTTTGAAGCGCTCCTCAAGCTCCTCATATTCCGGCGTGGCACGGAGACTGACTCCGCTTTTCGCCGTATTGATCAGCGATGATCCCAGGATAATACGCGGATCGCTGAAGATTGGCGTCGATACAGCGGCTCGACGTCGCTCTTTCAATTTCGATGACAATGAATTCATGGCTGACGCCGTAATTCGTTTATTTGACGTAAAGATGACAATCAGCAAAATGCGCCAATATAGGACGAAATACTATAAGTTGTCCACGCGTATCGATGAAACCAAAAATTCCAGAACCCCCGTGTCACACGATATTCACGGAGCTTATCGCAAAACATCTCATGAATTAGTCCAGTGAAGCGTCGACAGCTTGCGCCAAGCCCTCTGTGATGGGCGACGGGGCGACGTCTAGCCGGACGATGCACCCGCATTATCGGTGCATAGGGTGTGAGAGGGGCACATCGGACCCGTGAACGCTCAAGTACGACTTCGCTATTTCCAGACCGGCTTTTATAGTGTCATGCTCATTGCGATCCTCTTGATCATTTCACTTCTGTTTCCGTATCTGTTGCCTGCGCCGAAGATCGAGGGCCCGGCACAGATCATCGCCAGCGTCCTGCCCAAGCCGAGCCAGCTTGAGCGTATCCGGGGGGCGCTCCGCGACGAGATCGCGGGAGGATCGATCGCCGTGGAACCGTTCGGCAGCTGGATCGCCATCCGCATCGGCAACGTCGTGGCGTTCTCGTCGGCCGACGCCCGGGTGCTGCCCACCTGCATCGGGCTTGTCCGGCGCATTGCCGACGTTGTGGAGCTGGAAAAGGGTTCGGTCCGAATCGTCGGTTATACGGACGATCAGCCGGTGCGGCCTGGCGGCACCTTCCGGGACAATCAGGCCCTGTCCGTGGCACGGGCCGAGGCGGTCGCTGCCCTGATCCGCCCGGCGCTTTCGGATCAAGCGCGAGTCGCGGTCGCCGGCCGGGGGTCGGACGAGCCGATCACCGACAACGCAACTGAGGACGCCCGCGCCCGCAACCGGCGAGTCGAGGTGCTCATAGCGCGGCAGCCGTGAGAGTCGGCGGCTTAACCCGCGGCTGCCTCGGCTTCGCGGTTTATGGAAAGCCGCCCGAGGGCGGTCCCCGCTGCCTGTGCGAGCATTTCAAGCCGCCGCACGGTTCCGGCATCGGGCTCGACGAACGCGCACCAATAGGCGCCGAGCGCCGCCATGGGTTCAGGCTCACCGATGGGCACCATCGCGAGGGTGCGTATGGATGTCCGCAGGTAAGACGCGAGCGGAACCCGAGGATCGTTCTCGATGTCGGGAATGATCACGGAGCGATTGTGCAGCATCGCCCAGCCGGAGACGCACTCGGTCAGTGGGAAGCTCTGACCGCGCCACAGGGGTTCGATCGAATCCTCGGCCACATAGCGGCAGCGCTCGCCCTCGCGCAGGATCACGGCAATGCCATCGGAGCCGACAACGGAACGGGCGTAGTCGCAAAGGACCGCCACAAGCTCATCGATGCCGGAAGCCATTGCGAGAAGCTTCGCAGCCTTCGTCAGCGCGACGCAGGGATCGTGAGCGTTCTCTGTTTCCAACACCATCCCACTACCCGCGATGAACCATCGCTCGACGGCCGGGTCGACGCCCGAGGAAGACCTCGGGCAGGACCGGGGCCGCACTAAGGCATCGACCCGGTCTCAACGCATGAGGCGAGGATATGGTTTGCCGGTAGGTGAAGCGAGTGACCGATGGAAGTAGTGCGCCGGTTAATCAGCGGTGCTGATTACCGATTCGGCGCGACGCGGATTGGTCCGCCAGCATCAACCGGACAGTCGTCCGGTGACAGCCGCATCACTGCGACTTATCCAATTTCAGATGTGGCTGTCTGATTTGCTTGGTGGGCGCACTAGGGTTCGAACCTAGGACCCGCTGATTAAGAGTCAGCTGCTCTACCAACTGAGCTATGCGCCCGATCACTTCAGTGATCGCCCCCGGCCGGCCACCAAGTCCGTCTGGGGTGCCGGGCTGATACCAATGCCACCGGGGGCTGTCCACCCCCGGTGGCGATTTTTTCTCACTCGGCCGCCGCGTGCTGTGCATGGAGCCGCACGGCCTGGGCCGAGAGCTTGTTCAGGGCAGACAGATAAGCCTTGGCCGACGCCACCAGCGTGTCCGGGTCGGCGCCGCGGGCGGTGATGCTGCGATCGCCGTCGCGCAGGCGCACCGTCACCTCGGCCTGAGCATCGGTGCCGCCGGTCACGGCGTGGACGTCGTAGAGGTCGAGCTGCGCTTCGTGCGGAACCAGGGCGCGGATCGCGTTGAACACCGCATCCACCGGCCCGTTGCCGTCCGCTTCCTCGATCCGCGAGCCGGCCTCGTCCTGAATGCGCAAGGTCGCCCGCTGCGGCCCGCGCGTGCCCGCGATGACCGACAGGGAGACCAGCCGGATCCGGTCCTGCGCCGTGGCGAGGTTCTCGTCCACCAGAGCCTCGATATCCTCGTCGTAGACGTGCTTCTTCCGGTCGGCCAACGCCTTGAAGCGCTCGAACGCGTCCTGGAACTGGTTATCGGACAGGTGCAGGCCGAGATCGTCCAACTTGGAGCGGAAGGCCGCCCGGCCGGAATGCTTGCCCATGACGAGGGAGGTCTTGGTGAGGCCGACCGAGGCCGGCGTCATGATTTCGTAGGTCTCGGAATTCTTCAGCATCCCGTCCTGATGGATGCCGCTCTCGTGCGCGAAGGCGTTCCGGCCGACGATCGCCTTGTTGAACTGCACCGGGAAGTTCGTGGCATGGCTCACGAGCTTCGAGGCGCGCGTCAGCATCTGCGATTCGATGCCTGTCTCGTAGGGCATCACGTCGGCGCGGGTGCGGATCGCCATCACGATCTCTTCGAGCGCCGCGTTGCCCGCCCGCTCGCCGATGCCGTTGATGGTGCATTCCACCTGCCGGGCGCCGCCCTCGATGCCCGCCAGCGAGTTCGCGATGGCGAGGCCGAGGTCGTTATGGCAGTGCACGGAGAAGATCGCCTTGTCGGCGTTCGGCACGCGCTCGCGCACGGCCCGGAACATCTCCCGGTACTCGGCAGGCGTGGCGTAGCCCACCGTGTCGGGCAGGTTGATGGTGGTGGCGCCCGCCTTGATCGCCGCCTCGACGCAGCGGCACAGGTAATCGATGGGCGTGCGGGTTGCGTCCATGGCCGACCATTCCACGTCCTCGATGAGGTCGCGGGCCTGCGCCACGGTCTTCAGGATGATCTCCAGCACCTCGTCCTGCGTCTTGCGCATCTGGTGCGCGAGATGGATCGGCGAGGTCGAGACGAAGGTGTGGATGCGTCCGCGCTGGGCGTGCCGCACGGCCTCGCCGGCGCGGGCGATGTCGGCGGTGATGGCGCGGGCCAGCCCGGCGATGGTGGCGCGCTTGGTGCGGCGGGCGATCTCGGACACAGCCTCGAAATCGCCGATGGAGGCGATGGGGAAGCCGGCCTCGATGATGTCGACGCCCATCGTGTCGAGCAGTTCGGCGACCGCGAGCTTCTCGTCGAAGGTCATGGTCGCGCCGGGGCATTGCTCGCCGTCGCGCAAAGTCGTGTCGAAGATCAGGACGCGGTCACGGGTGCCGGTCGTCTGGGTCGGGGATTGGGTGCTCATCGTGTCGCCTTCTTGAACCCTGTCGCGCTCCGCCCGGGCTGCTGGCCGGAGGCGGGATATGCCCTCGTCGGGCGGCTATTCGCGAAACAAAATCCCCTAAGGGCCCAGGCGCATGCCCGGACGGCCCTCAGGGGCGGGTAAGCAGAAGGTCGAGGAGGAGGACCGGGCGCGCGCGCGACAGCAGGGCCGCGTGAGCGGCACCGGCGGTCTCGGACGCTGAGCCGGCGCTGGCCAAGGCTCGTCTCTCCTCATGGGTCGCGCGGCCGAAGTCGCGCGTCAGGCGCGAAGAGGTACATCCGCACCGTTCGAAACTCAAGGGCATGGCGGGCGCGGACGGCTTCCCCTCGGACGGAGACCGCACTAAAGCCGCGCAAGTTCTCTCAAATCGTGCGCGAGACCCACCATGGCCAGCTACAAACTCCTGCTCCTGCCCGGCGACGGCATCGGCCCGGAAGTGGCGGGCGGGCTTCAGGAAGTGCTCGGCGCGCTGAAGGAGACCGGGCTCGCCAGCTTCGAGACCGAGACCGACCTCGTCGGCGGCTGCGCCATCGATGCCCATGGCGTGCCGCTGGCGGACGCGACCCTGCAGCGCGCGAAGGACGCCGACGCGATCCTCCTCGGCGCGGTGGGCGGGCCGAAATGGGCGGGCGTCGCCTACGAGAACCGCCCCGAGGCGGGGCTCCTGCGCCTGCGTAAGGATCTCGACCTTTTCGCGAATCTGCGTCCGGCGATCTGCTACCCGGCCCTGGCCGAGGCCTCCGCGCTCAAGCGCGAGCTGGTCGAAGGCCTCGACATCATGATCGTGCGCGAGCTGACCGGCGGCGTCTATTTCGGCGAGCCGAAGCAGATCACCGAGCTGCCGGATGGCGGCAAGCGGGCGGTCGACACGCAGGTCTACACGACGGGCGAGATCGAGCGCATCGCGCATGTCGCCTTCGATCTCGCGGGCAAGCGCTCGGGCCGCGTCGCCTCGGCTGAGAAGCACAACGTGATGAAGACCGGCGTCCTGTGGAAGGAGGTCGTCACCCGCGTCCATGCCGAGCACTACGCCGACATCGAACTGGAACATATCCTGGCCGACAACTGCGCCATGCAGCTGGTGCGCCGCCCGAAGCAGTTCGACGTGCTCGTGACCGACAACCTGTTCGGCGACGTGCTCTCGGACATCGCGGCGATGCTCACCGGCTCCCTCGGGATGCTGCCCTCGGCCTCCCTCGGTGCCGTGGACGAGAAGGGCCTGCGCCGCGCCCTCTACGAGCCGGTGCACGGCTCGGCGCCCGACATCGCCGGGCAGGACAAGGCGAACCCCATCGCCATGATCGGCTCGCTGGCCATGTGCCTGCGCTACTCGTTCGGCCTCGGCGATGCGGCGGATGCCCTCGACGGCGCCATCACCGATGCGCTGGCGGGGGGCGCCCGCACGGCCGACATCGCCGGCGAGGGCGCGAACCCGATGGGCACGAAGGCCATGGCCGAGGCCATCGCCGGGGCGCTGAAGGCGCGGGTCGGCTGAAGACACACCTCGAAACGACGTCTGGGACGCATGGCGGCGTGGGCGGACTCCGGCTAAGACGCCCGGATCGCCCGGCGGTCCGGGCGCGAAGGGCGGGAGCAGCATGACGGTGTCGGACGAAGGCTCGCGGCGCGAAACCACGGATTTTGGCTTCGAGCGCGTGGCCCTCAGCGAGAAGCAGGGGCGCGTCGACAGCGTGTTCCACTCCGTGGCCCGCCGCTACGACCTGATGAACGACCTGATGTCGGCGGGCCTTCACCGGGCATGGAAGGCGCAGCTCGTCTCGATGCTGCGTCCGTCCAAGACCCGGCCCTACGACCATCTCGACGTGGCCGGCGGCACGGGCGACGTGGCGTTCCGGGTCCTCGATGCGGGCGGCCCGGCGACGCGGGTGACGGTGCTCGACATCAACGAGTCGATGCTGCGCGTCGGCGCCGAACGCGCACCCGAGAAGTACGAAGGCCGGGTGAACTTCGTCACCGGCAACGCCGAGAGCCTGCCGCTGCCGGACGCTTCGTTCGATTCGTACACGATCGCCTTCGGCATCCGGAACGTGCCGCGCATCGATCTCGCGCTCAGCGAGGCGCGGCGGGTGCTGAAGCCCGGCGGGCGCTTCCTGTGCCTCGAATTCTCGGCGGTCGACGTGCCGTTGCTCGACAAGGTCTACGAGGCCTATTCCTTCCACGTCATCCCGCGCATCGGCGCGCGGGTGGCGGGCGATGCGGATTCCTATCGCTACCTCGTGGAGTCGATCCGCAAATTCCCGACGCGGGGCGCCTTCGCCGGCATGATCGAGCGCGCGGGCTTCCGCCATGTCACCGACCGGCCGCTCTCCGGCGGCATCGTGGCGATCCATTCCGGCTGGAAGGTCAGTTGAGGGTGGTGCACTCGTGATCGGCGCCGCCATCAACCTCGTCCGTGGGGCGCGGGTGGGCTTCGTGCTCGTCCGCGAGGGCGCGCTCGCCTTCGCCGACCCGTCCGAGATGCCGGCCGTCCTGCGCTTTGCCCTGAAGGTCGGCCGCTCCATCGAGCGGAAGGGCCTGGGCGACGGCGCCGCGCGGCTGTCGGCGGCGATGACGCGGCTCGGGCCGTCCTACGTGAAGTTCGGGCAGTTCCTGGCGACCCGCCCCGACATCGTCGGGATGCGCGCCGCCCTCGACCTCGAAAAGCTTCAGGACCGGGTACCGCCCTTCCCGCAAGCCACCGCCGTGCGGGTGGTGGAGGCCGCGTTCGGCAAGCCGATCGGCCAGCTCTTCGTGTCGTTCAGCGAACCCATCGCCGCCGCCTCCATCGCGCAGGTCCACCGGGCCGTGGTTCAGGATGCGGACGGCACCCAGCGCGCCCTCGCCGTGAAGGTGATGCGCCCCGGCGTCCGCGACGGGTTCAAGCGCGACCTGGAGGTGATGCGCTTCATGGCGCGGATCGTCCACGCCCTCTCGCCCGAGGCCGAGCGCCTGCGTCCGCGCGAGGTGGTGGAGATCCTCGCGCGCTCCGTGCTGATGGAGATGGATTTTCGCCTCGAAGCGGCAGCCGCCTCGGAACTGGCCGAGAAAACCAAGGGCGACGAGGATTTCCGGGTGCCCCGTCCCGAATGGGAGCTGACCGCCCGCGACGTGCTCTCCTCCGAATGGATCGACGGCATCAAGCTGCACGGCCCCGCCGACATCATCGCGGCGGGCCATGATCCGCGCGCGGTGGGGCGCGCGGTGATCCAGACCTTCCTCCGGCAGGCGATCCGCGATGGGTTCTTCCACGCGGACATGCACCAGGGGAACCTGTTCGTGGACAGCCAGGGCCGGCTGGTGGCGGTCGATTTTGGGATCATGGGCCGGCTCGGGCCGAACGAGCGGCGCTTCTTGGCCGAAATCCTGCTCGGCTTCATCACCCGCGATTACCTGCGGGTGGCGCGGGTGCATTTCGAGGCGGGCTATGTGCCGGCGCACCATTCGGTGGAGGATTTCGCCCAGGCCATCCGCGCCATCGGTGAGCCGATCCACCAGCGCAAGGCCGACGAGATCTCGATGGCCAAGGTGCTGACGCTGCTATTCGACGTCACCGCCCTGTTCGACATGAGCACGCGCACCGAACTGGTGATGCTGCAGAAGACCATGGTGGTGGTGGAGGGCGTGGCCCGCTCCCTCGATCCCAAGCTCGACATGTGGACCACCGCCGAGCCGGTGGTGCGCGCCTGGATCGCCCACAATCTCGGCCCCATCGGCCGGCTTCAGAGCGGCGCGGAGGCGCTGCGGACCCTCTCCGACGTGGTGACGGACTTCCCCGACCTCGCCGTGCGCCTGAAGCGGGTTCTGGTTCGGCTCGATGAGGCCGGCACGGGGGACGCAAAGAGGCTCGAACGCTTCGCCCGCAACGAGCGCCTGCGCGCAGTGTGGTCGACGCTCGCCCTGTGGGGCATCGCCATCGGCGCGCTGACCCTGGCGTTCCGGGGCTTGTAGAGCGCCTTCGCTGGTCCGCTACGCCCCCCCGATTCCCATCCGCCCCCCTCATCCTGAGGTGCCGCGAAGCGGTCTCGAAGGAAGCTTCCAGCATGCCGCGAGTGTCCTGGATGTCTCCTTCGAGGCCCGCTTACGCGGGCATCTCAGGATGAGGGAGTGGATTGGAGACAGGTAGGCTACCTGCTCCTACCCTTACGTCTCCACCAGCCCGCTGCTCGATCCGCTGGCCTCGGACGTCGCCCGGCCGTGCGGCTTGGCGATGTACTCTTCCGAGCGCATCTCGATGAGGCGCGAGACCGTGCGATCGAACTCGAAGGCCTCCCGGCCGGTGGTGGCCTTGTAGAGGTCCTGCGCCTCCGCTTCCGCCGAGGCAACGAGTTTCACGTTCCGGTCGTAAAGCGTGTCGATGAGCGTGATGAAGCGCTTGGCCTCGTTGCGCTCGGCCTCCTGCATCACCGGAATGCCGTCGATTAGCACCGTGTGGTAGGCGCGGGCGACGGCCATGTAATCCGAGGCACCGAGCGGTTGGCGGCAGAGATCGTCGAACCCGAACCGGGCGACGCCGCCGGCCTCCTGCGGCACCTTCACCTCGCGGCCGTGCACCGTCAGGCTCCCCGCCGCGCCCTTGGAGCGGCCGGTGAGACCCTTGAAAGCGGCATCGAGGGCGGCGCGGGCATCGCCATCCGCCGGCACGTGCCAGACCTTCGCGCCGCCGAGCTTTTCCAGCCGGAAATCCGTCCGTGAATCGAGCCGCAGTACCGAGACCCGCTCCTTCAGCACCGCGATGAAGGGCAGGAACAGCGCCCGGTTTAGGCCGCCCTCGTAGAGCCGGTCCGGCTCGACGTTCGACGTCGCGATGACGGTCACGCCCCGGCGGAACAGGTGATCGAACAGCCGCCCCAGGATCATCGCGTCCGCGATGTCGGTGACGGTGAACTCATCGAAGCACAGAAGCGTGGCCTCGTCCGCCAGAGCGTCGGCGACCGGGCCGATGGGATCGTCGCCCTTCACCTCGCCGCGCTTCAGCGCCTGCCGGTAGGCGTGAATGCGCTCGTGCGCGTCCGCGAGGAACCCGTGGAAATGGACTCGGCGCTTGGGTCCCGGCGCGGCCTCGTAGAACAGGTCCATGAGCATGGTCTTGCCGCGCCCGACCGAACCCCAGACGTAGAGGCCGCGTACCTGCTCAGGCTCGTCCTTGCGCTTGAACAGCCAGCCGAGGGCGCTGCCCTTGCTGGCGCGCTTGCGGCGGCCGAGTTCCTGCGCGATCGCATCGAGGCTGCGCACCGCAGCAACCTGCGCCGGATCGCGCTCGATGGCGCCGGTGGCGATCAGCGCCTCGTAGCGATCATGAACGGGGCCGGGCGAGACAGCGCTGCGGCGTGCCTCGGGAGACGGGCCGCGCCCTGCCGCGGATGTCTGGCTCACGAAACCGGTTCCTCGAAAATCCCTGGCCCGACAGCGCCGGGCTGCGACGTCCCTCTGCCGTGGGCCGGCATGACGAATCAAGTCTGCCAACTCGACGGCGGGGCCAAACCGTTCCATGCGAGGGCGTCATCGCAGCCCCGGCGGCGGACCCGTGCGACAGTTGTGCTGCATTGCACAATCAGGGTCCGTCTGCCATATGGCTTTGCTATTCGGGAGGAACGTCCGGATCCCGTGGCGCTGAAGCGCCAACCGACCGGAGACGTTCATGGCCGACCATCGGCATTCAGAACCATCACCCCTTGTCCGGCGCCTCTGGCTGAGCGACCGGCAGGCTGTGCTCGACTATTTCTGCCGCCTCGACATCGACACCCGCGCCAACCGCTTCATGGGTCAGGTCAGCGAGGCCGGCATCCGCGCCTATGCCGAGCAGGCGATGTCCGCGCGCGGTGTCATGTTCGGTGCCTTCCTCGACGGCACCCTGCGCGGCCTCGGCGAGTTGCGGCCCGCCGGCCCGGGCGCTTCGACCTACTTCATCGGGCCGGCGGCGGAAGCGGCCTTCGCCGTGGAGCGTCCGTTCCGCCGCAAGGGCCTCGGCGCCGCCCTGTTCGCCCGCATCACCCAAGCGGCACGAAACCGCGGCGTCAGCGACCTCCATGTCCGCTGCTTCGCCCGCAACGGGCCGATGATCCGTCTCGCCGCCCGCCAGGGTGCCACGCTCAATCGGGATGGGCTCGATGCGGACGGATCGCTGCATCTCGACCGGGCGACGCCCCTGTCTCTCTGGTACGAGAGCATCGCCGAGGCGTTCGATTTCACGCTCTCGGTGTCGTCGAAATCCACCGACCGGCGGGACGCGGCCTAGCCGACCGGTTCGCCCACCAGGGAGAAGGTGAGGAGATCGACGGATGCTGCCCCGCCGCGCAGCAGCGCGCGGGCGGCGGCATTCCCGGTGGAGCCCGTCGTGCGCACATCGTCCACGAGGAGCACGCGTCTCCCGGCGATGTGATGCGCCTCGGATCGGGGCACGTGGAAGGCCCCCGCGAGGTTTTCCGCACGCGCCGCGCGGCTGAGGCCGACCTGCGTGCGGGTCGCGCGTCTGCGCGCCAAGGCTTGCGGCAGGAAGGGCAGTTGCGCGCCTTCCGCGATGGGGCGTGCGAGCAGAGCCGCCTGATTGAAGCGCCGCCGCCACAGACGCCAACGGTGCAGCGGAACCGGCACGATGCAATCGGCCTCGGCGATCAGCGTCCGCCCGGCGGCGGCCATCATCCGCGCCATGGGCCGGGCGAGATCGTGCCGGTCCTCGTATTTCAGGCGATGGACGAGGCCGCGCGCCACCTCGTCGTAGAGCGCGACCGCACGCGCGCGGGCGAAGACCGGCGGCTGCGCGAAGGCTTGCGGGGAGGTGAGGCGACCGATCCCCAGATCGACCGCGAAGGGGATCCCGAGGCGGTCACAGAGCGGCTCATCGATCAGCCGCAGGCCGGACCAGCAGGCGGGGCAGAAGGCACCCGCATCGGCGGTGGCGGCGCCGCATCCGGCACAGGTGGGTGGATAGACGAGGCCTAACGCGGTGTCGCGAGCCTGACGCCATAGCGCGACGGCGCCCCGAAGGACGCCGCCGCCATCGTCGGAAAGGGCGCTCAGCGAGCCCCGGCAGGCTGCATCGCCTGCTGGTCGGCGGCCTTCGCCTTCGAGTTCGCATGGTGACGGCCGATGGCACAACCGGCGGCTGCGCCCATCACGCCGTGGCCCGCCATGTGGCCGGCGACACCGCCGACGATAGCGCCCTTGATGCAGCCCTTCGCCTCGGCGGCGCCGGTGGCGGTGAGAGCGGACAGGGCGACGACGGTGCCGAGAATCAGACGCTTCATCAGGTTTCTCCCGATCGATGATGTGAGCCAGGCTGGCTTGTGGGGCAGGAACGGCGACCGGCGGTTCCGGTTCCGTTTTCATCCCTCAGCCGACTTCACGACTTCGCGGGTAGTATCGTGCCCCTGCATACGCCATTTCAGCCGGTGATGAGTACGCCCCATCCGCTTTTCGACACCGCTCTGATCCGCCGCCGCCTCGCCCGCGCGAAGGCCGAGGGTTATGCGGGCTTCCTGATCGAGCGCGCCGCCGAGGATCTGGAGGAACGGCTCGGCACGGTGCTGCGCGACTTCCGCCGCGTCCTCGATCTCGCCAGCCCCGCCGCCTCGGCCGATCCGGTCCTGACGCGGCGTTATCCCGGGGCCGACCGCTTTCGCCTCGCGCCCCTGCCGGAGCCGGGACCGGGCCGCGCGGTGGCCGATGCGGAGGCTTTGCCTGTCGGGGCCGCGAGCGTCGATCTCGTTGTCTCGCTCCTTGCCCTGCACGCGGTGAACGATCTCCCCGGCGTGCTCGTGCAGGTCCGTCGGGCGCTGAGGCCGGACGGCTTGTTCGTGGGGTGCCTGTTCGGCGGCGCGACCCTCACCGAGCTTCGCCAGAGCCTCACCCAGGCCGAGAGCGAGATCGAGGGGGGCGTGAGCCCGCGCGTCGCGCCCTTCGTCGCGATCCGCGAAGCCGGGGGATTGCTCCAGCGGGCGGGCCTTGCCCTGCCGGTCGCCGATTCGGATCTGCTGACGGTGCGCTACGCGGACGCCTTCGCGCTCATGCGCGACCTGCGCGCCATGGGCATGACGAACGCGCTCACCGACCGCAGGAAGCGCCCGATGCGCCGGGCGACGCTGCTGCGCGCGGCACAGATCTATTCCGAGCGGTTCGCCGACGCGGACGGGCGGATCCGGGCGAGCTTCGAACTGGTGTGGCTCTCCGGCTGGGCGCCGCACGAGAGCCAGCAGAAGCCGCTCAAGCCGGGCAGCGCCACGGCGCGGCTGGCGGACGCCCTCGGCACCACCGAACTGAAAGGTGAGGAGGGCTGATCCGCCCTCCCCGCGCGCGGCCTATTCTTCGACCTTGGCCACCGGGCGGTCGTTCCCCTGCGCGGTTTCGTCGTGCCACTGGCCCGCCTTGTCCTGGTAGCGGATGCCCTCGGTCGAGCCTGGCACCTGCTGCTCGGCGGCGGCGGCTTGCGCGGCCTGGAGCGCCTCGTTCCGGCTGGGGAAGGTTTCGGAGAAGACGTCGCCGACCTTGTAGGCGTAGCCGCCGTCGTGCTCGACGATGTGATAGGTGACTTCCGACATGACGCCTCCGAACGCGTGAATGGGTTTCGGAGCGCGAACCCTCGGGGCGCCGCAGCGGTTCCGCGGCCACCGATCCGCCCGAATGCGCCACCAGATGCAGCGGCGGTTCTTCCGCAGGATGTCTCGATGCCGCTTCGCACCCGTCTCCTCGCCGTCGCAGCCTGCGCCGTGACGCTGAGCGCCGTCGTACCGGCGCAAGCGGAGGAAGGCTTTCTCGACAGGCTGTTCGGGGGCACGCCGGGCGCGGCGCCGGCCAATCCGTTCGCGTCGAACTACCCGTCCGCACCGCCGTCGCAACGGGAGGTCGCCGCTGCGCGGGCCGAACGGGGCGCGCGCCGGGCGCGCGGTGGCGAGGCGGGGCCGATCCCGCCCGGCCGCATCCCGGAGGAGTAGTTCAGGCGTCGCCGACGACGCCGGCCTCGTCCTGCGCCTGAAGCACGTCCGGACGCGGCATCGAGATGATGTTGTAGCCCGAATCGACGAAATGGGTCTCGCCGGTCACGCCGCCGGAGAGCGGCGAGAGCAGGTAGAGCGCCGATCCGCCCACTTCCTCCAGCGTCACCGTCCGCCGGAGCGGCGCGTGGGCGCGTTGGTGGTTGAACATGAGCCGCGCATCGGCGATGCCCGCGCCGGCCAGCGTCCGCATCGGGCCCGCCGAAAGGGCGTTCACGCGGATGCCATCGGGCCCCAGATCGGTGGCGAGATAGCGAACCGAGGCTTCCAGGGCCGCCTTGGCCACGCCCATGACGTTGTAGTTCGGCATGACCCGCGTCGAGCCGCCGTAGGTCAGCGTGAGCAGCGATCCGCCGTTCTTCATCCGCTTGGCGGCGCGCTGGGCGATCTCGGTGAAGGAGAAGCACGAGATCGTCATCGTGCGCACGAAGTTGTCCCGCGTCGTCACATCGACGTAGCGACCCTTCAATTGCGCCTTGTCCGAGAAGCCGATGGCGTGGACGACGAAATCGAGCTGGCCGTCGAAACGCTCATCCAACGTTTCGAAGGCGGCATCGACGGAGGCCAGATCCTCCACGTCGCAGGGCAGCACCACGTCGGAATCGAGCTTGGCGGCGAGCGGCGTGACCCGGCGCCCGAGGGCTTCGCCCTGATAGGTGAAGGCAAGCTGCGCGCCGTGAGCGTGAAGCATCTTCGCGATGCCCCAGGCGATCGAATGGTCGTTGGCCACGCCCATGATCAGACCACGCCGGCCTGCCATCAAACCCGTCATGCGATACCGTCTTCATCGTGGCCCACCGCCCCGGATGAGGGGCGGCTTAGAGACCCTGCCTTAGCCCGCCCGTCGCGGCGCTGTCCAATCGCCCTGCGTCAGGCGTCGATGTGCTTGAGCACCAGCGTCGCGTTGGTGCCGCCGAAGCCGAAGGAGTTCGAGAGCACATGGCCGAGCTTGGCGTCGTCGCGACGCGCGCGGAGGATCGGCATGTCGGCGAAGGCCGGGTCGATCTCGTCGATATGCGCGCTCTCGCAGATGAAGCCGTTGTTCATCATCAGCAGGGAGTAGATCGCCTCCTGCACGCCGGTCGCGCCGAGGGAGTGACCGGTGAGCGACTTCGTCGCCGCGATGGGCGGACACTTATCGCCGTTGCCGAACACCTCGCGGATCGCCTCGATCTCCTTGTCGTCGCCGACCGGGGTCGAGGTGGCATGCGGGTTGATGTAGTCGATATTCGCGCCCTTAAGGCCGGCGATCGCCTGCTTCATGCAGCGGATCGCGCCCTCGCCCGAGGGGGCGACCATGTCGTAGCCGTCGGACGTGGCGCCGTAGCCGGCGATCTCGCCGTAGATCCGCGCGCCGCGCGCCTTCGCGTGCTCGTACTCTTCCAGCACCACCACGCCCGCGCCGCCGGCGATCACGAAGCCGTCGCGCCCGGCATCGTAGGCGCGTGACGCCCGGGCCGGCGTGTCGTTGTACTTCGAGGACATGGCGCCCATCGCGTCGAACAGGACGGAGAGCGTCCAATCCAGCTCCTCGCAGCCGCCCGCGAAGATGATGTCCTGACGGCCGCCCTGGATGATCTCGGCGGCGTTGCCGATACAATGGTTCGACGTCGCGCAGGCGGACGAGATCGAATAGTTCACGCCCTTGATCTTGAACCACGTCGCGAGGGTGGCCGAGGCGGTGGAGGACATGGCCTTCGGCACCGCGAAGGGGCCGACGCGCTTCGGCCCCTTGCTGCGGGCGATGTCCGCCGCTTCCACGATGGACCGGGTCGAGGGGCCACCCGAGCCCATGATGATGCCCGTGCGGTCGTTCGAGACGTCGCCGTCCTCAAGGCCCGCATCCCGGATCGCCTGCTCCATGGCGACCTGATTCCAGGCGGTGCCGCCACCGTGGAAGCGCATCGCGCGGCGGTCGAGGACGGTCTCGGGGTCGAGGGACGGGGCTCCCTGGACCTGGCAGCGGAAGCCATGCTCCGCGAAGGGCGCCGCGCGGGTGATTCCCGAGCGCGCCTCGCGCAGGGAGGCCAGGACCTCCTGCGTGTTGTTGCCGATGGACGACACGATGCCCATTCCGGTGATGACGACGCGGCGCATGGAAAAACCAAACCTCCGTCGCGGCGTAGGTTGCCCGCG
Organism: Methylobacterium sp. Gmos3; assembly: GCF_056430985.1. Taxonomy (NCBI): domain Bacteria; kingdom Pseudomonadati; phylum Pseudomonadota; class Alphaproteobacteria; order Hyphomicrobiales; family Methylobacteriaceae; genus Methylobacterium; species Methylobacterium sp. Gmos3. Next base: position 21,748 of record NZ_JBWJYL010000002.1, read on the forward strand.
CCGCGTTGCGGTCAGCTAAGGGGTAGCCGGTGCAATCTCAACAGCCGGAAACACAAGGCGTTGCCCGCGCCACCCTCAACTTCGACATGCCGGGCCACTCGCGGCCCGACGACACCTTCTAGATGGGAGCGGATATCAGGCGTTCTAGGCCCGGAAAAGCGCGACGCGCAGGTCGCTCGCCTCATAGATCCGGTTCCCGTCGGCTTCCAGCCAGCCATCGGCGATGCCGAGCACCAGCCGGCCCTGACGGACACGCTTGATGTCGATGCCGTAGACGACCTTCTTGACCGTCGGCAGAACCTGATCGGCGAATTTCACCTCGCCGACGCCCAGGGCCCGGCCGCGTCCCGACGCGCCGAGCCAGCCGAGGTGGAAGCCGACGAGCTGCCACAGGGCATCCAGGCCCAGGCATCCCGGCATCACCGGATCGCCCTGGAAATGGCAGGGGAAGAACCAGAGGTCGGGCCGGATGTCGAATTCGGCCAGGACATGTCCCTTGCCGTGGGCGCCGCCCTCCTCGCCGATCGAGGTGATGCGGTCGAACATCAGCATCGGCGGCATCGGCAATTGCGCGTTGCCGGGGCCGAATAGCTCGCCGCGCCCGCAGGCCAACAGGTCCTCGTAGGAGTAGCTCGAGCGGCGGCTCGCGGCCGGCGATTGCGCGGTATCGGCGTCAGGCGGCATGAAAGCGCAGCAATTCCCGTTCAGTAGCGACGTTCCGGCGCCCACCGCCGGCACGTCCGGTGGCGGGTTAGCACGGGCGGGGGCGCGTTCAAAGCGTCTCCCCCCGTCAAGCTGCGCCGGGTTGCGACGCGGGGTCGCCTTCCGTATACTAGGGAAAGTTGTTTGCCCTCTCGTAGAGCGTACAGTCCCACATGTCAGAGATGGTGCCCCTGCAGGCTGTGCTGAGCGGTCGTATCCCCGCCCTCCCCACGGAGGCGAATGGGGCCGGCCGTCGCGGCTGCCCGCTGTCGGACCTGCGGGAGCGGCTGCGTCGCGCCGGTCTGCGCCCCACCCGTCAGCGCCTGTCGCTGGGCTGGCTCCTGTTCGGGCGTGGCGACCGTCACCTGACGGCGGAAATGCTCTACGACGAGGCGATGCGTGCCAAGGTGCCGGTGTCGCTGGCGACGGTCTACAACACCCTGCACCAGTTCACCGAGGCCGGTCTGCTGCGCCAGCTCGCGCTGGACGGGTCGAAGGCCTATTTCGACACCAACCCGAGTGAGCACCACCACTTCTACCTCGAGGAAGAGGGCGCGGTGATCGACATGCCCGATTGCGGCATCACGGTCGATTCCCTTCCCGAGGCCCCCGAGGGCATGGAGATCGCGGGCGTCGAGGTCATCGTCCGCCTCCGCCGCAGCCGCCCCGCCGGCCGCCGCCAGCAGGGTTGAACGGCCGTCCTTCGGCATAGCGTTGAAAATGGCCCGGCTCACGCCGGGCCTTTTTCATTCGACCTTTTCGTTCGGGTAGACACCCCAAAGACGGTTTTGCCGGATGTAACCGTCCACATCGCGCTTCGTCGGAAGCGCGACGACCAGGCGGCACCAGGTGCCGTTGCAGGTCTTGACGTTACCGATCACCCCGGATTGCAGCCGCGCCTGATCGCTCGCCGTGTCGTCGGGGCTGGAGCGCAGCGGCACCGCCGCCTTGGCGCCGTCCTTGTCCGGCCCGGCATTCACGATGGCCGTGCGGCGGCCCGAGAGAAGCGAGTGCAGCACCCAGCCCTCGGTGCCCTCGGAGTCGCGGATTCGCCGCCACGTCTCGAACTCACCGATGATCTCGACGGGCAAGCCGGCGCGTTGGAACACCCACAGGGTGCGGTGGTCCTTGGACGGACCCTCGCGCAGGTTCACGCGATCGGTCTTGAGGCTGGCGTAGCGCGGCAGCGGCAGTTTCGTGACCGGGCCGACGCCGCTTTCCTGAGCCGAGGCTGGGCCGGCGAGGCCCATTGTACTGGCGAACAGGACGGCGATGAGAGTCGGGCGTAGCGCGCGCATCGTCCCTCCGAGGATGACGTCCGGGCCGGATCTCCTCACCGTGGATCCGGGCTCCGATTGTGTTCCGCCCGGCCTCTGCTAGACAGGCCGTCAGAGCCGGCGTGAGCCGGCAACCGGGGTGCGGAAGCCGGTCCTGTGTGGCCGAACTCGGTTAACGGATGCTTGCGGCCGATGGGCCCGGGGGAGTGAGACGTGTCGAAGCGTAAGCCGCTCGTGGTGGTGACGCGCCGTCTGCCGGACGCCGTCGAGACGCGGATGCGTGAATTGTTCGACGTTCGGTTGAACGAGAGCGATGCGCCGCTCGGCGCCGAGGCCATGGCTGCCGCCCTGCGCGAGGCCGACGTGCTCGTTCCGACGGTGACGGACGAGATCGATTCCGGCCTCCTCGCCCAGGCCGGTCCGAACCTCCGGCTGATCGCGAATTTCGGCAACGGCGTCGATCACATCGATGTCGGCGTCGCGTTGGAACGCGGCATCACCGTCACCAACACCCCCGGCGTCCTCACCGAAGACACGGCGGACATGACGATGGCGCTGATTCTCGCCGTCGCCCGCCGGGTGCCCGAGGGCGCGCGCGTCATCCCCGAGGACGATTGGACGACCGGCTGGTCGCCGACCTGGATGCTCGGCCGCCGCATCACCGGCAAGCGCCTCGGCATCGTCGGCATGGGCCGGATCGGTCAGGCGCTCGCCAAGCGCGCCCGCGCGTTCGGTCTGCAGGTCCACTACCATAACCGCCGCCGCGTCCCGGCCGCGATCGAGAGCGCCCTGGACGCGACCTATTGGGAATCGCTGGACCAGATGCTGGCCCGCGTCGACATCGTGTCGGTGAACTGCCCGCACACGCCGGCCACCTATCACCTTCTCTCGGCGCGGCGGCTCAAGCTGCTGAAGCCGGAGGCCATCGTGGTGAACACCGCGCGCGGCGAGGTGATCGACGAGAACGCCCTCGCCCGCCTCATCGAGGGTGGCGACATCTCGGCGGCGGGCCTCGACGTGTTCGAGCAGGAGCCGGCGGTGAGCCCGCGCCTGGTGAAGCTCGCACGCCAGGGCAAGGTCGTGCTGCTGCCGCACATGGGTTCGGCGACCTTCGAAAGCCGCGTCGACATGGGCGAGAAGGTCATTATCAACATCCGGACCTTTATGGACGGTCACCGTCCACCGGACCGGATCCTGCCGAGCATGCTCTAAAGCACATCCCCGGTGGCGACGCGTTCGCCGCCGCCGGTCGTGTGAAACAGGCGCTCGCTGGTGAGCTTCAGGAAGTAGAACCCGAATTCCGGGTTCTGATAGTAGAGCTGCTTGACCTCCGAATAGGAGATCCGCAGCACCCTGCCCGCCTGCATGCAAACCAGCGACGCCGTGCGCGTGTTTCCGGGCGAAAGCAGTCCGAGTTCCCCCACGATCCCGCCCTGGCGCACCTCGACGCCCACTTCGGGGATGAGGAAGACGCCGCTTTCGACGTAGTACATCTCGTCGGCCGGATCGCCCTTTCGGAACACGGTCTCGCCCGTGCCGAAGCGCCGCTTGGCGCCGAAGGGAGCGAGCCATTCGAGCGTCAGGCTGCCCGAAGCCGCCGCTTCCGTCTGGCGTACGAGGCGTACCATCTCCCACAGCCTGTAGGCGTTGAATGGGATCTGGATGCACTCGGTCAGAACCACGGGCATGCTGCCGATGAGAATGCCGTAGCTGACGACGACGCAGCTCGCGCAAAGAGAGATGATCCGCAGCGGGATCATCGTGCTCATCGCGGAGGCCGAAATCGTCAGCACGGTGCCGAGATAGCCGACGGCCTCGATCCAGTTCATCGCCATCCCCGGAAGCGGTTGCGGCGGGGGAATGCCCGTCCGCATCCGATCCGGCAAGCCGCTCTCATGCTGACGTGGTGGCGCTCGGTGTCTTCAGCACCGCGTCGGCGGCACGCAATCCTTGTTCGTAGGCGCCGCCCACAGTGCCCCATTGCTCGCGGGAGAGGGCCTCGCCCGCGAAGAACAGCTTGTGGCCCACGCCGTCGCGCAGGGTGAGCCGCGCCTGCGCATGGCCCGGCGGCACCACCGCCCAGGAACCGCGCGCGTAGGGATCGTGCCGCCATGCGCTGACGGCGGGGATCGTGAGATCACGCAGGCGTGCCCGACCCACCTGCTCGGCCAGGACGGCGCGCACATGCCGGCGCACCGCATCCGCGCCGCCTCCCATGGCGTCGATGGCGGCGGCCTCGTGCACGTCGAGCTCGTAGAAGTGGAACGGCGTGCCGTCGATGCGGGTGAGCAATCCCGCCGGTGAGCGGCGGCGCCCGTGGAAGCCCGCGAGCCGGTCCCGGCCGCCGAACGGGCTCGACGGCCAATGCAGCACGGCGTGCTCGTAGATGCCGGTGGTGAAGCCGTCGATCGCCGCGCGAACCGTATTCGGCAGGGGCGGCGTGAAAGCCGGGCCGTCGCGCAGCACCATCATCGGCACCGTGACGATGGCGGTCTTCGCCGACACCTCCGTGCCGTCCTCCAAGGCGATGCGCACCCCCTGCCCGGCCCAATCGATGCGGCGGACGGGCGCGGTTAGGCGGATCGGCAGGCCGGCGGCGAGCCGCGCGAGGTAGTTGCCGTAACCCCCGGCGATGAAGAAGTTGTCGCCGTATTCCATGCTCGGGAAGTCGTGCAGGGAAACCTCGCCGAGGGGCCGCCCGGAGACGAGGCCGTGGACCTGCGCGACGCGCCCGGCCCAGGGTCCGAGCCCGGCCGGCAGGGCGCTGGCGGCGGGGCGGTCCTCGCCGTCCTTGCCGGCGCTGCCCGTCATGGCATGATCGGCGCGCGCGAAGGCGTTGGCGCCCGCGCGTGCTTCCCACGGACGGGCGGGCCTGCCCGATACCCAGGTATGGCTGTCCTGCGGCGCCCGGCGCAGACGCTCCCCTCGATCATGCCCCAGGGCGACGAGGGGGTTGATCGGCCCGGCATGGAGCCAGTGGGCGCCGAGATCGACCGGGTGGCCGCGCAGTGCCACCGTCCAGGCCCGGCCGCCGACCCGGTCGCGCGCCTCGAACACGGCCACCGACCGGCCCGCCGCGACGAGTGCCCGCGCGGCGGCGATCCCCGCGGCGCCCGCGCCGATGATCGCCACGTCCGGCGAGGGCGGCAGCGGCGCCAGGGCCGGACGGAAATCGGGAGCGTGGACCGGTTGCGTCGCCATCGTGACCGTCTTGCTCCTCACTCGCCCTTGCGCCGGGAAAGGCGCGATCCCACAACCCAGCCGTCTCGATCCGCTCCGGACCAGAACCGATGATTCTCGATTCCGCTTCCGCGGCCCTTCGTCAGACGCTGTCGCCCGCCCTGCGCGGTATCCTCTGGAAATCGCTCGGCCTCACCCTCGGGATCCTCGCGCTCCTGTGGCTCGGACTTACGCGGCTGCTCCAGGCGTTCCAGGCGAGCCACCACATCTCGTCGCAGTACCCGATCCTCGACAGCCTCGCCTACTACCTCGCCGGGTTCGGGCTGTTCGTCGCCCTCGCCTACCTGATGCCCGCCGTATCGATCATCGTGGCCGGGTTCTTCCTCGACGATGCCGCCGAGATCGTCGAGCGCACGGATTTCCCCGGCGAACCTCCGGGGCGGGCCATGCCGTTCGGCGTGTCCATGCTCTACGCCCTGCGCTTCGCGGGTGTGACGCTGCTCGTGAACCTCGTCGCGCTGGCCATCTTCTTCGTGCCGGTGATCGGCGTGGCCGCGTTCTTCGCCGCCAACGCCTACCTGCTCTCGCGGGAATATTTCGAGATGGCGGCGGCGCGCTTCCGCGACATGGACGGCGCGGCGCAGATGCGGCGGGACTACGCCGCCCGAACGCTCCTCGCGGGGTGTCTGCTGGCCGGCATGATGATTGTGCCGATCCTGAACCTTGTGACGCCGCTGTTCGGCATCGCTTTGATGGTGCATCTGCACAAGCGGATCACCGCGCGCCAGCTTCGCCTCGCCCAACCGCGCTGACGCCGCTGCGGCGAGGGGCGCCCTGGCCTTCCGGCCGAGGCGCCTCTAGCGTGAGGCGATGCCCGGTCGCCGCCGGGTCGGAGCGAGCCGTGCATGGAACCGCGTGAGGAAGGCCGGGAGCCGCCGCCCCCGCCGGGGAAAGCGCCGTTCGTGCTGCTGGTCCTCGCCGGACTCGGTCTGATCGGCTGGGGTGCCTACGGCCACTGGCAGCGCGACAGCGAGGCGACGCTAACCCTCGACAAGATCCGCAACGTCGTCCCCCGCGTGCGTACGGCGCTGGCGGAAAGGGCCGATGGCCCCCTCGACCTTACCTTGCCCGGCGAGACGCGGCCCTTCCTCACCGCCGCCATCGCCGCGCGGGCGACGGGCTACATCGCGGAGCGGCGGATCGACATCGGCTCGCGGGTGAAGGCGGGTGATCTGCTGCTGAGGATCGCGGCGCCCGATCTCGATCAGCAACTCGCCCAGGCCCAGGCCCAACTCGGCCAGTTGCAGGCGCAGCGGCTCCAGGCCGAGGCGCAGGTCGAGCAGGCCAAGGCCAACGTCACGCTGGCGAATCTCACCAACAATCGCACGACGACCCTGGCCGACCAGGGCTGGGCCTCTCGCCAGAACGCGGACACCTCCCAGGCCGGCGTGCTCTCGCAGGCCGCGACCCTCGCCAGCGCCGAGGCGGGCGTGAAGGTCGCCGCCGCCAACATCAAGGCGCAGGAGGCGGTGGTGGAACGCCTGAAGGCGCTCGCCGCCTTCGAGCGGATCGTGGCCCCGTTCGATGGGGTCGTCACCACCCGCAACGTCGATGTCGGTGATCTCGTGCGCGCCGACAACGGCGGCACGCCCCTCGTGACCATCGATCAGGACAGCACCCTGCGCATCGCCGTGAACGTGCCGCAGAACCTCACCCGCGGCGTGGCGCCCGGCATCGATGCGACGATCCGCGTGCCGCAGCTGCCGGGCCGCACCTTCGCCGGCTCGGTGGAGCGCAGTTCGGTGGCGCTACAGGCGGCCTCGCGGACACTCACTACCGAGGTCGATGTCCCGAACCCGGACGGCACCCTCCGCGCCGGAATTCATGCGGACGTCACGCTGAAGCTCCCGCGCGACAAGCCGGGCGTGATCGTGCCCTCCGAGGCCGCAATTTTCGCGAAAGGACAATTGCGCGTGGCGGTCGTGAAGGATGACGGGCGCATCACGTGGCGCACCATCCGCATGCGCCGTGATTTCGGCCGGGCCCTCGAAGTCGAGGATGGCGTCGAGCCACAGACCCGGATCATCCTCGGCCCCTCGCCGGACCTCCGCGAGGGCCAGCCGGTGGACCGGGACGACGGGCCGTCCGGCTACCATCCGATGCGATCGGCGGCGCGCTGAGATCAGTTCACGCGGACGAGGAGCTTCATCTTCGGGTGGATGCCGCAGAGCACCTGGAACACGCCCGTCTGGGTGAACGTGACCGGCGTGCGGCTCCCAGGCTCCTGATCGCCGGAATCGAACGTGAAGTTCGGCGAATCCACGTAGGCATGGTGGAGGAGATCGCTGTCGTCGTTGACGATGGTGACGGTCTCGCCCTTCGTCACGACGAGGGTTTCCGGGTGGAAGGTCCGCCCCTTCTGCGAAACGATGATCCCCGACGCCTGTAGCTTACCGACGATGGGTAGGCCGGCGACCATGCCGAGCCCGAGCGACAGGAGCGTCGGAAACAGCACGGCAAGACCGGGCTTGCGGGGCGGGACTGTCGCGGGGATCGTCATGCAGGCTCCCGTATCTTCAGAGACGATAGCCATACAAGGTTGAGAAAAGCTTTTGCTTGGTCGAACGACCGGCGCTGCTTGCCTTCGTGATGCAAGGGCGCGGCTGACGTGCCACTTTCTCAATTCAATGAAACGCTCAGCTAATCACACTTTAAGATGTGGCCCATAGGATCGACCACGCGGACCGAGTGGTGACCCGGTGAGATGCAATATTTTGAGGTCGCATTCCCGATGAAGGCCAGGGCTTCCGCTCACAGGCGGAGCTCGCCTCTCGGCGCCTTCGCCGCAACGATCAAAGCGCGCATCTTCATCGCGTTCTTCGTGATGAGCCTGCTGTCCGGCGGACTTGGCTTCTATGCCATCGTCGCCATCGCCCATGTCGGTGACCTCGTCGGGCGGACGTACGACCAGTCACTGATGTCGATCAATTACGCGCGTGCCACGGCGGCCGACTTCGCCAAGATGCGCGCGGCCTTCGCCCGCCAGGGTCTCACGCGCGACAAGGCCGCCATCGCCAAGCTCGACGCACAGATCACCGAACTGCACACGACCCTCGCCGAGGATCTGACGATCGCGGTCGAGCGCTCCCAATCGGATCGGGCCGTGCGTGCCGCGCTCGCCGTCCAATCCGGGGTTGCCGCCTGGGACGATATCCGGCGCAGCTTCGGCGATCTCTCCTCGGTTCGGCCCGAGCGGTGGGACGCCCTCGATCACCAAGCCGATGCCATCGACGCCCAGCTCGACATGCTGGTGAACTACACCGCCGGCGACGGCTTCACCTTCCGCCAGGCGGCGCGGATGGCGGTCGGCAGCGAGCTGCGCCTGAACATGGCGGCGGCGGCGCTCGCCTTTTTCGGCTCGGCCGTCATCGCATGGCTGCTGCACCGTCGCATCCGCGGGCCGATCGTCTCGGCCTCGCTGGCGGCTCAGCGGATCGCGGGCGGCCACCTCGACGATTCGATTCCCACCGACGGGCGCGACGAACTCGGCAGCCTGCTCCGCTCCATGGCGGCGATGCGCGACAACATCCGCGCGATGATGGAGCGCGAAGTCCGCCAGCGGCAATCGGCGGAACGGCTCCTGACCGACGCCCTGCAAAGCTCGCGGGAGGGCGTCATCGTCGTCGATCCCTCCGGTCGCATCGCCTTCGCGAACCCGATGGCGATCCAGTTCTTCGACGGCCTCTGCACCCAGGGCCGTGTCGCGGACGATGCCGGCTGCCGCGAAGCCCTGTCCGGCGACGGCGAGTTCCACCTCTCGAACGGCCGTTGGCTGCGCGTGAGCCGCAGCGCCACCGAGGGCGGCGGCTTCGTGGCCGTGTGCAGCGACATCAGCTTGGAGAGAGCCCAGCAAGCCCAGCTTCGCGAGACCAATCTTCGCCTGGATGCCGCGCTCGACAACATGTCCCAGGGCCTCTGCCTGTTCGACGCCAACAACCGTCTGATGGTGGTGAACCGCCGCTACGCACAGATCTACGGCCTGCCCCCGGATGCGGTGGCGCCGGGCATGACGGCGCAGCAGGTCCTGGCGGTCAGCGTCTCGCGCAACGGCGATGCCGGCCGCGTCCTGCTCGACGCGTCGCAGGGTGATCGCGACGCCGCGAACGGCCCCTTGTCCTTCCCCGTCATCGATGAACTGCCGAACGGCAAGGTCATCGCCGTCGAGCGCCGGAACACCGCCGATGGCGGCTTCGTGGCGACCTACGAAGACGTCACTGAGCGCCGCCACGCCGAGGCGCGCATCGCCTTCCTCGCGCATCACGACGTGCTCACCGGCCTGCCGAACCGCATCGCCCTGGAACAGCAGATCAACTCGGCCATCGCCCAGACCGGGCGGGACCAGGGCTTCGCGATCTTCGCCCTCGACCTCGACGATTTCCGCCCGATCAATGACACGTTCGGCCACTCCGTGGGCGACGAGCTGCTGGTGGCCGTCGCAAATCGCCTCAGCGCTTGCGTGCGCGAGATCGATTGCGTCGCCCGCATCGGCGCCGACGAGTTCGTCGTCGTCCAGCGCGCCGTCGAGCGGCCGGAGGATGCCGCCGTCCTCGCCCGGCGTATCATCGATGTCGTGAAGGCGCCCTACGTCCTCTCGAACCAGACCGCCTGCGTCGGTGTCACCATCGGGATCACCGTCGCGCCCGGCGACGGCACGAGCTCGGGCAAGCTCCTCAAGAATGCCGACGTCGCGCTCGCCCGCGCGAAGGCCGAAGCGCGCGGCGCGTTCCGCTATTTCGAGCCGGATATGGATGCCCGGCTGCAAGCCCGCCGCATTCTGGAAAGCGACCTGCGTACCGCCCTGGAGACCAAGGCGTTCGAGGTCTACTACCAGCCGATCTACAGCCTCGGCTCCGAGCGGATCTGCGGCTTCGAGGCCCTGCTGCGCTGGAAGCATCCGGTGCGCGGCTTCATCTCGCCGGCCGAGTTCATTCCCCTTGCAGAGGAACTTGGGCTCATCGTGCCCCTCGGCGAATGGGTGCTCGCGCAGGCCTGTTCCGATGCCGCGCGCTGGCCGGAAGGGTTGAAGATCGCCGTGAACGTCTCCGCGGTGCAGTTCACCTCCGCGAGCCTCGTTTCGGCGGTGCGCGACGCCCTGCGCAACACCGGCCTCCCCGGCCGGCGACTGGAACTGGAGATCACCGAATCGGTCCTCGTGGCCAATCCGGGTGTCACCACCGCAATCCTGCACAGCCTGAAAGGCCTCGGCGTGCGCGTGTCGATGGACGATTTCGGCACCGGGTACTCATCGCTGAGCTACCTGCGCAGCTTCCCCTTCGACAAGATCAAGATCGATCAGTCCTTCATCCGCGACCTCTGCGAGGAGGACGGCACCGACTTCATCGTCCGCGCCGTCATCAGCCTCGGCGCCAGCCTCGGCATGACGACCACGGCGGAGGGCGTCGAGACGGAAGCGCAGCTTGCACGGCTGCGCGCCGAAGGGTGCGACGAGGTGCAGGGCTATCTCTTCAGCCGCCCGGTGCCGATCACCGAGGTGCCGGGCCTCATCACCCGCTGGAACGGCGCGACGCGCGCCATCGCCTGACAAAGAGAGGGAAGGCCGGGCTCGTCACCCGGCCTTCGTCTCATTCCGCCGCGTCGAGGCGCGGGGTGTCGAGATCGGCCCGCTCGCGCTTCACGAGTTCGGCCGTACGGAACGCCACCTCCAGGGCCTGCTCCGCGTTGAGGCGCGGGTCGCAGTAGGTGTGGTAGCGGTCGCTGAGGTCGTCGGCCGTCAGGGCGCGGGCGCCGCCCGTGCACTCGGTCACGTCCTTGCCGGTCATTTCCAGATGGATGCCGCCGGCAATCGTGCCCTCGGCGCGGTGGACGCCGAAGAAGCCCTCGATCTCCTGCATCACCCGGTCGAACGGACGGGTCTTGTAGCCGCCCGCCGAGATCGTGTTGCCGTGCATCGGATCGCACACCCACACGACCGACCGCCCTTCCCGCTCGACCGCGCGAACGAGGTTCGGCAGGTGCTCGCCCACCTTGTCCGCGCCGAAGCGGCAGATGAGGCTGAGGCGGCCGGGCTCGTTCTCCGGGTTCAGGAGGTCGATCAGCTTGATCAGCCCCTCCCCCGTCATCGACGGCCCGCACTTGAGCCCAATCGGGTTCTTGATGCCGCGCGCGTATTCCACGTGGGCATGGTCGGGCTGGCGGGTGCGATCACCGATCCACAGCATGTGCCCGGAGGTGGCGTACCAATCGCCGCTCGTGGAATCGACGCGGGTCAGGGCCTGCTCGTAGCCGAGCAGCAGCGCCTCGTGGCTCGTGTAGAAATCGGTGGTCCGCACCTCCTGGTGCGTCTCCGGGTTGATGCCGATGGCGCGCATGAAGCCGAGCGCATCGGTCATGCGCGAGGCGACGTCCTGGTAGCGCGAGGATTGCGGCGAATCCTTCACGAATCCCAGCATCCACCGATGCGCGTTCTCGAGGTTGGCGTATCCGCCGGTCGCGAAGGCGCGCAGCAGGTTCAGCGTCGCCGCCGATTGCCGGTAGGCCTCGAGCTGACGGCGCGGATCCGGGATGCGGGCCTCTTCCGTGAAGCCGATGCCGTTGACAATGTCACCGCGGTAGCTCGGCAGTGACACGTCGCCCTGCGTCTCGTTCGGGGACGAGCGCGGCTTGGCGAACTGCCCGGCGATGCGCCCGACCTTCACCACGGGCGATCCGCCCGCGAAGGTCAGCACCATCGCCATCTGCAGGAACACGCGGAAGAAATCGCGGATGTTGTCGGCGGAGTGCTCGTCGAAGCTCTCGGCGCAATCGCCGCCCTGGAGCAGGAAGGCCTCACCGGTTGAGACACGGGCCAGCGCCGCCTTCAGCTTGCGGGCCTCACCTGCAAAAACCAGCGGCGGAAAGCTGGCGATCTGAGTCTCGACGGCAGCCAGGGCGGCGGCGTCCGGATAGGCCGGCACCTGCTGAATCGGCAGGTTCCGCCACGTCGTCGGTGTCCAGCGCTCGCCCATGATTCCTCTCCACGCACCTCGTTCGTGCGGCCGCGCCCTTCGCGCGGATGGGGGCTTATAGAGACATTCCTCACGGATCGCGAGGGGGCTGCGCTAGAGGCCGGGCTCGCCGTCCTCGACCTCGATTCCGTGCTCGGCGAGGATCCAGAAGATCGCTTCCAGATCCTCCGCCGACACGTCCCGGGGCGGGAGCGCCTCCTCGAGGTCGTCGTAGGTCAGGCAGCGGCTGCGCTGCGCCTCGGCCTTCGCCAGCAGCCTGTCGATCGCCCGCCTGATGTCAGCCGGCAGCGCATCCTGGCTCGGCAGGCGATACGTGAAAGCCGGCCGCAGGGCATCGGCCAGAAGGCCGTCTATGATCGCTTGACGCCGCTCGTGGGCATCGTCGCGCTTTCCGTCGCCAGAGCCTTGCTTGCCCATCCGCCTGATATGGCTCAGGGGCGCACCGCGTCGAGGCCTAGGATGCCGCTTCCGTTCCGCGTCGCTCCGGAAAGGGTCAACCGACTCCCACCGGATGCTTGGTCACGGCCGGCACCCGCATGGTGACGAGTTCCTCGGCGGCGGTGGGGTGGACGGCGATGGTGCGGTCGAAATCCGCCTTGGTGGCGCCCATCGTCACGGCGATGCCCACCGCCTGGATCAGCTCGCCCGCATCCTGTCCGAACAGATGGACGCCCACCACCCGGTCGGTCGCGCAATCGACGATGACCTTCATCAGCACCCGCTCGTCGCGGCCCGACAGGGTGGCCTTCATCGGCCGGAACGAGGCCTTGTAGACGTCGATCCGGTCGAAGGTCCTGCGCGCTGCCGCCTCGCTGAGACCCACGGTGCCGATCTCAGGCGTCGAGAACACGGCCGTGGGGATGAGGTGGTGATCGACGCTGGTCGGCTTGCCGCCGAATTCGGTGTCGGCGAAGGCATGGCCCTCGCGGATCGCGACCGGCGTGAGGTTGGCTCGGTTCGTGACGTCGCCCACGGCGAAGATCGAGGGCACGCCGGTCCGTGAGAACTCATCCACCGGGATCGCCCCAGCGGCATCGGGCACGATGCCCACCCGGTCGAGGCCCAGCCCGCCAATATTCGGCTTGCGGCCCGTGGCGAGGAGAATCTGGTCCGCTTCGATCACGCTGCCATCGTCCAGCGTGGCGGCGAGGCCGGAACCGGACCGCTCGATCCTGCTCAGGGTGCGCCCGAGGCGCAGGTCCATCCGCTTCCCATAGGCGTCGGCGAGGGCGTCGCGCACCTCGTCGTCGAAGCCGCGCAGCAGCTTGTCGCCCCGGTGCAGGAGCGTGGTGCGGCTCCCGAGCGCCGCAAACACACCCGCGAATTCGACCGCGATATATCCGCCGCCGATCACGAGGATGCGCTCCGGCAGGCTCTCCAGTTCGAACACCTCGTTCGAGGTGATGGCCAGCTCCACCCCCGGCACGGCCGGCTCCTTCACCGGATGCGCGCCCACCGCCACGAGGATCCGCTCCGCGCGCACGCGGCGATCCGACGTCAGTAGGCGGACCGTATGGGCATCCTCGATCACCGCCCGCTCGGTGACGATCTCGACGCCCGCCCGCATCAGGTTCACGTCGTAGATGCCTTCGAGCCGCGTGACCTCGGCATCCCGTCTCGCCTTCAGCACGGACCAGTCGAAGCGCGGCTTCTCCACCGTCCAGCCGAACCCCGCGGCGTCCTCGAACTCGTCGGCGAAGCGGCCGGCATAGACCATCAACTTCTTCGGCACGCAGCCCCGGATCACGCAGGTGCCACCGACGCGGTATTCCTCGGCCAGCATGACCTTGGCGCCGTAGCCGGCCGCGATCCGTGCCGCGCGCACTCCGCCCGAGCCGCCACCGATGACGAAGAGATCGACGTCGAAGCTCATAGCGGCAGATCCGTCGCGGAGGGTCGGGAATGGGCATGGGCCGCCCGCGCCCAGGTGATGGCAGCACCGAGCCCGGCCGTCCACCATCCGGCCCAGCCGTTATGCTCAACGAAGGCGATGGAGGCCGAACAGGCGACGAGGCCGAGGGCCACGGCGAGATCCGCCGGCGGCAGGACGCTCAACCGCGCGAGCATCAGCATCAGGACCAGCGCCGCGAGGAACGCCCCCGGCACGCCGAGTTCGGCCCAGACCTGCAGGAAGCTGTTGTGCGGGTGGCCGACGGCGAGAAGGGTCCGCATGTCGGGCGCCACCCGTCCCGCCACGGGGGTCTGGGCGAAGCGTGCGCTGGTGCCGATGCCGGCCCCGCGCCAGGGCGCGGCGGCGACCGCCGTGCCGAAGCTGCGCGCGATGGCGACCCGCGCCCGCGACGAGGATTGTGTCAGCTGCTCGTGCGCCGCCTCGGGCATCAGCTTGGCGAGGAGGTCCCCCTCGACCGGCGCGAGCGCCACGGCGAGGCCGAGGCCCAACCCTGCGACGGCCACGCCGACGCCTCGCGGCAGCACCCGGCTTAAGCCCGCCATGGCGAGCCCGGCCATGAGCCCCATCATGGCCGCGCCGCTGATCGAGCGCAGGATGCCGAGACCCGCGAAGCCCAGCGTCGCGAGGGCGGCGAGCCGCATCCGAGCCCGCCACAGGAGGAGCGCGAGGGGCGCCGCGACGAGATCGAGGGTCAGGGCAGGACGGTTGAAGACGAAGGCTGCCACGCGGGTGCCGAGCATCCGTTCCGCCGGCAGGTCGAGCGCCAGATCGACGGCGATGAACAGGCCGGAGGCGACGATGGCGAAGCAGCCGAGCGGCAACGCGAATTCAGGGATTCGCCCCGGCGCGAGCCGCGCCAGCAGGTAGGCCGCAAGCAGCGTAGGCAAAAACTCGCCGAGCACGCGCAGCGAGAGCGCGGGGAACGGGCTCCAAGCGAGCGAGACCAGCCCCCATCCGAGGAAGGCCAGGGCGGCGAGACCGAGCGGTGTCCTGAGGGGGGCGACGAGCAGGGATGGCGTCTCGCCCCTCCCCTCGCGCCAGCGCCCGGCCAGGAAGGCGAGCGCCGCGATGGCCATGACGACCGGGCTCGACCGGTTGGCGAGCACCATCGCCAGCGGAAGCAGCGCCAGGGCCGCCCCGCCGAGGGCGTAGAACGGCCGTGCCGCGTGCATGGCGGCTTACTGGAGCTGGTGGCCGCGCTTGCCCAATTCCGCGCGGACGCGGATCATGATGTATTCCGAGACTTCCTCCGTCCAACCCTGCATCGCCCGGACCATCTCGTCCAAGAGGGCCGGCTGCATCTCGACGTAGCGCTTGCCGGCGGGCGAGCGGAAGAAGTTGGCGATATCGGTCAGTTCGGCCTCGGAAAACTTCGCCGCATAGGTCCGCGCGGCGATGTCAATCATCCGCTGCTTCTGCAACTCCATCTCCGGCTGCAGGGCGACCAGAACCTCATCGAGGTCCTTCTGAAGCTCCGGCCGGGTGATGGCCTGCTTGCGGATCTGGTCCGCGAAGGACGGGATGATCGAATCGAACGAGCGGGCGATACCGGAGGAGAGCATCACCTCGCGGGCGAGCGCGAGATGGTTGGCGCTGTAGGTCGGCCCGGCTGGGGTGTTGGCCGCCGGGGTCGGGGCGGCCGGTTTCTTGGCCTGGGCGAGCGCCGGCAGACAGGGAGCCGCGAGGGTGAGGCCGACCAGCGCGGCGAGGAGGCGGGACATCGATGGGTCCTGTCGGTTCGAGAATGGGTTCAGCCGAGGCGACCGAGCACGGTCACTTCGGCTTGTCCGCCGACATCGGCGGCGAGAATGGCGGCGGTCGCGATCCCCAGGAAGAGGCCGTGCTCCACCACGCCGGGCACCGACCAGAGGGCGGCGCCGAGCCGTTCGGGATCAGGGATGCGGCCGAGCTTGGCATCGAGGATGACATGGCCGCCATCGGTCTTCACCGGCTGCCCGTCCGGCCCGAGGCGTAGGGCGACCGGCCCCTGGCAACCGGCGGCGGCAATTGCCCCCTCCACCGCATGGGTCGTCGCGGTGAGGCCGAACAGGTTCACCTCGATGGGGAGCGGAAAGGCGCCCAGCGTCGCGACGTACTTGGCGGCGTCCGCGATCACCACCATCCGCTCGCTCGCGCAGGCGACGATCTTCTCCCGCAGCAGCGCAGCGCCGCCGCCCTTGATGAGGCGCAGATTGCCGTCGACCTCGTCCGCCCCGTCGATGGTGAGGTCGAGGTGCGGAAGCTCGTCCAGGGTGGCGAGGCGGATGCCGAGGCCCTCGGCCTGCTTTCGCGTCGCCTCCGAGGTCGGCACGCCGATCACGTCGAGCCCGTCGCGGACCTTCGCGCCGAGAAGCTCCACGAAGGCCGCAGCGGTCGAGCCGGTGCCCAGACCCAAGCGCATTCCCGGCCGAACCATTTCGAGCGCGCGGGCGGCGGCGGCCCGGCGAAGGTCGGGGCCGCTCATGGCAGGCGGCTCCGGCAGGTTTCGACGGGGGAATAGGCGCGCATGGTCGGGCTGGCCCTGAGGGACATTCACCGCGCCCCTACCACGCCGGCCGCCGGACAGGAACGGGACTCGCGCACCGTGACCGTCACGGACGGCCGCCCTGTGGAGGGGTGGCGCTGGTCCCCGGCCTTCCGGCGGAGATGGACGGGACGGGCGAACCGTCCTGCGCCTCGGCGCCGGGGCGGGATTGCTGGGTGCAGACCACCTGCTCCTTCTTCACCAGCACGAAGCAGATGCTCATCTCGCCGGTGCGGTAGTTGACCCGGAACACGCCCGCCTCGCGGGCATGGCGGCTGGCCACGAGGCCGTACTCGGAGGGCGGCTGCGCTCCCGCGCCTTCGCCGGCGCCGAAGCACACCGTCTGGCCGATGCCGCCACCCGATTCCTGGAGGCCGTACTGGCAGGAGGTGACTTCGCCGGTCACCTTGTCGACCCGGTACATGCGGTTCAGATCGGTCTGGGGTGCGGGCACGAATTCGTAGGACGACGCCAGGGCCGGCAGGGCGTGCAGCGAGGCGCAGACGAGGAGCGTCGGCAGGAGAGGGCGCATGATACATCCGCAGGAGGGAGACCTCCGCTCTCGCTGAGGTTTCGGGCAAGTCTTAGGCACGCCGCCCCTTGCCGGTGGGTCGGGGGGCGGATAGCCAGACGCGATTCCCTGGATAACGGATTTTGCCATGGCCGCCCCGCCCATCGCCGTGTTCGATCTGGACGGTACCCTCGCCGAAACCGCCGGCGATCTGATCGGCACGCTGAACGTGCTCCTTGCCCGCGAGGGGCTCGCGGAGCTGCCGCTCTCGCAGGCGCGGGAATTGATCGGCGCGGGCGCGAAGGCTCTCATCAAGCGTGGCTTCGAGGCCGAGGGGCGCGAGATCGGCCCGGCCGAGCATGAGCGGCTGTTCGATGACTTCATCGCCCATTACGGCGAGCACTTGGCCGATTCCTCGCACCTGTTCGAGGGCGTCGTGCCGGCGCTGGACCGGCTGGAGGAATCGGGCTTCCGTCTCGCCGTCTGCACCAACAAGTACGAGGGCCAGTCGGTGAAGCTCCTCGGCCTGCTGGGCATCGCGGATCGCTTCGCCGCCATCTGCGGTCGGGACACGTTTCCGCAATCGAAGCCCGATCCGCGCCATCTCACCGGCACGATCGCGCGTGCCGGCGGCGATCCCGCCCGCGCGGTGATGGTGGGTGATTCCCGCACCGACATCGACACGGCGAAGGCCGCCGGCATCCCGGTCGTGGCCGTCACCTTCGGCTACACGGACACGCACGTCTCCGCGCTCGGACCCGACCGTGTGATCGAGCACTTCTCGGAGTTGCACGAGGCCGTCACCTCGCTGGTGCGCGCAGCCTGACCGGGCTCAGGCCAGCCACGTCCTGAGCCGGGCCACCGTCTCGCGGCAATCCTTCTCCGATCCGGCGAAGGAGAACCGCACATGGTGGCCCCCGGCGGCGGGGTCGAAGTCGAGGCCGGGCGTCGAGGCGATGCCGGCCTCGTTGAGCATCCGGCGGCAGAAGCCGGCGGCGTCGTTCGTCAGGTTCGACACGTCCGCGTAGATGTAGAACGCCCCATCCGCCGGATGGACCTTGCCGAGGCCCAGACCGGGGAAGGCATCGAGCAGGATCGCGCGGTTGCGGGCATAGCCCTCGCGCACGGCCTCCAATTCCTCGGTCGCGTCGAAGGCGGCGAGCGCCCCGACCTGCGAGAGGTAGGGTGCCGAGATGTAGAGGTTCTGCGCCAGCCGCTCGACGGCGCGCAGCAGGCTTTCCGGCACGACCATCCAGCCGATGCGCCAGCCGGTCATGCAATGATACTTCGAGAAGGAATTGATGATCACCGCATCCGGCTCGAACTGGAGCGCGGTGGCGGCCGGAGCGCCGTAGGTGAGGCCGTGGTAGATCTCATCCGAGATCAGCGGCAGGCCGAGGCTGCGGGCGCGGGCGCAGAGGTCGCCCAGCGCCTCGGGCGCGATCACCGTGCCGGACGGGTTCGCCGGGCTCATCACCAACACGCCGTTCAGGGTGTTCGCCGCGTGGGTGGCCTGTAGCAGGCCGGCGGTGGGGGCGAAGCGGTCCTCGTCGCGCAGCACCATCGGCACTGGCTCGACGCCCAGCGACGCGAGGATGTTGCGGTAGGCCGGGTAGCCCGGCTGCGGCACGCCGACCCGGTCGCCCGCATCGAACAGCGCCATGAAGGCCAGAAGGAAGCCCGCCGAGGAGCCCGTCGTCACCACGACCTGCTCGGGTGCCACCGCGACACCGTAGCGCGACCTGTAGTCCCGCGCGATGCGCTCGCGCAGAGCCGGCAGGCCCAGCGCCTCCGTATAGGGCACGCGCCCGAGGGTGAGCGCCTGCCGCGCGGCCTCGATCACCGGACGCGGCGCGCCGGCCGAGGGCTGCCCGACTTCCATATGGACCACATCGAGGCCCGAACGCTCCCGCGCGGCGGCGGCGCTCATCACGTCCATGACCATGAACGGTGCGACGGCCGAGGCCCGGCGGGATGGATGCGGCATGGGACCAATCAGGTTCGCGCGCCCGTCGGGCGCAGACCGGCTATTTGACCGCGCGCCGTGAAAACGCCAAACCCTCGGGCAATAGGCTCGCGCCTGTCAGACGCCCGCGTCCCGCGAGGATCCATGCCCTTCTCCCGCTCTCTTCCTGCTCTCGCGCTCGCGCTGAGCCTCGGCGCTTCCGCCACCGCCCTGGCGCAGGAAGCCGCCGCGCCCTTCACCGACGCGCAGCGCTCGGCCATCGAGGGGATCATCAAGGACTACCTGATCAAGAACCCCGAGGTTCTGCAGGATGCCCTCGCCGAGGCCGAGAAGCGGCAGGTCGAGACGCAGCGCCTCGCCCAGGCCGCCGCGCTCAAGGAATCCCGCGAGATGCTCGTGAACGGCAAGCACGACGTGATCGGCGGCAACCCGACGGGCGACGTCACCCTGGTGGAATTCTTCGATTACAATTGCGGCTATTGCCGGAAGGCCCTTGGCGATGTCCAGGCGCTCATCAAGTCGGACCCGAAGCTTCGGGTCGTCATCAAGGACTTTCCCGTCCTCGGCCCGGAATCGCTCGAAGCGAGTCAGGTCGCCGTGGCCGTCGCGCAGCAGTTGAAGGGCGACAAGCTCTTCGACTTTCACCAGAAGCTCCTCGAAACGAAAGGCCGGGTGAACGGCGCCAAGGCCCTCGAGGTAGCCAAGTCGATGGGCCTCGACACCGCCAAGTTGCAGAAGGACATGGCCTCCCCCGAGGTGAAGGCGGCTCTGTCCGAGAATCGCGGCCTGGGTGATCGCCTCGGCCTGTCCGGCACGCCGGCCTTCATCGTCGGCGACGAGGTGATCCCCGGCGCGGTCGGCGTGGAGCCGATGCGCAAGACCATCTCCGACGTCCGCCAGTGCGGCCACGCCTCCTGCTGAGGCAATCGACGCAACAACCTTTCATCGCGTCTTGTCGCGGGGCGGCATCGTCGTCTAAGACCACGGGCGCCCGCGGCGAACCGCGGTGCCTTCCGGCGCCCGGTCGAGCCTGAGCCCCGCCCGCCGGAACATCGGACCCGATGCCAGACGAAGAAGGCCGGATGCCCAAGCACGACTCCATCGATCCCGAGCTCGTCCGCGAGCTCGCCCACCTCGTCACGGAGACGGGTCTCTCCGAGATCGAGGTCGAGAAGGGCGACCTGCGCATCCGCGTGGTCCGGCGGATCGAGCCCGTGTCCGTTCAGGTCGCGGCGCCCGCACCCATCGCGGCGGCGGCGCCCGCGCCGATGCATATGCCCGCGGCCCTGGCCCCGGCCGAGCCCGCGCGCACGGAGCCCGGCACGGTGCCCTCCCCCATGGTCGGCACCGCCTACCTGCGTCCGTCGCCCGAGGCGAAGGCCTTCATCGATGTCGGCTCAAGGGTCGACGTCGGTGACAAGCTGCTGCTGATCGAGGCGATGAAGACCTTCAACGAGATCGTCGCGACCCGAGCCGGCACCGTGACGGCGATCTTCGTCGAGGACGGCCAGCCGGTCGAGTTCGGCGAGGCGCTCCTCGTCATCGCCTGACGCCCCGGGAAGCAGCCGCCATGTTCGACAAGATCCTGATCGCCAACCGGGGCGAGATCGCGCTGCGTATCCTGCGGGCGGCGAAGGAACTCGGCATCGCCACCGTGGCGGTCCATTCCACCGCCGACGCGGATGCGATGCATGTGCGCCTCGCCGACGAGAGCGTGTGCATCGGCCCGCCCGCCGCGCGCGACAGCTACCTCAACATCCCCTCGATCATCGCGGCCTGCGAGATCACGGGGGCGGATGCGGTCCATCCCGGCTACGGCTTCCTCTCGGAGAATGCCCGCTTCGCCGAGGTGCTGGCCCACCACGAGATCGGCTTCATCGGCCCCAAGGCGGAACACATCCGCATCATGGGCGACAAGATCGAGGCGAAGCGCACGGCGCTGAAGCTCGGCATTCCCTGCGTTCCCGGCTCCGAGGGCGGGGTCGAGACCGGCGACGAGGCCAAGCGCGTGGCGGCCGAGATCGGCTATCCGGTGCTGGTCAAGGCCGCCTCCGGCGGCGGTGGTCGCGGCATGAAGGTCGCCCGCACCGAGGCCGATCTGGATCAGGCCATCGGCATGGCCCGCTCCGAGGCGAAAGCCGCCTTCGGCGACGATTCTGTCTATCTCGAAAAGTATCTCGAGAAGCCGCGCCACATCGAGGTCCAGGTGCTCGGCGACGGCAACGGCGGCGCCGTTCACCTCGCCGAGCGCGATTGCTCGCTCCAGCGCCGCCACCAGAAGGTCTGGGAGGAAGGCGGCTCGCCGGCCCTGAACGAGGCGATGCGCGCCGAGATCGGCGGCATCTGCGCCAACGCCATGCAGAAGCTCGGCTATCTCGGCGCCGGCACCGTGGAGTTCCTGTACGAGGACGGCCGCTTCTACTTCATCGAGATGAACACCCGGATCCAGGTGGAGCATCCGGTGACGGAGATGATCACCGGCATCGATCTCGTGAACGAGCAGATCCGGGTCGCGGCGGGCGCGCCCCTGTCGGTGTCGCAGGGCGACATCAAGGTCGAGGGGCACGCCATCGAGTGCCGCATCAACGCCGAGGACCCTGAGACCTTCCGGCCGTCACCGGGGCTGATCACCTATTATCACCCGCCGGGCGGCCTCGGAGTTCGCGTCGATTCGGCCGCCTTCCAGGGCTACCGCATCCCGCCGAACTACGATTCGCTCATCGGCAAGCTGATCGTCCATGGCCGCACCCGGAACGAGTGCCTGATGCGCCTCCGCCGGGCGCTGGACGAGTTCGTCATCGACGGCGTCGACACCACGCTGCCCCTGTTCCGGGCCCTGGTCCGCAATCAGGACGTGCAGAACGGGATGTACGACATCCATTGGCTGGAAACGGCCCTGGCCAGCGGCGCTCTCAAGACCTGACGCCGCGCGGCGCCCGGGCCTCTGGCCTTTCGCGCGGCGGCGGGCGACATTTCCGCCATGCATGACGGCGCCCGTATCGACATCACGCCCGAAATCCTGCTGAAAGCCTACGCCGCCGGGATCTTCCCGATGGCGGAGGATGCGGACGATCCGACGCTCTACTGGGTCGAGCCGCGCGCCCGGGGCATCCTGCCCCTCGATGGGTTCCGCATCCCGCGCCGCCTCGCCCGCACCGTCCGCTCGGACGTGTTCGAGGTCCGCTCCGACACCGATTTCGGCGGCGTGATCGAAGGCTGCGCCGGGCCGCGCCGGGACAGCGAGCGCACCTGGATCAACGGGCGTATCCGCGACCTCTACGGCGCCCTGTTCGACGAGGGCTACGTCCACACGATCGAGGTCTATGCCCGCGACACGCAGCGCCTCGTCGGCGGGCTCTACGGCGTCTCCCTCGGCGCGGCCTTCTTCGGGGAGAGCATGTTCCACCTCGCCCGCGATGCCTCGAAGGTGGCCCTGGTCCACCTGATGGCGCGGCTGAGGACGGGCGGCTACCGGCTGGCCGACACGCAATTCGTGACCGACCATCTCGCCCAGTTCGGCGCTGAGGAGATTCCCCGCCACGCCTACAAGCGCAGGCTCGCCACAGCGCTGGACGGCGAGGCGGATTGGGACATCTGGCCGGGGGACGGCAGCGTCAGCGGAGAGCAGGCGCTGCTGGCACTCGAAAGCCCGGAATGATCCGCCTCCCGCCGTCATTGCGAGCGTAGCGAAGCAATCCAGGGAAGCGCCAAGCCAGGAAGGCGGCCCTTCGCCCCTGGGTTGCTTCGCTACGCTCGCAAAGACGAGAGATCAGCGAAAGATCGCGTCGAAGATCGATTGCGGCTGAGGCGGCGGCGGAGCCGGCGCCGGGCCTTCGTTCGACGGGAAGAACTTTCGCGAGGGCTTCTGCTTCGGCTGGACCGGAACGCCGCGCGGCGCCTCCACGTCCACCTGCCCGGCCGAGTTGACCTGCTGGGCGGTCTTCGTCGCGTCCTTGCGCTTGCCCGACTTCTCGGGCTTCGCCGCCACGGCCGTCACGTCCTCCTGCTCCTTCGCCTCGGCGATCACGTCGCTGCCGCCCTTACAATCGACGAGCCACACGTCGTAGATCGGATGCTCGATGGCGTGCAGGCCGGGGCTCGACGCGAACATCCAGCCGGTAAAGATGCGGCGGTACTTGTTGTCGAGGGTCACTTCGTCCACCTCGAGGAAGGCCGTGGTCTTGGCCGGCTCGGTGGGCGGGCGCGAATAGCAGACGCGCGGGGTGAGCTGCAGGGCGCCGAACTGGACCGTCTCGTCCACGGCGACTTCGAACGACACGATGCGGCCGGTGATCTTGTCGAGGCCGGAAAACACCGCCGTCGGGTTCTTGATCTTGTCGGCGAATGCCGGCACGGCCGCGAGACACGCGGCACCGAAGCAGAGCGCCCGGACGGCGCGGGAGAGGGTGCGGCTCAAGGCGTCTGCCTTTCGGCGGTCTGGGCTAAGCGAATTGCGCCCGGTTCAACACCGCAACGGTGGCGGCAAAAGGGCGCTGCCCGGCCCTATTCCGGCGACCAGGGCGCGTAATCGCCCGTCGCGGCGGGACGCGAGCCCCAGGAGAGTTGCGAACCCTGCGGCCGGTACGCGTTGGCCGTGCCGGTCTGGTTCTCGACATGCGGCTTCTGCCAGGGCTTGGGCGTGTACTGCTCCTCGCTCGGCGCCACGTCGACGTTGTGGCAGAGCCAGCCGCGCCAGCCGGGCGGCACCTTCGAGGCATCCGCATAGCCGTTGTAGACCACCCAGCGCCGTTCGCTGCCGACCGAGCGGTCGATCAGCACGCCCTGCGCCTTGTAGTACTTGTTCCCCAGTTCGTCCTCGCCGACGAAGATGCCCGAGCGCGCGGTATCGACGGCGACCGAGACGGTCTGCCCGTTCCACCACGTGAAGATGCGCAGCAGGGTGTCTTTCAGTGCCATCACCGGATCCGGTCTGGACCGCGCCCGGAGGCGCGTCGGACGCGGTTATGGGCAGGCGGCGCCCGTGAGTCCAGTGCCGCGTGGCGATGAGCGGACCTGTCGCACGGATGCCACGGTGGCCGGCTGCGAATTCCGCGACGGCCTGCGGTGCCATGTGGACGTAAAATAATCCCGGCGGAAATCCTCGACGCCGAAAGGGCACTTAGGCCAAGCTCGGTGGATATCCACAGGGTTTTTCCTCACACCACAAGATGTAGCGGGAAACCTTCCGCCCGCACACCACTTGTTGACGTGAAAGGCGGGTCGGCGTTAATCTCTTGGACATGGTGGTGCCCTCTCGGTCACGGCGTTTAGTGGGCCGCCCCCGTCTCTAGAATCAACGTCGCGGGACCGAACCGTGCCCAGTGCGGGCCGGGTCGGAACCGCTGCCCCCGCCGCAGGCGGGACCGGGGCCATGCGCCCCGTCGGGAGAGGTGTGACTTATGCGGTTCGAGCGTCGATTCACTACGGCTGGGCAATCGCCATACGCGGCCATCGCGTTCCGCAAGACGCTGAGTGAGATCCGCAATCCGGACGGATCGGTCGTGTTCCGTCTCGACGGCATCGACGTGCCCGAGAGCTGGAGCCAGGTCGCGAGCGATGTCCTTGCTCAGAAATACTTCCGCAAGGCCGGTGTTCCCGCCCGCCTGAAGAAGATCGAGGAGAACGACGTTCCCTCCTTCCTGTGGCGCTCGGTGCCCGACGAGGCCGCGCTGGCCGACCTGCCCGAGGATGAGCGCTTCGGCTCCGAGATCTCCGCGACGCAGGTGTTCGACCGTCTGGCCGGATGCTGGACCTATTGGGGCTGGAAGGGCGGCTACTTCTCGTCCGAGGAAGACGCCTCGGCCTTCATGGACGAGCTGCGCGCGATGCTCGCCCGGCAGATGGTGGCGCCGAACTCGCCGCAATGGTTCAACACCGGCCTGCACTGGGCCTACGGCATCGATGGGCCGGGCCAGGGCCACTTCTACTGCGATTACCGCACGGGTGAGCTGACCCGCTCGGGTAGTGCCTACGAGCACCCGCAGCCGCATGCCTGCTTCATCCAATCGGTACAGGACGACCTCGTGAACGAGGGCGGCATCATGGACCTGTGGGTCCGCGAAGCGCGCCTGTTCAAGTACGGCTCGGGCACCGGCTCGAACTTCTCCATGCTCCGCTCGGAGAACGAGAAGCTCGGCGGCGGCGGTAAGTCCTCCGGCCTGATGTCCTTCCTGAAGATCGGCGACCGTGCGGCGGGCGCCATCAAGTCGGGCGGCACCACCCGCCGCGCCGCCAAGATGGTGATCGTCGACATCGACCACCCGGATATCGAGGCCTTCATCGACTGGAAGGTGAAGGAAGAGCAGAAGGTCGCCGCGCTGGTGACGGGCTCGAAGGTCGTCTCCAAGCACCTCACCGCCGTCATGAAGGCCTGCACCCAGTGCGAGGCCGAGGGCGATGCCTGCTTCGATGCCGAGCGGAACCCCGCGCTGAAGCGCGAGATCAAGGCCGCCCGCAAGGCGATGGTGCCTGATTCCTACATCAAGCGCGTCGTGCAGTTCGCCAAGCAGGGCTTCACCAAGATCGAGTTCCCCGTCTACGACACCGATTGGGACTCGGAGGCCTACCTCACGGTCGCCGGCCAGAACTCGAACAACTCGGTCTCGCTCACCGACGGCTTCCTCCGCGCCGTCGATGAGGACAAGGATTGGAACCTCACCGCCCGCGTCACCGGCAAGGTCACGAAGACCCTGAAGGCGCGCGACCTGTGGGAGAAGATCGGCGAGGCGGCCTGGGCCTCGGCGGATCCGGGCCTGCACTTCAACACGACGATGAACGACTGGCACACCTGCCCGGCGGGCGGGCGGATCCGGGCCTCGAACCCGTGCTCCGAGTACATGTTCCTCGACGACACAGCCTGCAACCTCGCCTCCACGAACCTGCTGACCCTCTACGACCGCGAGTCGAAGCGCTTCGACGTAGAAGGCTACGAGCACGTCAACCGCCTCTGGACGGTGGCGCTCGAAATCTCGGTGCTGATGGCGCAGTTCCCGTCCCGCGAGATCGCGCAGCTGTCCTACCGCTACCGGACGCTCGGCCTTGGCTACGCCAATATCGGCGGCCTGCTGATGACGATGGGCCTGTCCTACGATTCGCATGAGGGCCGGGCCCTGGCCGGCGCCCTCACCGCGATCATGACCGGTGTCGCCTATGCGACCTCGGCGGAGATGGCGGCCGAACTCGGCGCCTTCCCGGCCTACGACGAGAACGCCGACGCGATGCTGCGGGTGATCCGCAACCACCGCCGGGCGGCTCACGGCGAGGCGGACGGCTACGAGTTCCTAAACATCGCGCCGGTCCCGCTGGACCATGCCAACATCCCGCAGGGCGATCTGGGCCAGCACGCCCGCGCCGCCTGGGACCGGGCGCTCGCGCTCGGCGAGGAGCATGGGTTCCGCAATGCCCAGGCGACGGTGATCGCGCCCACCGGCACGATCGGCCTCGTGATGGATTGCGACACCACCGGCATCGAGCCCGACTTCGCCCTGGTGAAGTTCAAGAAGCTCGCGGGCGGCGGCTACTTCAAGATCATCAACAACGCCGTGCCGGATGCCCTGCGCGCGCTCGGCTACCGGGAGAGCGAGATCGCCGAGATGGAGGCCTACGCGGTCGGCCACGGCTCGATGGGTCAGGCGCCCGGCATCAACCCCACGACGCTGCGCGCCAAGGGCTTCACGGACGAGGCGATCGCGTCGGTGGAGAAGGGCCTGAAGTCGGCCTTCGACATCAAGTTCGTGTTCAACCGCTGGACGCTCGGCGACGACTTCCTGACCCAGACCCTCAAGGTCCCGGCCGAGAAGCTCGCCGACCCGACCTTCGAGCTGCTGCCGTTCCTGGGCTTCTCCAAGAAGGACATCGAGGCCGCCAACACCCATGTCTGCGGGGCGATGACGCTGGAAGGCGCGCCGTTCCTGAAGACGGAGCATTACGCGGTCTTCGATTGCGCCAACCCCTGCGGGCGGATCGGCAAGCGGTATCTCTCGGTGGAGAGCCACATCCGCATGATGGCGGCGGCCCAGCCGTTCATCTCGGGGGCGATCTCCAAGACGATCAACATGCCGAACGACGCCACGGTCGAGGATTGCAAGGCGGCCTACCTGCTATCCTGGCGCCTCGCCCTCAAGGCGAACGCCCTTTACCGCGACGGCTCTAAGCTGTCGCAGCCCCTCAACTCGGCGCTCATCGCGGACGAGGACGAGGATGCCGACGAGGCGATCGAGGCCCTGGTCCAGGCCCCGGCGGCAGCCAAGGCGACTGCGGCGGCCGAGCGGATCGTGGAGCGGGTGATCGAGCGGGTCGAGCGCATCCGCTCGCGGGAGAAGCTGCCCGGCCGGCGGAAGGGCTACACCCAGAAGGCGGTGGTGGGCGGCCACAAGGTCTACCTGCGCACCGGCGAATACGACGACGGACGCCTGGGCGAGATCTTCATCGACATGCACAAGGAAGGCGCCGCCTTCCGCAGCTTGATGAACAACTTCGCCATCGCGATCTCGCTGGGCCTGCAGTACGGCGTGCCGCTGGAGGAGTTCGTGGAGGCCTTCACCTTCACGCGCTTCGAGCCGTCGGGCTTCGTGCAGGGCAACGACGCGATCAAGAACGCGACCTCGCTCTTGGACTACGTGTTCCGCGAGCTGGCGATCTCGTATCTCGGCCGCACGGACCTCGCCCACGTCAACCCCAACGAGATCGGCAACACGGTGCTCGGCGGCGGTGAGGCGGGCGACACCACCCGCGAGGGCCCGAAGTCGACCTCGGCAGCCTCCATCGTGTCGCGCGGCCTGCTGCGCGGCTCGGCCGACCGGCTGACCGTGATCCAGGGCGGCCCGGCGGGGGCGACCCTTGCCGTCTCCCCGGCGGCCTCCGGCGGCACGGTCCACGCCATGCGCGGCGCCACGGCCTTGAAAGCCGAGCCAGTCGAAACGGCGCAGATCGCCGAGACCCTGCCCTTCACCGCGCCGACGCGCACGGTGGAGGATCGCCGGGCCGAGGCGAAGATGAAGGGTTATGTCGGCGAGGCCTGCCCGGAATGCGCGAACTTCACCCTCGTGCGCAACGGGACCTGCCTGAAGTGCGACACCTGCGGCGGCACCACCGGCTGCTCGTAAGCCCCTCGGCAAGGCACTAAAACGAACCCCGCCCGGCTGCTGAGCCGGGCGGGGTTTTTCGTATCGTAGGTTTTGGCGAACGCGGTCCCGGCCGGCGGCGAACCTCAATGCGTTGGTAGGAAGATCAGCGGCGCGCGGCGGCGAGCGTGTCGGTGATGATCCGGTGCATCCGCTCCTGAGCGCCTTCGGTGCTCAGGTTGTGGTCGGTATCCGGCAGCATGATGATCGGTTGTCCGAGGCGCTTGGCGACGGCCTTCGGTGAGCGGCCGAGATGAAGGGCGACCTCACCGAGACCCGCTTCCCCTTCGCTGAACACGAGGACGAGGGAGGCGTTGCGTTTGCGCAGAGCGGCGACCCGGCCCGCGACGCTCGTCGCGGAGGGAAAGGGCTGCATCAGCTTCCCCGCGATCTGGCGCAGACGGCCCAGTGCCACCGCGGCGAGGCGACCGGCGATGGCAGCGACCTTAACCTCGCCGCGCAGGACGCGGCGCCATGCGTCCTTCTGCTTGAGCAGCGAGGCATAGGCCGCCGGACTGCGGAAGCCCGGGGTCAGGGCCGCCGTGAGGTCGGTCGCCGGGTCCCAATCGAAGCAGTAGAGGTTCGAGAGTACGCCCGCCCGGACGCGCGAATCCGTGCAGAGAAGGTGGAAGCCGAGATAGGCGCCGCTGCAATTGCCGGTGACGAGGACACCATTGCCGTCGTCCAGGCGGTCGATGCCGGCGCGGGCCTCGTCGAGCGCGTCGAGATTGTAGAGCGGCGGCGCACCGTCCGTCCGGTCCGCCGCATCCCCGACGCCGCGCAGGTCCATGCGTAGCGAGCGGACACCCTCGGCGGCGAGGAGCCGGGCGAGGTCCGTGGTTTGGCGCCCGTAACCGGAGCGCGGGTTCACCCCGGAATTGAGGAACAGCACGGCCGGGCTATCCGGGGCGGGCGTCGCCGGAGCGCAGACGATGCCGACATTGTCGCCGAACCGAGTCACGCTCTCACGCCAGCCGGGGCCGGCGATCGGCGCTGGCGGCGGCGCGAGGCGCGGCGCGTTGAGCGCGGCGGGAGCGTTCTGCGCGATGAAGCGGGCAACGGTGGCGAAGACCTCCGTGGGAGTCTCGGAGATCAGGGCGTTCGACAGGAACGGCGCGAGGCCGGGGAAAGGCCCGGCGGTGACGATGCCCCCCCCCGCACGCAGGCGCACAGCGAGACCGGCCGGGTCGGGACCGAGAAGGAGCACGTCCGGCACCGGAGCGGGCGGAAGCTTGGCGAGGTCGATCGTCGCAAGGCTCGCGAGCAGGCTGGAGGGCAGGCGGAAACCGCCGAAGACCGGCGATGCCGGATCCTGCGGGAAGGGGCGGCCATCCGGCAGCTGGTCGATGGTCTTGGTGCGGATCGTCATCTCGCGCAGGTAGGCGCGGCCGGAGGCGAAGGGCGCGAGCAGCACCAGCCGGTCGATGCCGCCCTCTTCGGCGGCGAGGGTCGCGAGGGTCGCCCCGAGGCGCAGTCCGACGAGGACGATCTCCTCGGCGCCTCCCTGCTCACGCAGGAAGCGCACCGCGTTGCGGATCGAGGCCACCAGGGTCTCGGTGTCGACTGAAGCCGGGTCGGCGGAATCGCCCTCGCCGGGATAGTCGAAGCGCAAGGTCGGATGACCGGCGGTGGTGAGGTCGGCCGCGAGACGACGCCAGCCGCGCCCCGCCGAAATCTGCTCGTAGCCGAGCGTGCCGCAGAGCACGACGCCACGCCGCGAGACGCCCGCGCCGTACCAGCCGAGCAGGCCGTCGAAAGTGACGGGCATGGCGGGGATCGGTGTCGACATGGCAAAATCCGTGTCGGGTCGGGCGAGCGTCATCGCGTCAGATCCTCACCACGTCGTCGTCGTTGAGGGCGCGCACGCAGCCCTGCGGGCGGCCGGCGAGGCCGAGGAGCGCGACCCTGCGGGGCAGGCCGGGCATGACGTGAAACCCGTTCTCGGCGGGCCGCCCCTGCCCTGCCAGGTCGATCTGCACGGAGAGCGCCGGGCGCGCGGTCGAGAGATTCAAGATCCAGCCTTCCGGCCCCTCGGCGAGTTCGGCTGCAAGGCCCGTCGGCGCGGGCGCGATCTCCCGGCCGGCGGGGAAGTGGACGGCATCCGCGATCCATTCCCCCCGGTCATCGAGCAGCACGGCGTGGGCGAGGCGATGCTGTGCCGGGCCGAAGCGATAGGCGCAGGTCGCGTCGAAGAACCGGCCGAGCATCTCGGCGGAGGTGAGGGTGAGGTCGCCGCGCGGAGCCAGGGTGACGGCGCGCTCGGCCTTCACCACCGCCTTTCCGGCGGCATCGAGGAAGGCGAGGCGCAGGATGGCCTCAACCGGATCGGACGTCTCGTTGAGGGCGTGGACGTGCAGCCCGTTGAGGCCTTCGTCGGAAATCGTTACCTGGACCGGGCGGAAGGCACGCTTCAGGGCGTACCACGCCGATTTCGGCAACCCGTCCTTTGCGATCACACCCCAGCCGGCGCCGGGGGCGAGATCGCGCCAGGAGAGGACGAGCCCGCCCATCGTGCGCGAGCGGGCGCGGCGCCATTCGCCGAAGGTGGCCTCCATGCACTCGGCCACCGCCGCGCGGCCAAGGGCGAGGTAGCGTTCGGGATCATCGCGGCGCAGCCGCGCCGGGTCGGCGCCGTAGAGGGTGGCGACGTAATGGTCGCGCACCGTCTCGAAATCCCAGTCCGCGCCCCGGTCGCGGGGCACACCTGCGGGCCAGCGCGGATCGTTCGGATCGGTGAGGCCGGCACGGCGCAGGCTTTCGGGCTCCGGCACGTTGGCGAAGGCGAGGCATTCGCTGGCAAAACCCACCTCAGCCCGGCGGGCATCCTCGAACGGCCGCAGGTAGGCTCCGACGCCGAAGTAATGCGCGACGCCAGCATCCACCGAGAACGGCAGATCGCCGCCGGAGGGCGAATTCGGCACGACGATCAGGTCCGGCCGCTTGTCGGCCACGAGGGCGGGCAGCGTCGTGGCGGGGAAGCCGCCCGACCATGTTTCGCGCGGAAGCCCGAGCATCGAAGCCTGCTGCCACACCTCGCTGCCGCCGCAGAGAACGCAGAGCGAGGGAGAGGTCTGGGTGCGGTCGAGAAACGCCGCGATCTCGGCGCCGAGGCTATCGCGGAAGGTGGGATCGTCGTGCGGGTAGTCGAAGTTCGCGAGCATCAGGTCCTGCCAAACCAGGATGCCGTACTCGTCGCAGAGGTCGTGGAACGCATCCGCCTCGTAGAGGGTGATGCCGGGCACGCGCAGCATGTTCACCCCGGCCTCGCGGGCGAGGTCGAGGAGCGGGCGTAAGGTGTCCCGGTCGCCGGAGAGGCCCACGAGATCGGCAGGCGTCCACAGGGCGCCCCGGCAGAAGATCGGCACGCCGTTGATGGCGAGGCTCAAGCCCTCCTCGAAGGGGCGCGTCACGGTGATCGCGCGGAAGCCGACCCGGCCGAGGTCGAAGCGGTGTCCGCCGATCTCGGCTTCCACCGCGTGCAGGTGCGGCTCGCCATGGGTGTGCGGCCACCAGGGGGCGATGTCCGGGAGGATGAGTTCTCCGGAGAAGCGGCCGGGTGCTTCTTCGCGGAGCGCGACTTCGCGACCATCGCAGCGGAGCAGGGCTTTCCCCTCGCCGCCGGGGAGGTGAAGGCGGACCACGAGGCGGCCGGTGGTGCCGTCGAGGCTGGCGCGCAGGTCGGCCTCAGGCGGGGCAACCGGCTCGCGGAGCACCGGCCGGAACGGGCCGACATGGTCGATCACCGGAGACCAGCCGGGCATGAAGCCGAGCAGGGTCGTTCGGGCGTTGCGCAGCGAGCCCGGCGTGGCGAGGCGGGGCCGCCAGCGCCCGCGCTTCTGTGGCTTCGCCAGCGATGCGGCGAGCGAGCGGAAGCAGAGCGTGAGTTCGCTGCTCTCGGTCAGATCCGCCACGACGGTGAAGGGGCGGAACATCGAATCGGTTGCGAGGAGGAGCGCCCCGTCGAGCCAGATCTCGGCGTTGGTCGCCAAGCCCTCGAAGCGCAGGCGTTCCCGGCCCGATCCGGGAAGAGGTGCGCGGTACCAGATGTCCTTGTCGTGGAGCGGGGCCGGCTCATCCTCGCGCCAGAGGCCGGCGTCGCGGAGCGCCTGGGCGGCGGTGCCCGGCACGGACGCGGAGATCCAGCCGTCGCGCATGGCGATGTCGCCCGGCCCGGCGCAGGCGCCGGCTTCGGTGGCGAGCATCCGCCAGGGACCATCGACGGCACGCGGCGGCGCTCCGTCGATGGCGCGGATCCGGGCCATGGCTCAGACCAGGGCGTTGCGAAGGGAGGAGAAGACCGCGTCGTAGGTCTCGGCGGCCTTGTCGAGGCGCTGCGGCAGGCCGGCGGCGCTGCGCTTGGCGAAGGCGCGGGCCAGTTGAAACTGGAACGCCTTGGCCTCGCTGCCGAGCCGGGTCGCGGCCTCGGCGGCGGCGGCGAAGTCGCCCGCGCCGGAGGCCGTCAGCCACGCGAGGTGGCTGCCGAGCATCTCGAAATTGGCGCCGAGCTGGCGCGTCGTGTTGAACGCGTATTTGTGGAACACCGAGAGCGGGCGCACCACCAATCCGTCGCCGGTCTCTGCCAGGGCGCCCGCGAAAGCCTTCACCGGGTTGCGCCGGGGTGCTCGCCGAAGGTTGTCCCGCAGAAGGCCGAGGGCGATGTGGGGCAGGCCCTCCGCCGGCACCGGATCGGCCACTCGCCGCACGAACTCGGCATAGGGGGGCAACGTCGTCTCGGCGAAGATGCCGTCGTAATCCTCGCCCGAGAGCGTGAAGCGGCCGGCATTGTGCAGGTAGTCGAGCCGGCGGCCCGCCTTGTCGATGGCGAGGATGCCGATCGTGGTCTTCGAATGTTCGCGGCCGTAGGTCGTGCCCGCCGTGTCGGGGAGGAAGATCGCGTCCACCTCCACCAGCACGACGTTGCCGCGCGCGGCCTGGATCAGGGCGTGGCCTTCGAGCCCGTCATAGACCGCGAGCTCATCGAGGCGCAGGCCGTACAGCGCCTCGATCTCGGCCATGGACGGCTTGAAGAAGGTGAACTGGTCGCCTTCGAAATCCTGCCTCACCGTGAAGCCGAGCATCGCCTCCGGCGCGAGCCCGCGATGATGCAGAAGCTCGATCCAGAGGTCGACGTAGCAGTTGGTCTCGGGCCAGGCCCGATCCTGCCCATGGAGCGGATGCGCCGCATAGGCGGGCGCCTCCGTCCCGTCTTCACGGATGGCGAGGCTGGCGGACACGTCGCTCAGCCCCAGAGCGTCGCGCGGACGTCCGCCGGCCAGCGGGCGAGGTCGAGCCCGTGGTGGCGCAGCAGCGCGAGGGTGATCCGCTCCAGCCCGAAACCGACGCAGGCCGTGTGCGCGACGCTGCCATCGGCCTGGGTGAGGCCCCAGGTCGTGCCGAAATGGTCCTGATGGTAGTTGAAGCTGAGGCAGGCGGTCGGCTTCTCGACGCTGTTGACCGGCACGTTCAGCTCGAACTTCAGGTTCTGGTTACGCTGGTTGTTGGCGAGCATCTTGCCGGCGCGGCCGAAGAACGGATCGTTGGCGAGGTCCACCGCCAGCGGCAGGCCGAGGCCGGCCATCATCTTGGTGCCCCGGTCGAGCCATTGCTCGCGGAAGGCCAGAACCTCGTCCGGGCTGCCCATGCGCACGTATTCGCGCATCCGGAACAGCTGCATCCGGGTCGGCTCCAGCGAGGGCTCGTGCCGGAAGCAGTAGGATTGCAGATCGAACAGCAGGCCGCCTTCCGGCAGCGGGCCACGGGCGGCGGCCGTCGGGTAGAGCGGGTAGCAGGCGGCCGGCGTCAGCACGATGTCGGTCGCGGCCTGCTTGTCGGTCCAGTCCTTGCCGGCCTCGACGCAGGCCAGCAGGCGGGCATGGTCCGCCTCGTTGCCGCAGAAGCTGTGAACGGTGCCCGCGAGATGCGGAAAGCCCTTCAGGTAGCCGCTGCGCTCGAAGGTCGCCCGGCTCATGCCCGGCGGGAAGCGCATCACCTCGGCGCCGTCCTCCGCGCCGAGGCGGGAGACGAGACGGTCCAGTGCCTCGACGACGGATTCGAACGCGCCGCTGCGGCCGTAGAGGCCATCGATACCGGTGCGGACGAGAAGGCCGGCATCGAACAGCCGGTCGAGGAAGGTCGGGGATTCCACGGTGGTGGAATCCTGCGGCACCTCGGTGGAGGTGTCGGCGTCGAGGGCGGGCAGGCTGTCCATCAGGCGCTCAGGAGCTGGCCGCCGCCCTTCTGCACGAGCAGGAGGTTGGCGGTGTTGGAAAGGATGCGGTCGTTGGCGATCATCAGCGGCGCCGACATCACGTCGCGCAGCGGGCGGCCGAGGCTGAACGGCGTGTCGTTGCGGTAGCCGGAGATCCCGACGATCCCGAGGGATCGCTGCACGATGTCGACCGCCATGCTGGAGGCGGTCGTCTTGACGTTGTTGAGGCTCACGGCGAACCCGATGGAGCTGAGCTCGTCCGGTTCGTGCTGGGCGCCCTCGTATTTGCGCAGGCCGGAGAGGACGGTGGCCTTCATCGATTGCAGGGCGCTGGCGGCCTCGGCGAGGCGCATGGCGCTCGGCGGCACGGTGCCGGGGCGGCGGCGGGCCTCGCCCTGGACGAAGCTGCGCGCCCGGTCCACGGCGTAGCTCGCGATGCCGAACCACACCGCGCTCCACAGGAGGTGCGAGGAGGCAAGCATCGATTGCGCCGCGATCTCGGCGAAGGGCTTGGGCAGGACCTGGACGATCGGCACGCCCTTGGCTTCCAGGCGGAAGCCCTCGCTGCAGGTGCCGCGCATCCCGAGCGTGTCCCAGGTCGAGGTCCGGTTCAGGCTCATCTGGTCGCGCATCAGGGCGACGAGGACCTGATCGGAGGTCGGAGCCTCCGGGTTGCGCCGGGCGGTGACGAGGATCACGTCAGCCTGCGCGCCGTAAGAGATGACGCTGGCATCCTTGCCGAGGTTGAACAGGTCGCCCTCGGCCTCGACGGCGCACAGGCTGTTGCGCAGGTCGCCGCCGATGCCGGCCTCGGTGGTCGAGGAGGCGATGAGCAGTTGCTCGTTGGCCACCTTGGCCATCAGGCCGCAATGCCAATCGCTGGTGAGCCCGTGGGTGACGAGGCTCGCGAGCTTGATGTGGTGCATGGCGAACACCATCGCGGAGGCGCTGCACGCCTGCCCGAGGGTGCAGCACACCTCGGCGATCTGCGCGAGGCCGGCGCCTTCGCCGCCATACTGGCTCGGCACCTGAAGCCCGAGCAGGCGCTCGGCCTTCAGGGCGGCCACGGCCTCGGCGGGGAAACGGCCCTCGCGGTCGACCGCATCGGCGTGCAGCGCGGCGACCTCTGCGACGCGCTTCGCCCGGCGAGTGAGGTCGCTCACGCGGCGGCCCCCATGGAGAGCTTGGAGACCGTCTCGCGGATGATGCGGATGGTCGAGAAGGAACGGCGGTTCAGGAGCGTATCGGGGAACTCGACCTCGAAGCGTTCCTCCAGGGCCAGCATCAGCTGAACGGAGCCGAAGGAATCGAGACCTTTCTCGAACAGGTCTTCGTCTTCGCCCAAACTGTCTACGATCCCGGACATGGCTTCGTTCTGCCGAAGGATGTCCCGAATGACTTCATCGGAGACCATTGCGCTGTCCTCTATTGGAGGTTGTACACATACGCCGCGCCGGTGGCTTGTCAAAGATAACGATGATCTATCGTAAATTTGAGCTTTTTGACGCGAACGCGTTAAGCTTTGATTTCGAGATAGACTGCTCTTCCGGGGCACACATTCGCAGACGATCACGAATGAATCGTTCCGAGATGCCGTTCGGATGATAGATTCTCATCCTTAGGGTTGTGGAAGGATGCGTCCCGGCGGGGCGTCCACAGCCATCCACACCAGTCCACAGGCCAAGCCGCTGGCATGGCATGAGATTCAGGAACGGTCACGGAGCCGGTTGAGTTTGTTCCCGTTATGTTCCTATCTCGGAGCATGACTGGACCCGATGACGATGGCACAGGCGCCGACGAGCCCCCCGAACCCGGCAAGCGCGAAAGACCGCTTGGCCCGGCTTCGGGCGGAGCTTTCCGCCGAGCCCTCCCGAGAGACCAGGATCATGCCCCTCGGGCATCCGGTGATCGACGCGCACCTGCCAGGCGGCGGGCTCGTCCTGGGGCCGCCTCACGAGATCGCTCCCGCCGAGCCCGGCGACGCCATCGCCGCCCTGGCCTTCGCCCTGGCCCTCTGTGCCCGCCGCCTCGCGGAGGTGCCGCGCGAGGCGATGATCGCCTCTTCCGGGCACCCCCTGCCCTACGGCCACGGCCTCGCCTCGCTGGGGCTCGATCCGGGGCGCCTCCTGCTGCTGGAAGCGGGGGGCGATGGGGAGGTGTTCCGCGCCCTGGAAGCCGCGCTCCACGCGAACTGCCTGTCCGCGCTCATCGGGCTGGTGGGCGAGGGAATGCCGCTGAAGGCGGGGCGGCGCCTGCAACTCGCCGCCGAGACCGGCGAGCCGCCCCTCCTCCTCGTCCTGCGCCAAGCCGGGACCGGGCTGCCCAACGGGGCAGCGACCCGCTGGCGCGTCGCCCCTGCTCCGGCCGGGGCCGACCGCTTCGGCGGCCTTCACGCCCCGCGCTGGCGGGTGCGCCTCGAACGGTGCCGCAACGGGCGCGGCGGATCCTGGCTGGTGGAGTGGGATAGTGCCGCGAATCGTCTGCATCTGCCTGAGCGACTGGCCGATGACGCGGCTTCAGCGGGCCGGGCTCGCCCCTGAGGAAGGACCGCACGCGGTCGCCGCCGTCGGGCCGGGGGGCCTGCGCCTCGTCGCCCTCGACACGCGGGCGCGTGCCCTCGGCTTGGCGGTCGGGGAGTTGCTGGGCCGGGTCCGCGCGCGGATCGGGGTGCCCCTGCGCGTCCACCCGGCCGACCCGGAGGCCGAGCGGGATGCCCTGCACCGCCTGTGCCGCTGGGCGATGCGCTACGCCCCCAGCGTCGCGCCCTTCGGCCCGGCCGAGGGGTGCCACGGATTCTTCATCGACATCGAGGGCGCGTCCCATCTCCATGGGGGCGAGGCGGCGCTGCTCGACGATCTTGCCGGGCGCCTCGCCCGGGCGCGGATCCCGGCGCGGATCGCGCTGGCCGACACGATGGGCGCGGCCTTCGCCGTGGCCCGAAACGGAACCGCACGGGTTCCCCTCTCCCCGCCTGCGGGGATTGTTGCGGAAGTCGCGACCAGCCCCCTCCGCTCTCCCTCCCCCCTCTGTGGGGGAGGGTACCCTGCGGAGCAGGGGGGGAGAGGGGAACCCCGCTTCAGGACAAGACGCGCCCGTGGTGAGGATCGGTGCTCGATCCTGCACCGTCGCTCCCCTCTCCCGACCCCCTTCGGGGGCCACCCTCCCTCGCAAAGGGGGGAGGGATTTCAGCCTGCGATTGCTTCTCTGCCGCATTCCGCAACGATCCCCACTCTGATCGTCCCTCCCGGCGAGCACGCCGCGCATATCGCCCCCCTCCCCGTCGAGGCGCTGCGCCTCGAAGCCGATATCGCCGCAGGGTTGCGGCGCCTCGGCCTGCGCCGGATCGCCGATGTCGAGTCCCTGCCCCGCGCCGGTCTCGCCCGGCGCTTCGGGCTGGCGCCGTTGCTGCGGCTCGATCAGGCCTATGGCCGCCGAGCCGAGCCCCTGGCGCCCCTCGACGAGGCCCGCACCTTCTCGGCCGCGCGCGGCTTCCTCGATCCGATCGGGCGGCAATCCGACGTGGTCGCCGCCGCCCGCTCGCTGATGGACGAGATCGCCACCCGGCTCGAACGGGCCGGGCTCGGCGCCTGCGCCCTGCGCCTCACCCTGCACCGGGTCGATGGGACCGTGCGCGCCCTCGATCTCGGCCTGTCGCGGCCGGAGCGCAGCCCGGAGCGCATCGCCGCGCTGATCGGGCTGCGGCTCGAACGGCTCGGCGCCGGCCTCGATGCCGGGTTCGGCTTCGAGACCGTGGACCTCGCCGTCACCTCCGCCGAACCCATGGTTGCGAAACAAGCCGCCCTCGGCGGCTCCGGCGCGGGTGAGCGGGTCGCGAACCTCGCCGATACCATCGCCCAGCGCATCGGCCGGCGGCTTCAGCGGCTCGCCCCGCGCGAGAGCCACGTGCCCGAACGAGCGGAAGGCATCGTCTCGTGGGTCACCCCGCCCCTGCCCTATCCGGCCATTCTCCCGGCCCGGCCGCTGGTGCTCTTCGCCCGCAGCGAGGCCGCGCAGGACGTCTTCGCCACGGCGCCGGACGGGCCGCCCCACCGCTTCCGCTGGCGCGCGCGGGAATACCGGGTCGCCCGCGCCGAGGGACCGGAGCGCATCGCCCCCGAATGGTGGCGCGAGCAGGCCGAGCCGCGCGACTATTACCGCATCGAGTGCGAGGCCGGTCGCCGCCTGTGGCTCTACCGGGACGGGCCGCATGGGCCGGAGCGCCCGGCCGCATGGTTCGTCCACGGGATGTTCCCGTGAGCGGCTATGTCGAACTCGGCGCCACCACCAACTTCTCCTTCCTGCGCGGCGCCTCGCACCCGCAGGAATACGTGGTCCAGGCGGCGGCTTACGGCCTCGCGGGGATCGGCATCGCCGACCGCAACACCGTCGCCGGGCTGGTACGGGGGCATTCGGCTGCATTGCAGATGGAGAAGGAGGGCACGCCGATCCCCTTCCTGCCGGGCGTGCGCCTCGTCACGGAAGACGGGTTCGAGGCCCTGACCTATCCGATGGACCGGGAGGCCTGGGGGCGCCTCTGCCGCCTGCTCACCGCCGGCAACCGGCGGGCGCGCAAGGGCGAGTGCCGCTTCTCCTTCACGGAGATGCTGGAGGCCGCCCAAGGCCAAGTCTTCATCGCCCTCCCGACGGGGCGCCGGCCGGAACCGCAGGCCGGCTTCCTCGCCCGCCTCGAAGCCCTGGCCGCCGCCGCGAGCGGCCGGGTCTGGCTCGGCGCCAGCCATCGCCGCCGGGGGGACGAGCGCCTGCGCCTGCGGCTCCTCGACGAGATCGGCCGCCGCACGGGAACGCCGATGGTCGCCGTGGCCGATGCCCTCTACCACCACCCGGACAGGCGCCCGTTGCAGGACGTGCTGACCTGCATCCGCGAGGGCTGCACCCTCGACGCGGCGGGCTATCGCCTGGAAGCCAATGCCGAGCGGCATCTGAAGCCCGAAGCCGAGATGGCGCGGCTGTTCCGCGACCATCCCGAGGCCCTGGCGCGTACCGCCGAGATCGCAGCCCATTGCGATTTCGAGCTGTCGCAACTCCACTACGAATACCCGGACGAGCCCGTGCCCCCCGGCCGTCAGGCTCAGGATTATCTGGAAGAGAAGACGTGGCACCGCGCCCGCTACTGGCGCTACCCGGACGGCATTCCGAACGGCGTCGAGGAGACGTTGAAGACGGAACTCGCCTTCATCGCGAAGATGAAGTTCGCCCATTACTTCCTCACGATCAGCCAGATCGTGGATTTCGCCCGCGACAAGGGCATCCTGTGCCAGGGGCGCGGCTCGGCGGCCAATTCCGCCGTGTGCTTCTGCCTCGGCATCACCGCCGTCGATCCCTCGAAGCACCGGCTGCTCTTCGCCCGCTTCATCTCCGAGAACCGGGGCGAGCCGCCGGACATCGACGTCGATTTCGAGCACGAGCGGCGGGAGGAGGTGATCCAGCACCTCTACGAGCGCTACGGCCGCGAGCGGGCGGCCCTGTGCTCGACGGTGATCCATTACCGGCCGCGCATGGCGATCCGCGAGGTCGCCAAGGTGCTCGGCCTGTCGGAAGACGTGGCCGCCTCCGTCGCGGATACGGTCTGGGGGTCCTGGGGCAAGGATCTGCCCGACGCCCATGTCATGCAGACCGGGCTCGACCCCGCCAACCCGGCTCTCCGGCAGGCCCTGAACCTCGCCCTGCAACTGATCGGCTTCCCCCGGCACCTGTCGCAGCATGTCGGCGGGTTCGTCCTCACGCGCGGGCGCCTCGACGAGACCGTCCCCGTGGGCAACGCCGCGATGCCCGACCGGACCTTCATCGAGTGGGACAAGGACGACATCGACGTCCTCGGCCTGATGAAGGTCGACGTGCTGGCTTTGGGGATGCTCACCTGCCTGAAGCGCGGGCTCGACTTCCTGAAGCGCGACCACGGCATCGACTACCCGACGCTCGCCGACCTGCCGAGGGAGGATCCTGCCACCTACGCCATGCTGTCGAAGGCCGATTCCGTCGGCGTGTTCCAGGTCGAGAGCCGGGCGCAGATGTCGATGCTGCCGAGGCTGAAGCCGAAGGAATTCTACGACCTCGTGGTGCAGGTCGCCATCGTCCGCCCCGGCCCGATCCAGGGGGACATGGTCCACCCCTATCTGAAGCGCCGCTGCGGGCAGGAGCCGGTGGTGTACCCGGCCCCGCACCCGGATCACGGACCGGCGAACGAGTTGGAGGAGGTGCTGAAGAAGACCTACGGCGTGCCGCTCTTCCAGGAGCACGCCATGCAGATCGCCATCACGGCGGCGGGCTTCTCCCCGGCCGAAGCCGATGGCCTGCGGCGGGCCATGGCGACGTTCCGCCATGTCGGCTCGATCGGCGGCTTCGCGGAGAAGTTCGTGGGCGGGATGACCCGGCGCGGCTACCCGCAGGCCTTCGCCGAACGATGCTTCGCGCAGATCCGCGGCTTCTCCACCTACGGCTTCCCCGAGAGCCACGCGGCGAGCTTCGCGCTCCTCGTCTACGCCTCGGCGTGGATGAAATGCGCCCACCCGGATGTGTTCCTGGCCGCGATCCTCAACGCGCAGCCGATGGGCTTCTACCAGCCGGCGCAATTGGTCCGCGACGCCCGCGCCCATGGCGTCGAGGTGCGCCATGTCTGCGTGAACGCCAGCGAATGGGATTGCACCCTGGAACCCGCCGAGACGCCGCGCCTGCACGCCGTCCGCCTCGGTCTGCGGCTGGTGACCGGCCTGCCCGAGGGCGCGATGCGCCGGCTCGTGCGGCTGCGGGCCAACGGCTATGCCAGCATCGAAGGGTTGCAGGCCTCCCTCGCCCTGCCGCGCAACGTGTTGGAACGGCTCGCGGAGGCGGATGCGTTCCGGGCGCTCGGCCTCTCGCGGCGGGATGCGCTCTGGGCGGTGCGGGCGCTGGAAGGGCTGTCGCGCCGGGACGCGGCGGCCCATGCCGGGGACGGGCGCCGTGCCGAATTGCTGGACGCGCCGCTGCCGCTCTTCGCGTGGCACGCCGATGACGGCCTGTTCCGGCACGAGCCGGCGGCGGACCTGCCGGCGATGGCCCCTTCGGAGACCGTCGCCGACGATTACGCCACGACCAGTTTGTCCTTGCGCGGCCATCCGGTGGCGTTCTTCCGGGAGCGCCTGGCGCGGATCGGCGCCATCACCGCCCGCGCCCATCTCGACCCCGCCTTGCCCCAGGGGATGCGGGCCACGGTGGCGGGGATCGTGCTGGTGCGTCAGCGTCCGGGTACGGCGAAGGGCGTGGTCTTCCTCACCATCGAGGACGAGACCGGCATCGCCAACATCATCGTCTGGAAGAAGGTGTTCGAGGCGAACCGCCGGATCGCCATGCAGGCACGGTTCCTGGCGGTTCGGGGTCGGGTCCAGAGGGCCGGAGAGGTGGTCCACCT
This sequence comes from Methylobacterium sp. Gmos3, assembly GCF_056430985.1. NCBI lineage: Bacteria > Pseudomonadati > Pseudomonadota > Alphaproteobacteria > Hyphomicrobiales > Methylobacteriaceae > Methylobacterium > Methylobacterium sp. Gmos3. Next base: position 63,580 of record NZ_JBWJYL010000002.1, read on the forward strand.
CGTCGCCGAGGGGTTTCGCGATCTCACCGAGTCCCTGCGGGACCTGCGGGAAGCCGGGCTGCGGCTACCGGCGGAGACCACCGATTTCGGGGCGCCGACAGACCGGCAACCCTATCGCAGCCGCGACTTCCACTAAACATCAACGATGGGACGACTCATCCAGGCGGATGGTCGGGAGCATCTCGAGGGCCTTGGCGGTGATCCGCTCGAGATGCTCACCCTGAAGACCCTTCTCGGCACCGAGCTTCTTGATGCGTTCGCGGTGCTGCGCGAGGGTGAGCCCATAATACGTCTGTTCGGTGGTCTGCTCAGCCATTCATCACTCCTGTGGCGGGAGGGCTGATTTGGCAAAAGAGCCCCATCGTTTCAAGGGCCTGGATCCATCCAAGGGGCCTCGACAGCGCCTCTCCGGCACGCCAGAACGACACCAGACCGAAGGGACGAACACCCCCATGCCGCGCCTGCCGATCCTCCTTGCCGCCTGCCTCGCCCTGGCCCCCCTCGCGGCCCATGCCGACGAGTGCGACGATCTCACGAGACAGATTGCAACCGCCATCGGCGGCAAGGTCGGGCGGCGCTCCGGCCCGAGCATCGACATCCGCCTGCCGGGACCGAACAAGTTCGACGTGACCTGCCGGGCCGAGCCCATCGTGCAGGCGACCTCGGCCGAGCCGCAGCCCTCGGCGACGTTCTTCCGCGAACTCTCGACAGCTTCCGAGATCCTGATCGGCGAATCCGCCTCGACGGTGGAGCCGATCATCGCGAAGGCCTACCGCACCGCCCTTTCCGAGGGGCGCAAGTCCTTCATCCAGCAGAACGGATGGTCCGCGAGCTGCTATGCCGACCCGGCGAGCAGCACCATGCGCACCCTGTGCTCGGTCGGCCGCATCCCGCCGGGCTGATCACCGCGCGGGGAGAATCGCGCCCGTCACGATGGGCTCGACCAGGGCTGCGTCGCGCGACGGAGCCGGTTTCTGGCGGTCGAGCTTGTCCGCCGAAATCAGCGCGGCGGCGATCAGCGCGGCGACCGCCAACGTCGCTTTGACCGCTTCCCAGACCCGCGCGAACATGGCCGAACCTCGACGGCGCCCCGGTTGAACGCACCCGGGCCATCTCACGGCACCGGGCGTCGCAACCGGGATCCTCGGTCCCGGACCTTCTCAAACCCTTACGACAGGACGATTTCACCGCATTGCACAAGGGCCGTGGCCGGGAAGCCTCAGGCTTCCGCCGCCTCGGCCGCCAGCGCCTCGAAGACCAGGGCGTGACGCGCGGCCAGAGCCTCGACATCGGTTGAATAGCCGCCGCCGATCACCCCCACGATGGGGATGCCCCGCAGCCGTGCCGCTCGCACAACGAACCGATCGCGGGCCCGCAGGCCATCGGTCGACAGGCTCAACCGGCCGAGCCTGTCGTCCCGGTGCGGGTCCACCCCGGCATTGTAGAACACGATGTCCGGCCGGAACGCATCGAGGAGGGGCGGCAGGCGCGCCTCGATCACCGCGAGGTATTCGCCGTCATCGAGCCCATCGGGCAGGCCGATATCGAGATCGCCGGGTATCTTCTGCGACGGGTAGTTCCGCTCGCAATGGACCGAGAGGGTGAACAGGTCGGGCTCGCGCGCCAGGCAATCGGCGGTGCCATCGCCTTGGTGCACGTCGAGATCGACCACCATCGCCCGGCCGATCAGACCTTCCTCGCGGAGCGTGAGCGCTGCCACCGCCACGTCGTTGAGCACGCAGAAGCCCGCGCCCTGCGCCCGCCGCGCGTGATGGCTGCCGCCGGCCGCGCTTCCCGCGAAGCCGAGCTTCAGCGCGAGCCGACCGGCGAGCACGGTGCCCCCGACGCTCGCCCGCGAGCGGCGGACCAGCGCCTCGCTGACCGGCAATCCGATCTCCCGCTCGATGGCCCTCGGCACGTCGCAGGCAAGGATGGCCGCGACATAGGCCGGGTCATGCGCCCGTTCGAGCATCTTCGCACTCGCCGGCTCCGGCGTCACGAAGCCATCGGGCACGAGCCCTCGCGCCCTGATGGCCTCGGCGAGCAAGCCGTACTTGCGCATGGGAAAGCGGTGGCCTTCGGGGAGCGGCGCCTCGTAGGCCGGATGGAAGCAGATGGGGGGTCGCATGCCTCTCGCAACGTGTCGAAGGGGGACGCCGGAGAGAGCCGCACCGCGTCACACAACTGATATGCTGCGGCTGTTAGCCGGACGCCACGGGCGCAGGTGCGCTCCCACGACGCGCCCGGTCCGGCGCCGACGGCTCTCTTGCATGATCAGCGCGCTGGACGGCGTATCCCTGGCGCTCGCGGCCTGCATCGCGATGACTCTGGTGAACCTCACCAGCTTCGCCTTGGCCGGGTCCCGCCTTCGGCGGCCCATGCGCTCCTCGACCTTCCCGGAAGGGGCTCCGGTTTCCCTGATCCGCCCGGTCTGCGGGCTCGAGCGGTTCAGCGAGGAGACCCTGGAGAGCGGCTTCCGCCTCGCCTATCGCGATTATGAACTGATCTTCTGCGTGGCCGAGGCCGGCGATCCGGTGCTGCCCCTCGTGAGGCGCCTCATCGTCCGGCATCCCCACATCAAGGCGCGGGTCATCGTCGGGGAAGAGCGGGTCAGCGACAATCCGAAGCTCAACAATTGCGTGCGCGGCTGGGATGCCGCCACCCACGACTGGATCGTGCTCGCCGATTCCAACGTGCTGATGCCCCCCGATTACCTGCAGACCTTGCAGGCCGCGTGGCGCCCCGACACGGGCCTCGTCTGCGCGACGCCCATCGGCGCCCGGCCGGAGGGGTTCTGGGCGCTCGTGGAATGCGCGTTCCTGAACACCTTGCAGGCGCGCTGGCAATATGCCGGCGAGGCGGTCGGCCTCGGCTTCGCCCAGGGCAAGAGCATGCTCTGGCACCGCCCCTTCCTCGATGCCGTGGGCGGCATCCGGGCGCTCGCCGCCGAGATCGCCGAGGACGCCGCCGCCACCAAGATCGTGCGGGCGGCCGGGCGTCGGGTGAACCTCGTCGCCGCGCCGTTCTCACAACCGCTGGGCCGGCGCAGCTTCGCCGAGATCTGGTCTCGGCAGATCCGCTGGGCCCGCCTGCGCCGCGTGACGTTTCCGCTGTTCTTCGCGCCCGAGATCGCGAGCGGGATGCTCGTGCCCTGCCTGCTGGCCGCCCTCTACATCCGTTCGGAGGAGGTGACATTCGGCCTCGGCGTGATGGTCGCCCTGACCTATGGCGGGGAATACCTGCTCGCCCTCCGCGCCGGCTGGCTGCGTTCGCCGGCGCTCATCGCGGCGTTCATCGCCCGCGATCTGCTCATCCCCTTCGTCTGGACCCTCGCCTGGATGCGCAGCGGCGTCGTCTGGCGCGGCAACGCCATGGCCATCGAGACGAAACCGTCCCGGATCCGTGCCGCCTGAGGCCGGCTTCGATCAGGGGAAGTTGAGGTTGGAGCGCACCGCGTCGGAGATGCGGGTCAGCCAATCCTCGGCTTCGCGGGCGCGGTCCTCGGCGGCCTGAAGCCTCTCCTCCAGGCTTTTGACCACGTTGCTCGCCCGGTGCTGCACATCCTGCAACATCCGCTCGGCCGCGAGCGCCCGGGCATTGGCGGCGGCGATCTCGTCCTGCATGTTCGCGAAGATCTTTTGAGCCTGCATCTCCTGCTGATGCCGGCTCGCCTCGATCTCCTGAATGTATTCGGCGGCGTCCTGGATGCGCTCGCAGACGGCGACCCATTCCTCGTGGCCGAACCGCTTAAGCGACTTAGCCAGGTCCGAACCGGGCCCGCGCTCGATAGGGCTGAGGGCCTTCATGTCCTTGCGCATCGACGATGCCATGAGAAGCGGCGTCGAATCCGCGTTTCTCTCCAGCGTCTCGATCACCCGGTTGCTCTCGACCATCGTCCCGCCCCGCCTTCGATCGCAAAGCCGCTCACTTCAGGATCGGTCCGGGAGGCGGGCCGCCCTGTTCGCTCGACGCTACCACGGCGGCCCCACGATCGATCGACCGTGCGGACGCCCGCTGGCTTCTCTCACGGCGCCCCATCGGCGCCGCTCCCGCACGACCTCCGGCGGGTCGACCTCAGTGCGACTCGCCCTCGCCGGGATGAAGCGGGCGGCGGAAGCTCGTGATGATCGTATCGTGCAGCCGCGACAGCCAGGTTTCCGCATCGTTGGCGCGGACTTCGGCGGCGCGGGCGCGCTCCTCGGACTTGATCAGCCGGCGCTCCAGCGCCGCGACCTGAAGTTCCAGGGCCTTCACCTGCTCGACCGAGCGGCTGCTGACCTGATGCAATTGCTGCTCGAGTTCGACCGCGCGCTCCTCGGAGAAGCGGATCGCCTCGCTCGCTTCCTTGATGAGATCGATGGCCGACTTGAAGTCACGGACCGGACCGCCCTCACTCGACGGAGGCTGCGACGGAAAGAACGAGACGTTCCCCGGCAGCGGGATCGGCTCGAAATTCTGGACGGCCTCGGCCGCAGCGGCGGCCGCGGCAGCGTGAGCCTTGAGGGCGGCGTAGGCCGCCGCGTCGGCGTCGTCCTCGATGGGCATGCGGACCTGTTCCATCATGGTGACCAACTCATGCATTCATGTCGTTATTGGACTTCGTGTCACGTCCCTCGCGCTCCGGCGGCGTGAAAGGAGTAACGTTGCTTTCCTCGGCGCGCTCGGCCTTCGGCTCGGGCGTCGAAATCCCAAGCAGCGTGGCCGGATCGACCCCGTGGAGATTGCGCACGGCGCGCTTCAAGGTCTCGTGCTGCTTCTGCAATGAGGCGCGGGTTTCGCGGGCGATGTCGAGGGCGCCCTGCGCCAGCGCCCGCTCGGACCGCTCGTTCTGAAGTTCCTCGACCAGCCGGCGGTTGGCGGCCTGAAGCTCGGCCTTCTCGCCTTCGTGCCGGCGGCCCAACTGCTCCATCCGGTCGGCCAGGGCGCTCACCCGCGTCTGGGACTGCTCCATCGCGACTTCCTTGGCCGCCAGTGCCTTGCTGAGCATGTCGGCGCGGCTGTCCGCTTCGGCGCGGAGGCGCTGGATCTCGGAAACGCGTTCGGTCTGCCGCTGAAGCTCGGCCTGCAACCCTTCGAGGCGCCGGTCGATGGTCGTCCGCTCGATCTGGAGTTCCTTGAGCGTCCGGTCGGAGGTACGGGAGGTCTCCTCGCGCTCGCGCAGCTGGCTGCGGGCCTGGGCGAGAAGCTGTTCCAGCGTCGAGGCGCGGCCCAGCGATGCGTCGAGCTTCATGGCGAGGTTCGCCCGGTCGGCGCGAATCGCCGCCATCTCGGACTCGAACTGGCTCTCGCCACGCTCCCGCGTCGCGGTTTCGGTGGCGAGTTGCGCCTCCAAGTCCCGGTTGCGCTGGCGCAGCACCTCGATCTGCTGGGTGAACTCGACCACCCGCGCCTCGGCTTCCGACAGCCGGACCGCCTGCTCACCGGCGAGCGCCTGAAGGCGGCGGGCGTCCTGCTCGCTGAGGCTCAACCGCTCGCTGAGGTCGTTCAGCTCGCGCTCGGCCCGGGTCATCGCCTGGTCGGCCGCCTGAGCCTCGATGCGCAGCGACTTGTTCTCGCCGGTGAGCGCGCGGACCTGCTCCGTTTCCGCGAAGATCTGGCGCTCCAAGTTCTCGACGGCGACCGTCCGGTCGCGCATCCGCAGACGCAATTCCTCGTTCTCGGCGTCGCGCTCGCGCAGCTGCGCCTCAAGGCGCTGCAACTCCGTCGAGGCCGCGGCAAGCTCGTTGGACGAAGTGGCGGCACGGCCGTTCACCTCGTTCAGCTCACGGTGGAGGTTGCGCATGTGCTCCTGCTCGCGGGCGAGCAGGACTTCGAGTTCGGCGATCTTGATCTTGGCCTGCGGAAGCTCGTCCGCCACACCGGCCAGGGGCTCGAGGATCTGGGCGAAATCCGACTGGAGGGACTTCAGATCGTCCAGCCGCTCCATCATCTGGCTGATGCGGACGCGAACCATCTCGCTGCGCTGGCCGATGGCATCGAACGCGCTGTAGGGATGCGCCTGTGGCGGCACCGGCTCCTCCTGTTGCCTGCGAGGAGCTTCGCGCGGGGGCTGGCGCAACTCTTCATACTCTTCGGTCTTGCGCTCACGCGGCGGCGAAGCCGGCTGTTGCTGACGCGGCGGCGAAGCCGGCTGTTGCTGACGCGGCGGCTGGGCCGGACGCTGCTGCTGGGGCGACGGGGATGGCTGGCGCTTCGCGGCCGGCGGGATCGCGTCTACTTCCAGTTCCGGCAGCCACGCAGAGTCCGGCTTCCGCGACGAATCCGACGATCCCGATCCCTGCCCCAGCAGGCGCTTGATCGGCATCCAAGCCATTGCCTGATCTCCTCCGCGCTGAGCCACGAACCGGCCACCCCTCGTTTCGCGCGATCGAGAGACCCTATTGATGAACCGGCATCAAGACCAGTGAGTCCACGCTCGCTGTGAACACCCATGAAGGCGTTTCGAGAGGTCGCGGCGGCCGGCGGAGGGGCTCTCGCGTCTTATAATGCCAGTATCGCTGGTCGCATCTCAAGTCTTAGTGTGGCGATATTCGGCCATCGATGCCGCCCCATAAGGATAAGGAAGTCGTTTATCGAGATGAAGCGGCTTGTTGCATATTTGCAACCTTCGCCGCCGCCGTCGTGCAGCTGCCCGAACCGGCCCAGCTAACGGATCTGGATGATGTCGATGGGGTCGGGCTGCGACTCGTCGAAGACGCCGCACGTGAACACGCCCGTCCGGCAGCCGTCGGTATCGAGGTTGCAGCGATGCGGCAAAATCTCCGGCAGGCCATCGGCTTGCGGAAAGTGGCCATGGACGAGGTAGGGCGCGCCGAAACCGGGCGATGGCGCGAGGGGAGCCCGGGCGCAAAGAAGCATCGTATCGTCTTGATAGGCCATCTCGCCGACGGTGGGATCGATGGAGGCGTGCACGAAAACCCGGTGCTCGTCTTCGACGTAACGGAGCAGCTTCTGCCGGAGGAATTCGATGTAGCGCGGCGGAATTTCGCTCGCCTTCGCGACCCCGAAACTGCGGAGTGTCTCGCCGCCACCGTTATACTCGAAATTCCACACGGAACGGTTGTCGCCCCTCGCGGCCGCGAGGAGCATCATGTCATGGTGTCCGCGCAATGCTGTGAGCCCGGGCGTGTCGATTAGCATATCCAGAACTTTGCTGGAATCTGGGCCGATATTGACGTAATCGCCCAATAGAACGATCCGGCGCGGATCATCGCCGGAATGGGCCGCGACGCGCTCGAGGATGAGACGTAGGCCATCGTAGCAACCGTGGATATCGCCGATGGCGTAGGTGTTCATCCCATCCTTGCCTGCGGTGCCGGAATTGGCCGCCCTCGCCGCCCGGCTGCGTGGGCCCTCCGTCTACACCTGACGATTGATCACATTTTTCGTTTTGGCTGGAAAGATTGCAAACCGGCAATGTCCACATCGACGCGGCCCGGGCACCGGATCGATTGCCCCGTACAACCCTAGCGCGCTGGCCCGCCGCCGTGCCGAGCATACGGAAACAAAAGCTCTCGTGGCATGACGAGAATTAACTGTCATTCTGATTGTACGAGGCCGAAGCCCTCGAAATCAGGGAAAACTTCGATCGGAGAGCCATCGGGGACTTGAGCGGTGGCCAAATTCAGACAAAATTAACGACATGGCTCACCGTCGAGCTCTGCCTATCTGCGGTCGTCGTCAGTCATGTTTCCGAACATCAATCCCGTGAAGAAACTGCGATTCGAGCGTGAAGACTTTCAGGCGCCGGCCGTGTCCGGCACTGCTACTTCACCCTCGGCCGGTAGCATTGCCACGATCTTGAGGGCATTCGGTTCTTCCATTGACGACGATTTACCGAGACCGCCGATGCGTGAGTCCGATACCGATTGGTCCGCTCTGATCGACCGCATCCGCTCCACGGCGATCCGCGTCCGCGAGGTCGAGGCGCAATCCCGTGAACGGGAAACGCATGTCGAGGAGCTGCTGGAACGCGCCCGTGCCGACATGAGGATGGCGGAGGAGCGGGTTCGGGCGGCGGAGGCACAAGTATCCGAGGCCCAGATCGCCGCCATGGAGCGGATCCGTGCCGCCGAAGCGCGGGCCGAGCAAGCCGAGGAACGCGCCCGCATCTCCGAGTCGTGGCTGAAGCAGATCCACGATACGATCTTCAACGAGTTCTCCGCCAACGGCGAGGTTGTCAGCTGATGTCGCGCGGCCTTCAGGATCGCCCGGCCGTCCCGGGTGACGTTTCCCTCGACGAGGATGCCACGCCGCGCCCGAGCTTGCGTCAGCTCCTCGCTCCGATACGGAGTGACGGTGAAAGGTTCGGCATCGTGCAGCTCTTTCCGGAGCCCTCCCGGCAGGCCGATCCCGACGCCGAGGAGCCGAATTGGCCCGGTGCGATCGAGTTGATTCGCGATATCGGATCGCGAACGCGTCAGGCCCGTCGCTTTGCCCAGGACGTGGTGCAGCATTCCCAAGCCGTCCTCGACGGCACGATGCAGCGTTTGGAGGACGCGGAGCGTCGGCTGCGCCTCGCGGAATCGGCGGCACGGGACGCGCATCTGCGCGCCGAGCGGGCCGAGCTTGCGGCGCAGATGGCCGATGCCCGCGCCCGCCGGGCGGAGGAGGAAACGGAATTGAACAGGGCCAAGCTGGCTGAAGCGCAGATGTGGCTCAAGCGGCTCTACAGCAGCGTGCAGATCGAGTTTCGGGATCTGGCCGAGGACGAGTGAGCCTGCTTGTGGTGCGGGTAGAGGGAATCGAACCCCCACGCCTTGCGGCTGGCGATTTTGAGTCGCCCGCGTCTACCAGTTCCGCCATACCCGCGCGGAGGCGCTCTTCGCACAGGTCGGGCGCTGCGGCCAAGTCATTTCTCTCGGTCTTCGCCTCTCTGGCGTTACGCTGTAGCCTGTGCTTGAAGGAGCGCCGCTTCCCTCGCACCCTTCGGACGACTTGATGCTGCGGCGGCTCTACGCCTGGATCCTCGCCCTGAGCGACCGGCCTTCGGCGCCCTACGTCCTCGGGGCCGTGGCCTTCGCGGAAAGCTCGTTTTTCCCCGTTCCGCCGGACGCGATGCTGGTGCCGATGGCCGTGAGCCGTCCGGACCGGGTGTACTTCTACGCCGCCGTCGCAACGCTATGCTCGGTGCTCGGTGGCCTGGTCGGCTACGCGATCGGCGCCCTGCTGTTCGACACTTTGGGCGAATGGCTGATCAAGCTCTACGGGCTGCAGAACTCGGCCGATGCCTTCCAGCGCTCGTACGCCGAGTACGGCCATTGGGTGATCCTGCTGAAGGGGCTCACGCCGATCCCCTATAAGCTCGTGACCATCACCTCGGGTCTCGCCCATTACAGCCTGTTCTGGTTCACGGTGCTGTCGATCATCACCCGGGGCGCGCGGTTCTTCATCCTCGCCGCCCTGCTCGGCCGCTATGGCGTGCAGATCCGCGGCGTGCTCGACAGGCATCTCAATGCCGTGGCCGCTATCTCCGTCGCGGTGATCGTCCTCGGCTTCGTCCTGTTCAAGGTGATCCTGTAGCGATGGATACGACAGCTGCCCTTCGCCTCAAGACAGCCGGCCTGTGGCTCGCCCTCGGCGCGGCGGTCACGGTCGGCGCCGCCCTCGTGCTGCAATACGGCTACGGCTATGTGCCGTGTAAGCTCTGCCTGACCGAGCGACTGCCCTATTACGCGGCGGTGCCGCTCGGCCTCGTCGCCTTGTTCGCGCCGGAGCGGCTTGCCCGCCTCGCCCTCGGACTCGCCGCGCTCGGCCTGCTCTACGGCGCGGGTGTCGGCGTTTATCACGCGGGCGCCGAATGGGGCTTCTGGCCGGGGCCGACCGATTGCGGCGGCGGGACGGGTGCCAACCCCACCGCCGTCAGCGACTTCATGAATTCGCTTCAGACCGTGCGGGTGGTCGATTGCTCCGTCGCGGCCCTGCGCGTCCTCGGTGTCTCGCTCGCCGGCTGGAGCGCGCTCATCTCTTTCGCCCTCGCCTCGCTGGCGGGGACGGTGGCGGCGCGGCGCTAGTTCCGGTCTTCCGGCAGCATCGGGAGGGGCGCGACGCCGATGCCTTCCTCGATCAAGGCATGGGCCTCGTCCAGGCTTGCCTGCCCGTGGATGGAGCGACCCTCGGCCTCGCCGTAATGGATCTTCCGCGCCTCTTCGGCGAAACGCTCTCCGACATGCTCGGAATGGGCCGCCACGTGCGCGTGCAGCGCCTTGATCATGTCGCGGAGCTTCTGCTCCGGCTCCGAGATCATCCGCACCGGAGCATCTGCCACAGGCGCGGCCACGGCGGCGGTGGCGCGGTCCGTCCGCGCCACCATGGGCGCCATCATCGCTTTCGAGACGGACGCGCTGCCGCAGTGCGGGCAGGAGACGAGGCCGCGCGAAATTTGCCCCTCGTAGGAATCCGACGAGGGAAACCAGCATTCGAAGCCGTGAGCGGCTTCGCAGACCAAATTGTACCGGATCATTCGCGTGTGGTTCGGTTGCTCAGGACGGTGTTCCGACCCGCTCGACGGTGAATGGCCGGGCATGCCGCAGGGATGGAATGCGTGCCCTCGCATCGGCGACGAGGGACAGGTCGATCTCGGCCAGGATGACCCCCCGCTCGGTTCCCCCTTCGGCGAGCACCCGACCCCACGGATCGACGATGATCGAATGGCCATACGTCTCGCGGCCATCCTCGTGAACACCGCCTTGTGCGGCCGACACCATGAAGGAGCCGGTCTCGATGGCCCGTGCCCGCTGCAGGACGTTCCAGTGCGCCTCGCCCGTCTGCCGGGTGAAGCAGGCGGGGCCGGTGAGGACGGTCGCGCCTGCCTCTGCCAACGAGCGGTAGAGCGCGGGGAAGCGGATATCGTAGCAGATCGTGAGGCCGAATGCCGCGAGCGGTGTCTCGGCCAGAACGGCACAACCGCCACCGGTATAGGTCGACGATTCGCGCCAGCTTTCGCCGCTCGGCAAATCCACGTCGAACAGGTGCAGCTTGTCGTAGGAGGCGGCGATCCCTCCCTCCGGGTCGACGAGGAAGGCGCGGTTGGCGATCTTCTCGCCATTGCGCACGGCGATGGAGCCGACATGAACCCAGGCGCCGACCTCCCGTGCCGTCTGGCGGAGGGCGGACAGCGTCGGGTCCGAGGCTTCGTCGGTCACGACGGAGAACAACCGCTCGCGGCTGCGCTCGACGAGCGAGGTCATCTCAGGCGTTTGGACGTAGCGCGCGCCCTGCCCCGCCGCCTCGCGCAGGCCGGCGACGGCCGCGTCGCGGTTTGCAGCCGGATCACGCCCCGACCGCATCTGCACACAGGCGGCGATGAAGCGCTCAGGCATCGGCTGGGGCCTTCAGCAGGGGATCGAGCTTGCCGGAGCGATCGAGGGCGTACAGATCGTCGCAGCCGCCCACATGGGTCGCGCCGATGAAGATCTGCGGCACGCTCGTGCGCCCGCCTGCCCGCTCGACCATCGTCGCACGGGCGCCGGCAGCGCGCTCCACGTCGATTTCCTGGAACGTGACACCCTTCTGCGACAACAGGCTCTTGGCCGCGGCGCAATAGGGGCACCAGGAAGTGGTGTAGATGGTGACCGGCTGCATCGTCGCTGCGTCCCGCGCGGAAGTCCCCCCATATAGGGGCTTCGCGCGGAACTTGCCTATGGCCGTGCGGTCACGGCCGGAAGCCGCGAGGGCTCAGGCCGCCAGCAGCTTCTCGACCTCGTTGACGAGATCGCGCAGGTGGAAGGGCTTCGACAGGACCTTGGCGTCCTTCGGGGCCTTCGAATCCGGGTTCAGCGCCACGGCGGCGAAGCCGGTGATGAACATCACTTTGATGTCCGGATCGAGCTCGGTCGCCCGGCGGGCCAGTTCGATCCCGTCCATCTCCGGCATCACGATGTCGGTCAGCAGAAGCTCGAACGGCTCCTCCCGCAGGCGGTTGTACGCGGAAAGGCCGTTGTCGAACGAGAGCACATCGTAGCCTGCGTTCTGCAGCGCCTTGGCGAGGAACCGGCGCATGTCATTGTCGTCTTCCGCCAGCAGAATTTTCATCGGACGGTTCCGAGACCTCGAATCGAAGCGTTGATCCCATAAAGGGACGGCTTGGTAAACAACATGTAACCGTAGCAGGTACGGCAACTTGATTAGCCACTGGCCGTTGTGTCGCCGCAACGGAGCGCGCAGCCAGTGGACAGAGGCGAATCTGCGCCTCAGACTGCGCGAGACGGATACGGGATCGCAGCCGGAGCGTCCACGCCGACGATGACAATCTCCGACACGGAAACGTCAGGGCCGACCGGGCCCGCCGCCCTGTTCGACCCGCCCTTCGCGGTGGACGAACCCACGAGCCATTCCATTCCCTTCGTGTTCAACACCGGGCACTCGGGCGCGGTCTACCCGCCGAGTTTCCTCGCGGCCTCGCGCCTGGACGGGTTGAGCCTGCGACGCTCGGAGGATGCGCATGTCGACCGGCTGTTCGCGCCTGTGGTGCGGCTCGGCGCGCCGCTGCTTCGCGCGAACTTCCCCCGCGCCTATCTGGATGTGAACCGCGAGCCCTATGAGCTCGACCCGCGGATGTTCGAGGGGCGGCTGCCGCCCTACGCCAACACCCGCTCCATGCGGGTCGCCGGCGGTCTCGGCACCGTGCCCCGCATCGTCGCGGACGGGCAGGAGATCTATCCCGGCCGCATCGCCGCGCACGAAGCGGTGGCGCGGATCGAAACCCTCTACAAGCCGTATCATCGCATCCTGCGCGGATTGATCCAGCGCACGGCCAAGGCCCATGGCCACTGCATCCTGATCGATTGCCATTCCATGCCGTCCACGAGCCTCGGCCGCGACGAGGCGAAGGCCGACGTGGTGCTCGGCGATCGGTACGGGACCGCATGCGGCCCCGCGTTGATCGCCGCCTTCGAGGCGCAATTTCAGGCGCATGGGTTCCGCGTGGTGCGCAACAAGCCCTATGCCGGCGGCTTCATCACCGAGCATTACGGCGAGCCGAATCTGGGGCGCCACGCGCTGCAGATCGAGGTCAATCGGTCGCTTTATATGAACGAGTCGAGCCTCGCCCTCACGAGGGACTTCGCTGGACTGGTGAGCGCGCTCGAAGCGATCATCGCCGCCGTCGCAACCGGAGCCGGCGACGTCACCCTCCCCCGCATGGCCGCCGAATAGGCGAAGCCGGACAGAAAAAAGGCCACTCCCGAAGGAGCGGCCCGAAGTCTAGGGAGGAAACGCCCAAGAAGGGCAGCAGGACCGCGACGCCATCGCGTTCCTGCGATGCACAAACTACAGTGCGGCGCACAAAAGACAAGGGCCAATCGTTCCGCTTAGCCCGCTTACGGCGCATGGCACCCCCGCTGAAACGGGGGTCTGTCCTCAATGGTCGGAGAGAAGCTTCGCGATCTCGGCCTTGAGCGGCCCGGCGAGGTCGGGACGGTCGAGGGCGTAGGCGACGTTGGCGGTGAGGAAGCCGAGCTTCGAGCCGGTGTCGTAGGTGCGGCCCTCGTAGCGCATCCCATAGAAGGATTGCTCGTCCATCAGGTCGATCATGGCGTCGGTGAGTTGGATCTCGCCGCCCGCGCCCTTCTTGCCATGCTCCAGGATGCCGAAGATCTCGGGCTGGAGGATGTAGCGGCCCGAGATGATGAAGTTCGAGGGCGCGGTGCCCTGCTTCGGCTTCTCGACCATGCCGGTGATCTCGAAGGTCTGGCCGTAGGTCTCGCCGACACTGACGATGCCGTATTGATGGGTCTCCTCGGGGGCGACCTCCTCGACGGCGATGACGTTGCCGCCGTGCCGCTCGTAGGCGGCGAGCATCTGGGCCATGCAGCCCCGGCTCAGCATGTCGGGCAGGAGCACGGCGAAGGGCTCGTCTCCGACGATCTCGCGGGCGCACCACACGGCGTGGCCGAGGCCAAGCGGCGCCTGCTGGCGGGTGAAGCTCGTCTGGCCCGCCTTGGGCAGGTCCTTCTGCAGCTCATCGTAGGCGGCCTGCTTGCCACGCTCCACGAGGGTGCGATCGAGCTCAAAGGCGATGTCGAAATGGTCCTCGATCACGGCCTTGCCCCGGCCGGTGACGAAGATGAAATGCTCGATGCCCGCCTCGCGCGCTTCGTCCACCACATGCTGGACGACCGGCCGGTCCACGACGGTCAGCATCTCCTTTGGTACGGCCTTGGTCGCCGGCAGGAAACGCGTGCCCAAACCCGCGACGGGGAGGACGGCCTTGCGGATCGGTTTCATCGTGCGTTGGCCTTGAAGCGATAGAGTTGATGAGATTCCCGGACGATGAGACAGACCGCAACGGCCATCGCAAGGCCCGTTTCATGATACTGCCCGGCAGTCCGCCGTAAATATATCGTCGGACGCTACCTGTAGCGTTAACTCCCGGGTTCAACGGAGACGACAAGATGGCGGTGCTGGTGACAGGCGGGGCCGGCTATATCGGCAGCCACATGGTGCTGGCGCTGCTCGATGCGGGGCATGAGGAAGTGGTCGTCCTCGACGATCTCTCCACGGGCTTCGATTGGGCAGTCCCCGAAGGCGTCACGCTCGTCGTGGGCGACGTGGCCGATCAGGATCTGGTCGCACGGACCATCCGCGAGCACGGAATCGATGCGCTGGCGCATTTCGCCGCGAAGATTGTTGTGCCGGAATCGGTCTCCGATCCGCTCGGCTATTACCTCGCGAACACGGTGAAGACCCGCGCGCTGATCGAGGCCGCCGTGCAGGCGGGCGTGCGCCACGTCATCTTCTCCTCGACGGCGGCCGTCTACGGCGAGCCGGAAGTCGTGCCGGTGACGGAAACGGTGACGCTCAACCCGATCAACCCCTATGGCCGCTCCAAGCTGATGAGCGAGTGGATGATCGCGGACGCCGCCGCGGCGCTCGGCTTCTCCTACGTGGTGCTGCGCTACTTCAATGTCGCCGGGGCGGATCCGAAGGGCCGGTCTGGCCAATCGACTCCGAACGCGACTCACCTCATCAAGGTCGCCACGCAGGCTGCGCTCGGGCAGCGGGAGCGGCTCGACGTCTACGGGACAGACTATCCGACACCGGACGGCTCGTGCCTGCGCGACTATATCCAGGTCAGCGATCTCGCGGAGGCGCACCGCCTCGCCCTCGACCATCTGCGCGGCGGCGGCGAAAGCCTCGTGCTGAATTGCGGCTACGGACGGGGCTACTCGGTCCTCGAGGTGGTCGAGGTGGTCAAGACGGTGTCGGGCAAGGATTTCACTGTGAAGATCTGCCCGCGCCGGGCCGGCGATCCCGCCCGGATCATCGCCGGAGCCGACAAGATCCGCGACCGACTCGGCTGGGTGCCCCGCTACGACGATCTCCACACCATCGTCACCCAGGCCATGGCCTGGGAGGATCACCTCACCAAGCGCAACCGGGTCTGAGCCATGCGCCGGCTCGCGGCGGTTTTCTCCGCCCTCGCGCTTCTCGCAAGCTCCGCCGCGTCCGCGAAGCCCGAGGGGGGCGCATCTTTCGCGAGCTTCCTCGCGGACCTGCGTCGGGATGCCGTCTCGCGCGGCATCTCGGACGCGACCTTCGAGGCCGCGTTCCGAGACGTGACGGCGCCGGACCCGGCGATCCTGGCACGCACCAAGAAGCAAGGCGAGTTCAGCCGTCCGGTGTGGGACTATCTCGTCGGCGCGGTGACGCCGGGGCGCATCGCGCGCGGACGTGCGCGCGGGCTGGCGCTGGCCGAGACCCTCAAGACGATCGAGGCGCGCTACAGCGTGCCCGACAGCATGGTGCTGGCGATATGGGGCGTCGAATCGGATTTCGGCGCCAGCGCCGGCTCCGTTTCCACCGTGAAGGCCTTGGCGACCCTCGCCGCCGCCGGGCATCGCGGCGTCCTCTTCCGTAACGAGTTGTTGGACGCGCTTCAGGTGCTCCAACGGGGCGACATCACCCCGACGGCGATGACCGGCTCGTGGGCGGGGGCGATGGGGCAAGTGCAGTTCCTGCCCTCGACCTATCTCGGCCATGCGGTCGATTTCGACGGCGATGGGCGCCGGGACATCTGGCAGGACGACGCCGATGCGCTCGCCTCCATCGCGGCGTACCTCAAGGATCTCGGCTGGAACCCCAGCGTGTCCTGGGGTTACGCGGTGAGCCTGCCCGACGATTTCGATCTCAGCCGCTATGCCGGCGATCTTTCCGATTTCGCCGCGCGGGGCGTTGCCCGCACCGATGGCGGCGCCCTCCCCCGCGCCGGCAAGGCGAGCCTGTTCCTGCCGGGTGGGCGCGGCGGCCCGGTCTTCCTGCTCACCGACAATTTCGAGGTGATCCGGGGCTACAACACCTCCGATTCCTACGCGCTGGCCGTCGGCCATCTGGCGGATCGTCTTGCCGGTGGCCCGGCCCTCATCGCTCCATGGCCGACCAAGGCGCCTCGGCTCGACAGCGCCGGACTCAAGGCCCTTCAACAGGCCCTCGCCGGCAAGGGAGTCTACCAGGGCGAGGCCGATGGCCGCGCCGGGCCGAAGCTGCGCGAGGCGGTGCGGCGCTATCAGATCGATGCCGGACTGCCGGCGGACGGCTACGCCTCGCCAGCCCTGCTCGCGCATCTCAAGGGGCGATGAACCATCGCAGGCCCGCGCGCTTAGACGGCACAGGTTCGTTCCGCTATCGTGATGCACTCCTCCGGGTGCGCGCGGCGGAAGGCGTGAGTTGTATGACGAGACCCTTCTCTCCTCTCTCCCTGGCGGCCCTGCTCGCCCTCATGGTGCTGGCGCCGGGCGAGGCATCGGCCCAATGGGGCGATGGCTACGCCGACCCGCGCGGCGGTTATTACCAGGCGCCGCCCCGCCGCCGGGCGCGCGATGCCTATTACCGCGACGACGGTGCCTATGGCCGGCCGCAGCGCTACGCCCCGCAGCCGGAGCCGCAACGCCAGTTCTACTGGCCATGGGAAGACCGGCCGCAGCAGGCCGCGCCGCCGCCCGAGCGCGCGTATCGCCCGCCGCCGCCCCGCCAGCGCAACTACGGCACCGCTGACAGCCAGCGTGTGCCGACCGTCCACCGTCGCCCGCAGCGTGTCCGGCCGCCCGAGCCGCCGAAGGCCGCCGCCGCCAAGTCCGACCCGAGCGTGCAGATCGCCGTGTTCGGCGATTCCCTCGCCGACCATCTCGCCAAGGGCCTGGACGACGCCTTCGAGGACAATGCCGACGTCGCGGTGATCGACCGCGCGAAGGGCGACAGCGGCCTCGTCCGCAAGGACGTGGTGGACTGGCCGAAAGTGGCCGAGGATTACCTGACGGCCAACCCGAAGGTGCGCTACGGCCTCGTCATGATCGGCGCCAACGACAGGCAGCCGATCCGCGACGGCGATGCGACGGTCGATCCGCTCACCGACCGCTGGAAGGAGCTTTACCGGGCACGGGTCGAGGCGATGGTGAAGCCGTTCACCGACCGGAAGATCCCGCTGATCTGGGTCGGCCTGCCGCCGATGCAGAGCCAGGGCCTGACCCGCGATCTCGCCTCCATCAACGACGTGGTGCGCGAGGCGGTGACGAAGGCCGGCGCGACCTATGTCGACATCTGGCCGGGCTTCGTGGACGACCGCGACCGCTACACGGCTTCCGGCCCGGACCCGGAAGGGCAGATCGCGAAGCTGCGGACCTCGGACGGCGTCCACTTCACCAAGGCGGGCAGCCGCAAGCTCGCGCATTTCGCCGATGTCGAGCTCAAGCGGCTGATGGGCACGGCAGCACCGTCGCTGTCCGAGCAACCCGCCACGGCCGCCGTTTCACCGGGCGTTCCTGCCGGCGTGCCGGGTGCGAGTCTCGATGGAGGAGAGGCGCAGCCGGCCGATACGGCGGCCATCGATCGGCAGATCACCGCGATGCTGCCGAGCCTGCCGGAGCCGAACGGCATTCCCGCCCTGCCGGTGAAGCCGGCGGCCGGGCCGATCATACCGCTGTCGCGCAACGAGATGTCGCCCGGTGGCGTGCTGATGACCGGACGCCCCCTCGACGGCGATTCCACCGGGACGGTGGAGCGCACGCTTCAGCGCGGCAATGCCCCCGCGCCGCAGCCGGGGCGGGCCGACGATTTCCGCTGGCCGCCCGGCTGAACCCTGCCGCGCCTCAGCGCGGCAGGACGCTCGCGCCCATGAGCGCTTCATCGATGGCGCGGGCGGCCTGACGGCCCTCGCGGATCGCCCACACGACCAGGGACTGCCCGCGACGCATGTCGCCCGCCGCCCAGATCTTCGCATCGGAGGTGCGGTAATCCTCCTCGTTGGCCGTGACGTTGCCGCGCTTGTCGACGGTGATGCCGGATTGCTCCAGCAGACCCTTCTGCACCGAGCCGGCGAAGCCGATCGCCATGAAGACGAGATCGGCCGGCAGCACGAATTCCGTGCCCGGGATCGGCTGCCGCTTGGCATCGACGCGGGCGCAGACCACGCCGGTCAGCACGCCCTTCTTGTTGCCCTCGAGCCGCAAGGTCGCCGCCTGGAACTCGCGCTCGGCGCCTTCCGCCTGGCTCGACGAAGTGCGCATCTTGGTCGGCCAGTAAGGCCACACGGTCAGCTTGTCTTCACGCTCCGGCGGGCGCGGGCGGATGTCGAGCTGCGTCACCGACAGGGCGCCCTGGCGGAAGGCAGTGCCGACACAATCGGAGGCGGTATCACCGCCGCCGATCACCACGACGTTCTTGCCGTTGGCCAGGATCGGCGCCTCACCGTTGCCGCGCATCGGTTCCTGGCCGACCCGGCGGTTCGACTGGACGAGGTAGGGCATCGCGTAATGGACGCCCTCCAGCTCTTGGCCCGGCAGGTTCGGGTTGCGCGGATCCTCGGCACCGCCGCAGAAGATCACCGCGTCGAACTTGGCCTTCAGCTCCTCGACGGATTTCGTGACGCCGATATTCTCGTTGTAGTGGAAGACGACGCCTTCGGCTTCCATCTGCTTCACGCGCCGGTCGATGTGGCGCTTCTCCATCTTGAAGTCCGGGATGCCGTAGCGGAGCAGGCCACCGGCCTTCGGCTCGCGCTCGAAGACGTGGACATCGTGCCCGACCCGGGCGAGCTGCTGCGCCGCCGCCATGCCGGCCGGGCCGGAACCGATCACCGCCACGCGCTTGCCGGTGCGGACTTCCGGCACCTCGGGCTGGATCCAGCCCATGTTCCAGGCGCGGTCTGCGATGGCCTGCTCGATGGTCTTGATCGCGACCGGCTGGTTTTCGAGGTTCAGCGTGCAGGCTTCCTCGCACGGCGCTGGGCAGATGCGGCCGGTGAACTCGGGGAAGTTGTTCGTGGAATGGAGGTTGCGCGAAGCCTCCTGCCAATCCGACTGGAAGACGAGATCGTTCCAGTCCGGGATCTGGTTGTGGACCGGGCAGCCGGTTGGGCCATGGCAGAACGGGATGCCGCAATCCATGCAGCGGGCCGCCTGCTTGGTCAGGTCATGCTCGTCCAGCGGGAGCGTGAACTCGCGGAAATGCCGAACGCGGTCGGCGGCGAGCTGGTACTTCTGCTCCTGCCGATCGAATTCGAGGAAGCCCGTGATCTTGCCCATCGATCAGTCCAATCGCGCCGTTGTCTCAGTTCGTGAAAGCCGGTCCGTCCGCGGAGGCGATCGTCAGGGCCGAAGCCAGTTCTCGATCGTCAGGCCGGGGATTCGCCCGAACTCCCTCGTATTGTCCGTCACTAGGATGCTCTCGTCGGCGACCGCGTGGCTTCCGATGAGTAGGTCGTTGCCTCCGATCGGCGTGCCCTCCCTCTCGAGGTGAGTCCGCAGATCGGCGTAAATCCTATCGCAGGGCGGATGCCACGGGGCGACGGGAATGGCCGCCAGCACCGCCTCCACCTGCCGGGTCAGCCGGTCCGATTCCTTGCGCGCCGCGCCGTACCGCAGTTCCGCCGCCGCGACGATGGAAGTGTAGACCGCCTCCTCGCCCACCTTCGCGACCGTCTCGGCGACGACACCCCTCGGATGCCGGACCAGCGCCGAGAGGATGTTGGTGTCGAGCAGATAGCGCATTCACAACCGGACCTCGTCCGGCGGCGGGTCCGCGATCTCCGGCCAGTCCATATCGAGGTCGTCGAGCCCCGCCAGGACCGCCAACAGCGAAGGGGTTGCCACCGGTTCGAGCACGAGCCGGCCGCCATCGGTGCGGAGGATGGCCTCCTCCGCCCGAAGGGCAAAGCCAGCGGGGATCTCGACCCGCTGGCCGTCCAGCGTCCGCACGAGGCGGACGCGCGCGACCTGCTCCCCCATCGCCCGCCTCCCTACTCCGCCGCCACCGGCATCCGCGCCATCTCCATCTCGCGCAGCGCGCGGCGATACTCCACCGGCATCACCTTGACGAACTTGGTGCGGTACTCCGCCCAGTTGTCGAGAATCGCCTTGGCCTTCGGGCTGCCCGTGTACTTCATATGGTTGGTGATGAGCTGGCTCAGCCGCTCCTCGTCGTGGCCGGACATGTCCGCGAGGATGTCCACCCGGCCCTTAGTCTCCAGGTCGCCGTCCTGGTGGAAGCGACGCATCAGGTCGTCCTCCTCCTCGACAGGCTCCAGATCGACCATCGACAGGTTGCAGCGCTTGGAGAACGAACCGTCCTCGTCGAGCACGTAGGCGAGGCCGCCCGACATGCCCGCCGCGAAGTTGCGCCCGGTCTCGCCGATGGACACGACCACGCCGCCGGTCATGTACTCGCAGCCATGGTCGCCCATGCCCTCGACCACGGCGATGGCGCCGGAGTTGCGCACCGCGAACCGCTCGCCGGCCGAACCACGGATGTAGCACTCGCCCGCGATGGCCCCGTAAAGCACGGTGTTGCCGACCATGATCGTCCGCTCGGACGGAGACTTGAGAGCGTCGCTCGGCCGGATGATCAACTTGCCGCCCGACAGGCCCTTGCCGACATAGTCGTTGCCGTGGCCGGTCAGTTCGAGGGTCACGCCCGCCGCCGCCCAGGCGCCGAAGCTCTGGCCGGCGGTGCCCGAAAGCTGCACCTTGATCGTGTCGTCGGGCAGGCCGTCATGGCCGTGCGCCTTGGCGACCTCGCCCGAGAGCATGGCGCCCGCGGCACGATCCGAATTGCGGATCGTGTCGGTGAGGACCACCGGCTCCCCGTTGGCGATGGCACTCCGCGCGCCCTCGATCAGTCGACGGTCGAGAACCGTGTCGATCGGGTGATGCTGCCGCTCGACGTGGCGGATCGCCATCTCGGGCCCGACATCCGGCCGGTGGAACAGCTTGGTGAAGTCGAGGCCCTTCGCCTTCCAGTGGGAGATGGCCGCAACCTTGTCGAGCAGATCCGAGCGGCCCACCACCTCTTCGAGCTTCGTGAAGCCGAGGGCGGCCAGGATCTCCCGGACCTCCTCCGCCACGAAGAAGAAGTAGTTCACAACGTGCTCGGGCGTGCCCTTGAAGCGCTTGCGCAGGACGGGATCCTGCGTCGCCACGCCCACCGGACAGGTGTTCAGGTGGCACTTGCGCATCATGATGCAGCCGGCCGCGATAAGAGGCGCGGTCGAGAAGCCCATCTGGTCCGCGCCGAGGAGCGCCGCGACGATCACGTCCCGCCCGGTGCGCAGGCCGCCATCTGCCTGAAGGGCGACGCGCCCGCGCAGGCCGTTGAGGACCAGCGTCTGCTGGGTCTCGGCAAGGCCGGTCTCCCACGGGCCACCCGCGTGCTTGAGCGAGGTGAGCGGCGCGGCGCCCGTCCCCCCGTCGAAGCCTGAGATGGTAATGTGGTCCGCCCGCGCCTTCGCGACGCCCGCCGCGACGGTGCCGACGCCGACCTCGGAGACGAGCTTCACCGAAACGTCGGCCGAGGGGTTCACGTTCTTCAGGTCGAAGATCAGCTGGGCCAGATCCTCGATCGAGTAGATGTCGTGATGCGGCGGCGGCGAGATCAGGCCGACGCCCGGCGTGGCGTAGCGGACCTTGGCGATCTTCGCATCGACCTTGTGGCCGGGCAGCTGGCCGCCCTCGCCGGGCTTGGCGCCCTGGGCCACCTTGATCTGCATCATGTCGGAGTTGACGAGGTACTCCGTCGTCACGCCGAACCGGCCCGATGCCACCTGCTTGATGGCCGAGCGCCGCGAGCGCCCGTCCGGCAGGGGCTTGAACCGCTCGACCTCCTCGCCGCCCTCACCGGAGTTCGAGCGACCGCCGAAGGAGTTGAGGGCGATGGCCAGCGTCTCGTGCGCCTCCTTGGAGATGGAGCCGTACGACATGGCGCCGGTGGCGAACCGCTTCACGATCTCGGCGGCCGGCTCGACGGCCTCGAGCGGCACCGGCGCCCGGCCGATCTCCTCGGCCGACTTGATGCGGAACAGCCCGCGCAGGGTCTTGAGCTGGTTCTCCTGCTGGTTCACCAGCTTGGCGTATTCCCAGTAGCGCTCGGGCACGTTCATGCGCACCGCGTGCTGAAGGGTCGCCACCGTGTCCGGCGTCCAGGTGTGGACCTCGCCGCGCAGGCGATAGGCGTACTCTCCGCCGACATCCAGTGCGTTCCGGTAAACGGGGGCATCGCCGAAGGCGTCGCGGTGACGGCGCACCGTCTCCTCCGCGACCTCGGCCATGCCGACGCCCTCGATGGTCGTCGCCGTGCCGAAGAAGTCCCGGGCCACGAAGGCCGAGTTCAGGCCCACCGCGTCGAAGATCTGCGCGCCGCAATAGGACTGGTAGGTCGAGATGCCCATCTTGGACATGACCTTCAGAAGGCCCTTATCGATGGCCTTGATGTAGCGGTAGATGATCTCGTCGTCGGTGAGGTCCGGCGGGAACTCGTCCTTCATTTCGAGAAGGGTCTCGAAGGCGAGGTACGGGTTGATCGCCTCGGCGCCATAGCCGGCGAGGCAGGCGAAGTGATGCACCTCGCGCGGCTCGCCCGATTCGACCACGAGGCCGACCGAGGTGCGCAGCCCCTTGCGGATCAGGTAATTGTGCACGGCCGCCGTGGCGAGCAGCGCCGGAATCGGGATCCGATCCGGCCCGACCGCCCGGTCGGTAAGCACGATGATGTTGTAGCCGCCGCGCACCGCCGCCTCGGCGCGGTCGCAGAGACGGTCCAGCGCCCCCTCCATGGCCGCCGCGCCGTTCTCGGCAGGGTAGGTCATGTCGAGGGTCTTGGTGTCGAACCGGTCCTCGAAATGGCCGATGGAGCGGATCTTCTCCAGATCGCCGTTGGTGAGAATCGGCTGGCGGACTTCCAGCCGCTTGCGGCGGGAGGCGCCCTCCATGTCGAGCAGGTTCGGCCGCGGCCCGATGAACGAGACGAGGCTCATCACGGCCTCCTCGCGGATCGGATCGATCGGCGGGTTCGTCACCTGCGCGAAGTTTTGCTTGAAGTAGGTGTAGAGCAGCTTCGACTTCTCGGAGAGCGCCGAAAGCGGCGTATCCGTGCCCATCGAGCCGACCGCCTCCTGGCCGGTGACGGCCATGGGCTGCATCAGCAGCTTGAGGTCTTCCTGCGTGTAGCCGAAGGCCTGCTGGCGATCGAGCAGGTTGACGTCGCCGCGCGACTCGCGCGGCTGCACCGGGCGCAGGTCTTCCAGCACGATCTGGGTGTTCTTCACCCAATCGGCATAGGGATGCGCCTGGGCGAGTTCGCCCTTGATCTCCTCGTCGGAGACGATGCGGCCCTTCTGCAGGTCGATGAGCAGCATCCGTCCCGGCTGAAGGCGCCAGGACTGGACGATCTTCTCGTCCGGGATCGGCAGCGTGCCGGCCTCCGAGGCGAGCACGACGAGCCCATCGTCGGTGACGATGTAGCGCGCCGGGCGCAGGCCGTTGCGGTCGAGGGTGGCGCCGATCTGGCGACCGTCGGTGAAGGCCACGGCGGCCGGGCCGTCCCACGGCTCCATCAGGGCGGCGTGGTACTCGTAGAAGGCGCGCCGCTCCTCGTCCATGAGCGGGTTGCCCGCCCAGGCCTCGGGGATGAGCATCATCATGGCGTGGGCCAGCGGGTAGCCGCCCATCACCAGGAATTCGAGCGCATTGTCGAAGCAGGCGGTGTCGGACTGGCCCTCGTAGGAGATCGGCCAGAGCTTCGAGATGTCGTTGCCGAACAGCTCCGAATCGACGCTCGCCTGACGGGCGGCCATCCAGTTCACGTTGCCGCGCAACGTGTTGATTTCACCGTTATGCGCCACGAAGCGATACGGGTGAGACAGGCGCCAGGTCGGGAAGGTGTTGGTGGCGAAGCGCTGGTGCACGAGCGCCAGCGCCGAGACAAACCGCTCGTCCTTCAGGTCGAGGAAGTAGTTTCCGAGCTGGTTCACCAGCACCATGCCCTTGTAGACGATGGTGCGGGTCGAGACCGAGACCGGATAGAACTCCTTCATCCGGGAGTCGTCGTGCTTGTAGATCGTGTTCGAGATCGCCTTGCGGGCGACGTAGATGCGCCGCTCGAACGCATCCTGGTTCGTCACCGAAGCCGGGCAGCCGATGAAGACCTGACGGTGGCACGGCTCGGTGGCGAGCACCGCCTTGCCGAGATCGGATGAGTCGACCGGCACGTCGCGCCAGCCGAGCAGGGGCAGACCCTCGGCCGCGAGCGTCTGTGCGACGATGCCCTCGATCACCCGGCGCGGCTGCTCGGCCTTCGGCAGGAAAAGCTGCGCGATGGCGTATTGCCCGGCGGGCGGAAGCTCGAAGCCGAGGCGCGAGCACTCCTCCGCGAAGAAGGCATGCGGAATCTGCGTGAGGATGCCGCAACCGTCGCCCATCTTCGGATCGGCCCCGACGGCGCCCCGGTGGTCGAGGTTCTCGAGGATCTTCAGACCCTGCTGCACGATGGAATGGCTGCGCCGGTCATGCATGTCGGCGATGAAGCCGACGCCACAGGCGTCGCGTTCGTGGGCAGGGTCGTACGCGCCCTGGGCTTTCGGAAAAGCAGGGTCGCGCACGATGAGCGGCATCGCAGCGCCGCGGGGAGCGTTCGGCTCGTGGGCGTGTCCGCGCTCAGCCATGCTTCCTCTCGTCCCTTCCCTCGTCGCGAGCCGTGCCCGATTCCTCGGGTTTGCCAGCAGGTTTCGTGCCTCGATACCACCTTCGACCGGCCGGGGCGCAAAAGACGCAGCGGGGCCGCCTCGTGTGGCGGTGCCCGGAGGCCCGCCCGCACGAAGGCGGCGCGGTCTCTTCTGCCGGCGATTGCGCCCGCGCGCGACACGCGATCGAGGCGAATGGGACAGCGGTGCTGTCCTATATCGAGAAGTTGGCAGATTGAAATGGTTTCAGCAAGGGCTTCAGCGTCTTGCCCGCGCTGCAACCCCAAGAGGTTGCCAGCGCGATCCATCCGGAATGCGGCCATTCGCATTATCGCCAGAATCGGCGTCTCTACGGAAGGGGCCGAGCACAAGCGGCATGCGGGGCAACGACCTCGCCGGCATGGCCGAGCCCCGGAGGATCCGGACACGGCCATGCCGGAACCGAATTACCCGGCCGGGTCTCCAGGAACGGGAAAGAGTGTGATGAGCATGAGCGCCAACCTCGTGAGCGCCAGGCTGAACAAGCGTGCCTTGCGCGCGGCCCTTCTGTCGGCCGCGCTCGTTGCGGCCACGGCCGGTGCGGCGAACGCGCAGGGCTTCGCGCGCACCTTCTTCGAGGATGACGTTTTGCCGCCGCGCGTGATCGCGTGGCGCTTGGCCGACCGGGGCTTCACCGGGTTGTCGCGCCCGCGCTTCGACGGCCGCTTCTATTTGGTGGATGCAGTCGGCCCGGCGGGCATGCCGGTGCGACTCGTGGTCGATCCGACGAGCGGCGCCATCGTGGGCCGCGAGCGGATGCCGGGGCCCGATGTCTACGCCCGCCTCGAACGCCCGCCCGTCCGCTCGATGCCCGGATACGGCTGGACCGAGGACGACGTCGCCCGCCCGCCCCAGCCCGCACCTTACGAACCCAGTTCGGCCGCCCGTCAGCCGCGTCGCCCCACCCTCGAGGCCGCCCGTCCGGCGGAGAGCTACCCGCTCGGCCTCAACCCCGATGGCAGCCACCGGGCCGACCCACCGCGCAAGGTCGCGCGGACCAGTCCGGTCAAGGCGCCGGAAAAGCCGTCGCTGGCCAAGGTGAGCCCCGTCGCCCCCGCGCCGAAGGTCACGCCCGAGGCTGCGTCACCCGCGCCCGAGGCGACCAATCCGGCGGCGAACGCCAATCCGCCGGCCGAGCCCAAGCCCGAGGCAACACCCAAGCCCGTCGCCGCGGCGGCGGCTCCGAAGCAGGATTGGAAGGACCCGCCCGCCGAGGGCAAGCGCAACGTTCGGGTGATCGGCGGCGCGACCATCGTGCCGGGCACGGCCGGAAAGGACGGCGAAGCCGCCCTGCCAGGGCAGTAGCCGGCTATCGCACCAGTCTCTCGCCGCCGGTGAAGACGGTGAGGGAATCGGATCGGGCAATCGCGCAGAGGGTCAGCCCGTGCTCCTTCGCCCGCTCCAGGGCGAGGGAGGTCGGCGCGGAAATCGCCACGACCATGCCCGTTCCAAGCCGGGCCGCCTTCTCCACCATCTCGAACGAGCACCGGCTGGTGATGACGAGGAACCCCTCGGCCGGATTGGTGCCGGCCCGCATCATCGCGCCAATGAGCTTGTCGAGGGCGTTGTGGCGCCCGACATCCTCGCGGACCGCCAGCACCGTTCCATCGAGATCGGCCCAGGCCGCAGCATGGACGGCCCGCGTCTTCGCGCCGAGTTCCTGCGCGGCGTCGAGCGCGCCCAGCGCCCTTGCGATCGCCGCGACAGGCACCCTCAGGGTAGGGATCGGCTGCGACCGGGCGCGTGGTAGGCCCGCCAGATCCTCGATTCCGCAGACCCCGCAGCCCGTCCGCCCGCTGATCGCGCGTTTGCGCGCGAGGTGCTCACGCAACCGGCCGGGAGCGAGCTCGACGAGGAGACGAAGGCCATCTTCGACGGCTTCGACACGCACATCCCGGATTTCGGACAGATCCTCCACGATCCCTTCGGTCAGGCTGAAGCCGTAGGCGAAATCCACGAGATCGCCGGGGGTGGTCATCATCACGGCATGCGGCACGCTGCCGTAGACCAGATTGACCGGGGCCTCGACCGCCAGCGATCTCGTCCCAGGCCGGGGCTCGTCGTCCGCGTAGTCGACCACGACCATCGGCGCATCGATCGAGAGCGGCGCCGCCTGTTGCCGATCCGCGACACCTCCAGCCTCTGGAAAGCCGTCCATGCGACGCTTGGGTGGTTGCACCACGGTCGTCCTTGTGATCTGAAGCCACTCGCGGAAGCTCGCTCGGTGACTGATCGAGCTATCCGTCAGGTCGGCGATGGTCCCCGCACAGTCAAGACGGGGCGGTTGACCTGCAGCAAGTGGACGGGGAGCCATGAGAGGGATGCGGACGGTGCGGACGATCACCAGGTCACTCTGGACCTTGCCGTTCCTCGGCGCATTACTTGCCGGCGCCGCTCCGGCCTCGGCCGCCGGGTTCGGTCAACCTGTGCCGTGGGAGATGAGCCGGCAGATTCCCGTCACGGAGAATGCCCGCGACATCCTGAATTTCGAGATCGGCCTGCACTGGCTATCCTTCGCGATCTCACTGTTCGTGCTGGGCCTGATCCTCTGGTGCGTGTTCCGCTTCGGCGAGAAGCGCAACCCGACCCCCTCGCGCTTCACCCACAACACCGCCATCGAGGTCGCCTGGACCATCGTGCCGGTGCTGATCCTCGTCGCCGTCGCGATCCCGTCCTTCCGCCTGCTGCGCACGCAGCTTTCGGACCCGAAGGCGGACATGATCGTGAAGGTCATCGGCCACGCCTGGTACTGGTCTTACGAGTATCCGCAGACCGAGCAGGGCGGCGGCTTCGCCTTCGACGCCAACCTCGATGAGGACAAGCAGCCCCGCCTGCTGCAGACCGACAACGAGATGGTCGTGCCGGTGGGCAAGATCGTGAAGATCCAGGTCACCGCCTCGGATGTGCTGCATTCCTGGGCGATGCCGTCCTTCGGCTTCAAGATCGACGCCGTGCCCGGCCGCCTGAACCAGATGTGGTTCAAGGCCGAGAAGGAAGGCACCTTCCACGGCCAGTGCTCCGAGCTGTGCGGCCAGCGCCACGCCTACATGCCCATCGTCGTGCGCGTCGTCAGCGAGCAGGCCTACGCGGATTGGCTGAAGGAGGCCAAGACCAAGTACGCCGCCATCGACAACAGCAAGAGCTTCGCCGAGGCGCGCTGAGCCGCGCCCGCCCTCCGCAACGCACCCGTCCATCCGTAAGGCACGTCTCAGATGGCAACACACGCCACCCATGCCGGGGCTCACGACGCCCACGACCACCACATGCCGGGGTTCTTCGCCCGCTGGTTCCTCTCGACGAACCACAAGGACATCGGCACGCTGTACCTGCTGTTCGCGTTCTGCGCGGGCATCATCGGCGCCTTCCTCTCCTTCGGCATCCGGATGGAGATGGAGCAGCCCGGCCTCCAGTATTTCTCGAACCCCGCGACCTATAACGTCTTCGTCACGGGCCACGGCCTCATCATGGTGTTCTTCATGGTGATGCCCGCCCTGATCGGCGGCTTCGGGAACTGGTTCGTGCCGCTGATGATCGGCGCGCCGGACATGGCGTTCCCGCGCATGAACAACATTTCGTTCTGGCTCACCGTCGCGGGCTTCTGCTCGCTGCTGTGCTCGCTGTTCGTCGAGGGCGCCCCGGGCGCCAGCGGCGCCGGCACGGGCTGGACCGTCTACCCGCCGCTCTCGACCGCCGGCCATCCCGGCCCGGCCGTCGACTTCGCGATCTTCGCCCTGCACCTGTCCGGCGCGGGCTCGATCCTCGGCGCCATCAACTTCATCACCACCATCCTGAACATGCGCGCCCCCGGCATGACGCTGCACAAGATGCCGCTCTTCGCCTGGGCCGAGCTGGTGACCGCGTTCCTCCTGCTGCTCTCGCTGCCGGTGCTCGCGGGCGCCATCACGATGCTGCTGACCGACCGCAACTTCGGCACGACGTTCTTCGACCCGGCCGGCGGCGGTGACCCGATCCTGTACCAGCACCTGTTCTGGTTCTTCGGTCACCCCGAAGTGTACATCATGATCCTGCCGGCCTTCGGCATCGTGTCGCACATCATCGCCACGTTCTCGCGCAAGCCGGTCTTCGGCTACCTCGCGATGGCCTACGCGATGGTCGCCATCGGCGTCGTCGGCTTCGTGGTGTGGGCGCACCACATGTACACGGTCGGCCTGTCGCTCCAGACGCAATCCTACTTCGTCTTCGCGACCATGGTGATCGCGGTGCCGACGGGCGTGAAGATCTTCTCCTGGATCGCGACCATGTGGGGCGGCTCGATCCGCTTCACCGCCGCGATGCACTGGGCGGTGGGCTTCATCTTCCTCTTCACCGTCGGCGGCGTGACCGGCGTGGTGCTCGCCAACTCGGCGGTCGATAAGTACCTGCACGACACCTACTACGTCGTCGCGCACTTCCACTACGTGCTGTCGCTCGGCGCCGTGTTCATCATCTTCGCCGGTGTCTACTACTGGTTCCCGAAGATGACCGGCCGCATCATCCCGGAATGGGCCGGCAAGCTGCACTTCTGGCTGGCCTTCATCGGCGCGAACGTCCTGTTCTTCCCGATGCACTTCCTCGGCCTCGCGGGCATGCCGCGTCGCTACGCCGACTATCCGGAAGCCTTCGCCGGCTGGCACAAGGTGTCGACCTACGGCGGCCACATCTTCGGCCTCGGCATGTTCGTCTTCATCATCGGCGTCGTCCTGGCGTTCCGGTCGAAGGAGCGGGCTGCGGACAATCCGTGGGGCGAGGGTGCCACCACCCTGGAATGGACCCTGTCCTCCCCGCCGCCCTTCCACCAGTTCGAGACGCTGCCCCGTATCATCGACGAGCCGGGCGCTCACTAACCAGACGAAGCCGGGGGCCGTTCGCGGCCCCCGCCCTTTCCCGGAGGCCGCCGCGAGCGACCTCCCGGCAAGGGCGCCCCGGGGCCGATAGCCGGGGGACGAGGGTCGAACGACCCCGACACCTTGAACGGACTTGCACCTGAGAGTTGACCCCGTGGCGTGAGCCGTCGCGAGGTTGCGGCCGAGCAGCAGCGAACCTGATGACGAGCGCCACCAATACCCTGAGCCCCGCGGTCGCGACCGTCGGCGGCGACGTTCCGGACTATTTCGCCCTGCTGAAGCCGCGGGTGATGGTCCTCGTGATCTTCACGGCCCTTGTCGGGATGAGCGTTTCGCACGGCCACGTCTCTCCGGCCATCGGCGCGATCTCGCTCTTCGCGATCGCGGTCGGCGCGGGTGCCTCGGGCTGCCTCAACATGTGGTGGGACGCCGACATCGACGCCGTGATGACCCGGACGTCGGGACGCCCCATCCCCGCCGGGCGGATCACCTCGAGCGAGGCGCTGGGCTTCGGGCTGTTCCTGTCGGTTGCCTCGGTGCTGGTGCTCGGGCTCGCCGCGAACTGGCTTTCGGCGGCGCTGCTCGCCTTCACCATCGTGTTCTATGCTGTGATCTATTCGATGTGGCTGAAGCGGGCGACCGCGCAGAACATCGTGATCGGCGGGGCGGCCGGCGCCCTTCCCCCGGTGATCGGGCAGGCGGTCGTCACCGGCCAGGTCGGCATCGAGTCGCTGGTCCTGTTCGCGATCATCTTCATCTGGACGCCGCCGCATTTCTGGGCGCTGGCGCTGATCAAGGCCGGCGAATACGCCCGCGCCGGCATTCCCATGATGCCGAACGTCGCCGGGCCGGATTCCACCCGCCGCCAGATCGTCTGGTACTCGCTGTTCCTCGCCCCGCTCGGCCTCGTGCCGGTCGCCCTTGGTTTCGGCGGCCTGCTCTATGCCGTTGTCGGCACCGTGGGCGGGATCGGCATGGTGGCGCTCAGCGTCCGCGTGCTCAAGAACAAGATCGGCGAGGCCGAGAAGAAGGCGGCGATGGGCCTGTTCGGCTTCTCGATTCTCTATCTCTTCGCGCTGTTCTCGGCCCTCCTGGCGGAGCAGAGCCTCGGCCTGTTCCACGCGGTCGTGGCCTGAGCCATGATGCCCGATCCCAAGATCGAGTACCGGCCGCTCACCCCCGAGGAGGAGGCCCGCCGTCGCAAGCGTTCGGTGGCGATCGCCTTGGCGCTCGGTGCCATGGTGCTGTTGTTCTTCGTGCTCACCATCGCGAAGCTCGGCCCGCAGGTCCTCAACCGGCCGCTCTAGAGGGAGATGCGATGACTGCCTTGTCCCCTCGCCCCTCCCCTCGTCCTCCGACCTCCCGTGGCGCTGCCCGCACGGCGGTCATCTGCGCGGGCGTGGCCTTCGGAATGGTCGGCCTCGCCTACGCGTCGGTGCCTCTCTACAACGCCTTCTGCAAGGCGACGGGCTACGACGGCACACCGCGTCAGGGGCCGGCCCTCTCGGCGGCCGCCGCGCGCAGCGACGACAGCATGGTCGTCCATTTCGATACCAACGTCGCCCCCGGCCTGCCGTGGAAGTTCGCCCCGGAGGCGAACCAGGTCGAGGCGAAGCTCGGCGAGACCAAGACCGTGTTCTTCCGCGTGAAGAACACCGGCGACAAGCCCTCGACCGGTGTGGCGACGTTCAACGTCCAGCCCGGCCTGATGGGCGGCTACTTCGTGAAGATTGCCTGTTTCTGCTTCAACGAGCAGGTCCTGCAGCCGGGCGAGACCATCGACGTGCCGGTGGTCTTCTATGTCGACCCGGCGGTGCGGGACGATTCGAACACCGCGCATCTTTCCGAGATGACGCTGTCGTACACGTATTTCGCCTCCAAGAACGGCCAGCCGGTGACGGCTGCCGTGGCCAACACGGCACCTTCGGGGACGAAACGCGATTTCTGATCGCGGGTGCGTGACATTACGGGGCCGCAGCGATTAAAGCTGCGGGTAAGCTGGGCAAGAGCGGTGGTGCCGGAAGGGCTTACGCCGCCGGGTAAGGAGCGACGGGACGATGGCTGAGGCGCACGCCAAGAATCACGACTTCCATATCCTCGCGCCAAGTCCGTGGCCGCTGATCGGCGCCTTCTCCGGCTTCCTCATGGCCTTCGGCGCCGTGTTCTGGATGAAGAGCCTCCAGATCGGCACCTTGACGCCGGGACCCTACGTGTTCGGCCTCGGCGCGGTCGGCGTCCTCTACACGATGTTCTCGTGGTGGAAGGACGTGGCGCACGAAGCCAATTCCGGCGACCACACCCGCGTCGTCCAATTGCATCACCGCTACGGCATGATGATGTTCATCGCCTCGGAGGTGATGTTCTTCGTCGCGTGGTTCTGGGCGTTCTTCGAGGCCGCCCTCTACACCGCCGACCCGATCCAGGTCTCTCGGGTGGAGTTCACCGGCGGCGTCTGGCCGCCGAAGGGCATCGAGGCGTTCGATCCGTGGCACCTGCCGCTGCTGAACACCCTGATCCTGCTGACCTCGGGCACCACCATCACCTGGGCGCACCATGCGCTGCTGGAAGGTGACCGCAAGGGCTTGAAGTATGGCCTGTGGCTGACGATCGTCCTCGGCGTCATCTTCACCGCCTGTCAGGCCTTCGAGTACAGCCACGCCGAGTTCGGCTTCGCGGGCAGCATCTACTCGTCGACGTTCTTCATGGCGACGGGCTTCCACGGCGCCCACGTCATCATCGGCACCATCTTCCTCGCCGTCTGCCTGATGCGGGCCTATGCCGGTCAGTTCACGCCCAAGCAGCATCTCGGCTTCGAGTTCGCCGCTTGGTACTGGCACTTCGTCGATGTCGTGTGGCTGTTCCTGTTCGCCGCCATCTACGTGTGGGGCTCGGGCATCGGGCACGCCGCGCATTGATGGCGATGCCGCCCATCGGCGCGATGATGTGAAGACATGACGGGGCGGCTTCGGCCGCCCCTTCTTCGTTCGGCGCCGATCCGCTATCGGAGGTGCCACTCCAACGTATCGGACCACCATGCCCACGCCTCCGCCCATCCCGACAGGCTTGCGCGGCGCCTGCCCGCGCTGCGGCGAAGGCCACCTGTTCCAGGGCTTCCTCGCCCTGCGACCGCGCTGCGAGGCCTGCCACCTCGACTATTCGGGCTTCGATTCGGCGGATGGACCGGCCTTCTTCGTCATGTCGATTGTGGGTCTCGTGGTGGTCGGAACGGCCCTGTGGCTGGAGATCACCTACGAACCGCCGATCTGGGTTCACGCCGCCGTCGCGGTCACGCTGTCGGTGGGCCTGAGTCTGCTGCTGGTGCGCCCGCTGAAGGGTCTGCTGATCGCCCTGCAATACAAGAACAAGGCCGAGGAGGGCCGCTTCGAGCTGTGAGCGGCATCCGTCCCGGTGCGTGGCGCGACCTCATCGCGCCAGGGCTCGCCGCGCTCATCGCGCTGGCGATCCTGATCGGCCTCGGGACATGGCAGGTCGAGCGCAAGACCTGGAAGGAAAACCTGATCGCTCGGATCGTGGCGGAGTCGAAGGCCGCGCCGGTCGACCCGCCCGCCGCATCCGCTTGGGATCCGACCGATGAATTTCGCCACGTGCGGGTGAAGGGTCGCTTCCTCAACGACAAGGAGACGCTGGTCCATGGTCTCGCCGCTGGTGAGACGCCGGGACGGGCGTTGCAGGGCTATTACGTGATCACGCCCTTCGTGCGCGACAACGGTGGGACCGTTCTCGTCAATCGCGGCTTCGTGCCGACCGAATTGAAGGCGCAGTCCGACCGGACCAACGGCCTGATCGAGGGCGAGACGAGCGTCACCGGCATCCTGCGGGGGAGCGAGCCGCGCGGCCTCTTCGTCCCGGCGCCGGATCCCGCGAAGGGCGAGTGGTTCAACCGCGACGTGCCGGGCATCGCCGCCGCACGGGGGCTCGGCGATGTCGTGCCTTACCTCATCGAGGCCGATGCCGTGCCGGGCCAGACGACGTGGCCGCGCGGCGGCCAGTTGCGTGTGGATCTGCCGAACAACCACCTGCAATATGCATTCACGTGGTTCGGCATCGCGGCCTGCCTCGTCGGCGTGTTCGGTGTCTTCGCGTGGCGGCGGCTGCACGAGCCGGCCTGATTCCCCGCCGGATTCGTATTCATTCCGACAAGGAAACGAACCGACCACGGCTGCGCGGGAACGGTGGCACGCCGTTCCGGTTCCCCGCCTAAAAACAGCCGAACGTTCCTTTGACGCGCTGGTTTTAGCTCGCGATACTCCCTCTGTCGAATAAATCGAAGTACTTCTGCGCCTTTCGGGCGGCGTATCGCTGTACTTCGCGCTACAGAAGGACATCGCCCCATGACCGCTCGTCGCCAGCACAACGATGCCGAGCCTGTGCGCTTCGCCTACTGGGTGCCGAACGTATCGGGTGGCCTCGTCATCAGCCGCATTCCCCAGCGCACGAGCTGGGATGCGGATTACAACCGGAAGCTCGCGCAGATCGCGGAAGAGGCGGGGTTCGACTACGCGCTGACGCAGATCCGCTTCACTGCCGGCTACGGCGCGGAGTACCAGCACGAATCGGTCGCCTTCAGCCACGCGCTGCTGGCGGCGACCACGAAGCTGAAGGTGATCGCCGCGATCCTTCCGGGTCCGTGGAATCCGACACTCGCAGCCAAGCAGATCGCCACGATCTCGCAGCTCACGAGCGGGCGCATCGCGGTGAACATCGTCTCGGGTTGGTTCTCGGGCGAGTTCCGGGCCATCGGCGAGCCCTGGCTCGACCATGACGAGCGATACCGCCGCTCCGAGGAGTTCATCCGCTCCCTGCGCGGGATCTGGACGCAGGACAACTTCACCTTCCGGGGCGATTTCTACCGCTACACGAACTACACGCTGAAGCCGAAGCCGGCCGAGCCCCTGCCCGAGATCTTCCAGGGTGGGTCGTCGCGGGCGGCGCGGGACATGGCCGCGCGCGTCTCCGATTGGTACTTCACCAACGGCAACACGCCGGAGGCGATCCGCGCCCAGGTCGATGACATCCGCGCCAAGGCGGCCGAGAGCGGCAATACTCCGAAGATCGGCGTGAACGCCTTCGTCATCGCCCGCGACACCGAGGAGGAGGCCCGCGCCGTCCTCGATGAGATCATCGCCCATGCCGATCCCGAGGCGGTGAAAGCCTTCGGCCATGAGGTGAAGAACGCCGGCAAGGCGAGCCCCGAGGGCGAGGGCAACTGGGCGAAATCCACCTTCGACGATCTCGTGCAGTACAATGACGGCTTCCGCTCGAACCTGATCGGCAC
The DNA here is from genome assembly GCF_056430985.1 of Methylobacterium sp. Gmos3. Taxonomy (NCBI): domain Bacteria; kingdom Pseudomonadati; phylum Pseudomonadota; class Alphaproteobacteria; order Hyphomicrobiales; family Methylobacteriaceae; genus Methylobacterium; species Methylobacterium sp. Gmos3. The sequence goes on from NZ_JBWJYL010000002.1 coordinate 98,702, forward strand.
GCCGGACCAGATCGCCGAGCGCATCATCGCCCTGAAGGACGCGGGCGCCGACCTCGTGCTCCTGGCCTTCCTGCACTTCCAGGAGGAGGTCGCCTATTTCGGCCGCGAGATCCTGCCCAGGGTCCGGGCCCTCGAAGCGGCCCGCCGAGCGGCGCCGGCCGCTGTTGCGGCCTGAGCGCGGAGGCTGCCTTGACCATCGCCCTCGACCACCAGACCCTCGGAACCAGCGCGGCCGGCGTACCGGGCCCCGCCAGGCCCTCGTCACCCGCCCATGTGATCCGCGACGACGCCGAGGCGATCACCGTCGCCACCGCGCTGGCCGCAGACATCCGCGCGGGGGCTTCAGAGCGCGACCGCGACTCGGTGCGACCCCTGCGCGAGGTCGACGCCTTCTCGCAAAGCGGCCTCTGGTCCATCAACGTGCCGAAGGCCCATGGCGGGCCGGAGGTGTCCTACCGGACGCTGGCGCGGGTCATCGCCATCGTCTCGGCGGCGGATCCGTCGGTGGGCCAGATCGCCCAGAACCATCTCGGCATCGTCGCGGCCATCCGAACCGTGTCGGATGAGGCGCAAAAGGCGCTGCTGTTCGGCGAGGTGCTGCGCGGCGTCCGCTTCGGCAACGCCTTCTCCGAGCGGAGCACCAAGCGTGCCGCCGAGTTCGAGACGCGCTTCGTCGAGGATGGCGACCACGTCGTCGTGCGCGGGCAGAAGTTCTATGCGACGGGCGCGTTGCTCGCGCATCTCGTGCCCATCGTCGCGGTCGATGGCGAGGGGCGCGCGTGGTACGCCATCGCCGAGCGGGATGCGCCGGGCCTCACCGTGATCGACGATTGGTCCGCCTTCGGCCAGCGCGGCACCGCGAGCGGCACGGTCCTCATCGAGGATGTGCGGGTGCCCAAGACCCATCTCGTCCCCGCCTGGAAAGGCTACGAGGGGCCGCGCACGGACGGAGCGGTGTTCCAGATCATCCAGGCGGCCATCGATGCCGGAATCGGCCGCGCCGCCCTGGATGACACCATCGCCTTCGTGCGGGAGAAGGCCCGGCCGTGGATCGACAGCGGGCAGGATCGCGCCTCGGACGATCCCTACACGATCCAGGCCGTTGGCGATCTCACCATCCGCCAGCATGCCGCCGAGGCGCTGCTTGACCGTGCGGGTGAGGCGCTGGATGTCGCCATCGCCGCGCCCGACGCGGAAACGGTGGCCGCCGCGCAGCTCGCGGTGGCCGAGGCGAAGGTTCTCACCACGGAGATCGCGCTGGCCGCATCGAACAAGCTGTTCGAACTGGCGGGCACCCGCTCGACCCTGGCCGCCGAGAATCTCGACCGGCACTGGCGCAACGCCCGCACCCACACGCTGCACGATCCGGTGCGCTGGAAATACGCCATCGTCGGCAACCACGCCCTCAACGGCGTGAACCCACCCTTCCACGCCTGGAGCTGATTGCCTCCCAGCTCCGGGCGAGAAGGGGAGCGTTCCAGAGAACCGGCTGGAACGCTCCTTTCCGTTCAGAGAACCGGCAGGCCGCGCGCCTTGGCCTCGTCGCCCGGCTCGACGTGGATCGTCACGACGGTGCCGGGGATCGAGGTTTCGAGGGCATCCTCGAGCCGGTCGCAGATGATATGCGACGCCGCGACCGTCATGTCGCCCGGCACCACGAGGTGGAAATCCACGAAGGTCGCGCTGCCCGCCGAGCGGGTGCGCACGTCGTGCGCCTCAAGCGCGCCCTCGCCATGCTGCGAGATGAGCGAGCGCACCTGCCCCACGATCTCGGGCGGGGCGGCCTTGTCCATCAGGCCGTCCACCGATTCCCGCACCATGCGGAAGCCGGACCACAGGATGTTGAGGGCGACGAGGCCGGCGATGGCCGGATCGAGCACCGGCATTCCCGTGAACCACACCGCCGCGACGCCGCCGAGCACGCCGATCGAGGTCAGCACGTCGGCGAAGATGTGCCGCGCATCGGCGATCAGGGCGGGCGAGCGCCACTGGCGGCCCCAGCGCAGCAGCGCCCAGGCCCAGGCGGCGTTGATGACACCCGCGACGGCGTTGATCGCCAAGCCGGCGGCGGGGGCGTCGAGGGGCTTCGGATCGAGGAAGCCGTTATAGGCTTCGCGCAGGATCAGGATGGCCGCCACGATGATGAGCGCGCCCTCGATCACCGCGGAGAAGAACTCGGCCTTGTGGTGGCCGTAGGGATGATCCTCGTCGGCTGGCTGCGCCGCGATGCGCAGGGCGATGAACGCGCCCGCCGCCGCGACCACGTTGATGATGCTCTCCAGCGCATCGGAATACAGCGCGAGGCTCCCGGTGAGCCACGCGGCGTAGAATTTCAGCGCCGTGACGGCGACGCCGATCCCCGCGCTGAGCAGGGCGGCTTGCTGCGAGCGTTCCATGGTCGAACCGAAGTGGTGGGCGCGGGCTGCTTAACCGGACTCGCACCCGGAAGACCATGGCAAAGCTTCGAGTGTTGGGAATACCTCTTAGCCTTGGCTAACGCCCAAATTCGCGCCGGCGATCGGCCCCCTGCGTGCCGCATCGCGGCTGCGGCTGCGCTCGGCCTGGGTACGCGCGCGTTCGGCCTTTCGTTCGAGGCTGCGCCGCTGCCAGCCGAAGCGAGCCTTCGCGGCCATGGCGTCGAGGCGCGTCGCTTCGCGGGACCAGTAGTCCACAAGCTGTCCGTCGAGGGTCACGCGAAGGCGTGCACTCTTGCTGTCCATGGCTTCATTCCTTCGGAGCCGGGGGTTCGCCTGTCTCTTCGACCGACAGGGCGTCGGGATCGCCGCGAAAGCTGCCGAGCCCGGCATCGCGCACCGGCACGGTGGGGCTGCCATAGGGCTCGCTCGGGTAGGCCCCCTCGAATTTCACCCTGGCATCGTCGGAATCGTCCGCCTTCAGGACGATCTGCTCCGTGCCCGGCAAGGGCCAGCGCGGGTCTGCGGGATCACGCGGACGCACGGCATACCAGGGCATGAGTTCTCTCCTGCGGTCGCCAACCTGTTCGGTCGAGAGCCGGCGATCGTGGGATAAGTCCGATGGCGGGATTCGGTTCGGCCGGCTTGATCCCGGCGTCCTTTCGACCCACCTCCCTCACGCCTGCACCGGGCCGGGATGACGGCCTGCAACGAGGACGTGCGATGATTGATCTGTATTATTGGCCGACCCCGAACGGCCACAAGATCACGATGTTCCTGGAAGAGGCCGGGCTGCCCTACACGATCAAGCCGGTGAACATCGGCAAGGGTGAGCAGTTCGAACCCGACTTCCTCAAGATCGCACCGAACAACCGCATGCCGGCGATCGTGGACCACGAGCCGAAGGGCGGCGGCACGATGAGCCTGTTCGAATCCGGCGCGATCCTCCTCTATCTCGCTGAGAAGACCGGACGCTTCATTCCGCAGGAGCTGTGCGGTCGCTACGAGGTGCTGCAGTGGCTTTTCTGGCAGATGGGCGGCCTCGGCCCGATGCTCGGGCAGAACCACCATTTCAGCCAATACGCGCCGGAGAAGATCGAGTACGCAATCAAGCGCTACGTCAACGAGACCAACCGGCTCTACGGCGTCCTCGACCGTCGCCTCGCCGACCGTGAGTTTATCGCGGGGCCGGATTACACCATCGCCGACATGGCTTGTTATCCGTGGATCGTCCCGTGGGAGAAGCAGGGCCAGAACATCGACGATCACCCGCACCTGAAGCGCTGGTTCCACGCCATCGCGGAGCGGCCCGGGACCAAGGCCGCCTATGCCCATGCCCCGAAGATCAACCCCGATTTCGGGAAGACCATGAGCGAGGACGCCAAGAAGATCATGTTCGGGCAGACGTCCGCGAACACGAACCGCTAGGCGATGGGCATGGGCCGCGCCGCCGCGCTCGCGCTCTGCATCGCGGCCCTCCCCCTCGGGGCGCACGCCGCCCCGGCGGACAACCTCGCCGCCCTGTGGCGGATCCTGGGCGCTTGCGCCAAGCTCGACGGCGTTCCGCCCGGGGCGCTGGGCTCCGAGGTGACGGTGCTGTTCAGCCTGAAGCGGGACGGTTCGCTGCTCGGCCAGCCGCGCATCACCCATTCCCGCCTCATCGGAAGCAGCGACGAACAGCGCACCTTCATCGCGGCGGCGCTCGGTGCGATCTCGCACTGCCTGCCCATTCCGATCACTGATGGACTCGGCGGGGCCATCGCCGGCCGGCCGCTGAACCTGCGCCTGACGAGCAGCAAGCCGGAACGGGCGCTGTGAGACGTGTCCTCACGACATCCTCATAGGAGTTGCCCCATCGCCCCCTCGATCCCTCACGCCAGTAGGCTCACATGAGGCGCGCGGTCCCGAGAGGATCGCGTGAACCCCACCATCCGATGTCACCCGCCCTTATCGTCAGTGCCTCCCCCGCCGCTCTTGGCGGGCAGGAAGAGAATTGCTTCGTCGTCGGCCAGGATTCGCGAGGGCGCTGGGTCGCCGTCGAAATCCACGGGCGCGGTGGTGGACTGTTCCGCGACCGGCAGGCCGCGTTTCACTACGCCAGCGCCGAAACAGGCCGCCGCCCCGATGCGGTGCGTGTGTCGGGCGAGCGGCTCGAACTACGGACCTGACCTATCAGGCGTCCGGCGCGCGAAGCCGGTTGCCGACGCCCGTTTCCGTCAGCAGGAGGCGGGGGCGCTCGGGATCGGCTTCGAGCTTCTGGCGAAGCTGGCGCATGTAGACCCTGAAGTATTGCGGGCCCGACGACGTCGACACCGCCCGCATCGATTGCGCGTGCGTGAGCACCTTGCCGGCATGGCTCACCAGCACCCGCAGGAAGTCGTATTCCCGAGGCGTCAGCTTCACCTCGGCGTCGTTCACGCGGGGCCGCGGCCCATCCGCATACGGATCGTATCAGGATCGATGAAACAGGCTCGTGCCTGAGGCGTTCATGACGGCAACTCACTCGAAAACGAGGAATACCCGCCATGACGAAGACGTTTGCCGCTACTGCCGGCCTGTTTCTGCTCGGCACCAGCCTCGCGTTCGCCCAGACCGGCACCACCACCGGCTCGACGGGCGACATGAAGGACATGAAGGAGTGGCAGGTCGCGAAGATCGCCAAGGTCGCCCTGCCGCAGGCGATCAGCACCGCAGAGATGCAGGGTGAAGAGAAGGGCGGCCGCGCCATCGACGCCGACTTCGAGAAGGCCGACAGCAAGAACCCGGTACATTACGCCGTGAAGGTCGTCTATCCGAGCGGCAAGCTCGTGGAATACGGCATCAATGCCGATACCGGCGCGGTCTACAAGACCGAGAACCAGCCGATCGAGCGCTACTTCACCTTCCTGACCACGAAGAACTTCAACGAGGCGAAGACGACGCTGAAGGACGCTCTCGCCATCGCGGAGCAGAAGGCCGGCGGCGGCAAGGCCTACGAGGCCGAGGTATCGAAGGACGGCAAGGCCGTGCAGTACGAGATCAAGGTCGCGGGCGCCGACAAGGAGCAGACCGTGAAGGTCGGGCCGGACGGCAAGGTCGTCGACTGATCATCCCATACGCGGCCCCGGACCAGCGCCGGGGCCGCCCCGTATGACGCTCAGCCGTTCGTCGCCTTGCGGGTATAGGTGCCGTTGAACGGCTGGCTCTGGTTGTTGGTGGCGGTGCAGGCGTACTTCACCTGGCCCGGCTCCTCGGTCCGCAGCTTGAGTGTTCCCTTGCCGTTGCGCTTCACGAGATAGCCCTTCTCGCTCGCCACGTGGACGAGATCGCCGTCCGCATGTTGCACAAGGCCGTTCGAGAATTGCCCGGGAATGGTCAGCGTGACATCGGCATTGGCTTGGCTGCTGATGTCGAGCGCGACATTGGTGTTGGCCGGCACGAGCAGTTCCGCCGGATCGCAGACCGGCTTCCCATCCTTCATCGTGATCGTCAGCGCTATGGGCGGTGTCGCGTCGCTCGCCGGTGGCGGCAGGGGCTTGCCCTGCGCAAAGGCCGCTGCGGGCATGATGAGGAAGGCCAGCCCGAGGGCCATCGCCGGTCGCAGTCGCATCGTGTCGAGGCTCCGTCCGCATCAGTGCGGTCCCCCGGACAAGGGAAGTCCGCCCTGCCGGTTCCTCGGCGCGGCAACGCGCCCGATGCGACCTCAGCTGCGACGCATGCGGGTCGCGGTCGGCAGGATCGTCTCATGCCAGCGCCCGTCGTCACGCGGCGTGAACGGCTGATCGTTGGGAATGCGGTACACCGTGTTCACGGAACCCACGTCGTAGGCGGGCACGAAGGTCGCGCGCACGACGGTGGCATGATGACGACGCTTCAGCGCCGCCAGCCGCATCGCGTGCCGCCGGGCGAGGGCTGCCCTCAGCCGGGCGCGCGACGCGAGCCGCAGGCGCTCGCGCCGATGGAGCTTGGCGAAGCGCTTCCTGAGTTGCACGAATCGGCGTGGCGATCCAGCCTTGTGCACGGCAACCTTCACCGTCTCGATCCGGTCTTCCGCGACCGGCTTGTCGCCCGGCCTGACGAAACTGATCGGCGCGACGCGGTTGGCGGCCGTGATGCAGCCTGAGCAGATCGAGGCTGAAAGCCGGCCCCACATCTTGTGTTCGCGTTCGATGATGGCGGCGACCTTCGCGTTCGCGTTGACGCCTTCCGCGTTGGACGCCTCGCGGCCGAGCCCGGCCGCCTGCGCCATCTCGAGAGGGGGCGCCACCACCGCAACGGTCACGATGGCGGCGGTCACTGAGCGAATCACGCGGTGCAAGGCTCGCTCCCGGCAAGGCTACGGTTCGTTAACTTTTGTCCGTCCGCCGCGACCCGCGCAAGTCCTTTCGAATACGTAAGACTGCATTGAACGGGCATACAGGCCACATTCCTCGCCGTCATGTCTGCATTAGCAGCAGAACCGAATCGCAGTGTGCTATTAAAACGCCTTCACGATGACCTCCCGCACGGTGGCGAGGCATGGATTGGCGTCGTCTCGGCGCGCGGCAAGGTGCAGTTCCGGCTGCGCGGTCGCGGGAAGGCGAATCGCCCGCAGGCAGACATTCGCCACGCGGATACTGCGGGCGCCATCGGGCACCAGCGCGATTCCGAGCCCGGCACCGACCAGCGCCAGCATGGCGTGGACCTGGTTCACCCGCTGCACCACGCGCGGCTGCACGGAGCCGCCTTCGAACAATGCGTCGAGCAGATCGATGAAATAGCGGCCACCGCGCGGCGACCACGTGACGAAGGGCTCGCCATCGAGATCGGCCAGTGTCGGGGCACGGCCGAGCGCGAGCCGATGGCCCTGCGGCACGGCCAGGATCAGGCGCTCCCGCGTCAGCGGCATCGCCTCGATGGCGCTCTCGGCCAGGGCCGGTGACGGACGCAGGAGCGCCAGATCGATCCGGTTGGCCTCCAGGGCCTGGACCTGCTCGCCGGACACCATCTCCTCCAGGGCGAGGTCGATCTCCGGCAGGCTGTCGCGGACATGCGTCACGAGGCGCGGCAGGATGCGATAGGCCGAGGCGGCGGTGAAGCCGAGGCGGATCATCCCGCTCTCGCCACGGGCGGCGCGGCGCGTGACGCGCTCGGCGTTCTCCGCCGCCGCGATCACCCGGTAGGCCTCGGCCACGAAGGTGCGGCCGGCGGGGGTCAGGCGCACGGCCCGCGTGGTGCGCTCCAGAAGCGCGACGCCGAGCGTCTGCTCCAGCATCTGGATCTGCCGGGAGAGCGGCGATTGCGTCAGGTTCAGCCGCGCGGCGGCCCGGCCGAAGTGCAACTCCTCGGCCACCGCGACGAAGCTACGGGCGTGTCCCAGATCGAACATTGATGCAGGATTGAGGATAATCAATCCAAAATCAACGTTGGACGCGAGAATCAACGAGGCATACCCCTGATTGCAGACGCCCGAACGGCGCGAATCATGGGAGACGGACGATGGCGCGGATGACCCCTGCGGAGATGGCCAAGCAGCTGGGCTCCGGCCTGCTGTCGTTTCCGGTAACGCACTTCAAGGACGATTTCACTTTCGACGAAGCGGCTTACCGCGACAACCTCTCGCGCCTTGCCGATTACAAGGTTTCCGGCCTGTTCGCCGCCGGCGGCACGGGAGAGTTCTTCTCCCTCACCCCCGCCGAGATCGACCGGGTGCTGCGCGCCTGCATCGAGGAGACGCGCGGCCGTACGCCGGTCATCGCCCCCGCCGGCCAGGGCACCGCCCTCGCGGTCGAGATGGCCAAGGCCGCCGAGGCCGCCGGCGCCGACGGCATCCTCCTCCTGCCGCCCTACCTCGTCGGCTCCGAGCAGGCCGGCCTCGCCGCGCATATCGAGGCGGTGTGCAAGGCGACCAGCCTCGGCATCTTCGTCTACAACCGCTCCAACGCCCAGCTGAACGAGACGACCCTCGCCGGCCTGTGCGAGCGCAACCCGAACCTCGTCGGCTTCAAGGACGGCGTGGGTGACGTCGAGCTGATGACCCGCGTCTATGCCGGCCTCGGCGATCGCCTGACCTATATCGGCGGCCTGCCCACCGCCGAAACCTTCGCCCTGCCCTACCTGGAAATGGGCGTGACGACCTATTCCTCGGCGATCTTCAACTTCCTGCCGGAATGGGCGCTGTCGTTCTACGACTCGGTCCGCCGCCGGGACCGCGACGCGGTCTATGCCGAGCTGAAGAGCTTCGTCCTTCCCTACATCGCGATCCGCAACCGCAAGCGCGGCTATGCGGTGTCGATCGTGAAGGCCGGCATGACCGCCGTGGGCCGCCACGCCGGCCCTGTGCGCTCGCCGCTCACCGATCTCGATGCCGGCGAACTGGCCGAGCTGAAGGCCCTGATCGGCGACCGCCGCTGACCATCCGGGGGCGGTGACGCCGCCCCCATCCAAGACGACACGCCGGCCAACGGCGGAGAACGATGCGTCCGAAAACGGGCGCGGCCACCCGGGAGAACGCCCATGGACGTGACGACCACCACCGCTGCGGCGGACGCGGCTGCCCCCTCGGGGGTCAAGCGCGGCCGCGTGCGCCTCCTGATCGCGCTGATGCTCTTCATGGCGACCGCGATCAACTACGCCGACCGGGCGACGATCTCGATCGCCGGGCCGGACATGGCCAAGGAACTCGGCCTCTCGCCCATCCAGATGGGCTACGTCTTTTCCGCCTTCGCATGGTCCTACGTGCTGGCGCAAATCCCCGGCGGCTGGCTGCTCGACCGTTTCGGCGTGAAGTGGGTCTACGCGGCGTCCATCGCCATGTGGTCGGGCTTCACCCTGATCCAGGGCGCGGTCGGGTTCTTCACCGGCTTCACCGCCGTCATCCTGCTTTTCGCGCTGCGCCTGCTCGTGGGCCTCAGCGAGGCGCCCGCCTTCCCGGCCAACGCCCGCATCGTCGCCGCGTGGTTCCCGGCGCGGGAGCGTGGCATGGCCTCGGCCTTCTTCAACTCGGCGCAGTACTTCGCCACGGTGCTGTTCACGCCGCTCATGGCGTGGATCGTCCACACCTATTCCTGGCACCACGTCTTCACCGTGATGGGCCTGCTCGGCGTCGTCTTCGCCCTGCTGTGGCTGAAGTTCGTCTACGGGCCGGAGAACCACCCGATGGTGGGCCGCGCCGAGCGCGACTACATCCGCCAGGGCGGCGCCCTGATGGTGATGGACGGCGCCCGCTCCGGCGGCGCGGGCCAGGCGGGACGCACGCTGAAGGAACTGCTCTCGAACCGGATGCTCCTCGGCATCTATTTCGGCCAGTACTTCATCACGGTGCTCACCTACTTCTTCCTGACGTGGTTCCCGGTCTACCTCGTGAAGGAGCGTGGCCTCTCGATCCTGCAGGCCGGATTCGCGGCGGTGCTGCCGGCCCTGTGCGGCTTCATCGGCGGCATCCTCGGCGGCTTCATCTCGGACGTGCTGCTGCGCCGGGGTTACTCGCTCACCGCCGCCCGCAAGATCCCGATCGTCGCCGGCATGCTGGTCTCGATGGCGATCGTCGGCTGCAACTACGTCCAGGCCGATGCCCTCGTGGTCGGGCTGATGGCGCTGGCCTTCTTCGGCAAGGGCGTCGGCGCGCTGGGTTGGGCCGTGGTGGCCGATACCTCGCCCAAGGAAAGCGGCGGCCTCTCCGGCGGCCTGTTCAACACCTTCGGCAACACCGCCGGCATCACGACGCCGATCATCATCGGCTACATCGTCCAGTCGACCGGCTCGTTCAACGGCGCCCTGGTCTTCGTCGGCGCCAACGCCCTCGCCGCGGTCTTTTGCTACCTCGTCGTCGTCGGCCAGATCCGCCGCGTCGAGCTGAAGGCCCAGCCCTGAACGCCCCGGGCCCGCTCCCTGGAGCGGGCCTCCCTCTCCCATAAAAAACGCATCCAGGGAGGCAGACCATGCCGTTCGAACAGACCCAGCACGCCGCCCGCAACACCCCCGTTATCACCGACATGAAGGTCGTGCCGGTCGCCGGCCGCGACAGCATGCTGCTGAACCTCTCGGGCGCGCACGGCCCGTTCTTCACCCGCAACCTCGTCGTGCTCACCGACTCGACCGGCGCGACCGGCCTCGGCGAAGTTCCCGGCGGCGAAGGCATCCGGGGGGTGCTGGAAGAGGCGCGGAGCCTCATCGTCGGCAAGACGCTCGGCGCCTGGAATGCCGTCCTCAACACGATGCGCAGCCACTTCGCGGACCGGGATGCCGGCGGTCGCGGCCTCCAGACCTTCGACCTGCGCATCACGATCCACGCCGTCACGGCGGTGGAATCCGCCTTCCTCGACCTGCTCGGACAATACCTGAACGTGCCGGTGGCCGCCCTCCTCGGCGAAGGCCAGCAGCGCGATGAGGTCGAGATGCTGGGCTACCTGTTCTATGTCGGCGACCGCCGCCGCACCGACCTGCCCTACCGCGAGCCGGAGGCCCGCGACGGCTGGTTCCGCCTGCGCGACGAGGAGGCCCTGACGCCGGAAACCGTCGCCCGCCTCGCCGAGGCCGCGCACGAGGCCTACGGCTTCAACGACTTCAAGCTGAAGGGCGGCGTGCTGGCGGGCGAGGCCGAGATGGAGGCCGTCACCGCGATCAAGCGGCGCTTCCCGCAGGCCCGCGTGACCCTCGATCCGAACGGCGCGTGGTCGCTCAACGAGGCCATCGCCCTTTGCAAGGGCAAGGGCGACATCCTCGCCTATGCCGAGGACCCCTGCGGCGCTGAAGGCGGCTTCTCCGGCCGCGAGGTGATGGCCGAGTTCCGCCGGGCCACCTGCCTGCCGACCGCCACCAACATGATCGCGACCGATTGGCGCCAGATGCGCCATGCGATCCAGCTCGGCTCGGTCGACATCCCCCTCGCCGATCCCCATTTCTGGACCATGGCCGGCGCCGTGCGCGTGGCGCAGCTCTGTCGCGACCATGACCTCACCTGGGGTTCGCACTCGAACAACCACTTTGACGTGTCGCTCGCCATGTTCACACACGCCGCCGCCGCCGCGCCCGGCCGCGTGACCGCCATCGACACCCATTGGATCTGGCAGGACGGCCAGCGATTGACGCGGGAGCCCTTGCAGATTCGCAACGGGCTGGTTCAAGTCCCCGAGCGACCCGGCCTCGGCATCGAGATCGATTGGGACGAGGTCGAGACCGCGCACCAACTCTACAAGCAGCACGGCCTCGGCGCCCGCGACGACGCCGCCGCGATGCAGGCCCTGATCCCGGGCTGGACCTTCGACAACAAGCGCCCCTGCCTCGTCCGCTGAGGCGGGGCTTCCTTCAGGCGCGATGGAGAACACGATGACCCTCACCGGACGCAGCATCATCGGGGGCGAATCGGCGGGCGAAGGCGAGAGCTTCCGCGCGGTCGAGGCGGCCACCGGCCGCGAGATCGAGCCGGTTTTCCATGCCGCCTCGGCCGATGAGGTCGAGCGCGCCTGCGCGCTTGCCGACGACGCCTTCGACACGTTCCGCGAAATCACGCCGGAGCGCCGCGCCGCCTTCCTCGACGCCATTGCCCAGGCGATCCTCGATATCGGCGACGACCTCATCGTCCGCTGCATGGCCGAGAGCGGCCTGCCGCGTCCGCGCCTCGAAGGCGAGCGGGGCCGCACGGTCGGCCAGTTGCGCCTGTTCGCCAGCGTCTTGCGCGAGGGCAGCTACCTCTCCGCGCGGATCGACCCCGCCCTGCCCGACCGGAAGCCCCTGCCCCGGCCGGACCTGCGCCTGCGTGCCATCGGCGTCGGCCCCGTCGCCGTGTTCGGCGCCTCGAACTTCCCGCTCGCCTTCTCCGTGGCCGGCGGCGACACCGCCTCGGCGCTGGCCGCCGGCTGCCCCGTCGTCGCCAAGGCGCACCCGGCCCATCCCGGCACGTCTGAACTCGTCGGCCGCGCCGTCGCCAAGGCCGTGGCCGAAAGCGACCTGCCGGAGGGCGTGTTCTCGCTGCTGTTCGACAACGGCATCGAGGTCGGCAAGCGCCTCGTCTCCGATCCGCGCATCGCCGCCGTCGGCTTCACCGGCTCGCGCACGGGCGGCACGGCGCTGATGAAGCTCGCCGCCTCGCGCCCGGTGCCGATCCCGGTCTATGCCGAGATGAGCTCGATCAATCCCGTGATCCTGTTATCCTCCGCCCTGGAGGCTCGCGGGGCCGAGATCGGCAAGGCCTTCGTCGGCGCGCTCACCCTCGGTTCCGGCCAGTTCTGCACCAATCCCGGCCTCATCCTCGCGGTCGAGGGCCAAGGCCTCGACGCCTTCCTCTCCGGCGCCGCGCAGGCGCTGGAAGGGGTCGCGGCGCAGACCATGCTGACGCCCGGCATACACAAGGCCTATTGCGCCGGGGTCGCTGCCCTCGAATCCAACGCGGCCGTCACGCGCATCGCGCAGGGCCAGGCCGGCGGCGAGACGCAGGGGCGCGCGACGCTGTTCGCCACCGACGCCGGCTCCTTCCTCGCGGACCACAAGCTCGCCGAGGAAGTGTTCGGCGCCGCCTCCCTCGTGGTGCGCTGCCGCGACCTGAGCGAGATCCGCGCGGTCCTCGGAAAGCTCGAAGGCCAGCTGACGGCGGCCCTGCACATGGACAACGGCGACCACGACGCCGCCCGCGCCCTGCTTCCGGTGCTGGAGCGCAAGGTCGGCCGCATCCTCGTCAACGGCTTCGGCACGGGTGTCGAGGTGGGCCATGCCATGGTGCATGGCGGGCCGTACCCGGCGACCTCCGACGGGCGCACCACCTCGGTGGGCAGCCTCGCCATCGACCGCTTCCTGCGGCCGGTCTGCTACCAGGACCTGCCCGACGCCCTGCTGCCGCCGGAACTGCAGCAGGCCAACCCGCTGAACGTGCCGCGCACGATCGACGGCCGCAAAGACGCATAAGCAAGGGACGAAACGACGATGGCGACGCCGAGCGACGTGTCCGCACCAGAGCGGCCCTCCCGCCTGCCGGGGGATACCCCGCGCACGATCCGCGTCCACCCGGACGACAATGTCGCCATCGTCGTGAACGCCTTCGGCCTGCCGGCGGGGACCACCCTGCCGGAGGGCATCACCCTCCGGGAATTCGTGCCGCAGGGCCACAAGGTGGCGCTCACCGACATCTCCAAGGGCGGTGCCGTGCGCCGCTACGGCGAGATCGTCGGGCTCGCGATCGATGCGATCCCCGAAGGCAGCTGGGTCGAGGAATCCCGCGTCGAAACTCCGGCCGCGCCGGACCTCGACACCCTCGACATGACGATCCGCCCGCCGGCGCCCCTGCCCCGGCTCGACGGCTACACGTTCGAGGGGTTTCGCAATCCCGACGGCACGGTCGGCACCAAGAACATCCTCGCCATCTCAACCAGCGTACAGTGCGTGGCGGGCACGCTCGACGTGGCGATCCGCAAGATCAAGGAAGAGCTGCTTCCGCGCTTCCCGAACGTCGATGATGTGGTCGGGCTCACTCACACCTACGGCTGCGGCGTCGCGATCAGCGCCCCAGAGGCGCACATCCCGATCCGCACGCTCCAGAACATCGCCCGCAACCCGAACTTCGGCGGCGAGGTGATGGTGGTCGGCCTCGGCTGCGAGAAGCTCGTTTCCGAGCGTCTTCTGCCGGATGCCACCCAGACCGGCGCCGTGACGCGGCTTCAGGACGAGCACCATGCCGGCTTCGGCATGATGATCGACACGATCATGACCATGGCCGAGCAGCGCCTCGACGTGCTGAACCGGCGCCGCCGCGAGACCTGCCCCGTGTCCGACCTCGTGGTCGGCCTGCAATGCGGCGGCAGCGATGCCTTCTCCGGCGTGACCGCCAACCCCGCCATGGGGATCTGCGCCGATCTCCTCGTGCGCTGCGGCGCGACGGTGCTGTTCTCCGAGGTGACGGAGGTTCGCGACGCGATCCACCTTCTCACCCCCCGCGCGGCGACCCCCGAGGTGGCGCAGGCGCTGGTGCGCGAGATGGCGTGGTACGACGACTACCTCGCCAAGGGCGGCGCCGACCGCCGGGCGAACCCCTCCCCCGGCAACAAGAAGGGGGGGTTGAACAACATCGTGGAGAAGGCGCTGGGCTCCGTCGCCAAATCCGGCGCGAGCCCGATCAGCGGGGTTCTGGCGCCCGGCGAGCGGGTGAAGGAAAAGGGCCTGATCTTCGCGGCGACGCCCGCCAGCGACTTCGTGTGCGGGACGCTGCAACTCGCCTCGGGCATCACGCTCCAAGTGTTCTCGACCGGCCGGGGCACGCCCTACGGGCTCGCACAGGCGCCGGTGATCAAGGTCGCCACCCGCACCGAACTGGCGGAGCGCTGGTCCGATCTCATCGATTTCGACGCCGGGCGCGTGGCGACCGGCGAGCGCACCCTGGAAGAAGCGGGTCAGGACCTGTTCGAGCTGATCCTGGACGTCGCCAGCGGACGCAAGCGCCCTTGGTCTGACCGCTGGGGTCTCTACAACGACCTCGCGCTATTCAACCCGGCACCCGTAACCTGACCGACACCGAGCCCGCCGCTGAGATATTCACGATGCCCAGCGGCCAAACCGGGTCCGGTTGAATCTTGATCGTCTGCGCGAGCGACAGCGAAGAGGCTGCGCCGTTAAGCGGCAAGCTTTTGTTCTACAGCATTTTCGGGGAAACTCGGCTCACACCGTGTCTCCCGTCTTTGCGAGCGGAGCGAAGCAATCCAGGGATCCGCTACGTCCGGTCAAGTCCCGCAGCCCTGGATTGCTTCGCTGTCGCTCGCAAAGACGGTTGAGCGAGTGATCCCAATCAACCGAAACCGCACTAGGCGCATTCGTCACCGCCCCGCATCTCCCGGAGGACTTCCGGGCGCAGCACGACGATCTGCGCCCTCCGCGTCGCGACGACGCCCTGTTCTGAAAGGCGCTTCAGGCTGATCGTCACCCATTGCCGGGTGGCCCCGACCATATGGGCGAGGTCGGCATGAGTGAAGGTCGAGGCGATCACGGCCCCGTCCTCCTCGGGTACACCGTACAGATCGCACAGGTGCAGGAGGAGATGCGCCAGCCGTTCCGTGATCGACCGGGTTCCGAGCATCTGCGCCAGGGTCGAGTAGCAGCGGCCCTTGAAGGTGAGCCCATCGATGATCCCGATCGCCAGGGTGGGGATCTGCCTCACGAGCTGCCGTAGGGCCTTGCCCGGCAGGTGCAGCACGCTGGCATTGCTCGCCGCCATGCCGGACCATTTGTGAAGCCCGGTGCCGAACACGTCCGGCCCGCCGACGAAGTTGCCGGGATACCAATAGGCCAGGGTGATCTCCCGGCCCGACGGCGCCGCGTAGAAGACGCGGATGCGCCCGCTTTCCACGAGCCAGATGCCGTCGTTGGGTGTTTCCTGCGTGAACAGCGTCGCGCCCCGGTCCAGAACACGGCGCTTGCCGCGCTCCATGACGAGGGCGATCTCGCGCTCGCTCAACCCGTCAAACAGCGGGCGCTGACCGTTTCCCCCTTGAGGCGCCGGTTCGGGAAGGAGCAGCGCCCCCGCCTGCGCGGACACCCCGATGGGGGATGGGCGTAACGGCGCAACGGTCTGCATAGCCGGCTCCTACACATCACATGCAGCGGCGCAACAGACCTTGTGCGGGCTCTAAACTCAAGCACGTTTCGGGGTGGCGAGCGCAGCGGCGCGTCTTTGGAAAGTGCTACGCCTCGCAGGCCGAGGTGGAGACGAACATACTCTCCGTCCTCCTCTCGGGAGAACGTCGTGAGGCGGGATGAATGCTGAACCTCGCCGCGTCATCGCAAAGCAATCGAGTGCAGCGGGCCGATTCCGAACGTCGCGCTTCGCTGGATCCCACTCGCTCGACCTGGCGGACGTGGGTCCTCTCAGGGCCGCCCCTGGCAGCGGCCGATGGCCCAATGGACGAGCTTGCGCACATCGGGATCGGGATCGTCCGCCACGGCTTCCAGGGCGGCAAGGGCGCTGGGATCGGCGATCTCGCCCAAGGCTGCGGCCGCCTCCTTACGCAGGTTGCTGATCTCCGAGCCGAGGATTACGCCGAGCGCTGGGACTGCCGCCTGGGCCTTGATCCGCCCGAGGGCGTTCGCCGCCTTGGTGCGAACTTGCCAGACCGGATCGTCCAGCGTGGCGATCAGCGGGGCCGTCGCCTCGGGCAGGCGGATCTTCGCGCAGGACACCGCCGCCTCCTCGCGCACCTGCCAGTTCTCGTCGGATAGGCCCGCGATCAGCGTCGAGATGCCCGGGCCGCCTGGGCGCAGGAAGACCAGGGCCGCCATGGTCGCGCGGCGGACGGTCGGGTCCGGGTCTCCCGCCGTGGCGATCAGGGCGGGCAGCGCCTGTTCGGCCTTGAGGTAGCCGATGACGCCGAGACCTTCCCGGCGGACATCGGAGGTCGGGCTGCGCAGCGCCTTCAGTGCCGCCGCGAGGGCGTCCGGAAGCACGAGCTCGCGCAACGCGCGCAGGGCGGAGGCCTGCACGAATGGGTCGGCGTGCTCGGCACGATCGATCAAGAGCGGCCCGCAGGCCGGCTCCTTCTTCTCGGCCAAGGTGTCGGCGGCGGCGCGGCGGACGGCCTCGTCCGCATCCTCCAGGGAGCGAACCAGACCCTCGACGACATCCGTGCCGTCGTGCTCGTCCAGCGCCTTGGCCGCGGCGGCGCGAACGGCGGCGTCCTCGTCGGCGAGGCCCTTCAGGAGCAGGATCTTCGCCTCGGGTCCAACCGCCTCGGCCAGTTCCATCATCGCCACGCGCCGAACGCCCGCATCGGGGCTGGCGCAACGCTCGGTGAGATCGTCCAGATCGTCGTCGAAGGTCTCGAATACAGGGCTCATGACCGGCCTCAGCGCAGCAGATACGGAATGTTGACCTTCACCGCGTTCGTCGGGCAATCGACTTCGCAGGGCATGCAATACCAGCATTCATCGTACTTCATGTACGCCTTCTGCCGCTTTTCATCGATCGCGAGGATATCGAGAGGGCAGACATCGACGCAGACACGGCATCCCTTCTCGGCGATACACTTTTGGTCATCGACAACGACCGCGGCGCTGCTGGCCTGAGTGATGATCGGCATGGATCGATCTCCAGTTTCTTCTAGAATCTACTCGGCAGCGGCCGGCGTCTTGACGCGAAGCTGGTAGTAGGCGCCCATCTCCTCGGCGGCGACGGGGACGATGAACGGGTCGACCGCGCGCTTGGCATGGGCCATCCGGCCCTGTTCATCCTTGAACAGCACCGTATGGCAGGCCCACTCGGCGTCGTTCGTTTCCGGGTAATCGACGCGCAAGTGGTAGAAGCCCCAGCGGCTCTCGGTCCGATAGAGCGAAGCCGCCGCCGCCATGTCGGCGCAGTCGAGGATCGTCTGCATCTCCAGGGCCCGGTGCAGCTCATGGGGACCGCGCGCGCAGAGCAGGGACAGATCCTCGCGGATCTCGGCGAAGCGACGCTGGCCGAGTTCCATCTTGGCCGTGACCTTCGGCGGTTCGAGGTAATCGTTCACGAGGCGGCGGGTCTTGAATTCCATCTCGTGCGGAGTGAGGCCGTCCGTGCGCCGGGTCGGGGCGAGGACACGCGCCTGCTCGGCCGCGAGATCGCCGCCGTCGAAATCCGCGAGGCTCGTGGCGGCGCAATAGGCCGCCGCGTCGGCGCCCGCGATGCCGCCATTCACGAAGGCGCCGAGCATGTAATTGTGCGGCACGCTCGCCATGTCGCCCACCGCGTAAAGGCCCGGGACGGTGGTGCGCGCGAATTCGTCCACGAACACGCCCGAGGCCGAGTGGCCGGAGCAGAAGCCGATTTCGGAGATGTGCATCTCCACCGGGCGCTTGCGGTAGTTGGTGCCGCGCCGTTCGTGGAACCGCCCGCGCGAGGGCCGCTCGTTCGTGTGCAGGATGGTCTCGATCTCCGAGATCGTCTCCTCGCGCAGGTGGTCCATCTTCAGGAACACCGGGCCGTTGCCGCCCTGGAGTTCCCGCCAGAATTCCAGCATCATCTGGCCGGACCAGTAATCGCACTCGATGAAGCGCTCGCCGCGATTGTTCGCCGTGTATCCGCCGAACGGGCCGGTGACATAGGCGCAGGACGGGCCGTTATAGTCCTTGATCAGCGGGTTGATCTGGTAGCATTCGAGGTTCGCGAGCTGCGCGCCCGCATGGTAGGCCATGGCGTAGCCGTCGCCGCAATTGGCGGCATTCTCGTAGGTGCCGAACAGGTAGCCGGAGGCCGGCAGGCCGAGCCGTCCTGCGGCGCCGCAGGCGAGGATCACCGCCTTAGCCTTCACCACGAGGAATTCGGAGGTGCGGGTGTTGACGCCGATGGCCCCGGCGATGCGCCCGTCCGCCCCCTTCAGGAGGCGCGTCGCCATGTACCGGTTGGTGACGCCGACCTGCAATCGGCGCAATTGTCGGTACAGAACCTTCTTGACGTTGTGCCCCTCGGGCATCGGCAACACGTAGGTCCCCATGTGGTGGACCTTGCGCATGTTGTATTCGCCAGAACCGTCCTTCTCGAACTTCACCCCGAGCTTGTCGAGGTACTGGATCATCGGGAACGAGCCCTGGGCATAGGCCATCACCGCCTTCTGGTTGACGATGCCGTCATTGGCGACGGTGATCTCCTTCACGTATTGCTCCGGTGTCGCGTAACCCGGGACGACGGCGTTGTTCAGCCCGTCCATGCCCATGCTGATCGCGCCCGAGCGCTTGACGTTGGCCTTCTCCATCAGAAGGACCCGCAACTTGGGGTCGGCTTCCTTGGCCTTGATGGCGGCCATGGGTCCGCCGGTGCCGCCGCCGATCACCAGGATATCGGTCTCGATGATCTCGGTCGTCGTCGCGAGTTCGAAGGCGCTCATGGCTAAGTCCCGTCAACGGAGAGTCGGCCCTCATGCAGTCGCCGAGGGGTCGGAATGGGGGTTCAGGCGGCGTGCGCGGTGGCCGGTGGGCTCTCGGCGGCCTCGGCCGCGAGGGCGCGCAGGTAGGCCCAGGGAAAGATCCCGCGGGCGTGGCCATCCGTGAACGCGATATGGACAGCATAGCCGCCCATGGCCTCGACGCGGGTGACGCCCACGCCGGGGACGGCTTCAGGAAAGGCGCCCACCACACGGTCGCGTGTGCACCACGCGCACCGACACCGCAGACGCAAGCCCTCGGCCGGCAGCGTGGCCTTGAGCCCGTCGCGCCACGTCAATCGGAGTCCGGTCCCGCCGCGCGCGAGGGTTGCGGTGTCGGGAATGGCTTCGGGATCGAACGGAGGCGGGCTCGGAAGCTCGATCGCTGGGTTGGCCACACGCTGCTCCTCTGATGACGACGTCAGAGAAGCTCAAATGCGGTCGGCCAGACAGCAATTAGTTGCTCGAAAAGCCAATCAGGCGGCCGGCGGCGAACCGAGGGTGTGGTGGGAATTCAACGGTCGGATCTACAGCAGCGACCGATCATGGTGAGGCGGCTCCAAACCACTCACCTCATCCTGAGGTGCCCGCGTCAGCGGGCCTCGAAGGAGGGCTCCAGCCCGCCGCGCGATCCCTGGAGCCCTCCTTCGAGGCGGCTTCGCCGCACCTCAGGATGAGGGGAAGATCTGGAGAAGGCTGGCTGAAGCGACTCGTTCGGGTGCGGCTCTTAATCGCCCGCTCGACCGTCTTTGCGAGCTTGAGCGAAGCAATCCATGGCTAGCGGGCCGCTTCCGCATCGGGCGCCTCCCTGGATCGCTTCGCGTCGTTCGCAAGGACGATGTGGCCGAGCGACTAAAGTCCCTGCAAAACGCCTCAGCGGTCGACGACCGGATCGGCGACCTGCGGTCTTTCCTGCGACGCCGCCGCGTCTCCCGTCCCACCGAACTCGGCCGCGAACTTGCCGAAGAATTCGTCCGCCAGCTTGCGCGAGGTCGCCTGCATCAGACGCCCGCCGAGCGTCGCGATCTTGCCGCCGATCTCGGCCTTGGCGGTGTAGGTGAGGATCGTCTCGGCGCCCTCCTCCGCGAGGTTCACCACCGCGCGGCCCTTGGCGAAGCCCGCCATGCCGCCATTGCCTTGGCCCACCAGGGTGTAGCCCTCGGGTGGGCGCACGTCCTCCAGCCGGACCGTGCCCGCGAAGGTGGCCGAGACCGGCCCGATCTTCAGGGCAACCTTGGCCTTCATCTCATCCGGCGTGGCCTGTTCCAGCTCTTTGCAACCGGGGATGCAGCGGGCGAGAACCTGCGGATCATTGAGCGCCGCCCAGACGGCCGCGCGGGCGGCGGGGATCCGGTACTCGCCTGCGATGTCCATCCTCGTCTCCTTGTCTCAGACGGCGCAGTAGCGCGCCTGGATCTCGGGATCGGCCCGCAACGCGGAAGCCGGGGCGGTGTGGACGACGGCGCCACCATCCACGATGTAGACGCGGTCCGAGACGTCGAGGGCGAGTTCGACGTTCTGCTCCACCAGCAGGATCGTGGTGCCCGCCCGCTTCATCGCCACGAACTGCGCGAACATCTCCTCCACGAGGATCGGCATGATCCCCTCCGAGGGCTCGTCGAGGAGCACCATCACCGGCTCGGCCATCAGGGCGCGGGCGATGGCGAGCATCTGCTGCTCCCCGCCGGACATGGTGATGGCCTCCTGCTTGAGGCGCTGCTTCAGCCGGGGGAAGGTCTCGGCGATCACCTCGATCCGGCGGCCCTCGTCGCGGCGAGACACCCGCTCGCCCTTCGCCGCCAGGATGCCGAGGCGCAGATTCTCCTCGACCGTCAGGCCGGGCACGATGCGCCGCTCCTCCGGCACGTAGGCGAGCCCCCGGTGGAAGCGCTCGTGCGGTGGCCGGTGGAGGATGTCGGCGCCCGCGAAGCTCACCCGGCCCTCGCGCTTGGCGACGAGGCCCATGATCGCCTTCAGCGTCGTCGTCTTGCCGGCGCCGTTGCGGCCGACCAGCGTGACGATCTCACCGGAGCGGACCTTGAGAGATATCCCCTGCAGGATGTGGGAGTGGCCGTACCACGCCTTCAGATTTTCGACCGCCAGGAGCGGCGACGCCACGGCGCTCATGCGCTCTTGCCCAGGTAGACGCGGCGCACCTCGGCATGGGCGCGGATGTCGTCGGGGGTGCCCTCGGCCAGGAGCTGGCCCTGGTGCAGCACCACGAGGCGGCGGCACAGGCCCATCACCAGCTTCATCTTGTGCTCGACAAGGATCAGCGTCCGCCTCTCCGCCAGTCGCTGCACGAGGTCCATCATCTCGCGGGTCTCCTCCGGGCTCATGCCGGCGGTCGGCTCGTCGAGGAGGAGGAGCGAGGGCTCGGCCGCCAGCGCCACCGCGATCTCCAGGGCGCGCTGCTCGCCATGGGCGAGTTCGCGGGCGAGGCGGTCCATCCGGGAGGAGAGCCCGACCTCGCCGAGGAGCGTTTCGGCCCGCTCGGTCAGCTCGGGATAGCTCGACCGGTGGCGGAAGAAGGCGAAGCGCACGGCCCGCGCCTGGGCCGCCACCCGAACGTTCTCGCGCACGGTCAGATGCGGGAAGACGTTGGTGATCTGGAACGACTTGGCGATGCCCATCCGGGCGAAGTGGTGGGGCGCCGATCCGGTGATGTCCCGCCCCCGGAACAGCACCCGTCCCTCGCTTGGCGGGAACGCGCCGGAGATCAGGTTGAAGAAGGTCGACTTGCCCGCCCCGTTCGGCCCGATGATCGCGGTGATGCCGCCTTCGGGGAAGGTGACGCTCACCTCCGACAGGGCGCGGAAATGCCCGAACCGCTTGCCGAGCCCTTCGGTCGCGAGGATCGGTGCCGCGCTCACCATCCGGCCCTCCTCAAGCGGGCCAGCACCTCGCCCCAGATGCCGAGCGGCAGGAACAGCACGAAGGCGATGAAGATCGCGCCGACGAAGAGCTGCCAGTGGCTCGTCAGCGTCGCGAGCCCGTCCTGCAACAGGGAAAAGGTCGCCGCGCCCACGAAGGGGCCGAAGAAGGTCCCCATGCCGCCGAGCAGCGCCATCATCACCGCCTGCCCGGAGGTGGAGTAATGCATCGTCTCGATCGGCACGATCGAGAGGTGGATCGCCTGCAAGGCTCCCGCGAGGCCGCAGATCGCCCCGGAGATCACGAAGGCCACGAGCTTCATGCGGGCGACGTCGTAGCCGCAGGCCTGCGCCCGGCCCTCGTTCTCACGGATCGCTTCCAGGACGGCACCGAAGGGCGAGGACAGCAGGCGCGAGAACAGCCAGACCGCGACGGCGACCACCGCGAGCACGACGTAATACTTCACCAGCGGGTCGAGGAGGTTCAGCGTAACGCCCGGCAGGGCGAGGCTCGGGACGTTGATGCCGCGCAGGCCGTTCTCACCGCCGGTGAAGGATTCTGCGCGGTAGAAGGCGTAGTAGATGCACATCGACAGGGCGAGGGTCGTCATCGCGAAGTAGATGCCGCGCGTGCGGATCGCGAGCACGCCCATCAGGACCGCCAGGAGGGTCGCGAGCAGCGTGCCGGCCACGAGGGCGAGACCCGGATGCAGCCCGTATTGGGCGATGGCGATACCGCAGCCATAGGCCCCTCCCCCGAGGAAGGCGGCGTGTCCGAAGGACAGCAGCCCGGTATAGCCGAACAGCAGGTTGAACCCGAGCGCGTAGAGCCCGAGCACGAGGATGTTCACCGCGAGCGCCTGATAGGGCGCGATCCAGGGGAACACGAGGAGGAAGGCGAGCGTGAGGCTGACCCGGTGTCGGCTGGCGAGCGTCAGGAGCCGCCCGGTGCGGCCGGAGCCGGGCCGGGCCGAAGGGAGCGCGCCGCCCTTCGCGAGGGCCTGTCCGGGGGTGGGTGCGTTCATCCCAGCGCTCCCGCCCGGCCGAGGAGGCCTCGTGGGCGCACGAGGAGCACCAGCGCCATCAGGGCGAAGATCGCCATCTTGGTCATGTCGGGGGCGACCAGCGAGGTCATCGCCACGACGATGCCGACGAGGAGACCGGCCAGCACCGCCCCGGCGAGGGAGCCCATTCCACCGACCACCGTCACCACGAAGGCCTCGGCGAGCACGGGGATGCCCATCTCCGGCGTGACCCCCTGGAGCGGCGCCGCAAGGATGCCGGCTAGCCCGGCGAGCGCGCAGCCGAGGCCGAACACCGCGAGCCAGATCTTCGACATCTCGATGCCGAGCACCTGCACGATCTGCGGATCGCGGGCGCCGGCCCGGATCACGAGGCCGAAGGAGGTGCGCTCGATGAACAGCCACAGGGCGCCCACGACCACCAGCGAGAAGGCGATCAGGAACAGCCGGTACAGGGGGAAATACCCGATGCCCAGATCGACGGCGCCGCGCAGTTCCGGCGGCGCCCCGAACGGCAGGCCGGTGAGCCCGAAGGCGATGCGCACGGCCTCGATCATCACATAGGACAGGCCGAAGGTGAGGAGCAGCGGATCGTCGATGCCCCGCCCGTAGAGGGGGCGCACCAGCACACGCTCCACGACGAGCCCGAGGAGCCCCATCGCCAGTGGCGCCGCGACGAGGCTGACCCAGAAGTTCCCGGTATAGCCGTACAGGAACACGCCGACATACGCGCCGGCCATGAAGAACGCCCCGTGGGCGAAGTTCACGACGTTCATCAGCCCGAAGATCAGCGACAGGCCGATGCCGACGAGCACGTAGATCGCCCCAAGCGCGATGCCGGTGACAAGTTGCAGCGCGAGGAGATCGAGGGGGAAGCCTCCGAGAGTGATGTCGCTCATCGGGGGGCTCCCGGGTGGGGTGCGGACGCGGCAGACGGCGTTCCCCTCTCCCCGCTCGCGGGGAGAGGGCCGAGCCCCCCTTGTCGGGGGCGAGGCAAGCCCGAAGGGCGACGGTGAGGGGGCTCCCCGGATAAGCCTCCTACGGAAAGCCCCCTCACCTCCGGCTGCCGCCTCGTTTCGCCGACGACGAGGTCGGCAAAACCCTCTCCCCGCAAGACGGGGAGAGGGGATGCGCTCCCGATGACGAAGCCGCCCGATGCACTCACGCGATCACGCCTTGTGCCCGAGTTCGTCGCAGCCGCGCAGGTACTTCTCGTCCGGGCCTTCGGTGCCGAGGATCGTGAAGACGTCGTCGGGTGTCTTCATGTCCTTCGACTTCGCCTCGACGATCAGCACCGACTGCACCGACTGGTGGTCACACTTCCGGAAGCTCTGCGGGCCCTTGTAGAAATCGGCCTTCAGGTTCTCCATCGCGGTGACGACCTTGTCGGTCTCGGTGGAGCCGGCGGCCTTCACGCCTTCCAGCACCGAGCGGACACCGGCATAGCCCAGCGCCCCGTAATCGGAGGGCACGGCGCCGTTGTAGGCCGCGCGGAAGCGGTCGTTGAATGCCTTCGCGGTCGGCACGCTGTCTTCGAGCCGCCAGTAATACGACGTCCCGCCGATCACGCCATCGAAGGCGTCGCCGCCGGCCTTGCGGGCGGTGAAGAGAAGGATGGGCGCCACGAGCTTGGTGTTGCGCTTCAGGCCGAACTCGGTCGCCTGCTGGATCGAGACCACCTGATCCCGGCCGAAATTGCACAGGCACAGCACGTCGGGCTTCAGCGCCGCGATGCGCGGCAGGAAGGCCGAATAGTCGGAGGCGCCGATCGGGTGGCGGATGTCGGCCACGACCTCGATGCCCGCCGCCTCGCCCGCGCGCTTGAAGCCGCGCACCATCTCGTGGCCGTAGGCGTAGTCGGCGCTGAGGAAGGCGACCCGCTTGCCGGATTTCGGGAAGACGTAGCGGCCCACCGCCCCCGCCGTCATGTGCGGGTTCAGGGCCTCGTGGAAGGTGGTGCGGCCGAAATCCTTCGCCTCGTTGATCGCATCGGATTGGCTGATCGAGTTGTAGATCACCCCGCGCTCGCGGGCGACGTTGTTGGTCGACAGCGTCACCGCTGCCGAGAGCCCGCCGACGAGGAAGTTCACCTTGTCCTTCTCGATGAGTTCCAGCGTCCGGGTCGCCGCCTCGCCGGGGTTGAGCTTGTCGTCGCGAACCAGAAGCTCGGCGTTACGGCCCTGGAAGCCGCCGGCCTCGTTGAACTCCTTGATCGCGAGCTGCGCGGCGCGGACCTGATCGTTCGCCTCGGCCCCGAAGGCGCCGGTGAGCGGGGTGGGAAAGCCGATGCGGATCGGCCCACCCTGCGCGGCGGCGGAACGCAGGATCGCGGGGGCGGCGAGCGCCATCGCGGATGCGGCGGCGCTGCCCTGAAGCAGCCTGCGCCTGTCGAAGCCCGTTCCCATCCCCTCGTCCCTCCGTTGCAGTGGCGTTTCCTCGTGGGCCCGGTCTCTTGGGAGGACCGTGGCCCATGTTGTCCTCTTCGTTTTCCAACCTCACCACGTCATTGCGAGCGGAGCGAAGCAATCCGGGGATGCGCATTGTTCGGGGGCGTCCCGCTGCCCTGGATTGCTTCGCTGTCGCTCGCAAAGACGGTGGTGTTCAGATGAGCCCCAGCGCCTCCAAGACCACATCCGGCGTCACCGGCTGGCGGGAGACCCGGGCGTTCAGCGGCGCGAGCGCGTCGTTGATGGCGTTGACCACCGCCGCAGGCGCACCGGCCGTGCCCGCCTCGCCCGCGCCCTTGGCGCCGATCTCGGAGGATGCCGTGGGCGAGACGACGTGGGCGACCGCGATATCCGGCATCTCGCCCGCCATCGGGACGAGATAATCGGCCATCGAGCCGTTCAGAAGCTGCCCCTCGGAATCGTAGAGGCAGTGCTCGAACAGCGCCCCGCCGATTCCCTGGACGATGCCGCCCCGGATCTGCTCATCGACGAGGAGCGGGTTGAGGACGGTGCCGCAATCCTCGACGCACCAGTGCTTGAGGAGCGTGACGAAGCCCGTTTCCGCATCGACCTCGACGTAGGAGGCCTGCACGCCGTTGGTGAAGGCGAAGGGGTAGTCCTTCGGCACGTAGTGGCGGGTCGCCACGAATTCCGGCTGCACCCCCGGCGGCAGCGTGTCGGGCCGGAAGTAGGCGATGCGGCCGAGTTCCGAGAGCGCCATGCGCTCCGTCCCGCTCGACCCGTCCACCACCGCGCCGTCGCGGATGTCGAGGCTGTCCGGCTCGGCCTGGAGGATCGCGCCCGCCACCGCCAACACGTTGGCCCGCAGCGCCTTGCCTGCCTGCCAAGCAGCCTCGCCGCCGATGCCCGCCCCGCGCGAGGCCCAGGTGCCGCCGCCATAGGGCGTCGCCTGCGTGTCGCCGGTGATGACCTTCACCTTCTCCATCGGCACGCCCGTGGCGGTGGCCACGATCTGCGCGATGATGCCTTCCGTGCCCTGGCCCTGCTCGGTGACGCTCACGGAGGCGACGACGCCGCCCTGCGGATCGAGGCGGATCGTGCAGCCATCCTGCGAGGAGATGCGCGCGCCGCCGACGCCGTAGAACGCCGCCGAGGGGTTGGTGATCTCGATGAAGGCCGCGAGCCCGATGCCCCGGTAAATGCCCTGATTGCGAAGCCGCGCCTGCTCGTCCCGCAGGCCATCGTAGTCCATCATCGCCTTGAGCTTGGAGAGCGCCGCCTGATGCGACAGCTTCTCGAGCTTGATCCCCGAGACGCCGGCGCAGGGATAGGCGTCATCCGGGATGACGTTGCGCTCGCGGATCGCCAGCGGATCGAGCCCGAGCTTCTGCGCGCCGAGATCCACGAGCCCTTCCGCCACCATGGTGGCGACGGGGTGGCCCACCGCCCGGTACTGGCAGGTCGGCGATTTGTTCTGGAGCACCACCCGGGCGCGGGCGCGGTAATGCTGGTGGCGATAGGGACCGCCGGTGAGGTTCACGACCTGGTTGGCCTCCACCGCGCTGGTGCGCGGATAGACCGAGTAGGGGCCGATCCCCGTGAGGTCGTCCATGTCGAGGGCGAGGATGTCACCTTCGGCCGAGAACGCCATCCGCGCGGTGACGCGGTGGTCGCGGGCGTGGATGTCGCTCTGGAAGCTCTCCAGCCGGTCGGCGATGAACTTCACCGGCCGCTTCAGCATCAGCGCGAGGGCGCAGGTCGCCATCTCGTCGGGGTAGATGTGGACCTTGATCCCGAAGGAACCACCGACATCCTTGCAGATCACCCGCACCGCCCCTTCGGGGAGCGAGAGGTGCTTGCACAGGATGTCCTGCATCATGTGCGGCGCCTGGAACGAGTGGTGGACGGTGAGCATCCCATCCGCCGCCGCCCAATCGGCCATGATCGCCCGTGGCTCGAGGCAGACACCCGTGTGCCGGCCGAAATGGAAGGTCTCCTCGACGACGCAGGCTGCATCACGGAAGGCCGCGTCCACATCGCCGACATCGAGACACCGCTCGAAGGCGAGGTTGTCGCCGAGTTCGGCGTGGATCGGCGGGGTCTCGGGCGCCAGCGCCGTTTCCATGTCGACCACCGCCGGCAGCGGCTCGAAATCCACGGCGATGGCGGCGAGCGCGTCCTCCGCCTCGGCCCGGCTCCGGGCGACGACGGCGCAGAACGGTTCCCCGACCCAGGTCACGCGGTCGGTCGCCAGGGCGTGCTGGGGTGCCGAGCGCAGGCCCTTGAAGTGGCCGAGCACCCCGACCCAGGGGGTGCAGACCTCGGCGAGTTCCGGGCCCGTCACCACCGCGATCACGCCGGGCATCGCCTTGGCGTCCGCCGTCTCGACGGACAGGAGCCGGGCATGGGCATGCGGGCTGCGGAGGTACGCGACGTGGGCGAGACGGGAGGACACCGCCACGTCGTCCACATAGATGCCGCGCCCTTCCAGCAGGCGCCGCGCGTTCGGCCGGGGGACGGAGCGGCCGATATAGCTGTTCGGACGGTCGAGGAAGGTGAGGCTGCCCTGATCCGCGCTCATTCTGCGGCCTCCCGGCGGGCGGCCCGGCGCGTCTCGGCAGTCGTCGCGATGGCATCCACGATGGCGTGGTAGCCGGTACAGCGGCAGTAATTGCCCGAGATCGCCGCGCGGATATCCTCCCGCGACAGGTCCGAATGGTCCTCGGTGAGTAATTCGGCCGCCGTCACCAGCATCCCAGGGGTACAATAGCCGCATTGCAGGGCGTTGCGGGTGTGGAAGGCGTCCTGCAGGTCGCGGATGCTGCCGCTCTCCGTCAGCCCCTCCACTGTCTCGATGATGGCGCCGTCCGCTTGGACCCCGAGCATCAGGCAGGATCGCGTCGCCCGGCCGTCCACCAGGATCGTGCAGGCGCCGCAGACGCCGTGCTCGCAGCCGAGATGCACCCCGGTGAGGCTGAACGAGGTCCGCAGCAGATCACCGAGATGCATCCGCGCCGGAACGTGGGTCCGTACGGGCTCGCCGTTCAGCGTGAAGCTGATCGCGTGCTCGCGGTCTGGACTGTCAGACGCCATGGGAGCCTTCCTCGAGCATGGTCCCGTCGCGCATCCGGCCCGCCACCCGGCCGAGGACGACGCGGGCGAGATGGCGGCGCGTCGCGGCCTTGGCGGAGGGATCGTCCGGCGGATCGAGCTCGTCGGCCAGCGCATTCTGCGCCCCCGCGAGATCGCCCGCCTCCAGCGCGGCGGCGGCCTTTACCGCCAGGATCGGCCGGTCGGCTACGCCGAAGAAAGCGAGCCGCAAGTCGGTGAGCCCCGTCCCGCTCCGCTTCCCCGTCGCCGCGAGCCCAACGAGGGCGTAATCCCCGAGGCGCCGGGCCAGCTCCTCGAAGCCCCACACGGCATCCGCCTCCGCGACCGGGAACTCGATGGCGGTGACGATCTCGCCGGGTTCGAGGGCGGTCGTGTAGAGGCCGAGGAAGAAATCCTCCGCCGCGATGCGCCGCTCCGCGCTCGGGCTGCGCACGACGATGGTGGCGCGGGCGGCAAGGCAGCAGGCGGGCCATTCCGTAACGGGGTCGGCGAGGGCCACCGAACCGCCGATCGTGCCCCGGTTCCGGATCGCCGGATGGGCGATGTACGGCATGGCGGCGGCAAGCAGCGGCAGGCGCTGGCGCACGATGGCCGCGCCGCCGACATCACGGTGGCGGGTCATGGCACCGATCCGCACCACGCCGTCGGCCTCGCTGACGCCCGCGAGCTCCGGGATCGCGTTCAGATCGACCAGAAGGCTCGGCGCCGAGAGCCGCAGGTTCAGGGCGCTGACGAGACTCTGGCCGCCCGCCAGGGGAACGGCCTCGTCGCCATGCTCGGCGAGCAGGGCCAGCGCCGCGTCCAGGGATGCCGGACGCACATAGGCGAAGTCTGGCGCCTTCACGCGCGGTTCCTCCTCCCTGTGGGCTTGCCCCTAACCGCCCCGTGGGACAGGCTGGATGCCCTTATTGATCGTTCGCTCAATAGAAGGCGAAATCGGGATGACGTCAACTGGGCCGGCGGGGGAGACGAGCGCGAAGCCAGCCGGCCGGCGGCTGACGGCGCAGAGCCGCGAGCGCCAGATCGTCGAGGGGGCGATCGCCTATTTCGCGGAGGTCGGCCTCGACGGGCATACCCGCGAACTCGCCCGGCGGCTCGGCATCACGCAACCGCTGCTGTTCCGCTACTTCCCGACCAAGGCGGCGCTGATCGAGCGGATCTACGAGGAGGTCTACCTCAAGCGCTGGGATACTGGCTGGGAGGCGACGGTGCGCGACACCTCACAGCCCTGCCTCGAACGCTTCCGGCGATTCGAGATCGATTATCAGGGGCGGATCGACGATTACGCATGGCTGCGGATCTTCGTCTCGGCCGGGTTGAAAGGTTTCGACCTGCCGAGCCGCTATCTTGGACTTATCCGCGAGCGGATCTTCGCGCCGCTCCTCGAAGGAATGCGGGCTGAATCCGACCTCCCAAGCCCGCAGGACCAGCCGTTGACGACCGAAGAGTTCGAACTGCTCTTCGGCATCCATGGCGCCCTCGTCTATGTCGGCTTGCGTTCGCAGGTCTACGGGATTGAGGGAACGGCGAACCGCGACGCGGTGCGAGCCGCGATGCTCGACGCCGCCCTGCCGGGATTGCTCGCGACCCACCGCCGGCTCGTGACGACGGCGGCCCCCGCCAGGACGGCGCCACGGTGACTTCCGCGCAGCCTGCGCTAGTCTCGCGAGGGGAGGAACGCGCCATGGCTCAGACAACCGCACCGGTGGAAACGTCGCTGCCGCACCACCTTGCCCAGGAATTCGCCGAGGCCCGTACGAACGGCTGCGTCGGCACCAAGCTGCTCTCCGAGGATGCCCGCTGCCGGGTCTGGACCATCGTGCTGCCGCCGGGCGCCCGGATCGGCTTCCACACCCATGTCCTCGACTATTTCTGGACGGCCGTGACCTCGGGCCGAGCCCGATCGCATTACGGCGATGGCCGGATGGCAGAGGTCGATTACGCGGCGGGCGACATCCAGCACCTGTCCTTCGGACCGGGCGAATCGATGACCCACGACCTCGCCAATATCGGTGAGACGGAGCTGATCTTCACGACCGTCGAGTTTCTGGACAGCGCGAACGAGCCGCTCGCGCTTCCGACCCATCTTCCTCCGACGACGTCGTCCTGATCCCACAAACATTGCGCCCCTCCGGTCGCAATGATGGTTCGCGGGGGAGCCCCAAGTTTCGCGGAATTGGCCCTAGGGCGGTGGAACCGCCGTCCCCGCCATGACCGCCTCGGGCGTTCTAAACCGCTCGGCCGCCAGACGTTCGGCATCACCGTGCTGCTGCGCCTGCATATAGGCGCCGAGGTCTCGGCCCCGCGCCACGATGGCCGCGCCATAGGCGCAGCGGTTTGCATCGAAGGCGGAGAGCGCCGCCGCGACATCGCCCCTCGCGTCCTCCAACGCGTCCACCAGCGCGGCCGCATCCTCCATGGCTTTGGTCACGCCCATCCCGACATGGGGGCGCGCGACGAAGGCCGCATCACCGATCAGGGCGACGCCACGGGCCGGAACCATGGTGGGTGTCTCGATGTCCAGGATCGCTTGCAGGAACGGTTGGTCGGCACGCACCATGACCTCGGTGAACGGCGGTGCGAGAACCCGCTCCGCGTCGGCGCGCATGGCCGCCAGTACGTCAGGCTTGATCCGGCCCGGCGGGATCGACAGCGCATGGCGGACTCCGCCGGTATCGGTCAGCAGCGCGTTGAGTGCGGCCTCGGGCGTCGGCCTGTACCAGACCGCGTTGAAGCATCGTTTGGGCACCGCCTCCTCTTCGAGGCCGGAGACCGGGTAGCCGAGGATCTGTTCGCCCGGGGGCAGGCAGAACGCGAAATGGCCGCAGATCGCCTCGCGCGTCTCGGGTGAGAGCGCGGCCTCGTCCACGATCGCGCGCCACGCGATGTAGCCCGCGTAAGCCGGTGCGACGGCTGGCAGGAATTGCGCCCGCACCGTCGAAAACTGTCCATCGGCCCCGATGAGGAGGTCGGCCGTGACGCGACGGCCATCGGCGAAACACGCGGTAACGCAGTCCCCCTGCGGCTCGACCCGCGACAGCGCCGCATCGTAGCGAACGGTGCCTTGCGGCAGCCCGTCCAGCAGCAAACGGTAGAGGCGTCCCCAGCCCGCGAGGATCTGCGGAAGGCTCCGTTCCGCGATCACGCGCCCGTCGCGGTCGAGAACCCGGCGTCCCTCGACGATAACACCGAGATCCACCGCGCCGGCCGGGCTGCCGCAGCGTTGCAGCACCGCACGCAGTCCCGGATGCGTGACGATGCCCGCCCCCCGGCCCGTGAGCGCGGCCGCCGAACGCTCGAACACCGAGACGTCATGCCCGCTCCGCGCGAGCAGGCGCGCGGCGGTCAATCCAGCGATCGAACCGCCGATGACGACGATGTTGAGTTGCCGCATAGCGACCCCGAACCCACAGTTCGTCCAGCATACGCACAGCCGATAGGCGGCGCATTCCCAAAACATGCGGCTTCATGGGCCGAGATGTTGGGAAGGGAATTCGCCAGCGGCGGAGCGATCACCGCGCCGACGAAAGAGGCCCGGATGAGCCGCACAGCTAATAATTCGGAAAGCCTCTACGCTCTGCTGGCGGAGGCAACTCGAGACGAAGACCAAACACCTGTTTGCAGGTGGTGAGGTCTTCACTCTTTGCTGTGTTTTGATTTATTGCGGATCAGCGCTTTAGGCCGCTGATGGTGCCCAGGAAAGGACTCGAACCTTCACCTCTTGCGAGACTGGTACCTGAAACCAGCGCGTCTACCAATTCCGCCACCTGGGCTCGCCGCCGGCCTTGGCCAGCGACGGGGTTCGTTTAGGCGGCGCGGGGGCCTGCGTCAATCACGATTCCGCCGCGCCGTCATTTTCTCGTCGTCAGGCGCTCGGCCACTCGCGGATATCCACGAAACGGCCCGCCACCGCCGCCGCCGCCGCCATGGCGGGGGAGACGAGATGGGTGCGCCCGCGCGGCCCCTGACGGCCCTCGAAGTTGCGGTTCGAGGTCGAGGCACAGCGCTCGCCCGGCCGCAGCTTGTCGGGATTCATGCCGAGGCACATCGAGCAGCCCGGCTCGCGCCAATCGAAGCCCGCCGCCTTCAGGATCTTGTCGAGACCCTCGGCCTCGGCCTGCGCCTTCACGAGGCCGGAACCCGGCACGATCATCGCCGAGACGTTCTGGTGAACCTTGCGCTCACCCACCACCCGGGCGACCTCGCGCAGATCCTCGATCCGCCCGTTGGTGCAGGAGCCGATGAACACGCGGTCGAGGGCGATGTCGGTGATCTTCGTGCCCGGCGTCAGGCCCATATAGGCGAGCGCCTTCTCCTTCGATTGCCGCTTGTTCTCGTCGGCGATCTCGGTCGGGTCCGGGATGCGGCCCTGGATCGAAATCACGTCCTCGGGGCTCGTGCCCCAGCTCACCAGCGGCGGCAGGTTGGCCGCGTCGAGGCGCACCTCTCGGTCAAAATGGGCGCCCTCGTCGGTGACGAGGCTTTCCCAATAGGCCCGCGCCCGGTCGTAGGCCTCGCCCTTCGGCGCCTTCGGCCGGTCCTTCACGTAGGCGAAGGTGATGTCGTCGGGGGCGACCATGCCCGCGCGGGCGCCGCCCTCGATCGACATGTTGCAGATCGTCATCCGGCCCTCCATCGAGAGGGCGCGGATCGCCTCGCCGGCATATTCCATCACGTGGCCGGTGCCGCCGGCCGTGCCGATCTCGCCGATGATCGCCAGGATGATGTCCTTGGCCGTCACCCCCGCCGGCAGCCTGCCGTCGACGGTGATGCGCATGTTCTTGGCCTTCTTCTGCACCAGCGTCTGCGTGGCGAGCACGTGCTCGACCTCCGACGTGCCGATGCCGTGAGCCAGCGCCCCGAACGCGCCGTGCGTCGAGGTGTGAGAATCGCCGCACACGATGGTCTGGCCCGGCAGGGTGAAGCCCTGCTCCGGCCCGATGATGTGGACGATGCCCTGGCGCCGGTCGAGGGCGTCGTAGAACTCGATGCCGAAGTCGCGCACGTTCTCGGCCAGCGCCTCCAACTGGATGCGGCTGTCCGGGTCGTCGATGCCCTTCGAGCGATCCGTGGTCTGGACGTTGTGGTCCACGACGGCGAGCGTCTTGTTCGGCGCGCGGACCTTGCGGCCGGCGACGCGAAGCCCCTCGAACGCCTGGGGGCTCGTCACTTCGTGTACGAGATGGCGGTCGATGTAGAGGAGGCTGGTGCCGTCCGGCTGGACATCGACGACATGGTCGTCCCAGATCTTGTCGTAGAGGGTGCGAGGGCTGGTCATGGTCTTGCTGTCTTCGGGAATGGCCTCGGCGCGGCGCTGTCGCTCCTGTCCGAACCTCCTTAGTAAGGATCGGCGGGCGTTTTCGGAAGGGGCGCCGCGCGCCGCTTCTAGCCTAGGCCCGCTGCATCGGCGTATGGCCTAGCCTGCACTGCTCCTTTCCCAACTTCTCCCCCGTCATGAGGCCCGCCACGATGCCCGGAGCCGAGCCCGCCGAGATCCTGCTCCTGCGCAGGATGCATCCCCTGGTCGAGAACACCCTCGACAGCCGCTTCACGGTCCATCGTCTGGACGGTGCCGCCGATCCCGATGCGCTGCTTCACGAAGTCGGGCCGCGCATCCGAGGGTTGTGCGTCGGCGGCGGCGTGGACGGCGCGCTGATGGACAGGCTCCCGGCCCTCGAACTCATCGCGAATTTCGGCGTCGGCTACGATGCGGTGGATGCCAAGGCCGCCGCGCAGCGGAACATCATCGTCACCAACACGCCCGACGTGCTGACGGACGAGGTGGCGGATCTCGCCATCGGCCTCGCCCTTGCGACGATCCGTCGTCTGCCCCAGGCCGACCGCTACCTACGCGAGGGGCATTGGCCCAAGGCGCCCTTCCCGCTCACCGCCTCCCTGCGCGGGCGGCGTGTCGGCATCCTGGGGCTGGGACGGATCGGCCGCGCCATCGCCAAGCGGCTCGAAGGTTTCGAGGTCGAGATCGCCTATTACGGCCGCAACCGCCAGGAGGGCGTGGCCTATGCCTATCACGACAGCCCCGTCGGCCTCGCCAAGGCGGTGCATGTGCTCATCGTCGTCGCGCCGGGCGGCGCCGAGACGAAGGGACTCGTGAACGCTGAGGTGCTGGAGGCGCTCGGGCCGGAAGGCATTCTCGTCAACGTGGCGCGCGGCAGCGTGGTGGACGAGGCGGCCCTGACCGAGGCGCTGAAGGCGGGCACGATCCACGGCGCCGGGCTCGATGTGTTCGAGAACGAGCCGCATGTCCCGGCCGAGCTTATGGCGCTCGAAAATACCGTGTTGCTGCCGCATGTCGGCTCGGCGTCGGAGCACACCCGCACCGCGATGGCACAGCTCGTCGTGGACAACGTGCTGTCATGGTTCGAGGGGCGTGGGCCGATTACCCCCGTGTCCGAGACTCCCTGGAGTCCGAAGGCGTGAAGCCCGCCGTCACCTTCGCCTTCGCATCCGCCCTCGCGCTGTATCCGGTGGCGGGGTTCGCGCAGCAGGATGGGCTTTCCCCGTCGCTCGGGTTCTCCCTCGGCGCGCAGCCGCCCGAGAACACGATGACGCCCGCGCCCGCCCCGGGTCCGGCGCCGGCTCTTGCGCCCGCCGTACCGGCCATCCCCGAGGACACGCTGCCGACCAAGGTCGCGGAGGTGCCGGGCACCTGGGACCTGTCCAAAGACGGCACGAACCGGCGCTGCGTGATGACGCTGCTGCCTGATCGAGGACCGGCCGGGCAGAAGGTGAACTTCCCCGCCGGATGCCGCCGCGCCCTGCCCTTCATGGCCAAGGTCGCGGGCTGGCTCTATTCGGAAGAGGCGGTGCGGCTGGTCGATGCCAACGTTCGCCCGGTGCTGCCGTTCAAGCGCCGCCAGGACCGGCGCAGCTACGCCGCCACCGAGAACGGCGAGACCTACAGCCTCGTGCCCCTCGACACCGTGGGAATGCGTCCGCCGGGTGCGGAGCCTCCGTCGGCCGAGATGCCGTCGGCGACTCCTGCCGCCATTCCGGCGGCGGTGCCGTCGTCCTCGGAGGCCGTGGCTCCCGCCCCATCGCCGGCCCTGTTGCAGCAGGCCGGGACCTATCGCGTCGATCGCCTGCGCCAGCAGGGCACCTGCCGCCTCGGCCTCACGGCGGATGGCACGGTGAAGCTGCTGCCCGGATGCCGGGATGACGGCATCGAGGTGTTCGACCCCGTGACGTGGCGCTTCGCCGATGGCCGGATGACGATGGTGGCCAAGCGCGGCCACACGATCGATCTCGTCCCGAATGGAGACGGCGGATGGCGGCGCGATCCCGAAACGGGCGTCACCCTCGTTTTGCGCAAGGTGACGCCCTGAGCGTTCAGCGGCTGCCGCGCCCGTCCTGAACCGGCAGCATCCGCTCCAGCACGCCATCGCGACGAATGACGAGGTGCCACGCCGTGCCGGCGATGTGCAGGATCACGAGCAGGTACACGGCGAACTGGCCGAACACATGCACCGACTCGAAGGCGTTGTGCAGCGCCTCGTTCTTCTCCAGGCCCGGGATGGTGAACAGCCAGAAATACGGGGTCGAGCGGCCGGAAAAGGCGCTGAGCAGGTAACCGCTCACCGGCATGATCAGGAAGATCGCGTAAAGCAGCCAGTGGTTGACCCTGGCGACGAGTTCGAGGGCCTTCGGCGTCTTCGGATCGGCCGGCGCCGGGCTGATCATCCGCCACACGATGCGGATCGCCACCACGGCGAAGATGGTGAGGCCCACCGACTTGTGCAGCACGAACATCGTGCCCTTCGCCTCGCTGTTCGGAAGGGCGAGGGCGACCCAGGCGAGCGGCAGGATGGCGAGGAAGAGGATGGCCGTCAGCCAGTGCAGGGCCTGGGAGACCGGATTGTAGCGTGGGACGCCAGAGGCGGTGGTGTAGGTCGCCGGAAGGACCGGGCCGCCGGCCTGCCGCGCGGGTATCGAGGAACCAGACATACGCCCTCCGGAAGTGCTCGCGCCGCGACGCGACGGCGGCCGAAGGTTGGCACCGGCGGGGGCGGCGTGTCGAGCGTTGCTAACCTGCGGAGGTTTCGAACGTGTGTCGCGCTGTTGTCGCAGCCTCCGTCGCGCGGGCGACGTCGATGAGCGCCGAGAGTTCGCTCGCCGCCATCGCGATGCGCTTGGCGATGGCCGGATCGGTCACGGCCTCGTTAGTGATGCAATCGGGACCGGCATAGACCGAGGTCGGCGCCACATGGGCGGCGAAGAAGCCGAAGAGCGGCCGCATCGCATGCTCGACCACCAGCGAATGGCGCAGGCCCCCTCCGGTCGCGGTGAGCACGACCGGCTTTCCCGCGAGCTTCGCCGGATCGACGAAATCGAAGACGTGCTTGAACAGGCCGGCATAGCCACCCTGGTAGACCGGCGTCCCTAGAATCAGCGCGTCAGCCGATTCGATGGCGTCCACCATGCGGGCGGCCGGCAGGGTCAGGTCGGCGCGGAGGGTCGCGCCGAGGCCGGGGCCGGCATCGAGGAGATCGTACACGCGCAGGTCGATGCGGCGCAGGCGGAAGAGTTCGGCCGCCACGGCTTCGACGAGAAAGCGTGACCGCGCCGGGCGCTTGGCGCTGGCGGCGAAGGCGACGACGCGGGGATGACGCGGCGTGAGTGTCACGATGATACACCTTTGGGTCAGGTGAGGCCGTTGGCGCAAGGTTCGGGCCGCAGCCTCTACAAGTAGTGCGCGCGCCACCCGTTGCGAAGCGTCAGCGCTCAGCCGTTCAGTCGCCAGACGTGGCTGCGTTTCACTTCGGCATCCTCGAGGCTGCGCATCACGGGCACCGTATAGGTGGCAAGGCAGGTCAGCCTGTCCTTCGGCAGATAGGTGCGGCCGGGATCGCCGATCAGCACGCCGCGCCCCTCGCCCTGCTGACCGCTGAGCCACTCCGTGACGCGCGCCGCGAGGTCTTGCTCGTAGAACACGTCCGCCGCGAGGATGAGGTCGGCGTCGAACGCGTCACCGATCAGGTCGGCCTGTGTCGGCTCGATCCGTTCGGAGACACCGTTGCGTGCCGCGTTGAGGCGGATCGCTTGCACCGCGAAGGCATCGAGATCGCTCGCGATCACGTGGCTCGCGCCGGCCAGGCAGGCCGCGATCGCGCAGAGGCCGGAGCCCGAGGCGAAGTCCACAACGCGCTTGCCCGCCACGAGGGCGGGGTTGTCCAGAATGTAGCGGGCGAGCGCCTGCCCGCCTGCCCAGGCGAAGGCCCAGAACGGCGGCGGCAGGCCGATCTCCTGAAGCTCGTCCTCCGTCCGCTGCCACAGCTCGGTCGCCTCGTCGGCGACGTAGAGGGTGATCTCCGGCGCGTGAGGCACCGGCAGCAGGCGGGTATTGGCCCGGATGAAGCCTTCGGGATCGTCGGGTGGGCGCATGGTCACTCGTCCAGAAGGTCACGCCACAGCCGGCAGGTCGCGTCCGTCACCGCCGCTTCCGTGAAGCCCCCGGCCTCGATCCGCGCACGCGCGGCCTCGCCCATGCGGGAGACCAGCGCCGGATCGGAGGCAAGGCGCGTCAGGGCCGCCGCCAGGGCCGGTGCGTCGCCGGGGGGCACGATCAGCCCTTCGATCCCGTCCCGCACCAGGGTACGGCAACCCGGCACGTCGGTGGTGAGGCAGGCCCGCCCGGAGGCGGCGGCTTCGAGCAGGCTGCGCGGCAGGCCCTCGCCCCCGCGCGAGGGCAGGCAGGCCACGTGATGCGCGGCCCAGACGGATGCCACGTCGCGCGTCGCACCGTGCCACGTGATTCCCTCGCCGTTCCAGGCCCGAAGCGTCGCTTCCGGGATCGCCCGGCGGTTGCCGGAATCGGGGGCGCCGTACAGCGACAGTTCCACCGGCGCTCCGCCCTGCCTCGCGAGGCGGACGGCCGCGACGGCGACATCGATGCCCTTCGACCAGAGCATCCGCGCCACCACGGCGACCCGCAGCGGCGGCAATGGCGGCAGCGGGTTCGGCGTGTAGTGGACGGGGTCGATTCCGGCCCCGCCCACCACCGTCACCGTTCGGTCCGAGGGATCGAGGCCGAGCGCCAGGGCGTCGTCCGGGTTCTCGAACAGGAACCGCGTGCAGCGGGACGCGAGCGGGCCTCGGATGAGCGCCCGCAGGGCAAGGCGCCCGGTGCGGCCGACCCGATCCTGGCGGGCGCCGATCAGCCCGAGGCCGGTCACGGCGAAGACCCGCGCCGACACTCCCGCCATCGCCGCCGCCGTGCCGCCGACGAGAATCCCGCGCAGGGCGATGCAATGAACGATGTCGGGCTTCAGCGCCTTCAGGATCGCGGCGAGTTGCCCCGCCGCATAGCCGGCCGCCATCGGGTTGAGGCTCGACCGCTCGGCCTCGAACGGCACGACGCGGGCGCCCGTCGCGGCGATGAGGTCGGCATGGTCGCGCACCCGCGCCACCACGGCGACATCGAGGCCCATCGCCACCGCCGCCCGCGCCATCGGCAGGAAGTGGGAGGCGAAGAACCAATCCTCGGTGGCGATGAAGACGAGGCGGCGCGGCGAGTCGGTGCTCTTCATCGCCCGGTCCTGCACCGCCTGGGCTGGAAACGGAAGTCGCACCCCGGAACGCGGGTTCGGCATCGAGGTTGTCGGAAGCCGGCGGTCCAGACCGGTGCGGGAGGGTTTTCACCATGGCCGCGGTGGAATTGGCCGAGCGCGGCGGCGACCTGAAACACGCCGCCGAGGAAGCCGGGCTCGTCTACATGGACGACAGCCGCCCCGGCCTCACCCGCCGCCGCAGCGGCAAGGGTTTCAGCTACCGCGACCCCAAGGGATCGCCCGTGCGCGACGAGGCGACCCTGGAGCGCATCAAGAAGCTCGCCATCCCGCCGGCCTATGTCGACGTGTGGATCTGCCCACGCCGCAACGGCCATATCCAGGCCACCGGCCGCGACGCCAAGGGCCGCAAGCAGTACCGCTACCACCCGGATTTCCGCCAGGCGCGCGAGGCCGACAAGTTCTCGCGCATCATGAGCTTCGCCCACGCCCTCCCCAAGGTCCGTGAGCGGATCGACGCCGACATGCGGCGCCGGGGCCTGCCGCGCGAGAAGGTGCTGGCGACCGTCGTCCACCTTTTGGAGACGACGCTGATCCGCGTCGGCAACGACGATTACGCCCGCACCAACCGCAGCTACGGGCTGACGACCCTGCGCGATCCGCACGTGAAGATCGCGGGCGCGGAACTGAGCTTCCGCTTCAAGGGCAAGAGCGGCAAGGAATGGAACGTCTCGTTGAAGGACAAGCGCGTCGCGCGCATCGTGAAGGCCTGCCAGGACCTGTCCGGCCAGGACCTGTTCCAGTACATCGATGAGGACGGCGTCCAGCGCGACGTCACCTCGTCCGACGTGAACGCCTATCTCCGCGAGATCACCGGGGAGGATTACACCGCGAAGGATTTCCGCACTTGGGCCGGCACGGTGCTGGCCGCCCTCGCTCTGCGCGCCTTCGAGGCGTTCGACAGCGAGGCCGGCGCCAAGCGCAACGTGCGCCAGGCCATCGAGGACGTCGCCCAGCGCCTCGGCAACACCCCGACGATCTGCCGGAAGTGCTACATTCATCCCGAGGTGCTGGATTGCTACCTCGAAGGGGCGCTGCTCGATCAGATGAGCGGCGCGGTCCAGTCCGAACTCACCGAGGATCCCGGCAAGCTGCGCGCGGAGGAAGCGGCCGTGCTCGGCCTGCTGCAATCGCGGCTCGCCCGGGTCCGCAAGGAGCTCAAGAGCAAGCAGAAACGGCGTTCGGCGGCCAAGGCCGCCTGAACGCGTGTCAGTGGCGGGAGGAGTGATCCTCCTGCGAGCCCTGGCGCGGCTCGCCGTTACGGCGGACGGGCTCGGCATCGACCACGGGCGAAAGCCCGAGCTGGCGCGCGAGGGAAACGAGGTCCTTCAGCCGGCCGGTCTGTGTCTTGCGCCGGAGGTTGAGGCGATGCGTCTCCACGGTGCGCACGCTCAGCGCGAGGCGGCGGGCCACTTCCTTGTTGCTGAAGCCCGCGCTGAGGAAGCGCAGCACCTCCGCCTCGCGGGGCGTCAGGCCCTGCCCGTCCATCACCTCGGCCGCCGGAACCGGCTCCATCCGCACGAGGCAATCGGCCCCTTCCGCCAGCGCGAGGATGGCGGCCCCGAGATCGCGCGGCGACTTGGAGCGCGCCACGAAGGCATCCGCGCCGACCGCGAGCACGGCGCGCAGGTCGTCGGCGGTGAGCGCCTTGAACGACACGAGCACGCGCAGGCTCGGCTGACGCTCCTTCAGGCCGCTGATCCGCGCGACGCCATCGGCGAGGCGGGCCTCATCGAGGAACACGAGGGCGACGGCCGGCCCGCCGTCATGGGCGAGGTCTTCCTCCCCGATGGTCGAGAATTCCGGCATGTGTTCGAGGCTGGCGCGCACCGTGGCGCTCAGATCCTCAGGTTCATCCAAGATGAGGACGCCGATCGGCGTGGTCATGGTTATCGCACCCCGTATTCCCTAGCCGGGACATTCCGGCCAAGTCATCCGAAGTAGCTCCAAGAACCGTTCCACCCCGAAACCGCGCGAATTAAGGATTACTGCGCACATCCAGGGGCAGTTTTCAGCCGACTCGTCCCGCCGACTGTTCGAAAAAGAGATTGCATAAAATTGTAATGATTTCCGCGCGCCGTTACGAGACGGCGGGGCGAGACGGGAGGCCAAGTCTGCTTTGGCGCGTCTCGGTCATTACGCGGTTGCGCCCGGCGGCCTTGGCCTCGTACAGCGCGACATCCGCCCGCTTGATAAGCGCGGCCACGGTGTCGGTCTCGGCCCAGGTCGAGACGCCGAAACTGCAGGTGAGACCGATCGTGTCATCGCCGCAGGGGATGCGCAGGGCTCTCACCCGGACCCGCAGCCCCTCGGCGTGGAACTGGGCCGATTCCAGATCGCGCTCGGGCAGGAAGATGCCGAACTCCTCGCCGCCGAGCCGCCCGACAATGCCGGCCTCCTGGAGCAGCCCCGCCACCGCGCGGATCGCCTGATCGCCGATATCGTGGCCATGCAGGTCGTTGATGCGCTTGAAGTGGTCGATATCGACCACGATCAGGGACGGCGGCTTCGCGGGGAGGCCCCGCGCCATCACGTGGTCGATCCGCTCGCGGAAGGTGCGCCGATTGAGGAGGCCGGTGAGCCCATCCGTCTCGGCGAGGCGGATCAGCTCCTCCTGAAGTTTCGCCATCCGCTCGGCGGCACGCAGCCGGGCATGCAACTCCTCGGCGCGCGGCGGCTTCTCGATGAAGTCGTCGGCGCCGCTGTCCAGCGCCTCGGCGAGGTTGTGGACCGAGTTCGCGGAGGACATCGTGATGATGTGCAGGGGCCGCCTCTCCTCGGCGAGAAGCCGCACCGCCCAGCACAGTTCGAGCCCGTTCATGGGCCGGACTTCGAGGCTGGTGATGAGCACCCGCACTTCCGGCATCTCCGTCAGGAAGGCCAGGGCGGCGTCCGATTCGGTGAATTCGTGAACGGTATGCCCGCGCGCTTCGAGCAACGAGCCGATCACCCGCAGGACGACGTGGCTCGAATCGACGACGACGATCTGCATGGCGGTCCCGGGTCACCTACCGGACACCGTGAACGAAAAAAGCTTAACCCCGCGCGAACGCGCAAGCCGCCCGCCCCCGTCACACCGGACGGGCGCTACTTCGTCGTCCGCGGCAGACTCTGGCGGTGCGCCAATCCGTCGCTGCCGGAAGCCCGCCGGGATGCCCTCGTTTCGGACCTGATGAATGCGCGCCGCGCGGTGGGACATGCCAAACGAACCGGCGATGCGGCGGCCATGAAGGCCGCTCGTGCGGCTGTCGATGTCGCGAAGGTCGCTCTGGGCGAACGCGGGCCGGTCTGGTGGACGGACGGCGCGCCCGACTTCAACCGGCACATGGCGCGCAACACGCCCTATGCCGGATGGTTCGAGACGATCAGCGCCGGGGAACGCTGACGTTCACCACCTGGACATCGCCTGCATCCACGTCCCGGCGGGCGCCTTTCCGCGAGCCGGGGGCGTGGATCACGGTGAGCGTCGGAGCGCCGGTCGGCGGGGCCGCGATCCCGGAGGCGGTGGGCACGCCGTAGGTGCCGTAGCTCCAGGGCGCCGGGACGATCCGGTTCGGGCTCGGAACGGTGGTGAAGGGCGCCCCGATATACTCGCCCGCCACGAAGGGCTCGGCGAAGCCCCTGCCATAGGCGACGCGCGGGACGCCGCGTCCGTAATAGCCGTGCGGATGATAGCCTTCGGCTGCGGCAGGCAGCGCAATGGGCAAGGTCGCCATGACGGCGAGAAGGGTCAGTGTACGCGAACGCATCTACGGGCTCCGGTATCGGCCGGTCTCGAACCGGGAACGGGTCACCGAAGATGTCGTTCCGGGCGCCAGAGCCGCGCCAGCCGCGCGGACTGCGTAAACGCCCGTTAACCCCGCCTACCGGCAGTTCGCGATCTTGCGGACCACCCATCCCTCGCCTTCGAGCCACAGGCGCCGCCTCGTATGCGTGCAGACCGGCTGACCCTCGCTGACCATCGCCGAAACCGGACGGACGGCGGGCTCGGTTTGCGCGGCCGGCTGCTCCGCCGATGCCGAGCGGGTCGTGCGGGCCTGCGCCGAGGCCAGCCCACAGCCGAGGCAGACGACCCCGAGGAGTAGCGATCGCAACATGATGGTCCTGGACAGGTGCAGAGTTCCGGCGCGGGCCGCACACGGTAAGCGCCCGCCGGCCGGATGGTGTGCATTGCTAAGGTTGCAGCTTCACGACGATTCGCGCCAGAGGCCATACGTCCGTTCGCTTAGACTTCCCCCACTGTGCACGGTAGGAGGGGCACTCCCGGACGCGCAGGCGCCGAAAGGTTCATGACCAAGCCCAAACCCCCGACGAACCCGCTGCTCTCGTCCGAGAAGCGCGGGGAGGATGCGGACCAGACGATCCGTCCGCTCAACCTGTCCGAATTCATCGGGCAGCGGGCGGCTCGGGCGAACATGCAGATCTTCATCGAGGCCGCGCGCAAGACGGGCCAAGCCCTCGACCACGTCCTGTTCGTCGGGCCTCCAGGGCTGGGCAAGACCACCCTGGCGCAGATCGTGGCACGCGAACTCGGGGTGAACTTCCGCTCCACCTCCGGGCCCGTCATCGCCAAGGCCGGCGACCTCGCCGCGCAATTGACGAACCTCGACGAGCGCGACGTGCTCTTCATCGACGAGATCCACCGGCTGAACCCGGCGGTGGAGGAAATCCTCTATCCGGCGATGGAGGATTATCAGCTCGACCTCATCATCGGCGAAGGTCCCGCCGCCCGCTCGGTGAAGATCGAGCTTCCGAAATTCACCCTCGTCGGGGCGACGACCCGCGCCGGTTTGCTGACGACGCCGCTGCGCGACCGCTTCGGCATCCCGATCCGGCTCGAATTCTATGAGATCGACGAGCTGGAGAAGATCGTCACACGCGGCGCGCGGGTCCTTGGGCTCGGCATGTCGCCGGAGGGCGCCAACGAGATCGCCAAGCGTGCGCGTGGCACGCCACGCATCGCCGGGCGCCTCCTGCGCCGGGTGCGGGACTTCGCCATCGTGGCCGAGGCCGAGACGGTGACGCGGGCCATCGCCGACAGGGCACTGCAACTGCTGGACGTGGACGCCGCCGGGCTCGACG
The DNA here is from genome assembly GCF_056430985.1 of Methylobacterium sp. Gmos3. NCBI lineage: Bacteria > Pseudomonadati > Pseudomonadota > Alphaproteobacteria > Hyphomicrobiales > Methylobacteriaceae > Methylobacterium > Methylobacterium sp. Gmos3. Next base: position 143,021 of record NZ_JBWJYL010000002.1, read on the forward strand.
TGATGGACCGGAAATACCTGACCCTCATCGCGACCTCGTTCGGCGGCGGACCGGTGGGGATCGAGACGATCGGTGCCGCGCTCTCCGAGCCGCGCGACGCCATCGAGGACATCGTGGAGCCGTTCCTGATTCAGAAGGGCTTCGTGCAGCGCACGCCACGCGGTCGCGTCCTCACCCCGCACGCTTTTCGCCACATGGGCTTTGCCGAACCCCGTCGCGATCCGGCGAGCCAGTTCGGCCTGTTTCCGAACGGCGAGGATGCCTGACGCCGTTTCCGGGCGGTCGCTTCGGGCGCAATCGACTTTGCGTTGGTGAGACAGGCCGCCGTGAGCGGGCCGCGCTATGCATTCGCGTACAGTCAGGTTCACCACAGCGACATAGCCAATTGCAGAAGATAAGCTTGGCCTTTGGCGAAGCTACGTAGCTCGTTGCGGCAGCAAGTCGCTGTAGAATGGCGAGTTTCTGCCAGTCTAACGGCTACGTCTGCGTAATCCCGTGCTTGCCGTGCTCGCAGGATATCACGTGTTTGCGAGGCAATAGCGATGGAACAGCCGCGTCTGGCCCCGGTTGAGCGCCCGACTGATCTCGAATGCGGGATGTCACGCCAGGCTGCGGGGCACTTTGCCCAGCGCCTCACAACCCACCAGCAAGAGAGGGATTTTCCTCACCCATGAAGAAGACCACGCTCGCCGCCCTCGGCTTCTCGGTCGCCGCCATCGCGACGCCGGCCCTCGCCCAGGATGCCCTCCCGGTCCGCATCTTCCCGAACATGACCGAGACCGCGCCGACCTCGACCCCGACCTTCCGTGCCGAGGCACTGCGCTCCGACGCGACCAGCATCGAGGCGAGCCGCATGGCCCTCGAGCGTTCGCGCAACCCGCGCGTCCGGTCCTACGCGAACCGCGTGCTCGTCGAGCGCAAAGCCACCACCGATGCGCTGCTGCCGCCCGGCACCTCGCTGAGCCGTGGCGGCACGGTCGTGTCCGACAACCAGGGCATCCGCACCGACTTGTCCAACCCGGCGGGCCTGATCCTCGCCCCGGTGACGATCGCCGCCAACATCGGCACCTCGATCGTCGGTGGGACGCTCGGCGCCGTCGGCCTCGTGGACAACAGCCCGACCGAGCCCGGCCGCCGCGTCGCCCTCGGTGAGCGTGGCCAGGCCCGTCTCGCGCAGTTGCAGCAGTCCCCGAACGGCCGTGCCTTCGACCGGACCTACATTGCCCAGCAGGCCCGTTCGGACGCTCAGACGCTCGCGCTGTACGACACCTATGCGAAGGCCGGCGAGAATGCCCAGGGCCGGCAGTTCGCCAACGAGGCGCTTCCCTACATCGCCGAGGAGCACGCCGAGTCCTCGACGCTGGCCATGCGCTACGGCGGCTAAGTCGAACCGCAACGTCTCGAAACGCGCGAAGGCCGTCCCCAACCGGGGGCGGCCTTCGCTGCATTCAAGCGGCATCGGAAACGGGTATACACGCGCGCCGTGCCAGCGGCACGATCACGCGAACCCGAGAGAACCATGGACGAAGCGGGACACGCGCTGCCGGTGCGCGTCTATTACGAGGACACGGATTTCTCCGGCTTCGTCTATCACGCGAGCTACCTGCGCTTCATGGAGCGCGGACGGACCGAGCTTCTGCGCGGCTTGGCGGGTGATCAATCCGACCTGCACCGCGAGGCGAAGGGCCTCGTCTTCGTCGTCCGGCGGATGAAGATCGATTTTCTCAAGCCGGCCTACATGGACGACCAGCTCATCGTTCGCACGGTCACGCGCGAGCTGCGCGGGGCCTCGATGACCCTCGCCCAGGACGTACGGCGCGGCGAAGACATCCTCGTCGCCGCCGAAGTCACGGTGGCCTGCGTGCGGGACGGCAGGGCCGTCCGTCTGCCGGACAGCCTGCGCGCCCTGCTCAGCCCGCCTCAGTCCTGAAGCATCCGCTTCAGCAGCTCGACCTCATCGCCGAGCACCGTATCCTCACCGATCTGCTTCTCGATCTTGCGCACGGCGTGCAGCACCGTCGTGTGATCGCGCCCGCCGAAGCGGCGGCCGATCTCGGGCAGCGAGCGAAGGGTCAGCACCTTAGAGAGGTACATGGCGATCTGGCGGGGCTTCACCACCGCCGCCGTCCGCCGCTCCGACAGGATGTCCGAGCGCGAGACGTTGTAGCGGCTCGCCACCAGCTTCTGGATGTCCTCGATCTTGATCCGCTTCGGCTCGCGGTTCTTCACGAGGTCGCGGATCGCGGTTTCGGCGGTCTCCACCGTCACCGCCGTGCCGCTCAGCGTGGCGTGGGCCAGGAGCCGGTTCACGGCGCCCTCGAGGTCACGGCCGTTGGCGGTGATCGCGCGGGCGACGTAGTTCACCACCTGCGGTGAGACATCGAAGCCCGGATGCGAGGTCCGCACCGCGGCCAAGCGCGCCGAGAGGATCGAGACGCGCAGCTGTTCGTCCAGCGAGCCGATCTCCACCACGAGGCCACCGGCGAGGCGGGAGCGCACCCGCTCCTCCAGCGCCTCGAGTTCCGTCGGCGGACGGTCCGACGCGACGACGACCTGACGGCCGGCATCGATGAGCGCGTTGATCGTGTGGCCGAATTCGGCCTGGATCGACTTGCCCTGGATGAACTGCACGTCATCGAGGATGAGCAGGTCGATCCCGCGCAGGCGCTCCTTGTAGGCGAGCGCGGATTGCGTCTTCAGGGCGTTGACGAAGCCGTACATGAAGCGGTCGGCCGTCAGGTAGATCACCCGGCGCCCGCCCTCGCGGGCGGCGTGGCCGATGCCGTGCAGCAGGTGCGTCTTGCCGAGGCCGACGCCGGCATGGAGATACAGGGGGTTGTACAGGGCGCCCTCCCCCTGATGCCGGGCGATGCGCTCGGCGGCGGCGTGGGCCAGGGCATTCGAGCGCCCCACCACGAAGCTCGCGAAGGTCAGCCGGGCATCGAGCGGCGTGCCATTGAAGTCGTTGCTCGCATCGGCGGCGGTCGCGGTCGACGGGCCGCGCGACTCCGGCGCGGGCGCCACGGCGGCGACGGCGGCGGGGGTGCCGGTGGCGTGCAGACGGGCGAGCGGGCCGCTGGTCGGGGCCGGCTTCGGCGTGTTCATCGCCGGCGCGACGGGACGGGCGGGAGCGGCCGTGCCACGCACGCCGATCTCGATCCGGTCGACATCCGGCGCCTCGGCGCGGAAGGTGCCGAGCACGCGGTCGATATAATGAGATTCGATCCAGCTCTTGAGGAAGCGCGTCGGCACCGTAAGGCGGCCGGCACCGCCGACGACGCCCTCGAGTTCGAGGCGGGCGAACCAGCTCGCGAACACGTCCTCACCCAGTTCGGCGCGCAGGCGGCGCTTCACGCGCGACCACGCCGCGGCGTAATCCGGGGTGCTGTTTTCCGGCGCGCCACCATCCTGGGTGCGCCCCTCTTCGTCGCCGTTCGCCACCGTTCCGTCGACACGCATAACTGGCTCTCCCGACGTCGCCGACGAAGTTCGTCCGCAACGCCTACGCACGCTTCACGCTGGCAGCGTCTCGCAACTACCGCGCGAGACTGATTCCATATGTCGAGTCAACCCAGACACGAGGAACTTTTGCCGATTTGAAGAGCCTATCAACAAAGACCTGCGGTTCCCTTAACAGTGGGACTTATGGGGATGGCGCCAATTCCCAACGGCAAGTGTTCCGGAGCCGCATTTGGGCAAGAGCTAGAGTCTTGCAGAGTCACACGATTCGCCCGGATGCCCAGAATCAGCGCGTTTTGCTTGGACGCGGAAACGTTCTGTTAAGCTACACGGGGCCGGTGGACTCCGCAACGCAGCAAAATTTGGCGCAGGGTTAATGCTTAGTGAGCTGGCGACGGGCCGGCACGCAGACAAAGAAAAAGCCCGGCGCGAAGGCCGGGCTTTCTCGAAACCGTCAGGTCGGTGGGGGCGTGGCGATCAGGCCGCGAGAGCCTTCACCCGCGCGGCGAGGCGCGACACCTTCCGGGAGGCGTTGTTCTTATGGACGATGCCCTTCTGGGCAGCGCGCATGATCTCGGGCTCGGCGCTCTGAAGGGCGGCCAGCGCATCCTGCTGGTTCCCAGCGGCGATGGCCTCCTCGACCTTGCGCACGTAGGTGCGCATGCGGGAGCGGCGGGATTTGTTGATCGCCGTGCGCTTGGCGATCTTGCGGGTCATTTTCCTGGCCGAAGCGGTATTGGCCATGTAAGTCCTCGTGTTTCTCGTCGGGCGATGCCGACGGGCCGGCACGGCCGGGGATCGGTCAACGCATCAGTTGTCAGGCGATGGCCGAGACGCAGCGCACGCGAAAAGCGCGACCTCTCAACGAAGCGCCTCCTATAGTCAGCGGGTGGCTCTCCGTCAATTCACTCCGGCCATCTCAGCGCCGCCGCCGCCGCCACCGTGCCGACGACGGCGGCGATGAGGGTCAACCCCGTCAGCACCGCCAGCGGCACCAGGAACGGCACCGTCCCGCCCGTCGCGGCCTGCGCAGCCGAAACACCGAAGATCAGCGTCGGGATCATCAGCGGCAACACCAGCACCGCGAGAATCAGCCCGCCCCTTCGGATCGAGGCCGTCAGCGCCGCGCCCACCGCGCCGATGAAGCTGAGGGCCGGCGTGCCCACGGCCAGGGTCAGGGCGGTGGAGGCCATGGCGGTGCCGTCGAGCGCGACGAGAAGGCCGAAGAGCGGGCTCGCCAGCGCCAGGGGCAGGCCGGTGGTCAGCCAATGGGCCAGCACCTTCGCCAGCACGATTCCCTCCAGTGGCACGGGCGCGCCGGTCATCAGGTCGAGGGAGCCGTCCTCCTCGTCGGCCTGGAACAGCCGGTCGAGGCCGATGAGCGTGGCGAGCACCGCCGAAAGCCACAGGATCGCCGGCCCGATCCGGGAGAGCAGGTTGAGGTCGGGGCCGAGTGCGAAGGGCACCAGCGCCACGATCATCAGGAAGAAGACCAGCGACAGCGTGCCCGATCCGCCGACGCGGGCAGCGAGACGCAGGTCACGGGCGAGGAGTGCGAGGCCGGCGCGGATCATAGCCATTCCTCCGCATCCGCCCCGGCGGGGGTGGCCGCTTCCTCCGGCGCGGCGCGGTCGATGCGCAATTCCATCGCGTCGTGAAGGCCGAGTGCTTGATGGGTCGCGGCGATGACGAGGCCGCCCGCCGCGCGGTGTTCGGCCATCAGCGCGGCCAGCACCTCCTGCGAGGCGACGTCGAGGGCGGCGGTGGGTTCGTCGAGCAGCCAGAGCGGACGGGCGCAGACGAGGAGACGCGCCAGCGCCACCCGCCGCCGCTGCCCGGCCGAGAGATAAGCGACGGGCAGAGCGAGGGCGTGGCCCAGGCCGAGTCGGTCCAGCGCCTCGGCCGGCATCAGGCGCGGCGCGCCGAGAAGGTCGCGGGCGAAGGTCAGGTTCTCGCCGGCCGTGAGGGCGGATTTCAGCCCATCCCGGTGGCCGACCACGTGCAGGCATTCCGGCAGCGTCGCCTCGCCGACGCCGGAGACCGAAATCGTCCCTGCGTCCGCCCGCAGCCGGCCGGAGAGGATCGCCAGAAGGCTCGATTTGCCCGCCCCGTTGCGTCCGGTCACAGCCAACGCCCCGCCCTCCCCGAGGGAGAAGGTGAGGCCGGAGAAAATCCGGCGCCCGGAGCGGCGGCAGGCGAGATTGTCGACGTCGAGCCGCACGGGTTCCTCAGGGTCGCCCGGCGGGTCGAGGCCCCCGGCAGCGCCTCCATGCCCGATTGCGGCGGCGGACGGAACAGCGCCCACGCTTCGCGGCGTTGTCCATCACGGAGGAACGCCATGCAACAAGAGCGAGTCACCGCGCCGACCGAGGCCGAAGTCGCCGACAGCGAGGATGCGAAGGCAGGCCTCGCCTTGGTCGCGAACCGCGTCGGGCGCTGCACCGACGAGGAGCAGGCTGCTTTCTGGGAGGCGGTCGGCCGCTGCTTCGGCGGCGGCAAGCCACCGGACCTGGAGGAGATCAGTTCTTCCGCGAACGGGTGAGCGAGCGCAGCGCCCCCTGGAAGGTGCGGATGTCCTGTTCCGTCATTGCCATGCGGTGCAGCCTGTCGCGCATGTTGCGCACGATGCCGCCGCGCTTCTCCGGAGGGTAGAACCCGGCCGCATCGAGCGCGGCTTCCAGATTCGCGAAGAGCGCGAGCATGGCCTCCCGCGTGGCGGGGGGCGAGTGCATTTCGCCCGCGAAGGGCAGCACCGCCCGGGCGCTCGCCCGCCGCCACTCGTAGCCGACGAGCAGCACCGCCTGGGCGAGATTGAGCGAAGGGAAATCCGGCGAGACCGGGAAGGTGACGATGGCGTCGGCGAGCGACACCTCATCGTTCGAGAGCCCGACGCGCTCCCGCCCGAACAGGATGCCGCAACGCTGCCCGGTGCGGCCGGCGACTTCGGCCATGCCCTCGTCCGGCGAGTAGACGCGCTTCATCTGCCCGCGCTCGCGGGCGGTGGTGGCCAGCACGTAATGCAGGTCCGCGACGGCCTCCTCGACGGTGGCGAAGATCGCTGCCCGGTCGAGGACATGGGTCGCGCCGGAAGCCGCCTCGCGCACGCCCTTCTTCGGCCAGCCGTTCTTTGGGTTGACGAGGCGCAGTTCCGAGAGGCCGAAATTGGCCATGGCGCGGGCGGTCATGCCGATATTCTCGGCAAGCTGCGGCTCCACGAGGATCACGGCCGGCGCCGTGCCCGGCGGAATTTCGAGGTCCTTCTCATCGGCTTTGCGAGTCATGCCGCCCTCTGGCACGGGTCCGGCGGCCCGTCGAGGGGTGTTACGACACCGGCCGGTTGACAGCCCGAGCCTTCCGCTAAGGGGAGCCCCTTGCTATGTCGCCGGGCGCGACCGCACGGCCCTTGCATGCCGTGCGCCCCGAGGCAGCGCACGAAAAGGCACCCGGCCCATGGCGAAGATCAAGGTAGCGAACCCCGTCGTCGAGCTCGACGGCGACGAGATGACCCGGATCATCTGGGCCGAGATCAAGAACAAGCTGATCCACCCCTACCTCGATGTGGATCTCGAGTATTACGACCTCGGCGTCGAGCACCGCGACGCGACGGGCGACAAGGTGACGGTCGATGCCGCCGAAGCAATCAAGCGCCACGGCGTCGGCGTGAAGTGCGCCACCATCACGCCGGACGAGGCCCGCGTTAAGGAATTCAACCTCAAGGAGATGTGGCGCTCGCCCAACGGCACGATCCGCAACATCCTCGGCGGCGTGATTTTCCGCGAGCCGATCATCTGCAAGAACGTGCCGCGCCTCGTCCCCGGCTGGACCCAGCCCTTCGTGATCGGCCGCCACGCCTATGGCGACCAGTACCGCGCCACGGATTTCAAGGTGCCCGGCAAGGGCCGCCTGACCATCAAGTTCGAGGGTGACGACGGCACGGTCATCGAAAAGGAAGTGTTCAAGTTCCCCGAGGCCGGCGTCGCCATGTCGATGTACAACCTCGACCAGTCGATCATCGACTTCGCCCGCGCCTCGATGAACTACGGTCTCGCGCGCAAGTACCCGGTCTACCTGTCGACCAAGAACACCATCCTGAAGGCCTATGACGGCCGGTTCAAGGACCTGTTCCAGAAGGTCTACGAGGAGGAGTTCGAGGCCAAGTTCAAGGCGCTCGGCATCACCTACGAGCACCGCCTCATCGACGACATGGTGGCCTCGTGCCTCAAGTGGTCGGGCGGCTACGTGTGGGCCTGTAAGAACTACGACGGCGACGTGCAGTCCGACACGGCCGCTCAGGGCTTCGGTTCGCTGGGCCTGATGACCTCCGTGCTGATGACCCCGGATGGCAACACCGTCGAGGCCGAGGCCGCGCACGGCACCGTCACCCGCCACTTCCGCGAGCACCAGAAGGGCCGCGAAACCTCGACCAACTCGATCGCCTCGATCTTCGCCTGGACCCGCGGCCTGTCTCACCGCGCCAAGCTCGACGGGAACGACGAGCTGGCGAAGTTCTCGGCCACGCTGGAGAAGGTCTGCGTCGACACGGTCGAGGCCGGTCACATGACCAAGGACCTCGCCCTCCTCGTCGGCCCGGACCAGAAGTGGCTCTCCACCACCGGCTTCCTCGACAAGGTGGATCAGAACCTCAAGACGGCGATGTCCGCCTGAACGGACGGCACTGCGAGAGACACGGGGCGGCGGATGCGAGGCGTCCGCCGCCCTATTCGCGTCTTGATTGCATCAACGGCAATGATTGCTCTTGTGATGGACATTTCGTCCCTGGCGGGGCCGGCAATATACAACCTTAGGTGACTGCGGTACCGCCCTGGGATAGGCTTGAGCCTAGCAGCACGGAGCCGGCGCACTTCAGGCGTCCTGCCGGATTTGGGGGTGAGCGATGGCTACGGTCGATCCACGCGAAACCCAGAAGCAGCTGACGCGGATCGCGGCGGTATTGGACGTGCCGCCGGCCGCCTTCCGGTCCGCCATTTGCTCCGCCGATGACGGTCCCGATCGGGAGGAGCGTGCCGAGGTCGATCTGCTGTTCCGGCGCCTGACGGCCCCCGATCAGCGCGCCGCCATCGTCGCACTGCTGCGCGCGCTCACCCAGGCCCCCGACCGGCGCTGACACAGTCTTGCAGCGGTGAAGACGGTTCTCCACCGGCGACCACACCCTCTTCGTCATTGCGAGCGCAGCGAAGCAATCCAGGGCCGGCGGGCCGATTCCGAACGTGGCGCGTCCCTGGATTGCTTCGCTGCGCTCGCAATGACCGTTGAGAAGGTCGTCCAGATCCAACCGAAACCGCGCTAAAGTCGCAACTGACCGAGTTGTTCTGCGCGCCTCCCTTCTTCCCTCATCCTGAGGTGCCGTCGCGAAGCGGCGGCCTCGAAGGAGGAGGTAAGAGGGTGGGGCCGCCTTCAGGTGGGCTGTCGCTGCGCTAGGCTCGCGCTCTCAGGCCGCGACGAGCAGCGAGGCGCCGGCAACGCCCGACAGGACGAGGCGCAGACGGCCGAGCCAGACCGGGGCGAGGCCCCGCCGGGTGAGATCCTGATCCACCAAGCCCCAGGCCAGGACGAGCACGCCGAGAATGCGCAGGTCCCAGGGTGCGGGGGCCGCCATGGCCGCCCATGCCACGAGGGAGGGGACGATGGCGATGAAATAGTCGCCGTTGCCGCCTTCGCGGGCGGCGGCGGCGCCCCAGCGGATGCCACCGAGGAAAGAGGCGATCACCGCACCGTAGGCCGAGAGGATGGTGCGCGGCGACAGGCCGATATTCCCCAGGCCGCCGTCGCTGCCCGACAGGGCGAGGGCGGCGAAGCCGAGAAAAGGGATCAGGCCGGCCACGCCGAGGACGATGGCGCTCAAGGGCACTGCGGAAAGGCGCGCCATCCAACCTCCGGTTCCATGCCCGGCCATTGGACCGTTCCTCACCGGGCCGGACCGACCGCACTCTGCCGCGAGGCGTCCCGCATCCCGTTGCTGCGGTCAAGTTCAGAACACGGGCCGCGTCGCTGTGCCTCCCCGCCCCGTCCACGATGGCCGGACGGGGCGGAAGAGGGGTCAGATCGCCTTGCGGCCGGTGGCCTGGCTCATGGTGGGGCTCGGGATCGGCGCGCCGAGGAGGCTCACCGAACCCTGGCCGGCATCGCCCACCGCCGGAGGCTCGTTCACGGCCGGATCGAGCCGGCGCGGCTTGAACGAGGCGGCGAGACTCTTGGCCCGGGCGAGGTCCGGCGCGCTGAGCTTGGTGGCGACGTCGTCGCGCTTCTTGCCGGCGTCCTCATCGCCCTGCGTGGCGGCCGCGGCGAACCACACGAAGGACTGCACGAGGTCCTGCGTCAGGCCGAGGCCGCGGGCGTAGAGCACGGCGATGTTGTACTGGCTATCGCGCACCCCGTGCTCGGCACCCTGGCGGAACCAGGAGGCGGCCGAGGCGAAGTCCGGCTTGCCGCCGGCGGCCGGGTTCTCGGCGTAGATCACGCCGAGATTGTGCATGGCGCGGGCATGGCCCTGTTCGGCCGCGCGGCCATACCACAGCTTGGCCTGGGCGAGGTCGCGGGTCACGCCCGAACCCTTCTCGTAATGGGCGCCGAGCTTGTACTGCGCCGGGGCGTATCCGGTATTCGCAAGCTTCTCGAATAGCTTGGCGGCGGCGGCGAGGTCGCGCGGCATCCCGCGCCCATCCGCCTCGCGCATGGCGAGTTCCCACACGGCCGGGCCGTCGCCGTCCAGCGCCGCCTGCTTCACCTTGGCGAGGCTTGCGGGCACGTTGGCGAGGTCTCCGGCGAGACCGGCCATGTTCGGAACCTGCGGCACGGTCGGCTTCGCCTGGGCCTGAGGCTCCTGCGGCCGGGGATTCGCGACGGTCTGCGTGGTGCTCGGATCCTTGGCGACCGGCGAGGTGAGAGCCTTCGGCGCCTCGGCAACCTTCTGGGCGTCGGCAAGCTTCTCCGCGACGCTGGCACCCGGCGCCGGGCCGAGCTGCGGCAGACCCTTCGTGTCGTCGCCGCGAATGCCGATCGCCTGGATCGCGCCGAGGGTCAGGATGACGGCGGCGAGCCCGAGCAGAAGCGGCTTGCGTTGCGCATCGACCTCCGAACGAAGGCGTGTCATCGGCCCGGACGCCGAGGTGGCCTGCGGCGCGGCACGCTGCCGGAGCGGCCGCTCGACCGGAGTTTCGGCGGCCAGTTCGGCCTGCGCCGCCTGCGCCGCGCGACGGGCGGCAGCGATGAAGCTCGTCTTGATGTCGCCGTCCGCTGTGGACGCCTTGTCGCTGGCGGGCGCCTTCAGCACCGGCTCACGCTTCTCGACGGTGATCGAGGGCGCGCGATTGGGGCGCGGCGTGCCGGGCTCGAGCAGCGCTTCCGTGGCGGACTGAGCGGGCGCCGGCTCGGCCTCCTCGCGCTGCGGGGCGCGCCACGTGGCGCGGGGCGCCTCGACGGTGGTCGAGGTCATCAGCCGCTCGTCGAGGGACGGGCCGCGCGCTGCCGGCGGGGCCTCCACGGAGCCGAGCCGGGTCACGAGGCGGTCGAGGGCCGATTGCACGCCTTCGAGGGTGGCGCTCAGCCGCTCGTCCGAGGCGATCTGACGGGCCTGCATCTCCGCGAGGCTCGTGCGAAGGAGGCCGAACTCGTTCGGGGTCGCGGCGCAGTTCACCTGCTTGAGCGATTCCGCGACGGCCTGCTTGGCGGCGCGGGTAATCACCGCCTCGTTGGGCGAGACCTCCCGCAGCGCCTCGACCTGATGCATCAGGTCGTTCATCGTCCGCTCGAGGCTGGTCAGAGCCGGGTCGAGGGCGGAGGGCGCCTCGATCCTGTCGACCAGGGTGAGGACCTGCTTCTCCAGCGCGTCGAGCCCATCCGGCCCGTTGCGCTCGCCGACGCGGTCGACCTTCTCCGCGAGGCTGTGCAGCATCGCGTGGATCGACGCCATCTCGCCGGTCGGTGCCGGGGCGGCACCCTTCGGGCGGGCGCCGGTTTCGAAGTCGGCGCGGGCGGACAGGCTGTCGACCTTCTCGGCCAACGCGTTGATCTCGTCCGCGAGCTCTCCGTTATGGGCGGGCTGCGCCTCCGGCTTGGACTGCTGCTTGGGCTGCGGCTTCGGCTGCTCGGCGGGGGGAATGCGGGCGATGTCGTCGCTGAGCGCCGAAACGCGCGCGATCACCTCGCCCAGGCGCCGAGGCTCGGCCAGCTCGGCGGCGGCGGCGCGGATGGAGACGAGTTCGGCGGAGAGGCCGTCGAGGTCGCTGCGGTCGGCATCGTCCTCCTGGAAGGCGATGGCGATGTCCAGGCGATTCTTGAACCGCTTGATGCCGGCGGCGACCTGGGCGTGGGCGGCTTCCGCATCCGCGAGGTCGAGTTCCTTGATCCGCGTGCGGATCACGGCCAGCGGCAGAGCGAGCGCCGGCACCTCGGCATCGGAGCGAGCCCGCGCGATGTTGCCCGCGAGCGAATCGAGGGCGTTGTCCAGGGAGGCGATGTCGGCGTTCGTGGCCAGCGGCGTGATCGTCTCGTTCAGCTGCGCCGCCTCGCGCCGCAGCTCTGCGATGACATAGCCCGGCAGGGAGCCGGCCGGCTTCCCGGCCGCCTCGGTCTTCGGCTCGCCGGCAGCCTGAACCTGGACTTCGGTCTCGGTGCCCAGGCGACGCTCCAGATCGCGGTGCATCGTGGCGACGGTGCCGGCCGGCTCGGCCTGCGTGGCGAGTTCGCGCTGGCGCTGGCGGATGGCCTGCACCGCTTCGCGCATCTCGGCGGCGGTCGACTTGCCGCGCTTGGCGCCCGGGCGAGCCGTGACCTGATCGTCCAGCTCGGCGACCCGGCGCTCGATCTCGCCAAGGCGATCGTTCACCTGCTGAACCGGGTCCGTCTGGAGGGCGCGGTCGATGCGGAGCTCGATCTCCTCGAGGCGCTTCTGCTCGTCCTGCGCCGCCATGCGGCGCTCGGCTTCCATGGGGCGGTCGGAACCGTCGTCGCGAGTCATGAGGGTGGCCGAACCTTCGGGGGACGCCGAGCCGGCCGGTTCGCGTGCGGCATCCCGCACAGACCAGCTCGTATCCTGAGAGACCTGACGCTCGGCGCTGCCGCCGAACGGGGCGAGGTGCTGCGGCACGACGGAGGCGATCCACGCCTCGAGGGGAACGCCGGCACGGCTCGCGACATCGCGGGCGGCTTCGATCACCTCCGGATCGAAACTATCGAAATGCGAGATCGCGTTGCGGTTCATCGTCGGCCTGTCGTCATCGGCGAGCAGCGCGGTGGCCGACCGTTCCAGACCGAGGGTCATCCCCGGCGCTGCAACCTGTGGACCGCCTTGCGCCAACCATTAAATTTGTTGGTAAACATCGGGTTAAGGTTGCGGCGAAGATTGCCCCGAACCTGTTGATCCGCCGCTTTGCAACTATTGCGTGTTATCTGTCGGGCGAAGCGCCCCGGTCGACCGGTATGGCCGCAGGTTCAAGGACTTGCGCCCCGCGACATCGTTTCCGTGCGGCAAGCTGCGGGAGGGATGCCACCGTTGCTGGTACCCGCCTCAGCCGTTTAAGATTTGCCGATCACAGGTGGCCCGGCAGATGGCCGCGCGAATCGTAAGGTGGGAAAATTCGCATGCCGCAATACCGCGCTCCGGTGGACGACACGCTGTTCCTGCTCAACGACGTGCTGGGTCTGCAAGGAAGGTCCAACCTCGCAGGCTTCGCCGACGCGACGCCGGATCTGGTGGAGGCCGTCCTGCGCGAGGGCGGCAAGCTCGCCGACGAGATCCTCGCCCCCGTGAACCAAGCCGGCGACCGAGAGGGCTGCAAGCGCCATCCCGACGGGCGCGTCACCACGCCGACCGGCTTCAAGGCGGCCTACGACGCCTATGCCGGCGGCGGCTGGATGGGCCTGTCGGTCCCGGAGGAATACGGCGGCCAGGGGCTACCTCAGGTTATCAACACCGCGATCCAGGATTTCGCGTCCGGCGCCAACCTCGCCCTCAGCATGTATCCGGGCCTGACCCAGGGCGCGGTGGCGGCGCTCCTCGTCCACGGCACGGAGGAGCAGAAGGCGCGGTACGTGCCCAAGATGGTCGAGGGTGCGTGGACGGGCACGATGAACCTCACCGAACCGCATTGCGGCACGGATCTCGGCCTGCTCCGGACCAAGGCGGCGCCGAACGGAGACGGCTCTTACGCGATCTCCGGCACCAAGATCTTCATCTCGGCCGGCGAGCACGACCTCGCGGAGAACATCGTCCACCTCGTGCTCGCCCGCATCGAGGGTGCGCCGGCCGGGACAAAGGGCATCTCGCTGTTCCTGGTGCCGAAGGTGCTGGTGAACGAGGACGGGTCCCTCGGCGAACGCAACGGCGTGTCCTGCGGCTCGATCGAGCACAAGATGGGCATCCACGGCAACAGCACCTGCGTGATGAACTACGACGGCGCGAGGGGCTATCTCGTGGGCGAGGCGAACCGTGGCCTCAACGCCATGTTCGTGATGATGAACGAGGCGCGCCTCGCGGTGGGGGTGCAGGGGCTCGGCCAATCGGAGGCCGCCTACCAGAACGCCGTCGCCTACGCGAAGGACCGGCTCCAGGGCCGCGCCCTTACGGGGGCCAAGGCGCCGGAGCGGGCGGCCGACCCGATCATCGTCCACCCGGACATCCGCCGCATCCTCATGCAGGTCCGCGCCTTCAACGAGGCCGCCCGCGCCCTGGTGCTGTGGACGGCGCTGCAAGGCGACATCCTCCACCGGGCAGAGGACGCGAAGGAGAGGCAGACGGCCGACGACCTGATGGGCCTGATGACCCCGGTAGTGAAGGGCGTGCTGACCGACCGCGGCTTCGCCAACGCCGTCGAGGCGCAGCAGGTCTTCGGCGGCCACGGCTATGTCGAGGAATGGGGCATGTCGCAATTCGTGCGCGATGCCCGCATCGCCATGATCTACGAGGGCGCCAACGGCATCCAGGCCATGGACCTGATCGGCCGCAAGCTTCCCAAGGATGGCGGGCGGGCGATGATGGCCTTCCTCGGCGAGGTCCAGGCCTTTCTGAAGGAGAGCGGCGAGGATGAAGCCGCCTTCGCGAAGCCGCTCCAGGCGGCAATGGGCGATCTGCAGCAGGCGACGATGTGGCTGATGCAGAACGCGATGGGCAACCCGGACAACGCGGGCGCGGGCGCCACCGATTACATGCACCTGCTGGGGCTGGTGGCGCTGGGCTACATGTGGTGCCGCATCGCCCGCGCGGCGCTCGCCCGGAAAGCCGAGGGCGGCGACACCGCCCGGTGGGAGCGCAAGCTCGTCACCGGCCGGTATTTCATGGAGCGCAGCCTGCCGGAGACGGGCTTGCGTCTCGCACGCATCAAGGCCGGGGCTGCCACGACGATGGCGCTGGAGGTCGAGGCGTTCTGAGATTCTGACCGGAAAGGTCGCGTCTCCCCCGTCATTGCGAGGAACGAAGCAATCCAGGGACGCTCCACGGTCGGAAGCGGCCCTCCCGCCCCTGGATTGCTTCGCTCACGCTCGCAAAGACGGTGGGGGGTGAGGCGCCGTCGCGACCGTTTCGGTCGGGCTCTGAGGCGCCCGCCCCCACCCTAGCTCCGCAGGCCCCCGTCCAGGTCCTCGATCAGGTCGGCCGGGTCTTCCAGGCCGATCGACAGGCGCACAACCTCAGGTCCGGCTCCGGCGGCAGTCTTCTGCGCGTCGGTGAGCTGCCGGTGGGTGGTCGAGGCCGGGTGGATGATGAGCGAGCGCGTGTCGCCGATATTGGCGAGGTGCGAGAACAGTTCGAGGTTCGAGACGAGTTTCACGCCCGCCTCGTAGCCGCCCTTCAGGCCGAACGTGAACACGGCGCCCGCACCGTGCGGCGTATAGCGCTTGGCGAGCGCGTAATACTTGTCGCTCTCGAGTCCGGGGTAGCTCACCCACTCCACCGCCTCGTGCTTGGCGAGGAAGCTCGCGACCGTCAGCGCGTTGTCGGAATGGCGCTGCATCCGCAGCGGCAGGGTCTCGATGCCGTTGAGGATGAGGAAGGCGTTGAAGGGCGAGAGCGACGGCCCGAGGTCGCGCAGGCCGAGCACGCGGCAGGCGATGGCGAAGCCGAAATTGCCGAAGGTCTCGGCGAGCACCATGCCGGCATATTCCGGCCGGGGCTGGCTCATCATCGGGTAGCGGGCGTCCCCGGCCCACTGGAACGTGCCGCCATCGACGATCAGGCCGCCGATGGAATTGCCGTGGCCGCCGAGGAACTTGGTCGCCGAATGCACCACGATGTCCGCGCCGTGCTCGAACGGGCGGATCAGGTACGGCGTCGCCATCGTGTTGTCGACGATGAGCGGGATGTTGTGCTTCTTGGCGATCACCGACAGCGCCGCGATGTCGGTGATGACGCCGCCGGGGTTGGCGATGGATTCGCAGAAGATCGCCTTGGTGCGAGGCGTGATCGCCGCCTCGAACGAGGCCGGGTTGTCGGTGTCTGCCCAGACCACCGACCAGCCGAAGTTCCGGTAGGAATGATTGAACTGGTTGATCGAGCCGCCATACAGCTTGTTGGCCGCGATGAATTCGTCACCCGGCTGCATCAGCGCGTGCATGGTCAGGAACTCGGCCGCGTGGCCAGAGGCCACCGCGAGCGCCGCAGTGCCGCCTTCCAGCGCCGCGATCCGCTCTTCGAGCACTGCGTTCGTCGGGTTGGTGATGCGCGTGTAGATGTTGCCGAAGGCCTGGAGGCCGAACAGCGACGCGGCGTGGTCGACGTCATCGAACACGAAGCTCGTGGTCTGGTAGATCGGCGTCGCGCGGGCGCCCGTCGCCGCGTCGGGGGCGGCGCCCGCGTGAATCGCCAGGGTGTTGAAGCCGGGCAGCCGGTCTGTCATCGCGCTCACAAGTCTCCGTGGGCTCACTCTGAAAGCCTGTACGCCCGCACGGGAGCGGGGCGCAAGGCAACCCTCAGGCAGCAGACCTGCGGAAGACGAGGGTGAGGTTATTCGCCGGCATCGCGATCCGCTCCGCGAGGGCGAGGCCTTGCGCCTGCGCCAGCCGCGCAACCTCTTCCAGTTGCCGCAGGCCCCAGCGCGGGTCGCGCAGGCGCAGATCGGCATCGAAGGCCTCGTTGCTCGGCGCGGTCGGCCGCCCCTCCTCCCGGAACGGGCCGTAGAGCACGAGCGGCGCTCCCGCCGGAAGGAGCCGCCCCGCGCCCGCCATCAGTCCCTCGGCGGCGGACCAGGGCGCGATATGAATCATGTTGATGCAGACGAGGGCATCCGCCGTCGCGATGGGCCAGTCCGGCGCGGCGGCATCGAGGTGGAGCGGCTCGCGGAGGTTGGGGAGGCCGGCGAGGCGGGCATGGGCGGCGATGCTGCGGAGCGCCGCCGCCTCCGGATCGCTCGGCTGCCAGACGAGATCCGGCAGGGCGCGCGCGAAATGGACGGCATGTTCGCCCGACCCGCTCGCCACTTCGAGCACAGTCCCGGCCCCGGGCAGCGCCCGGCGAAGCACGGCGAGGATGGCGTCGCGGTTGCGGGCGACGGCGGGGGCGATGAGGGCATCGCCCTCGGCAGGCCAATTCAGCATGGCGCCAGCCTAGCACAGTCCAGTGGATGGCTGGCGGTTCGACTGAGTGTCCGAAGATGTGGTGAGCGCGCTGGGACTCGAACCCAGGACCTACAGATTAAAAGTCCGTTGCTCTACCAGCTGAGCTACGCGCTCGCGTCCCCGTCGAGCGGGGCCGAGGGCCACCGCAATAGGGGAGCGGATCGGGAGGGTCAACCGATGCTCGCGCGGGCCCGCTCCACGATGGCGCGGGCCCTGTCGAAGGCCGCCGTGACGTCGAGCTCGGTCGTGTCGAGCTTCACCGCGTCGTCGGCCATGCGCAGGGGGGCGGCGCTGCGCGAGGAATCGCGGGCGTCGCGGGCCTCGATGTCGGCGAGGATGCCGTCCAGCGAGGCCGACTCCCCCCGCTCGGCGAGTTCCCGGTGGCGGCGGCGGGCGCGCTCCTGCGCGGAGGCGGTGATGAACAGCTTCACGCTCGCCGCCGGACACACCACCGTGCCGATGTCGCGGCCGTCGAGGACGGCGCCGGCCGGGTCGGCGGCGAAGCGCCGCTGCCACGCGAGCAAAGCCGCGCGCACCTCCGGCACCGCCGAGATGCGCGAGGCCGCCTCACCCATGGCCCGGTCGCGCAGGCGCGTATCGGTGAGGTGGCGGGCCTCAAGGTTCTCGGCGGCCCGGGCGGCGGCGCGGGTGTCGTCCAGGGAATCGCCGGCTTGCAGCAGCACGAAGGCGACGGCGCGGTAGAGCAGCCCCGTGTCGAGATGCGGCAGGCCGTAATGGGCGGCGAGCCGCTTGGCGAGGGTGCCCTTGCCCGAAGCGGCGGGTCCGTCGATGGCGATCACGAAGGGCATGTCAGGCTCCGATCCGGCCGCCCAGGGCGGACATGGTCGGCAGGAAGCTCGGGAAGCTGGTGGCGATCATCGCGCCGTCGTCCACGGTCACGGGCTCGCGCGTCGCGAGGCCCAGGACGAGGAACGACATGGCGATGCGGTGGTCGAGATGCGTCGCCACCGTCCCGCCGCCCTTCGGCGCTGCGCCGTCGCCCTCCACGATCAGATCGTCGCCCTCGATGCGATGGGGAATACCGTTGACCGCGAGGCCCGCCGCCACGGCGGCGAGGCGGTCGGATTCCTTCACGCGCAACTCGTGCAGGCCGTTCATGCGGGTCGTGCCCTGCGCGAAGGAGGCGGCCACGGCGAGGACGGGATACTCGTCGATCATCGCGGGCGCCCGCTCGGCGGGGACATCGACGCCGTTGAGGCGGCTCGCCCGCACGCGCAGGTCGGCGACCGTCTCGCCGCCCTCCTCGCGCTCGTTCACGCGCGCGATGTCGGCCCCCATCTCGATCAGCGTGGTGATGAGGCCGGTGCGCAGCGGATTCATCATCACGCCATCGATCACGATGTCGGAGCCGGGGGTGATCAGCGCGGCAACCAGCGGGAAGGCCGCCGAGGACGGGTCGGCCGGCACGATCACGTCGGTGCCGCGCAGGGTTGGCTGGCCGGTCAGCGCGATGCGCCGGCCATGGCCTTGCGGCCCGTGGGGCTCCACGCGCACCTCGGCACCGAACAGGCGCAGCATCCGCTCGGTATGGTCGCGGGTGGCAGCGGCCTCGATTACCGTCGTGGTGCCGGGGGCGTTGAGGGCCGCGAGCAGCACGGCCGACTTGATCTGCGCCGAGGCGGCGGGCGTCTCGTAGGTGATCGGAATCGCCTCCTGCGGCCCGCGCAGGGTCAGGGGCACGCGCCCGCCCGCCGCCTCGGACACGACCTGCGTACCCATCTGCGTCAGCGGGTCGAGGATGCGACGCATCGGGCGCGAGCGCAGGGAGGCGTCGCCGTCGAAGGTGGCGGTGACGGGCTGTCCGCCGACCACGCCCATCATCAGGCGCGAGCCGGTGCCGGCATTGCCGAAATCGAGCACGTCGGCCGGATCGGTAAGGCCGCCGATGCCGACGCCGTCCACGATCCAGCGCCCCTCGCCGAGCCGCTCGATGGTGGCGCCAAGCGCCTTCGCGGCGGCGGCGGTGCGCAGCACGTCATCGCCCTCGAGAAGGCCTTCGACGCGGGTGCGGCCCTGGCTGAGCAGGCCGAGGATCATCGCCCGATGGGAGATCGACTTGTCCCCCGGCGGGCGCAGGCGCCCCGTCAGGGCGGCACCGGGCGAGGCGGTGAGGGGCTCGGGAGGTAGGTCGTGCGACACGGGTCAAGTCCGTTCGGGTCTTCTGCGCCGGAAAGGGCCGGCGCGATGCACGCCGGGGATGTCCCGGCGGCCGGTTCGCGGCGCGGTTAACACGGGCGCCGCCCTTCGTCATCCGCGTGTATGCCCGCGCCCCTCAGCGAGAGGGCGAGGCTCGGGAAAACATTGACGTTTCCCCTTCGACGCCCCCTCGATTGACAGGGGCGACAGCCGCGACTAACCGGGCGCCTTCCCACCCAAATCTCGACGACGAGGTGTCCCCCGTGGCCCGACAGGAACTCGGCCTGAAACGCCAGTGCATGAGCTGCGGCGCGAAGTTTTACGACCTCGCCCGCGACCCCGCGACCTGCCCCAAATGCGGCGCGGTCTACCAGGCTGCGGCCGGCCGCGTGGCCCCGCCGGCGATCTCGCGCAGCACCGATGACGATGAGGACGAGACGGACGAGAAGGGTCCGGAGATGGTCTCCCTCGATGAGGTCGAGGCCGCCGAGGACGAAGCCGATCCCACGCCCGAGGATGATTCCACCGAGGACGGCGATTCCACCAGCGACGACGACGATACCTTCCTGGAGGAAGAGGATGCCGGCGACGACGATGTGGCCGACCTGATCGACGGCGATATCGAGAACGACGAAGAGAGCTGAAACCCTCGGTCGCAATCTCGCAAAAAGGGCTTGAGTCCGGCGGGCAGGGCGCTTATAGAACCGCCCTCGCCGGCCGCCAGCCGGAGCGGCGAACCCTGCGGAACCCAACCGCGGCGGCAAATAGTGGGGCCTTAGCTCAGCTGGGAGAGCGCTTCCATGGCATGGAAGAGGTCATCGGTTCGATCCCGTTAGGCTCCACCATTTCTCTTTCGGATCCCAGTGCTGCTTCTGCTCGGTCGCGCACCGGATCCGTCTCCCTTCGCACTGTCTTGAGCGCGGTCGGCATCGTGTCCGCCGTGATCGCCGCGTCGAATGCGGTTCGCGCCGAGGGTGTATCACCGATCCGCCCCGCTTCCCCTGTCGAGGCCATGGTCGCCGATCTGCGCGGACGCATCCTGCATTCGGACAGCGCGACGGCCGTCCTCGAATCATGGTGCGCCGAGAAGGGACTGGCCGGCGAAGCGCGTATCGTCGCCCGGCGCGAGATCGGTGCGGAAAAGCCGCCCACGGCCGAGCAGCGCCTCCGGCTCGGCGTCGGACCCAACGAGCCCGTTCGCTACCGCCATGTCCGCCTCGCCTGCGGCGACCGGGTGCTGTCCGAAGCGGACAATTGGTACGTGCCCGCCCGCCTCACCCCCGAGATGAACGCGGCGCTCGACGGGTCGAGCGTGCCCTTCGGCCGTGTCGTCCGCCCATTGGCGCCGGTACGCCGGGTCGTCGCGGTGGAAAACTACCCGCTCGCTGCGGAGCCCGGCCCCGACGCACCCTTGGTGCGGGTCGATGCCCTTCTCCTGACCGGCGCCGGGGCGCCGTTCTGCGAGGTCATCGAGACCTATCTCGGCGCGACGCTTCCTCCGATCCGTTAGTCACACCCTTTTAGGAGAACTGCCTCGATGCCCGTTTCGCTTCGCCTTGCTGGAGTCGCCCTGCTCGCGGGTCTCGCCGGCCCGGCCCATGCGGCGCCGGGGGATCCGAGCGGCCTGTGGCTGACGGAGACGGGGAAGTCGCGGGTGAAGATTGCGCCCTGCGGCGGCGGTTATTGCGGCACCATCGTCAGCGCACCGGGCAAGGCGCTCGATGCCAACAATCCCGATCCCTCCCTGCGTGGTCGCAGCGTCATCGGCGTGCAGATCCTCGATGCGCGCAAGCCGGACGGCAACGGCTATTCGGGAAGCCTCTACAACCCGAACGACGGCAAGACCTATTCGGGCTCGATGAAGCTCACCACACCGGACACGCTGGAAGTGTCGGGCTGCGTGCTCGGCTTCCTGTGCAAGAGCCAGAAATGGACCCGCACGAAATAAGCTGAGACCGCAGCGTCCTCTCCAAAGCTCATCGTCTTTGCGAGCGCAGCGAAGCAATCCAGGGTTCCGCCACCGTCCTGCGACGTCCCGCTGCCCTGGATTGCTTCGCTGACGCTCGCAAAGACGGAGCGGGCGGACCAATCAGGCTGCTCAGCTAGAAAGGACTGTGGGAATTAATCCGCTGCCAAGAGTGCGCTGACGCACGCGGCATTGGCGCCCTGGCGGATCGATAGTGCGCAATCGAGGTTCCCCGTCCCACACAGCATGAGACGGATACCAATGAACGCCCTCACCAAACTGACGATCACCGCCGCGCTCGCAGCCGCCGTTGCGACGCCCGCCCTGGCCCAGGTGATCGAGACCCCCACCAGCACCACCGTTGTCGTGCCGCGCGGCGCTCCTGGCGTCGTGACGCCCCTCAGCAACTCGACCGGCGGCGATCCTGCGGTGAGCTACACCCCGACGGGACGCGCGGCGGATTCGATCTCGAACGACTCGTCCGCCGCCGGCAATGCGGCCCAGCCCTCGCGCGCCGCCCCGCAGGGCGGTGGTGGCGGAAGCAAGTAACCGCTACGCCGAAACGAAAGGGCCGCACCTCAGGGTGCGGCCCTTTCCGTATCAGGCCGCTGCGCCCAAAGCCTGCTCGATGGCATCCAGGGCGGCCTGGGCGCCCGTACCGTTCGGCCCCCCGGCCTGAGCCATGTCCCGGCGTCCGCCGCCGCCCTTGCCGCCCAGCGCCTCGGCACCGGCCCGCACGAGGCCGACCGCATCGAAGCGACCCGTCAAATCCTCCGTGACGCCGACCACGAGCCCCGCCTTGCCATCCGGCGCGACGCCGACGATGGCGACGATGCCGGAGCCGAGGCGGCTCTTGCCCTCGTCCGCGAGGCTCTTGAGGTCGCGCATCTCCACGCCCTCCACGACCCGCGCCATCAGCCGCACGCCCGCGACCTCCTTTGGCGCGTCTTCGGCGGCGGTGCCGCCCCCGCCCATGGCGAGCTTCTTCCGCGCCTCGGTGAGTTCGCGCTCCAGCCGGCGGCGCTCCTCCATGAGGGCCGTCAGACGGTCGGGTGCCTCGGAGGCCGGAGCCTTCAGGATGCCCGCCAGCGAGGCCAGCGTGCGCGCCTCCTCAGCCCGGTGGCGCCGCGCGGCGTCCGCCGTCAGCGCCTCGATCCGGCGCACGCCGGCGCCCACGGCGCTCTCGGCGACGATGGTGATGGCGCCGATATCTCCCGTGCGCCCGGCATGGGTGCCGCCGCAGAGTTCCACCGAGAACGCCTTGTTGCCAGCCTCGCCGGTCGGCAGGCCCATGGACACCACGCGAACCTCGTCGCCGTATTTCTCGCCGAACAGCGCCCGCGCGCCGGACTCGATGGCGTCGTCGACAGCCATCAGCTTCGTCACCACCGGCTCGTTCTGCAGCAGCACCGCGTTGGCGATGTCCTCGACGCGCGCGATTTCCTCGGCCTCGATCGGCTTCGGATGGCTGATATCGAAGCGCAGGCGCTCCGGCGTGACCAGCGAACCCTTCTGCGCGACGTGATCGCCCAGCACCTGCCGCAGGGCCTCGTGCAGGAGGTGCGTGGCCGAGTGATTGGCGCGGATCGCGCGGCGGCGGGCGTAATCGACCTTGAGCTCGACCGGCTGCTCGACCTTGAGCGTCCCCTCCTCCACCGTCACCGCATGGACGAATAGGTCGCCGAGCTTCTTCTGCGTATCGGTGACACGCACCTTCAGCCCCGCAGCCAGGATCGTGCCGGTATCGCCGACCTGACCGCCCGATTCCGCGTAGAACGGCGTCTGGTTCAGCAGGGCGAAGCCCGATTGCCCGGCCTTGAGTTCGGCGGTCTCGGCGCCCTCGAACAGCAGGGCGGTCACCACGCCCTCGGCGCTTTCGGTCTCGTAGCCCAGGAACTCCGTGGCGCCGACGCGCTCGCGCAGGCCGAACCACACCGCCTCGGTGGCGGATTCGCCCGAGCCCTTCCAGGCCTCGCGAGCCGCCTGCTTCTGGCGCTGCATCGCCGACTGGAAGGCATCGGTGTCCACGCCGATGCCGCGCGCCTTCAGGGCGTCCTGTGTCAGGTCGAGGGGGAAGCCGTAGGTGTCGTAAAGGGTGAAGGCCGTCTCGCCGGAAAGGTTCTGGCCGGGCCGAAGGTCGCGGCTCTCGGTGTCGAGGATCGAGAGGCCCCGTTCCAGGGTGCGGCGGAAGCGGGTCTCCTCGAGCTTCAGCGTCTCGCCGATCAGCGCCTCGGCGCGCATCAATTCGGGATAGGCCTGCCCCATTTCGCGGACCAGCGCTGGCACCAGCCGGTACATGGTGGGCTCGCGGGCGCCCAGGATCTCGGCATGGCGCATCGCCCGGCGCATGATCCGCCGGAGCACGTAGCCGCGCCCCTCGTTGCCCGGCAGCACGCCGTCCGCGACGAGGAAGGCCGAGGCGCGCAGGTGATCGGCGATCACCCGGTAGGACGCCATCGTGGACGGTTCAGGCGCGCGGGACACCGCATGGGCCACGGCCTCGATCAGCGACCGGAACAGGTCGGTGTCGTAGTTCGACTTCACGCCCTGCAGGACGGCGGCGATGCGCTCCAGGCCCATGCCGGTATCGATGGACGGACGCGGCAGCGGATGGCGCGCGCCTGGTTCCAGCTGCTCGTATTGCATGAACACGAGGTTCCAGAACTCGAGGAAGCGGTCGCCATCCTCGTCCGGGCTGCCGGGCGGGCCGCCCCGAAGCTCGGGGCCCTGGTCGATGAAGATCTCCGAGCAGGGTCCGCAGGGGCCGGTGTCGCCCATCTGCCAGAAGTTGTCCGAGGTGCCGATGCGGATGATCTTGTGGTCCGGGAAACCCGCGATCTTCTTCCACAGCAAAGCCGCGTCGTCGTCATCCGCGTAGACGGTGACGAGGAGCTTCTCGGGCGAGAGCCCGAATTCCTTGGTGATGAGCGTCCAGGCCAGCTCGATCGCGCGCTCCTTGAAGTAGTCGCCGAACGAGAAATTGCCGAGCATCTCGAAGAAGGTGTGGTGGCGGGCCGTATAGCCCACGTTGTCGAGATCGTTGTGCTTGCCCCCGGCGCGGACGCATTTCTGCGCCGTGACCGCGCGGTCATAGGGCCGCTTCTCGACGCCCGTGAAGACGTTCTTGAACTGCACCATGCCGGCGTTCGTGAACATCAAGGTGGGGTCGTTCTTCGGGACAAGTCCCGAGGACGGGACGACCGTGTGGCCGGCCTCGGCGAAGAAGTCGAGGAAGGTCGACCGGATCTCGTTGACGCCGCTCATCTGGCAGACTTTCAGGCTTCTCACGTCATGTGTCGGAGGCACACTCAGGCGCACCTCCCTGTAGCGTCCTCTTAAGGATGGAACAGGCGGGAGTCACGAAGCGAGAGTGCGGCTTGGGCGCGAGGGGGCGGATTGCCGGCCCTCAGCGGCCAGGGTGCCGTGAAATCGCCGGGGATTGCCCCACCCTCGCCACAAGCGCGGCCGTGTTGTCGCCACATCTGTCAAGCCAGATTAAGCCCATCGGCGCCAGGTCGGCGCAGCGGGAAACGGAATCACGATGCAGGGCCGAGCGGTCGGATCGGGGAAGACGATGAACGCGAAGCCCGGCGCGGCGCATGACCGCCGTTTCGGCAAGGGCGGCAACGGCGCCATCGCGGCGCATTCGCCGGTCGGCGCCCTGCACGGCAGCAAGACCGCCCTGGTCCGCTCGCTCCTCACCGTCACGTTCCTCGCCGGCTCCCTGAGCGCGGCGCTGATCGGTTCGGGCATCGATCTCAGCAAGCTCGGCCTGCCCCAGGCGGTGACTCCGGCCGAGGCCGCCACCGAGATCAGGATGCCGCGTCCGAACCTACATCTGGTCGCGCTGAGCGAAGACCTGGAGAAGGCGACGCTGCGCGCCTCCGCGAGCTTCGCCCCGGTCCACGACCTCGACACCGAAGTCGGCTCCAGCGGGGTCGACCGGGTGTCCTACGATTACCTCCTGTCGCAATCCTCCGGCGGCGACCCGAACGACATCCTCGAATTCGGGCCGATGAAGATCCGGCGCCACTTGGTGCAGACCATCGTGAAGGCGGCGCAGGCCGTGCAGACCGATCCGGTGCTGCTGATGGCGGTGGCCGACAAGGAATCGAGCTTCATCACCGCCGTGCAGGCCAAGACCTCCTCGGCTACCGGCCTCTACCAGTTCATCGAGCGCACGTGGCTCGGCGTGGTCCGCGATTTCGGCGCCAAGTACGGGCTCGCCAAGGAAGCCGCCCTCGTCACGTCCGACGCCAACGACAAGCCGGTCATCACCGATCCGGCCGAGCGCGCCCGCGTCCTCGAACTGCGCCGCGATCCCTACCTCTCCGCGCTCCTGGCCGGCGAGATGCTGAAGCGCGACGCCGCGCGAATCAGCCAGCGCATAGGACGCGAACTCACCCTCGGCGAAGTGTACCTCGCCCACTTCCTCGGCCCGGACGATGCCGGCGACTTCCTCGACAAGGTCGTGAATAAGCCGGCCGCCGCCGCCGCCGCGCTGCTCCCCGGCCCGGCCCGCGCCAACCGCTCGATCTTCTTCGCCGCCAACCGCTTCGTCGGTCGGGGCCGGCACCGCAAGCCGATGAGCTTGTCGGTGGCGCAGGTTCACGAGAAGTTCGAAGCGATGATGCAGACGCGCGGCACGCGCTATCAGAATGTCCGCGCCCTCTCCGGCATCATGGCTTACGCGGACACCGATACCGCGGTCGAAACGCAGTAAAGCTCTCGCGAGCCGCGAGACTTTCGCTGCGACAATCGCAACCCAGCGCGGATTGCCGACTTCTCTACCCAGGTAGCCGCACGACTAGGCGGCGTGACACTGTGTCGGGGGGATCTTTGAGGAAGCCGCATCCTGAGGCTCATACGCCCTACACGGACACGCTGACGCCGGGCGTTCCGCTCGATCAGATCGGGCAGACGCTGGCCTCCTTCTACGACGATCTCATCACCGAAGGTGTGCCGCAGCATCTCGCCGCCCTCGTGAAGCGGGTGAAGCAGACGCAGCCGACACCGGCCCCCGAGCGCAACGGGCATGAGCGCCCGGCCTGCGACGCGACGCCCGTCCACCTCGCCATCGTGGTCGAGGACGAGCCCGAGATCCGCCAACTGGCCGAGACCCTGCTCGAAGAGACGGAGTTGGAAGTCGTCGGCTGCCCCAGCGCCGAGGAAGCCCTCGCCGTGCTGCGCCAGCGCGGAGGCGAGGTCGCCCTCGTCTTCGCCGACGTGCGCCTCGCCGGGGAGATGGACGGGCTGCAACTCGCCCGTGCCGTGGCGACGCTGTGGCCGAGGGCGCGCCTCGTCGTCACGTCCGGCCATGTCGTCCGCCGCCCGGACCTTCCGCAGGACGCCGTGTTCATCGCCAAGCCCTGGCGACCGATGGACGTGCTGGTGGAGGCCGAGCGCGCCGCCCGCGAGCCGGCGCCCCCGATCGTCTGAGATCAAATCGCGCGGCCGACGGGCGCCTTGGCACGAGTCTCGCCTTAGGATTGCAAAGACAAGGTGAGGACGATGCGGATAAGAACCGGCTTCGATATCGCGTTCGAGACGCTGCAACCGACGCCGATGATCCTGATGGTGAGTGTGCATCCGAACCGGATGCCGGACGTGCTGACACCGCACGTGCTCACCTTCGATCCGCCGGTACAGACGCGCGAGTACCGCGACGATTTCGGGAACCTCTGTCATCGCATCGTCGCGCCGCCGGGGCGTCTGACCGTCTCGGCGGATTTCGAGGTCTATGACAGCGGCCTGCCCGATGCGACCGTGCCAGAGGCGCGGCAGATTCCGGTGCAGGATTTGCCGGATGAGGTGCTCGTCTACCTGCTCGGCTCCCGCTACTGCGACACCGACAAGCTCGCGCCGACGGCGTGGTCGCTATTCGGCACGGCACCGGAGGGCTGGGGCCGGGTGCAGGCCATCGTGGATTACGTCCACAACCACATCCGCTTCGACTACCAGCGCGCCGACGCGACCCGCACCGCCCATGACGGCTTCATGCAGCGCGAGGGCGTGTGCCGGGATTTCGCCCACCTCGCTATCACCTTCTGCCGCTGCATGAACTTCCCGGCCCGCTACGCGACCGGCTACCTCGGCGACATCGGCGTGCCGAAGGATCCGGCGCCGATGGATTTCTCCGCGTGGTTCGAGGTGTTCCTCGAAGGGCCGGACGGCCCGCGCTGGTACACATTCGACGCCCGGCACAACCGCCCGCGCATCGGCCGCATCGTCATGGCGCGGGGCCGCGACGCGACGGATGTCGCGATCTCCACGAATTTCGGCTTCGCCAACCTCGCCCGGTTCGACGTGCATACGGACGAAGTCGGCTGAGGCACCTCAGAACGCGAGCCCGCCGCGCGCCTTGAGCGCCCGGTAGGCCTCGATGCCGAGCGCCAGATCGGCCCGCAGCCGCGCCTCGTCGCCGAGTTCGTCGAGGCCGTAGGACAGGCCGAGGATGTGCGCGACCTCGTAGCCTTCGGGCAGTTCTCCGGCCGTGCCGAGGCTCAGGCTGGAGTGCGGCAACCGCTCCGCGAAATCCGACAGCCGCTCGCGCAGGCGGTCGCCGCTCGTGCGCAGATGGTCCAGGGCGCGCGGGCCATGCTCGCGCAGGGCCGCGACGGTGCCCTGGGCCAGGGAGAGATGCACCCGCTCCTGGTCGGCGGGGAATAGGTAGACGAGGTAGTAGCCCCGCGTGGCGCTCGTCGTCACAGCAGGGTCGAACACCGCGAGCCACGGCACCGCCGCCCAACGGGTGCCGCGCCCCGGACTGCCCTTCACGAGGAAGGTGCCCTCCACCGGTTCCAGCGCCCGGCGCAGCTCGTCCGGGGCGCCCTTGCGGATCACGGTGGCGAGGACATGCCCGGCGGGCGGTTCGAGCTTGGCGAGGGGATATTCCTCCACGATGCGCCGGAGGGCGTAGCCGAGGCTCACGGCAGGGCGAGGCTGCCGCCGCTGATCGGCTCGCGGACGCCCGTCGTCGCCGGGAAGGTGATGGGCAGGCCCTTCTGCGAGCGCACCGCGAGGTACGCGAAGGCCTGCGCTTCGAGATAGGCCGAGGACCAGCCGATGGCATCCGCCGTCGTGATCTCCGAGCGCAGGTGGTAGTTCAGCAATCGCACCAACTCGCCGTTGCGCGCCCCGCCGCCGGCTACGATCCAGCGGGCCGGGATTTCGGGAGCGTGGTCGAGGGCGCGGGCCACTGCGCGGGCGGTGAAGGCGGTGAGTGTCGCCGCGCCGTCCTCGGTCGAGAGCTGCCCCGCGAGCTTATGGGAGAACCAGTTCCGGTCGAGCGACTTCGGCGGCTTGCGGAAGAAGAACGGGTGCATCAGCAGCCACGCCAGCAGCGGCTCGTCCGGTCGCCCGCGCGCGGCGGTTCGGCCGCCATCGTCGAGGTTTTTGCCCTCGCGCTCCTGCATCCACTCGTCGATGAGGGCGTTGCCCGGCCCGGTATCGAAGGCGATGACGCCGCCCTTCGAATCGATTAGCGTCGCGTTCGCCACGCCCCCGATGTTGAGGATGCCCACCGGCCCCGCGAAGCCCGACGCCTCGGCCAGGGCCTTGTGGAACACCGGCACCAGCGGTGCCCCCTGCCCTCCCGCCTCGACATCGGCCCGGCGCAGGTCCGACACGACCGGGATGCCCAGCCGGCTCGCCAGCGCCTGACCGTCGCCGACCTGCACGGAAATGCGCTGATCCGGCCGGTGGATCACCGTCTGACCGTGGAAGCCGATCACATCGATGTCGGAGGGCTTCAGACCGTTCTCGGCCAGGAAGCGCTCCACCGCTTCGGCATGAGCCGCGGTGACGAAGCTCTCGGCCTCGGGCAGCCGGCCCGGCCGGTCGCCCGGCTGGACGATGGCCTCGGCGTCCTTGGTGGCGGCACGCAGGAGCGCCTTCTCCTCGTCCGAATAGCCGCGATAGCCGGTGGGGCCGAGCGGTTCGAGGAAGTTGTTGTGGCCCTTCACCACGCGGACGGTTTCCCCGTCCGTCTCGATGAGCGCCACGTCGACACCGTCGAGCGATGTGCCGCTCATCAGGCCGATCGCGCGCGACATCGCCATACCTTCCCCCGTGCCTTTCCCGGACCGGGCTGTTAAGAGCCCAGCCGATCCCCATGACGGGGAGCTAGCACGCGGGCCGCACCCTGTCGCCCGCCCCGAACTTCGTGAACCCGATGAGCGCCGACTTCACGCCCAAATCCGACTTCCTGCGGATCCTGACCGAGCGCGGCTATATCCACCAGGCCTCCGACATGGCCGGGATCGATGCCGCCGCCCAGGAAGGGCGCCTGACGACTTACGTCGGCTACGATTGCACGGCCGCCTCGCTGCATGTCGGGCACCTGCTCTCGATCATGATGCTGCACTGGTTGCAGGCGACCGGCGGCAAGCCCATCGCCCTGATGGGCGGCGGCACGACCCGTGTGGGCGACCCCTCGGGCCGCGATGAATCGCGAAAGATCCTCACCATCGAGCAGATCGACGCCAACAAGGCCGAGATCCGCAAGACCTTCGACCGGTTCCTGCGGTTCGGCGAGGCCGGCAACGACGCGGTGATGGTCGACAATGCCGAGTGGCTGACCAAGCTCAACTACATCGAGATGCTGCGCGACATCGGCCGCCACTTCTCGGTGAATCGGATGCTGGCCATGGACAGCGTGCGCCTGCGCCTGGAGCGCGACCAGGAATTGTCGTTCCTGGAGTTCAACTACATGATCCTCCAGTCCTACGACTTCGTGGAGCTGAACCGGCGCTACGGGACGATCCTCCAGATGGGCGGATCGGACCAGTGGGGCAACATCGTCAACGGCATCGATCTCGGCCGCCGCATGGGCACGCCGCAGCTCTACGCCCTGACCTGCCCGCTGCTGACGACCTCGTCCGGCGCCAAGATGGGCAAGACCGCCGCCGGCGCGGTGTGGCTGAACCCGGAGATGCTCTCGCCCTACGATTACTGGCAGTTCTGGCGGAACACCGAGGACGCCGACGTCGCGCGCTTCCTCAAGCTGTTCACCCTGCTGCCGATGGACGAGGTGGCCCGGCTGGCCGCCCTCGGCGGCGCCGAGATCAACGAGGCCAAGAAGGTGCTCGCCACCGAGGCGACGGCGCTGATGCACGGTCGTGAAGCCGGCGAGGCCGCCGCCGAGACGGCGCGCAAGACCTTCGTGGAAGGCTCTCTCGCCGCCGACCTACCGACCATCACCGTACCGGGTTCGGTGCTGGAAGCCGGCCTCGGCGTGCTCACCGCCTTCGGGCCGGAGCACGCCAAGCTCGTGCCCTCGACCAGCGAGGCGCGCCGCCAGATCAAGGGCGGCGGGCTGCGGGTGAACGATGTTCAGGTCAGCGACGACAAGGCGGTGCTGCGCCCGTCCGACCTGACGGCGGACGGCGTCATCAAGCTGTCCTTCGGCAAGAAGAAGCACGTGTTGTTGCGGGTGGGCTGAAACCCGCCATCGTCATTGCGAACGCAGTGAAGCAATCCAGGGAAGCGCACCGTTCGGAAGACGTGGCGCCACCCTGGATTGCTTCGCTTTGCTCGCAATGACGGCGAAGCGGTAGACGGAGCCCTACGGCTCCAGCCCGTCCGCGATGCGCTGCGCCCTGCGCCGTGCCTCGACCCGCGCCACCGAGAACACCGAGGCCTCGTAGAGCAGCAGCATCGGGATCGCGAGGGAGAGCTGCGAGATCACGTCCGGGGGCGTCAGGATCGCCGCCGCGACGAAGACCAGCACGATGGCGTAGCGGCGCTTCTCGCGCAGGAACTTGGAATCGATGATGCCGACCTGCCCGAGCAGCGTCAGGATCACCGGCAGCTGGAACGCGAGGCCGAACGCGAAGATCAGCGTCATGATCAGCGACAGATACTCGTCGACCTTCGGCAGCAGCTTGATCGTCGGCTCGCCCGCGACGCCGACCTGCTGCAGCGACACCGAGAACTTGATCAGCAGCGGCATCGCCAGGAAGAACACAACCAGCGCGCCGAGGATGAAGAAGATCGGCGTGGCAACGAGGTAGGGCAGGAACGCCTTCCGCTCGTTGCGGTAGAGCCCCGGCGCCACGAAGGCGTAGATCTGCGTGGCGATCACCGGGAACGCCAGGAAGGCGGCGCCGAAGACGCTCAGCTTGATGTTGGTGAACACCTGCTCAAGGAAATGCGTGGCGATCAGCTCGGCGTTCTGCGCCCCCACGATCGAGACGTAGGGGTAGACGAGAATGTTGTAGATATCCCGCGAGAAGAAGAAGCACGCGAAGAACATCAGCACGAACGCGATCAACGACTTGATCAGCCGCGAGCGCAGTTCGATCAGGTGTTCGAGAAGCGGCGCCCGCGACGCCTCGATCTCGGCCTCGTCGGCCTCGGTCATCATTGTGCCGCCGTCTCGCTGCGCAGGGGCGTGGGCTCGGGCGTTCCGTAGGGATCGTCCACCGAACCGGGCACCGGCAGAGTCTCGCCCTGCGCGACCTGCCGCTCGGCCTTCAGCTTCGCCGTCGCGTCGGCAAGGCTGCGCGGCTTCGGCGCGGGCGGGGGTGGTGGTGGCTCGATCACCGGCTCCGGCTTCGGCGGGCCATAGGTCTCGGCCGCCGGGACGGGAAGCGCAGCCGGCGCCTCGGTCTTGGTGGCGCGGCCCTCGACGGCGCCGCGCAACTCATCGCGGATCGTCTGAACCGGGTTGAACAGCGAGCCGCCGCGCATCGTGTCGCGGATGCCGTCGACCTCCTTGCGCACTTCATCGAGCTCCGCTTCGCGGATCGCCTCGTTGAACTGCATCTGGAACTCGCCGGCCATGCGGCGCAGCTTGGTCGTGACCTGACCGACGGTGCGCAGCGCCTTCGGCAAGTCCTTCGGTCCGATGACGATGAGGGCGACGCCGCCGATCAGCATCACCTCGCCCCAGCTCATGTCCAGCATGTCGTCGACGGTCCTGCGGCCGTGGGGGTGTCGCTCCCCTCACGCCTCTCTGCGAGCGGGCACGCGCGCCCCAACGGCTCCCGGTTGATCTTCAGATCGTCTTGCTCTCACCGCCGGGCAGGTGGCTCGCCGGAACGGCGGTGCCGGGGCTGGTCTCGGCGGTGTGGGGGATGGTGCGCACCGGCTGCGGCGGCGGCGGGGCGGCAGGCTGGGCCGGCGGGGGCGTCTCGTCCTCGGCCATGCCCTTCTTGAACGCCTTGATGCCCTTGGCGACGTCACCCATCAGATCGGACACCTTGCCGCGTCCGAAGAGCATCATCACGATGACCGCGACGATGACCCAGTGCCAGATGCTCATGCTACCCATGACGACCTCCTGTGCTCCGCCCTGGCCCTAAGGCCACGCGACCGGAGCACCCCATCCACTTGAGGAATTTCCCGCGAACCTAGGGAGCGCGCCCCCGGAACACAAGCGCAAGCGGACGGTGCGGTGGTGACGACGGTGGAGGGTCGTGGCCCCGGCGTCAGGCGGCCTCGGCGAACGCCGCCGCGAAACGCGCCCGCGCCTCCGGCAGGTCGAGCCCGTCCTGAAGGCTCCCGAGCCGCGCCAGCGCCGCCTCGGCCCGGCGGGCGGCATCGCCCGTCAAAAGCGGCGTGCCCTCGCAGACGGCGCGCATCTCCTCCGCCTCGCCGTTGCAGTGGAGGGCGATGTCGATCCCCGCCGCGAAAGCGGCCTCGGCGCGGGCGCGGAACGGCCCGGTCAAGGCGTGCATCGACAGGTCGTCGGTCATCAGCAGGCCGTCGAAGCCGATCTCGCCGCGGATGATGTCGCGGATCACCACGGGCGATTGTGTCGCGGGGCGATCCGGGTCGAGCGCCGTGAACACCACGTGCGCGCTCATGGCCATGGGCAAGTCGGCCAGCGCGCGAAAGGGCACGAAGTCCCGGCCGCGCAGGTCGGCCAGGGCGGCGTCGACCACCGGCAGGCCCTTGTGGCTGTCGCAGGCGGCGCGGCCGTGGCCGGGCATGTGCTTCACCACGGGCAGGACGCCGCCGGCCATCAGCCCTTCCGCGACGGCGCGGCCGATGGCCACCACCGCCTCAGGGCTGTCGCCATAGGCCCGGTCGCCGATGATGTCGTGCGCACCCGGCGAGGGCACGTCGAGGACCGGTGCGCAATCGACGTTGATGCCGACCTCCGCGAGATCGTGCGCGATGAGCCGGGCACCGAGCCGGGCGATGGTCTCGGCCGAGCCGTTCAGGCGGCCGTAGCTGCCGCCCGCCGGATATTTCGGCCAGTGCGGCGGCCCCATGCGCTGCACCCGGCCGCCCTCCTGATCGATGAGGATCGGCGACTCGGCCCGGCCGACGCAATCGCGCAGGGCGGCGGTGAGCGCGCGGACCTCGTCGGGCGTGCCGATGTTGCGCTTGAACAGGATGAAGCCCCAGGGCCGCGCATCCCGGAAGAAGGCCGCCTCCTCGGGGAGGAGCGTCTTGCCGGCGCAGCCGAGAATCAGGGCGCGGGAGGTCATGTCGGGGCGTTCCGGGGCAGAAGGGCCGGGAGTACGAATCGGGATGGAAAGAATCGGGCAGGCGTCGGCACCGCGCAAGGCGGGAACCCGGCCAGGAGGGCCGGCCCAGCGCTTGTAGGGGGAGGTGTTGCCGGGGGGACTCGATCCGGTCGGCGGGCGCCGCGCGCCCGCCCTTTCCGAGCCTAAACGGTCGAGGTCAGTTCTTGGCCACGAAGCACTGGCCGCCGCCGCCCTGGAGCGAGGAACACAGGCTCGACGCCTCGTCCTTCGACAGCGGCCCGACGCGAACGCGGAAGATGGTCTTCCCATTCACCTCGGCCTGACGGATCAGTTCCGGCTTGCCGGAGAGCTGGCTGTACTTCGATTGCATCTGCCGGAAGGCGGCGTGGGCATCGCTCGCCGAACTGCGGACACCGAGCTGGACGGAGAAGCCGCTCACCGGCGACGTCGTGTCGATGGCCGACGTGGCCTGGGTCGTCTCGGGGCTGGCGGCCGGCATCGGGTCCGACGAGACCGAAGCGACCCGCTGGGGCGCCTTCTTCGGCGCCGCGACGGGCTTCGGCGCGACGGCGGACGGCAGCTCCGGCATGCTCGCCGCGGCGGAGGTCGCCTCGACCTGACGGGCGGCGGGCTTGACCGGCTTGGCGGCGATCGGCGCGGGCGGCGCCTGAGGCGCCGACGCGGTGTCGCTGCCCGGCAGCACCATGGTCGGCACCGGGACGGGCGGCGCGGCGGCAGGCTCGGCCTGCGGCTGGGGCGCCGCCGGGGCTTCGGGCTTCACGGAGACGGTGCGCACGCGGCGCGGTTCGCCGAAGGCCTCGAACGGGCCGTTCCCCGGCGTCGTGCCCTGAGCCGACGAGGTACCGCCGGCCGCGCGCGCCGCCTCGCTGACGTCGAGGGGCTGCTCCTCGCGGTTCACGACCTTCACCTGGCCGTTGCTGTCCTTCGAGGTCGCGTTGCGGTCGTAGATCTGGCGGTTCTGATCGGGAATCTCGACGCCGTCGGCGACCTTCGGCGCGACCTTCAGCGGCGCCGTGTCGGCCTGGACTAGCGGGACGGCACCGCTCCCCGTTCCGTGGAAGCCCTTGTAGGTCAGCGCGCCCGTGACCGCGATGGCGACGACGGCCAAGCCGGCGCCCACCGACGCGAAGCGGCGACGGGGCTCGGCCCGGCGCAGGGAACGGGCGTCGTCATAGGCCTCGTCCGGCTCGGGCAAAGCCTCGCCATCGGCCGGCTGCTCGTCGGGATAGGCGTGCATGTCGCGCTCGACGGAGGCGAGATACTGGTCGAAGGCGTCGGCCGGGGTCTGGCGCGGCGCCTCGTCGTGCGGGAAGTGGGTATCCGTCCGCAGCTGCCAGGCCTGTTCCGCGGCATCGGCCCGGCCGTGCGACACCTCGTCTTCCGGGGCCGGACGGGTGGTGTTGCGGGCGGCGAGGAGCGCGCGGAACGGATCGTCCTGCCCCACGATTTTGGCGAGTTCCGCCAGCGGATCGACCTTCGCCGCCGCGCGTCCCGCACCGTCTTCGTGACGCAGGTCGCGCGCAAGTGCTTCCAGATCGATCTGAGCGCGCGACGCGTTCGTCATGGCAGCATCCTCAACCAGTGGCAGACCGGTGCCTCGCCGGTACGATTTGGGCTAGCGCATCTCGTCCGGCGCACTCACCCCGAGGAGGCTGAGACCGTCGGCCAACACCGATCGAACGGCCTCGACGAGCGCCAACCTCGCCCATGTGGACTTTCGATCGGTTGCATTAACAAACCGTAATTGCGGCAAGTCTTTGCCCTTGTTCCAGAAACCATGCAGCGAAGCTGCGATCTCGTACAAGTGAAACGCGATCCTATGGGGTTCGTGTGCCATCGCAGCCGATTCGATCACCCTCGGGTACTGGGCGATCAGCCGCATCATCTCCGCCTCGCCCGAATCGGTCAGCGGCGCCAGGTCGCCCTCCGCCAGAAGCGCCTGGGGCGACAGGTCGGCGCCGGTGAAGGCCTCACGGGCCTGCCGCTGCACCGAGCGGACGCGGGCATGGGCATATTGCACGTAGAAGACCGGGTTGTCCTTCGATTGCTCGACCACCTTGGCGAGGTCGAAATCGAGGGTCGCGTCGTTCTTCCGGAAGAGCATCATGAAGCGGATCGCATCGCGGCCGACTTCGTCGATCACGTCGCGCAGCGTCACGAACTCGCCGGCCCGCTTGCTCATCTTCACCGGCTCGCCCGCGCGCAGGAGCCGCACCAGCTGGCACAGCTTCACGTCGAGCGTGGCTTTGCCGTCGCTGACGGCCTTCACCGCCGCCTGCATGCGCTTGACGTAGCCGCCATGGTCGGCGCCGAGCACGTCGATGATTTCCTCGGCGCCGCGCAGCACTTTCTCGCGGTGGTAGGCGATGTCGGCGGCGAAATAGGTGAAGCTGCCGTCCGATTTCAGCAGCGGACGGTCGGTGTCGTCACCGAAATCCTTGGTGCGGAACAGCGTCTGCTCGCGGTCCTCCCAATCCTCGGGCAGCTGGCCCTTGGGCGGCGGAAGCCGGCCCTCGTAGACGAGGCCGCGCCCGCGCAGGTCGTTCAGGAGCGCGCCGACCGCGCCGCTCTCGTGGAGCTTACTCTCCGAGAAGAACACGTCGTGCGCGATGCCGATCGCGGCGAGATCCTGCCGGATCATGTCCATCATCATGGCGATCGATGTCTCGCGCACGGCCGGGAGCCATTCGGCCTCCGGGCGGTCGAGGAGCGTCCGGCCATGGGCCTGCGCCAGGGCTTCGCCGACCGGCTTCAGGTAATCGCCGGGATACAGCCCCTCTCCGATGGCGAAGGGCTCGCCCAGGGCCTCGCGGTAGCGCTCATAGGCCGAGCGGGCCAGCACATCGACCTGCGCGCCCGCGTCGTTGATGTAGTACTCGCGCGTTACCTGCCGCCCGGCGGCGACGAGGAGGCTCGCCAGGGCATCGCCGAACACCGCCCCCCGTCCATGCCCGACATGCATCGGCCCGGTCGGGTTCGCGGAGACGTACTCGACGTTGACCGGCCCGCCCGGCAGGCGCACCCGGCCGAAGCCGGCAGGATCGGCGAGCACGGCGCGCACCACGTCGTGGAACACCTCCGGCTGGAGCCGCAGGTTGATGAAGCCCGGCCCGGCCAGCGACACCTCGGCAACGCGGGGATCGGCACGCAATTCCTGCGCGAGGGCCTCGCCCAGGACCTTGGGGTTGGTCTTGGCCTCCTTCGCCAGCACGAGGGCGGCGTTGGTGGCGAGGTCGCCGTGCGAGGGATCGCGCGGCGGCTCGACGACCACGCGGCCGAAATCGAGCCCCTCCGGCAGCGTCCCGTTCCGGGTCAGCGCCTCAAGGGCCTCGCGCACACGCGCCTCGAACTGGGCGAAAATGTTCATTCGGATCGTCTCAGAGCTTCGATCCGGCTCGTATACGCCGCGACGGGGCCGATTCGCGGGACACGCGATGGGCGATCGGTCGGCGGGGGCCGGAGGCTCCTGCCGCATAGCAAGGGCTGGCGTCGCTGTCACCGACCGGCCCACGGCGCCGGTCTTCCCATGGGCGCGACTACCGAGCCCTCACGCGAATGCTTGCTGAAGCGTTAAAGCGCCGCTGTTCTCCGCACGGATGTTGATCATCCGATCGGGAGCGATTGATATGAAGCTTATGATGCTGGCCGGCACCGCCCTGTGCGCGGCTCTGGTCGCCGCTCCGGCGGCCGAGGCGCGGGGCTATCGCGGCTACGGCTACCATGGCGGTTTCGGGGGCTATCACGGCGGCTACCACCGTGGATTCGGCGGCTATCGCGGCTACGGCTATGGCTACGGGCACCGCTACGGCTACGGCCGCGGCCCCGGCTACGGCCTCGCGGGCGCCGGGATCGGCCTGGGCCTCGGGCTCGCGGCGGGTGCGGCGACCGGCGGCTATTATGGCGGATACGGCGGCTACGGCGGATATTCGGGCTACAGCTACCCGGCTGGGTACGGTGGCTACGGTTACGGCTATCGCTACGCCCCGGCCTATGGCTACGGCTACGCGCCGTCCTATGGCTACGGTTACGGCTGCGGCTGCTGAGGCCTCCCGGGTGGCCGGCGTTGACCGGCCGCCCGCCCCATCCCATCTGGTGTGTCCACGACCATCAGAGGACGCCTTGCGGGCGCGACGACACCGAAGTTGCTCGAACTCGCCGTCGTCGCCCTGCTGATCGCGCTGAACGGCGTCTTCGCCCTGTCCGAATTGGCCATCGTCTCGGCGCGCAAGAGCCGCCTGCGCACGATGGCGTCGGCGAACCGGTCGGGCGCCGCCGTCGCGCTCGCCCTGGCCGAGGAACCGGGCCGGATCCTCTCGACGGTCCAGATCGGCATCACGCTGATCGGCATCCTGTCGGGTGTGGTGTCGGGCGCGGCGCTCGGCGACAAGCTCGCCCTCACGCTCATCGAGGCCGGGCTGTCGCGGGGCTGGGCCGACACGCTCGGCTACACTCTCGTCATCGGCGCGATCACCTACCTGTCGGTGATCGTGGGGGAATTGGTGCCCAAGCACCTCGCCCTGCGCAACCCGGAGGTCATCGCCTGCGCGGTCGCGCCGGGGATGCGGGTCGTCGCGCGCCTCGCCGGCCCGGCCGTGTGGCTGCTCGATGCCTCCACCCGCGCCGTCTTCCGGCTGATCGGCCAGAAGACCGACAGCGCGAGCGCCGTGACCGAAGAGGAGATCCGCAGCCTCGTGGCCGAAGCCGAGACTGCGGGCGTGATCGAGGGCGACGAGCGGGCGATGATCTCGGGCGTGCTGCGCCTCGGCGACCGGGCGGTGCGTGGGGTGATGACGCCGCGCACCGACGTGGTCTGGCTCGACCTGTCCCGCGACGAAGCGGCGATCCGCGCCCTGCTCTGCGCCAGCCCGCACGCGCGGCTGCCCGTCACGGAAGCGGACCCCGACGCGATGATTGGCGTCGTGCAGGTGCGCGACCTGATCCCGGCGCTGCTCGAAACCGACGGGCCGGATCTACGCGTCCGCATCCGCGCCCAGACCCGCCACGCGCTGGTCCTACCCGATACGGTAGACGCGCTCGATGCCCTCGACGCCCTGCGCAAGGCGCCGACGCCCATGGCGCTGATCCATGACGAGTACGGCCATTTCGATGGCCTGGTGACGCCCGCCGACATCCTGGACGCCATCGCGGGCGCCTTCCATTCGGAGAATCCCGAGCCGGACGCCGTGCGGCGGCAGGATGGATCGTGGCTGATCGCCGGCTCGATGCCGGCCGACGAGATGGCGGACCATCTCGGCCTCACCCTGCCGCCGGGACGCGATTACGAAACGGCCGCCGGCCTCGTGATCGCGACGCTCAACCGGTTGCCCGAGACGGGCGAGACCTGCGAGGTCTCGGGCTGGCGCCTGGAGGTGGTCGATCTCGACGGGCGGCGCATCGACAAGATCCTGGCGATGCGCCTCGTGGATGTGGTTTAACGGCGTTCAGGCGGCTTGCGCCGTCGTTACCGGGCCGTGCGCCTGCTTCATGATGGCGTCGAGCCGCGCGCCCACGGCGGTCGCGACGACGGCATTCTCATCGTCCCGCTCGATGCGGGTGAGCGTGTTGGTTACACGCTGTTCCATCACCGCGAGGATGGCGGCGGCCGCCTTAGGCTGGGCACCGCGCAGGACGGCGACCACATCGAAATAGGCATCCTGCAACAGGTGCAGGGTCAGCCGGTCGACGGCGTGCGCGTTCTCGTGCGTCAGTTCGGTCATGCCTGAATCGCTCCATTCCGGATGCCCGAATCTCGCGCCCGGATGGTTAAGGCGAGCTTTCCCTAAGCCGACAGCCGTTCCAGCGCCCGCTCCCGGCCGATGAGCGGCAGAAGGCCGGCGAGGTCCGGCCCATGGTCGAGCCCCGTCAGCGCGAGGCGCAGCGGCATGAACAGCGCCCGTCCCTTCGCGCCCGTGCGCGCCTTCACGGCGTTGGTCCAGACCTTCCACGTCTCGCCGTCGAAAGGGCCTTCCGGCAGGGTTTCGCGGGCGGCGGCGACCAGCGCGGCGTCCTCGACATGCGGCGCGATGGGGCCTTCGATCACGCGCCACCATTCGGCCGCCTCGCCGACCTTGCCGAGATTGGCCCGCACCGCGAGCCAGAAAGCCTCGCCCTGCGCGTCCGGGACGCCCATGGCGCGCAGGCGCGCGGCGGCCTCGGCGTAGGGCATGGCGTGCACGAGGCGGGCGTTCAGGCCGTCGAGATCGCCTTCGTCGAACTTCGCCGGTGCGCGGGAAATCTCCGAGAGGTCGATGAGCCCGGCGAGTTCGTCGAAGCCCTGCACCGCCCGCACCGATTCGGCCGAGCCGGTGAGCACGGCGAGGGA
The DNA here is from genome assembly GCF_056430985.1 of Methylobacterium sp. Gmos3. NCBI lineage: Bacteria > Pseudomonadati > Pseudomonadota > Alphaproteobacteria > Hyphomicrobiales > Methylobacteriaceae > Methylobacterium > Methylobacterium sp. Gmos3. The sequence continues at coordinate 182,952 of NZ_JBWJYL010000002.1, forward strand.
GCGCACGGCGGCGGGCTCGTAGCCGGCCTCGCGCAGGCCGCGCAGGGAGAGATGCCCGAGGCGCTTCGACAGACCCTCGCCGTCCGCCGTGGTCAGGAGATTGTGGTGGCCGAAGACCGGCACGGGGGCGCCCAGGGCTTCGAAGATCTGCACCTGCACGCCGGTATTGGTGACGTGGTCCTCGCCCCGGATCACGTGGGTGATGCCGAAATCGATGTCGTCCACCACGGAGGGCAGCGTGTAGAGGTAGGTGCCGTCCTCGCGGATCAGCACCGGGTCCGAGAGCGAGGCGCAATCGATATGCGCCGGCCCGCGCACGAGATCGTCCCAGGAGACCGTGCGGGCCTCGAGCAGGAAGCGCCAATGCGGGCGGCGGCCCTCGGCCTCGAAGGCGGCGCGCTCCTCGGGCGTGAGCTTGAGGGCGGCGCGGTCGTAGATCGGCGGCTGCCCGCGCCCGAGCTGGCGCTTACGGCGGCGGTCGAGCTCTTCCGGTGTCTCGTAGCAGGGGTAAAGGCGTCCCGCCGCCTTCAGCCGCTCGGCGGCGGCGTCGTGCTCGGCCTTGCGGTCGCTCTGGCGGGCGAAGAGATCCGGCACGATGCCGAGCCATTCCAGATCCTCGCGCGCCGCCTGCGCGAAGGCTTCAGTGGAACGGGCGAGATCGGTGTCGTCGAGGCGCAGCAGGAATGTCCCGCCATGGCGCCGGGCGAACAGCGCGTTGAGCAGCGCCGGCCGGGCGTTGCCGATATGGAGATAGCCGGTCGGGGATGGGGCGAAGCGGACGAGGGTCATGCTCGCTCCTTAGCAAACCGCCGCGAAACTCCCACCCCGGATCGCGCTGCAGACCGACGAAAGGCGGCATGCGATGGACCGCGACAGCGTAGCCATTCCTCCGGCGCACCTGTTCGGGCTCGTGCGAATCCGCCACAAGGCGCCCTTCGGGCGAGCCGACAGCGGTGGCGGAATGGACCAGAGTGCGGACATTGCGGTGATCGGCGGGGGTATGGTCGGCCTCGCCTCCGCCCTTGCCCTGCGCGAGCGCGGGCTCGACGTCGCCCTGTGCGATCCCGGCGAGGCGCGGGCGCGGACCTCCTTCGGCAATGCCGGCGTGGTGAGTCGGGGCTCGATCCTGCCGATGGCGAGCCCTGCCCTGTGGGGCAAGCTGCCGGCCTATCTGCGCAATGCCGACAAGGCCTTGCGGCTCGACTACGCGCATCTTCCGCGCATCCTGCCCTACCTGACGCATTTCCTGGCGAGCGCGCGGGAGTCGCGCTGGCGCGAGGCCGCCGCCTCGCTCCTTCCGCTGACGAGCGCCGCCTATGCCGCCCACGAGCGCCTGGCGGCCAGGGCCGGCACCACGGATCGCCTCGCCCGCACCGGCTGGATCAAGGCCTATCGCACGGACGATGCCTTCGCCGGAGCGGCGCTCGAGCGTGACATCCTCCAGAGCCACGGGGTCGCCTTCGAGATCCTCGACGGTGACGCGCTGCGGGAGCGCGAGCCCGCCCTGGTGCGCCACTACGCCAAGGGGATGCTGCTCACCGAAACCGGTTCGGTGCGCGAGCCCGGACGCCTCATCGAGGCCTGCGAGGCCCTTTTCGCTGCGAGCGGCGGCCGGCGTGTCCATGGCAGCGTCATCCGCCTCGCTCCCGAGGGCGAAGGCTGGAGCCTGACGCACGAGGGCGGGACGCTCCGCGCGAAGCAGGTCGTCCTCGCGGCGGGCGCGGCCTCCGGCGCGTTGGCGAAGAGCCTCGGCTATCGCTTCGCCGTGGCGGCGGAGCGCGGCTATCACCGGCACTACGCGCTGCACCCGGACAGCCCACCCCTCACCTGCCCCGTCCTCGATACCGGCGCGGCCTCGATCATCGCGCCGATGGGGCCGGACCGGGTGCGCGTGCTCTCGGGCGTCGAGCTGAATGCGCGCCATGCAAAGCCCGACCATTCGCAGATCGAAGCGGCGAGCCGCGAGGCGGCGGAGACCCTTCGTCTCGGCGGCCCCATCGACAACGAGCCCTGGCTCGGCTCCCGCCCCGCGACACCGGACGGAATGCCGGTGATCGGGCTCGCCCCTCGCCACAGGGGGCTGATCTTCGCCTTCGGCCACGGCCATATCGGGCTTTCGACCGGGCCCATCACCGGCGAGATCGTCGCCGATCTGGCGACCGGCCGGACCCCGTCCGTGCCGATCGCGCCCTTCGCGCCGCAGCGGCTGATGGGCTTTCCCCGCCTGTTCTAAAGCGGCGGCCGTTCACCTTGTGGCGGCCCCGAACCTCCGCCTCATGCTGAAAGCCCGACAGAGAAAGTCGCGACGGCGCCTTACACCTCGCCGTCTTTGCGAGCGTGAGCGAAGCAATCCAGGGGCGGGCGAGTCGCTTCCGACCGTGGCGCGTCCCTGGATTGCTTCGTTCCTCGCAATGACGGAGGCGGACGCGACCTTTCCGGCAAGACTCTCAGGATGAGGACGGAAGAAGGAAGGCCGGTCGAACCAGCCCGTTCGACGACGGCGCTAGCGCCAATCGTAGGGATTGAACGGGTCGAGGGCCGCCTGGATCTGGCGCAGCATCTCAGGCTGGCGCTGGAGTGCCGCCTCGCGGGCTAGCGCCCTCAGGAAAGCGCGGGGCCCATGTTCGAGGTCGCGGCCGATCCCGTCGTAGCGGTCGGACGGCTCGACATGCGGCGGATTCGTACCGACCAGATACTCGACCGGGCAGGCGGGCGCGTCGAGGCCGAGGCGATAGCAGATGCGGACATGCGTGAACGGCTCGTTCGGCCGCTGCTCGACCTGGTAGCCAGTGAGCGCGAAAGCCCCCCGGCTGATCCGCTCCGCATGGGCGATGGTCCGCCCCACCGTGACGTAGCCATCGGTGATATGCGCCTTCACGAGGTCGACGGCCCGCTTGTCGCTCGGCACGAACGGCTCGGCGAGGGCGGGCGCGGCGGCGAGCAGCGTGGCGATGAGGATCGGGGCGAGTCTCACGGCTTCCTCATGCACACGGCCACGGGCGTGGCGTCCTTGGCGGGCTTGGAGGCGAGGTCGATGCAGGCCACCGTGGCGACTCCGTCGGTGAGGCTCACCGAAGGCAGCACCGACATGCCGCGGCAATAGGCGCCGATCAACTCCTCGTCCTTGCGGCAGGCGACGTCGAGGCGGATCTGGCTGCTGGCCGAAGGACCGGGCGGCCCCTGCTCGCCCTTGGCGCCCTGCGGGCCGGCGGGACCGCTCGCCCCGGTGGCGCCGTTGAGGCCGGCGGGACCCTGGGGACCCGGTGGACCCTGGTCCCCCTTCGGGCCGGGCGGACCAGCGGGGCCGGGCTTCGACTCCCCGCAGGCGCCCAGGGCGAGGACAAGCGCGACGGCAAGCAGGGTTCGCATGGAAGCTCCGAAGGGCGCGCCATCGCGCCCGGCGAGGATAGGGTCGCCGGAGTGCCGTTCAATCGTCCCGATAGACGCGCTCGCGGCGCTCGTGGCGCTCCTGCGCTTCCAGGGACAGGGTCGCGATGGGCCGCGCGTCGAGGCGCTTGAGGGAGATCGGCTCGCCGGTCTCCTCGCAATAGCCGTAGGAGCCGTCCTCGAGCCGCGCCAGGGCGGCGTCGATCTTGCCGGTCAGCTTGCGCTGCCGGTCGCGGGCGCGCAGCTCGATGGAGCGGTCGGTCTCGGACGAGGCGCGGTCGGCGAGATCGGGATGGTTCTCGTTCTCGCTCTGCAACGCGGTCAGCGTGTCCTGGGCTTCGCGCAGGATCTCGCTTTTCCAATTCAGCAGCTTGCGGCGGAAATATTCGCGCTGCCTTTCATTCATGAAGGGCTCGGCGTCGGACGGGACGTAGCCGTCCTCCAGAGTCACCTTCGCCATGCGTCGCCCTCTTTCGAACAGGGTGGCCGGTATGCGGCGATAATTCGAGTGCCGTATAGTCGAGGCTCGGTGCCACCACAACGCGGCGCGACCGTTCCATCCGGCCTCGGCCGCACTGCGTTCGTCCCTGCGGCTTGGTTGCCACGGTCGCAAGCCTCAATTCGCGTCATCGACCCGCAAATGAATGATAGGACTGACGATCTCGTCGCCAAATTTTTTTAGGCCGGCGCGATGCCGTCAGAATTGAAAGTAGATGAACTCATAGTTGGCATCGTCGCCAATCTTGAGCAGCGCGACCACGAACAACACGGCGACCAGCAAGGCCAGGCTGCGCCGGGGCGGTAGGCGGTGGACCGCGTTCCAGGCCGTGGGTCCGAGGGTCGCGACGACGGCCGCCACGGCGATGGCCCGCCACTTGAACTCCGAGGCGCCGGGCGTGAACCCGGCGAGGCCCTTGTAGACGGCAAGCGCCGCCTCGAAGGATGTCGCGCGGAACAGTACCCAAGTCAGGGTGACGAACAGGCCGGTCATCAGCCAGCCGAGGGGCGTGGGGATCCGCAAGCCGGCCCGGCGTGCCAGGAACCCGGCCACGAGGCCGGCGCCGTGCAGGGCCCCCCAGGCGAGGAAGGTGAGCCCCGCCCCATGCCACAACCCGCCCAGCGCCATGGTGGCGAACAGCGCGCCGACCTGCCGGGGCAACCCGTGCCGGTTCCCGCCCAGGGGGATGTACAGGTAATCGCGCAGAAAGCGCGACAGGGTCATGTGCCAGCGCCGCCAGAAATCCTGGAGCGAGGCGGCGCGGTACGGCGCGTCGAAATTCTGCGGCAGGACGAGGCCGAACATCAGCGCGATGCCGAGCGCCATGTCGGTATAGCCGGAAAAGTCGAAATATATCTGGAAAGTGAACCCGAGAGCCGCCTGCCACGCCTCTGCAAAGGCGACCGCCTTGCCCTGCGCCGCCGCCTGGAACACCGGGTTGACATAGGCGGCCAGCGGATCACCCAGGAACACCTTTTTGGCGAGCCCCACGCCGAGAAGGATCATGCCCCGGCCGAAGCGCTCCGCCGCGTCGGGTCGCGCATAAGGCCGCTCTTCGAACTGGTGGAGAATCTCCGACCAGCGGACCAGCGGCCCGGCCAGAACCTGCGGGAAGAACGCGATGTAGAGCGCGTACTTCACCAGCCCGATCGGCGGCGCCCGGCCCGCCCGCAGGTCGGCGAGGTACATGATGTGGTGGAAGGTGAAGAACGAAATGCCGAGCGGCAGCGCCCATCCGAGCTTCGGCGCGTCGATCCCCGGCAGCCGATCGGCGAGGTCGGCGAGGAAATCGGCGTATTTGAACAGGCCGAGCAGGGCGAGGTTGCCCGCAATCGCCGCCGGGATCAGCCAGCGCGGAGAGCTGCGCAGGAAGGCGCGGGCGATCAGCCAATTGACGAGGATCGAGCCGGCGAGCAGCGGCACGAAGCGCACGTCCCACCAGCCGTAGAACACGAACGACAGCAGGACGAGGAGCGGCAGGCGCCAGCGCGGCGCGGCCCGCACGACCAACCCGTGCAGCACGAGGGCGGCCGGGAGGAAGGCGAGCAGGAAGACGTACGAGTTGAATAGCATCCAGCGGCGCGGCCGGGCCGCCTAGCTCCCGAAGGGGCGCGCCTTTTCGGAAATCGGGGCGGCCGCGTCAACACGCGACCGCGCCCCATCCGGTCACGTCAGTTCAACTGGGCCGAGATCGAGCCGAACTTGGCGTTCAGGCTGGTACCGACGACCTGTAGGGTTCCGATGATGACGGCCGCGATAAGCGCCGCGATCATTCCATATTCGATGGCGGTGGCACCGCCCTCATCGTTGGCAAACGTCGACAAGATCTTCCGCATGGCCCTCGCCCCTTTTGGACTGAGGAAATCCTAATCACAAATCGTTGATCAAGGACTAATGCAATCTATGACTCGCCGAAGATTTCAAGTTTTCCGGCGATTTCAGTTTCCACCGCGCCAAGGTTTCATCAACCTCGATACTCTCCCAACCGAATGTCGAGACTTGATTCGACGCTGGCGATTGAATTGTCCGCAATACGGATCATGCCTCGGCGCGCGCACGGCCGGCATAGGTTTCGGCTGCGATCGTGAGGCCGAGGCCCACCGAGCCGAACGTATCGCCGGCGACGATCCGCGCTTCGGGCAAACAACCGGCCAAAGCGGCGCGCAGATGCGGAAGCCCGGTCGAGCCGCCCGTCAGGAACAGGGCATCGATCCGTTCGGCAGGCAAATTCGCCTGACGCAGGCAGGTGCCGATCCGCGCGGCGACGGCACGGGCGAGCCCCCCGGTCTGGGCGGCGAGGCCGCTCCGGTCGAGGGACGCCGAAAGGCCGCGCTCGATGGGGCCGAGGTCGATGGACGCCGCGCCGGTCTCGGACGCGGCGATCTTGGCCGCCTCCACTGTCCCCGCGAGAGCGTGGCCGCGTTCCTCCTCGACGGCTGTGCGCAGGCGTCCGACGAGATCCGGCCGGGCGCAATCGCGCAGCACGTCGTCGATCTCGCGCAGGGTGCGCCCGTCGTAGAGGCGGTTGATCGCAGACCAGGTGGCGAGGTCGTGATAATAGGCGCCGGGCACGGCGAGATCGCCGCGCTTCATCGCGCTGCCGAAGCCCAGCAGCGGCATCACCGTGGCGAGGCTGAGCTGCCGGTCGAAATCGGTGCCGCCGATGCGAACACCGTCATTGGCGAGGATATCCGCCGCCCGGTCTGCCTTCCGCCGCCGCTCCGGCGAGAGGCGCACGATGGAAAAGTCCGAGGTACCGCCGCCGATATCGGCGATCAGAGCGATCTCCTCGCGCTCCACTTGCCGCTCGTAATCGAGGGCGGCGGCGATGGGCTCGTATTGGAAAGCGACGTCGCGGAAGCCGACCTCGCGGGCGATCTCGCGCAGGGTGTTCTCGGCGCGGCGGTCGCCCTCCGCGTCGCCGTCCACGAAATGGACCGGGCGGCCGTGGACCACCGCGTCGAAGGTGGTGCCGGCCTGCTCCTCGGCGCGGGCCTTCACGATGGCGATGTAGCGGGCGATGACGTCGCGCAGGCGCAGGCGCTCGCGGCCGACCGGTGTCGCCTCCTCGATCAGCGGTGTGCCGAGAACCGACTTCAGCCCGCGCATCAGCCGGCCGGGCTTGCCCGCGACATAGGCGGCCGTGGCCGCGCGGCCGATCAGCGGCTCCCGGCGCGGTTCGAAGAAGATGGCGCTCGGCACCGTGAGGTGCGTGCCTTCGAGGGGCAGCAGCACCGGGCCGCCTTGCGCGCGGTGGCCGAGGGTCGTGTTCGACGTGCCGAAGTCGAGGCCGCAGGCCGCCATCGGGGAAATCCGGTCGGTTCGTGAGGAGTGGGCGAGGCGATTAGCTGGCCCGGCGCCGCCGGTCCAGGCGCGAAGCCGTGGACAGGCGCATGGCCGACCCGCCTCTCGGGCACAAGGCGTGATAGAGGGGTGGGATGCGCTGCGACATCGATCTCGGACTGACGGGCGACCGCCCGGCTCTCCTCGACCTGACCGAACTGCTCGCCACGCGGCTGCTGGTGCAGGGGAATTCCGGCTCCGGCAAGTCGCACCTGCTGCGCCGGCTGCTCGAACAGAGCGCCGGGTACGTCCAGCAGGCGGTGATCGACCCGGAGGGCGACTTCGCGAGCCTCGCGGAGCGCTACGGCCATGTGGTGGTGGAGGCAGATGGCGACGACGCCGCGCTCCAGCGGGTGGCGGTGCGGGTGCGCGTGCACCGGGTCTCGGTGGTGTTGACCCTCGACAACCTCGACGCGGACGGCCAGATGCGCGCCGCCGCCGCCTTCCTCGGCGGGTTGTTCGATGCCGACCGCGAGCATTGGTATCCGGTGCTGGTGGCGGTGGACGAGGCGCAGCTCTTCGCCCCGGCGGCGGCGGGCGAGGTCTCGGACGAGGCGCGCCGCCTGTCCCTGGGCGCCATGACGAACTTGATGTGCCGGGGCCGCAAGCGCGGCCTCGCGGGGGTGATCGCCACCCAGCGCCTCGCCAAGCTCGCCAAGAACGTCGCGGCGGAAGCCTCGAACTTCCTGATGGGCCGCACCTTCCTCGACATCGACATGGCGCGCGCCGCCGATCTGCTCGGCATGGAGCGCCGACAGGCCGAGACGTTCCGCGATCTGCCGCGCGGGCAGTTCGTGGGGCTCGGCCCCGCCCTGTCGCGCCGGCCCATGACCATCGCCGTGGGAGCGACGGAGACGGTGAGCCGCGCCGCCGCGCCGGGCCTCCTTCCCCTGCCCAGCGACATCGAGGATGCCCGCGCCCTGATCCTGACGCCGGAGCCCCGCGGCGAGGCTCCCCCCGTGCGCCGCCAGCCCAAGCCCGCCCCGGTGCAGGACGTGCTGTCGCAACTCGCCGCCTATCGTCCCCCGACGCCGGCGGAGGAGCCGGAGGAGGACGCCCTCGACCCCGCCGAACGCGAGTCCATCATCGCCGAGGTGCTTCACTCGGTGATCGGCGACGCGGATGCGGGGACCTGCACGCCCGCGACGCTGTATCAGGATTTCACCGTCCGCTGCCGCATCCGCCGGATCCGGGGCGAGGCCCTATCGCTCCCCGAATTCAAGCGCCGCCTCGCCGTGGCGCGGGCCGAGGGCGGGAGCGCGGTGAGCGACGGCTCGGGCTGGGAGAGGGCACAAGAAATCGCTGCCGGCCTGCCGGACGACCTCGCAGGGCTGTTCCTGGTGGTGGCCCGCGCCGCCATCGAGGGCGCGCCCTGCCCCACCGACGCGGCGCTGGCGGACGCCTACGGCACCAGTTCGGGCGGCCGGGCTCGGCGGATGCTCGCCTTCCTCGAAGAGCGCGGCGCCATCGTCACCCGCCGCGACCTGCGCGGCGCGCCGATCATCGCGGTGCCGGATCTCGGCGTGGAGACGGCACCCGGCGCCCCACAGCCGGCGGCGGGCGGCCTGCGGCGGCGGTTGGGATAGCGCGGCCGTTCACGGAAAGCGGGTAGCCGCGCTGCGAAGCGCCTCCCAATCGTCGGGCGGGTCGCCCTTGTCGAGCATGCCCTTGAAGACGCGGTAGGCATCGGTCTTGGCGCCCCGCGTGCGCAGGGTCTGCTCGTCGTTGACCCAGGCGAAGATGATCACCCTGCTCCGGCTGTCGTAGCGGAAGAACAGGCGAAAGCGACCGTTGCCGAACTTCGCCCGGAACCAGTGCTTGTGCTCCCGACCCAGAGTATCGCCCTGGCGATAGTCGCTGCGCGTGGGATCGGCGGGGATCGTCTCGAAGATGAGCTTACGCAGAACGGTTAGCAGCTTGGCATTTGCTGTGGCGCCGTAGCCGACCGGATCCGTCCTGCGGGCCTTTTCCACCGCCGCCGTCAGCCGCTCGAGTTGGTCGAGGAGCAGCGGATGGGCGAGGATCGTCCAGCCTTCCTCTGCACTCATGGATCAGAGATCGACCGAGCCGACGATCTCCGCATCGGGGTCGACGTCGAGACCGTCCGTTGCCGCCACGAGCCGTTCCACCAGGGATGGGGGAAACGGCCGGATGCTCTCGCCGGGGGAGTTGGCCATGTCCTTGGCCAGAAAGGCAAGGAAGCTCTCGATCACCGGATCGCTCTCCTCGCCGCCCACCTTGACGAGGCTGACGCCGTTCTCATCGACGACGTAGCCGATCTCGCCGCCGTAGCTGACGCCGAGCGCCTGCCGAACGGATTTCGGCACGGTCGTCTGCCCCTTGGCTGTGATCCGGCTGCGCTCCTTCAGAAGCGTGCCCATTGGCTCGTCTCCGTAGATGTAAGGAATATTCCTTACATCCGGCAGAGTTCACGAGCAACGGTCTTATACCCCGCGCCGCATCTCGAGCTTGGCAAGCTCCACCGCCGCGCGCAGCTCGATCTCGGCCATCAGGCCATCGAGGCGGGGGTCGCCGGAGGAACCGGCGCGCTCGGCGAGACGGGAGGCCACCGCGCGCAACTCGCCCGGGCCGACTCGGCCGCCAAGGATCGACGCCTTGAGGCGGTCGAGCCCGTCGAGCAGGTCGTGACCCCTCCGGGCGGTGCGGCGGCGGCGCTCGTGCGGCGTGTCGGTCTCAGTTTGAAGCAGCAGGACGGCGTCGAGGCCGGCCAGCGTCGCCGCCGCGGCGGGGCCAGACGTGTGGGACGGCGCGTCCGGCGTGGCATCGAGGCTGAAGCCCCGCGCCTCGTCTCGACGCCCGGCCGAGACGCCGACGGTCGTCCGGATCGGCTGGCGGGAATCGACGCGCATGATCTCAGACGTGACCAGTGGGAATACGCCGACACTCGGCCCGTAGGGTTAAGCGGCAGTAAACGGGGCGGCAGAACCTGCCGGGTCGGCAGGAAACGGCCCTGCCCCGCCGAGCGGCCTCTGCGCGGAAACTTCGCGGAAACAGGCACTTACGCCCTCGGCGCGTTTGGCACGGCGCTGGCGTTACCCGGACAGGCCCCGCCACCTCACCGAACCCGGCATGCATTCCCGTCTCCCGACGACCCGCCTGATCCCGGCCCTCGCCGCAGCGTTTCTCGCGCTCGTGGCCTTGGCGGCGCCGGCCCTCGCCATGTCGCGGGTCAAGGACCTCGCCTCCATCGAGGGCGTGCGCCAGAACCAGCTCGTCGGCTACGGCATCGTCGTCGGCTTGAACGGCACGGGCGATACCCTGAACAACATCCCGTTCACCAAGCAGTCGCTCCAGGCGATGCTGGAACGGCTCGGCGTGAACACCCGTGGCGCCACGATGCGCACGCAGAACCTCGCGGCGGTGATGGTGACGGCGAATCTCCCGCCCTTCTCCGCCCAGGGGACGCGGATCGACGTGACCGTGTCCTCGCTCGGCGACGCGAAATCCCTGCAGGGCGGGACGCTCCTCGTGACGCCGCTGCTCGGCGCCGACGGCGAGGTCTACGCGCTGGCTCAAGGATCCATCGCCATCGCCGGCTTCTCGGCGGAAGGCGACGCGGCCAAGATCACCCGCGGCGTGCCGACAAACGGGCGCATCTCCAACGGCGCGAATATCGAGCGCGAGATCGCGTTCAAGCTGAATGACGCGCGCAACCTGCGCCTGTCGCTCCGGAACCCGGATTTCACCACGTCGAAGCGGATCGCCTCCGCGATCAACGACTTCATGGGCGCCGACACCGCCGAACCCACCGATCCGGCCACGGTCACGATCCAGATCCCGGCGAAGTACCACGGCAACATGATGCGGCTCATCACCGAGGTGGAGCAGCTGAAGGTCGAGCCGGATCAGGCCGCCCGCGTGGTGGTGGACGAGCGCTCCGGCATCATCGTGATGGGCCGCGATGTCCGCGTGTCCACGGTGGCCATCGCCCAGGGCAACCTCACGGTCACGATCACCGAGCAGCCCCAGGTGAGCCAGCCCGCGCCGCTCTCCAACGGCCAGACGGTGGTGGTGCCGCGCACAGGGGTGAAGGTCGATACCGGCGACGGCAACAAGCTCGCCCTCGTGAAGGAGGGCGTGAGCCTGCGCGACCTCGTGGACGGGCTGAACGCCCTCGGGGTGGGGCCGCGCGACCTGATCTCGATCCTGCAGGCGATCAAGTCGGCGGGCGCGCTTCAGGCCGACATCGAACTCATGTGAGGGGAGACGACCAATGATCCAGCTAGCCAGTATCGCGGCGAGCGCCGCCGTCGGGGTCGCCCAGTCGATCGCCGGAAGCGTCGCAGAGAGCACCGCCTCGACGAATGTCAGCCCGGCCAGCGCCACGAAGGTCAAAAAGACCGCCACCGACTTCGAGAAGATGTTCCTCGAAAACAGCCTCGACCGCATGACCCAGTCCGAGGGCACGGACGGCCCGCTCGGCGAGAACGGCACGGGCGGCGGCGTCTACCGGTCGATGCTCACGAAGGAATACGCCAACAAGATCGTGCAGAGTGGCGGCGTGGGCATCGCCGATTCGGTGTTCCGCGAGATGATGAAGATGCAGGGGGCGACCAATGTCGGCGCCTGAATTGGTGCGGATCACCGACCGGGCCGGCGCCGAGGCGCTGGTGGCGGGCGTTCTCGCCAACATGAATGCCCTGAAGGCCGTGCTGGACGAGGAGGCGGGCCACATTCGCGCCGGTCGGCTGAAGGACGGCGTCGTGGCGGCCGAGCCGAAGACGGACCTCGCCGCCGCCTACATGCGGGGTCTGGAGGCGGCCAAGGCGAATGCCGTGGCGATGGCGCGGCTCCACCCGCAAGGCGTCGCGACCCTGCGCGAGGCGCACAAGTCCTTCACCGCCGCCGTCGAGGCAAACCAAGCTGTGCTCGCCACGGCGCGGACGGTTTGCGAGGGGCTGATCCGCTCGCTCGCGGACGACATCGCCAAGTCGCGGGCGCCCACCGGCTACGGGAGCGCACGCGCAGCGCCCTCCCCCTATGGTCGCGGCGCGCGCAGCGGTCCGCTCGTGGTCTCGCGCTCGCTCTGAGGATTCAGCGCCGGCCGTTGCCGACGCGGACATAGGTGCGGACCTCGCCGAGGTCGGTCTCCGCCCTGTTGTCGACGGCGATGCGGCCGGCGACCACGGGCGCGGCTGCCGTGCCGCCCGCACCGGTGTGCGCATTGAGGCCCGCCGCCACCCGGCCCGAGAGGCGGGTGCAATTCTGCGCGCCCGGCAACCGCACGAAGCCCGGCCGTCCGGGACAGGCTTCCATGGTCGGCGCGATCTTCGCCAGATCGAGGTCAAGGGCGCTGGCGCCGACGCTTCCGGCCAGGACGCACACGAGGATCGAGAGGGGCCGGAGCATCAGGCCGCGAGCCGGCCGAGGTCGCGATGCAGGGCGTCGATGTAGCCCTCGATCTCGGTGATGAAACCGTCGAGGCCGGGCTCCCGCCGGCGCAGCCGGGCGAGGTCGCGCAGGAGCGCGTCGAGGGCCACCGAGCGCTCGTTCATGGCCGCGAAGCCGGCCACATGCGTGTCGATCACATGCTCGGCCAGCACGATCGCCCCGATCGCAGGAGCGGATCCGAGGCGGCGGATCTCTTCGACAGGCTCGCGAGACTGCATCCGATACCCCATCACTCCCGACATTCAGGGCTTCCCGCCGAAGAGGAGGCTTGTTCGGCGTGGCCAAGCTTCGGCCTGAACGTCCAGCGGCGTGAGACACGCCCGAAAAGCGGCGACAGTGTGAAGTCACACCGTCGTCCGCCGCTCATAGGGAGCGCTACGAGATGTAATTGACCAATGACAACTTCGAGAGCGATGCCGTGATCTGATAGCTCGCCTGCAAGCGTGTCTGGAGATCGAGGAGCTTCGTGGCGACCTCTTCGGTCGAGGCCTGCTCGATGCCGTCGACCGTATCCTGCAGCGTGCTCTGCTGCGCGGTGTTGGCGGTCTTGGCGTTCGACATCCGGGCCGAGGCGAGGCTGAATTCGGTGACGATGTCCTGCACGCTCTCGCCCGTGGTGTTCGTCGAGAGCAGCGGCGCGGCTTGGCTCACCACCGCCTGATACGCCTGCGAGTTGCTCGCCAGACTGCCCGTCGGCATACCCAGCGCCACCGTCGCGAGGCCGGCGAGCACGCTCTGGATCGGCGCCTCGTTCGCCCGCGCGCCGAGCTGCACCGTGGCGCTGTTGCCGACCTGGAAGGTCTGGGACGCGCGGGCGGTGGAGTCGGGGGCGACCTCGCCCTGATACCAGATCACCGATTGCTTCACCCCGGTCGTCGAACTCGCGGAGTGGGTGTAGGTCGGGTCGCCGGCCGCGTTGAAATAGACGCGCTGTGGCGAGGTCGTGTTGGCGGGGGTCCCGTCCGTCTTGGCGGCGAAGAAATTGGTCGTGGCCCGCTTGGTGGCGTTGGCGGACAGGGTCGTCGTGGCGGCGTTCCCGATCGCGCTCGCCAGGGCGGTCTGCAGGCTGGCGGCCGTGGCGCTGGTCGTCGCGCCGATGGTGAAGGTGTTCGCGCCCGAACTCGTGCTCGACGATGCCGCGGTCAGGGTGATCGAGGTCGTCGACTGGTCCGGCAGGGTGAGCGTCACGGTCACCGTGTCACCCGCCGTCGGCTGAGAGCCGACCGTGATCGACGTGGCGACCGGCGTTCCACCCTGCCCGAACGTGATCGCGCCGGTGCTGCTCTTCGGCAGCGTGGCGACGGAGAAGCCGAAGGGGCCATCGGGGCTGGCCAGACGGGCGCTGGGCCCTTCCGTGAGGGTGACGACGTTGGCCGATACGCTCGATGGAAGACGGCCATCCTGATTCTTGCCGACATCGCCGAGGACCTGATCGGCCACGATGGTCGTGAGGCCGTCGACCGGCCCATTGGCGTTGGTCGTGCCGTTGAGGATCGTGTCGGCGTCGAGGACCGGCGGGGAGGATCCCTTCTTGCCGCCGAACAGGTAGACGCTGCCGTCCGACTGGTTGAGGGCGTCGAGCACCGCGTTCAGGTTGTTGAGCGCCGTCGACCGGGCGGCCTGGGTATCCGTCGAGGTGCTCTGGAGGCCATTCTGGAGGGTCGCGTTGGTATCGCTCGCCACCGTGGCCACCTGCGTCAGGCTGGTGGTGGCGAGCTTGGCCCGGGTCTGCGCCGTGTCGATGACCGCGCTGTAGCCGTTCAGGGCGCTGATCGAGGCCTGCGCCGAGAGCGCGGCGGTGCGCCCGGTTCCGAGGCCGCCATAGCTCTGCGCGGTGAGCCCGCTGCTGAGCTGGTTCGTGAGGTCGTTCAGCTGCGACTTCAGCGTGAGGAGCTGAGAGGTGGTGCGGGTGGTGGCATAGCTGCCGGCCGCGAAGGGCGGGATCGTGGTCATCAGATCTGCAGCAGCTGGTTGAGCATGTCGCGAGCCGCAGTGAGCACACGGGCGTTCGCGCCATAGGCGGTCTGAAGGGCGATGAGGTTCGACATCTCGGAGTCGATGTTGACCCCGGCGGTGGCGGAGAACCGGCTCTGAGCGGTGGAGAGCGCCACCTGCTGGGTGTTGTCGAGGGACGTTGCGGCGCTGGCGGCGCCACCCTGCGCGGAGATGATATCCTGCGCGAATTGCGAGACGGACGCCGTGTAGGGCGCCGTGACGCCGCCGATCCCGCTCGCGGACGAGAATGTCTGCTGCGTCGTTGTCAGCGCGGTGAAGAGCGATTGCGCCCGGCCGCCGGAGGCCGTCAGGTCGTTCGCGCCGGAGGCCGTCAGGTAGGACGAGTTGTTGGTGAGGTTCGTGTTCACCGCGATCCGCTGCG
The DNA here is from genome assembly GCF_056430985.1 of Methylobacterium sp. Gmos3. NCBI lineage: Bacteria > Pseudomonadati > Pseudomonadota > Alphaproteobacteria > Hyphomicrobiales > Methylobacteriaceae > Methylobacterium > Methylobacterium sp. Gmos3. The sequence continues at coordinate 197,969 of NZ_JBWJYL010000002.1, forward strand.
CGAATCCGGTGATCTGCGCGCCGGTATCGACGCTGCCCGTGTAGAGCGAATTCGTACCGTCGGTGAACAGCGCAAGTTGCGGGTAGCCGGTCGCGAAGTCGGAGGCGTTCTTCGGCTGCGTGATGCTGGCGCTCGCGCCGCTGACCGTCGTGCTGGAACCGGCGACGCCGGCCAGGGTCACGACCGTGCCGGTCACCTTCGCCGAAATCGACGGAACGTTCTTGTAGCCCGCCTTCGCCGCGTTGGTGCTCATGGCGGAGAGTGCTTCGTTGATGGCGGCCTCGGGGTCGGTGGCCATCCGCGAGACGTCGAAGGTCTGGGCGAAGCTCGTGGAATCCTGCGTGACGGACGGATCGACGGCCTTGGTGGTGCCTTGGGCAGCCACCAGCGTCACATTGCGGACGCTGCCGTCCGTGAAGGTCACGGGGATGGTGAGCGTGTTGCCCGCCTGTATCCCCGAAAGGTCGACCTGCGCCGGGTTCGTGGTGGAGGTGACGGTCTTGTTGGTGAGCGAGGTCGCCATGCCGGCGGCGAGGTCGTCGAGCTGGCGCTGGGCCTGCGGCAGGGTCGTATCGCGCAGGTCGAACTCGGCGGCGAGCGTGCCGGAGCGCAGGGCACCGGGAGCGCCGAGATCAATCTGCGCCCCTCCGGGCGTCGTCGCGGTGATCGTGCCGACGGTGCGCTTCGATGAGTCGGTGGAATAGGTGGACGTGGCGTTGAGAGTGCCGCGCCCGTCGAAGCTGAGCGTCGCGGCATTGCCCCGGTCCACCAGCGTCACGCCCGATCCGGTAAGGACCGTAACGGTTCCGTCGCGCTGGTCGACCGTGGAGAGGTCCATGTAGCTCGACAGGCTGTTGATCGCCTGATCGCGCTGGTCCTGAAGGTCGGCCTTGGACGAATCGTCGGTCGTGTTCTGGATCTTCGAGTTCAGGGTTGCGATGTTCTTCAGCAGCGAACTGGCCATCGCTGTATCGGTGCCGAGCTGCGCCTCGATACCGGTGCGCAGGTTCTGCACCGTGGCGGCGGCGCTGTTGATCTGGCTCGCCAGCGTGGTGGCGTTGCTCAGCACGGTGCTGCGGGCGGCGGCCGAGGTCGGGCTCGCGGACAGTTCTTGCAGGGATTCGGTGAAGGTGTTGAACGTGCCGTCGAGGGCGCTCGACGAACCCGGCGTGCCGTAGAGCTTGTCGAGCTGGCTCGTGATGTTCGCGCGGGTGGCGGTATAGCCGGCCCCGGCGGTCTCGGAGCGCAATTGCTTGAGGGCGGCGGCGTCGAAGCTGCGGGTGACCGCGCCGGATGCGACGCCGGTATTGCCCGGTGCCGTGGACACCGTATCGATGGTGCGGCGGACATAGCCGGCCGTGCCGGCATTGGCGACGTTCTGCGAGACGATGTTGATCGCCGCCTGGGTCGCCTTGAGTCCCGCCGTGGCGGTCCAGATCGCGTCGAGGCTCACTGGCGTGGCCCTTTCCTACGAGATGGAGCGAATCCGCTCAGCGGATCACATTCAGGAGGTCGCTCATCATCGATTGCGCGGTCGACATGACCCGCGTGTTCGCAGAGTACGCCTGCTGGGTTACGATCATCTTTGAGAATTCCGATGCAATGTCTGTATTCGACTGCTCGGTGCTCTCACCGACGATCGTGCTCCCGGCCAAGCCGGCAAGCGGCGATCCGGAATCCACGGTCTGGAAGTAGTGACCGTTGGAATCGGGCTTGAGGCCGTCCGGGTTGGCGAACCGCGCAAAGCCCACGGAGGCGAGCCCGACCACCGAACCGTTGGAGAAGGTCCCGTTGATCTTGCCATCCGCAGTGACCGCGACGCTGGACAGCGTGCCGGACGTGTAGCCGTCCTGGGTCAGGGTATTGGTCGTGGCCGAACCGGAGGCGTCGGCATATTGCGTCAGGCCGGTCTGGCCGTAATTCAGGGCGACGTTGCCGAGGTTGGTGCCGCTCACCGTCAGGTTCGGGATGCTGATGCTCCCGCCCGTCGGGCTGGTGAGCTGCCCGGCCGTATCGAAGGTGAAGGCCGAGCCGGCATTCGTCCACGCGCTCTTTGAGGCCGAGGTCGTCGTGTCCGACTGGTAGAACAGGTTCCACACCGAGGGCGTGGCTGGGCTGGTCGTGGTGTTCGAATCCTGGACCTTGGCCCACCGGGTCGTGACCGTGACCGGCGCCCCGGAGGAGGTGTAGCCCGTCACCGCAGGACCGGCGATGCTGTTGTTGATGAAGTTCGAGGCGTCGCCGCTCGCGATTTGCGTGGGCGTCGTGGCGGCACTGGTCAGCATGATCGAGTTCGGGTCGGCCGGCGTATAGAGGTCCGAGCCCGAGGTAACGGAGTTCGTCGTGGTCGGCGTCGCCGGCAGGTTGGCGGCATAGGAGATCGTCGTCGTCGCCTTCGCCGGCAGGGTCGAGTTGGCGATCTTGATGAGGCCGGTGCTCGTCGCCTGGCCCGTCGCCGGATCGATGTTCTGCCCGGTGAGGTAATCGCCCGCGCCGTTGACGAGATACCCGTCCTTGTCAGGCGAGAAATCGCCCCGGCGGGTGAAGACGGTCTGGCTGCCGAAGGTCGCCTGCCCGTTGGCGTCGCCGGTCTTCTGCAGCACGGTAAAGAAGCCCTGGCCGTTGATGGCCATGTTCGTAGCCACCTGAGAAGACACCACGTTGCCCTGGATGGTGTTCGTGAGCTGCGCCTGCGCCAGCACGGTGCCGGCGACCTCGCGCTTCGACGTCTGCTCGGCCATCAGGTCGATGAAGCTGGTGTCGACGCGCTTGTAGCCGGTGGTCTGCGAGTTCGCGATGTTCCCGGAGATGTTACTGATCGCGTAGGACTGCGCCTGTAGACCCGAGACCGAAGTCTGCAACGCGGAAAAGATATCCATGGCACAGGGTTCCCGGCACGGCGGCCAACGCAACACCGGAGGATCAGCAACCCCCGTGCCAAATCTAACCTATTGATATTATGCGATTTTCTTTCAAGCTTCCGCGCCGGCTCGGCATCTGTGGCCGGGCAATCGGGGGTCGCACGGCAAAATTTGCTCGGTGGCCGATCAAAGACGCGGGGGAGATGATCTCTTTATCGTCGCGCGTTTACGGCGCGTTATGGCAGGTGAGGGATCATCCCACGAGGTGCCGGCGGTGGGTCGAGACGCGGCCGGCCTGGGATGCGGACAGCGGGACATGCGGGCCAAGCGGACGAGCCTCGTCCACATCATCTATTTCTCGCGCCTTACGCTGTCGTCCGATCCGGCCAAGCGCTCGGCTCAGATCGACGACATCACCCGAGTGGCGCAGAAGAAGAACGAGTTCGCGGTGATCACCAGCTTCCTGATCATCGAGGGCAACTTCGCCGCGCAGGTGGTGGAGGGCGAGCGCACCTCCATTCAGGAGACCTTCGAGCGCATCAATGCCGACCAGCGGCATCGGGACGTTCAAATCTGCGAGTGGCGCGAGATCACGAAGCGCGAATTCGTCAATTCGTTCAAGTGCGCTCAGCGTGGAGCGGCGAACGACACCCTCTTCGCGAAGGCGAACCTGCTGCCGATGTTCCAGCGTGGAACCCCGAAGCCGACTGCAATCCTGAGCCTGGCGATGGCGCTCCAGGCCGACGCGATGTCCCGCCAGGGCATCGATCATCTCTTCGTCTGAGGTTCCATGAGCGAGCCCATCGAACACCCGCCGATCCTCGTCGTGGACGACCAGGAGAAGCTGCTGCGCCTCGTGGTGATGCTGCTGACGCGCATCGGCTTCCCCGAAGTGGACGGCGTGACGAGCGGCGCCGAGGCGCTGGAGAAGCTGCGCGAGCGCCGCTACGCCCTCGTGATCTCCGACCTCGACATGGAGCCGATGGACGGGCTGGCGCTGCTGCGGGAGATCCGCGGCGACGACAACCTGATGAACACACCCTTCGTGCTCACCGAATCGTCCTTCGAGTTCGAGGACATCAACCTCGCCCACCAGGCGGGGGCGGACGCGTTCATTCTCAAGCCGTTCGACATCGCCGTCCTGAAGACGAAGCTGAAGAACGTCATCAACCGGAAGCCGCGCAAGCGCGAGGCGCCGATCGCGGCGCAATCGACGCTGTCTCAGGAATTTCCGATGCTCGGGAAGTACTAGCGCAGCGACCGATCATGGTGAGGCGGCCCCACCCACTCCCCTCATCCTGAGGTGCCTGCGTCAGCGGGCCTCGAAGGAGGGCTCCAGCCTGACGCGCGATCACTGGAGCCCTCCTTCGAGGCGGCTTCGCCGCACCTCAGGATGAGGGGGCGATCTGGAGAAGGCTGGCTGAACCAACATGATCGGATGCCGCTCTACAGCATTTTCGGGGAAACTCGGCTCACACCGTGTCTCCCGTCTTTGCGAGCGGAGCGAAGCAATCCAGGGATCCGCTACGTCCGGTCAAGTCCCGCAGCCCTGGATTGCTTCGCTGTCGCTCGCAAAGACGGTTGAGCGAGCGATCCCAATCAAAATGAAATCGCACGAGGCGGCGCGGCCTCTCACTCCGCCCGCTTCTGGTAATCCTTCACGTCGGTGAAGCGGACGTCCGGGTAGCGCTCTTCCTCGTAGCGCAGCGAGAAGGCGGTGGACGCCATGAAGACCGGCGCGCCGTCGAGGTCGCTCGCCATCGCGGATCCGTGGCTGTCGATGAACTTGTCGAGCTGCGCCTCGGAATCCGACGACACCCAGCGGCAGACGGTGAAGCGCGAGGTCTCGTAATCGATGGGCAGGCCGTATTCCGCCTGCAACCGCTCCTTGAGCACGTCGAGCTGCAGCGCGCCGACCACGCCGACGATGGCTTGGCTGCCGTCGGAGGGCACGAAGACCTGCACCACGCCCTCCTCGCCCATCTGCTGAAGCGCCTCCTTCAGCTTCTTGGCCTTCATGGCGTCGGTGAGCTTGATCCGGCGCAGGATTTCCGGCGCGAAGCTCGGCACCCCCCGGAACACGATCTCCTCGCCCTCGGTGAGCGTGTCGCCGATGCGCAGGGTGCCGTGGTTCGGGATACCCACCACGTCGCCGGCGAAGGCTTCGTCGGCGATGGCGCGGTCCTGCGCGAAGAAGAATTGCGGCGCCGAGAGCGAGATCGGCTTGCCGGTGCGCACCAGCTTCGCCTTCATCCCCCGGTTCAGCCTGCCCGAGCAGACCCGCATGAAGGCGATGCGGTCCCGGTGGTTCGGGTCCATGTTCGCCTGGATCTTGAACACGAAGCCGGTCATCCGCGCCTCGGTCGGCTCGACCCGGCGCTTGTCGGCGTCCTGCCCGCGCGGGGCCGGCGCCACCTTCGCGAGGCCGTCGATCAGGTCGCGCACGCCGAAATTGCGCAGCGCCGAGCCGAAGAAGACCGGCGTCAGGTGACCCTCGCGGAACGCGTCGAGATCGAACCCCTTCAGGCCGCCCTGGGCGAGTTCGACCTCCTCGCGCCATGCGTCGGCGGCGCCGTTCTCGGTGAGCAGCTCGTCGAACAGCTTATCCTCCGGCCCCGAGACCGGCACGGTGCCCGCGTCGTCGGCGGCGTCGAGGCGGCGGACCCGGTTCATGCCGAGTTCGTACGTGCCGGAGAAGTTGCGGCCCGAGCCGATGGGCCACGTCACCGGGGCGGCGTCGAGGGCGAGCGTCTTCTCGATCTCGTCCAGCAGGTCGAACGGGTCGCGCGATTCGCGGTCTAGCTTGTTGACGAAGGTGACGATCGGGATGTCGCGCAGGCGACAGACCTCGAACAGCTTGCGCGTCCGCGCCTCAATGCCCTTCGCGGCGTCGATCACCATCACGGCCGAGTCGACGGCGGTGAGGGTCCGGTAAGTGTCTTCCGAAAAGTCCTCGTGGCCCGGCGTGTCGAGGAGGTTGAAGACGCAATCGCCGTATTCGAACGTCATCACCGAGGTGACGACGGAGATGCCGCGCTCTTTCTCAATTCCCATCCAGTCCGAGCGGGTGGAGACGCGGTTGCGCTTGGCCTTCACCTCGCCGGCGAGCTGGATCGCGCCCCCGAACAGCAGCAGCTTCTCGGTGAGCGTCGTCTTGCCCGCGTCCGGGTGGGAGATAATGGCGAAGGTCCGCCGCCGGGCCACCGGATCGGCCGGAGGCGCCTCGGTTCGTGTCTGCATCAACATGGGAAGGTCTTCGTCGCGCGGGTGCGGTTTACGCCGGGTGTACCCTGCCCGCCCCAAGCGGCCAAGGGCGGTCGCCGGCCCTGCAACGCAACGCAATCTTCGCGACACATCGCGGACATTCTCCCGCGCCACCTTCGCGAGCCCTGCCAGTGACGGGTGCGGAAAGGACCCGAGCCGATGATGCGATCCGCCTGGAAGACGGTTCTGGCCGGCACGGCCCTGGTGCTCGCCGCCTCGCCGCTGATGGCAGCGCCCTCGGCCTCCGAGGATGCCGCCTTTCTCAACGCGCTGACCTGGGGGGTCTCGCCCGCCTCCTTCGCGGAACTGCGCGCCAAGGGCCGCGAAGGCTGGCTGAAGGAACAGCTTCACCCGGCTTCCGCCCCGCGCCTTCCCGCCGAGGTGCAAGGGTTCCTGAACGACGGCCCGAAGGACGGGCTTTATGAGCACACGCTCTATCTGGAAGCCCTCAAGCGCGCGGCCGATTCCGAGCCGGACCCCGAGGCCCGGAAGAACGCGCACCAGGCGTATCAGGCGCTCCTCAACGCCGACGCCCGGCACGCGACCTCCGCCGCGATCCTGCGGGCGCTCTATGCGCCCGACCAGCTGCGCGAGCGGCTGACGTGGTTCTGGTTCAACCGGTTCAACGTGCATCAGGCCAAGGGGCAGGTGCGCATCTGGGTCGGCGATTACGTCGACACCGCCATCCGCCCCCACGCGCTCGGCCGCTTCCGCGATCTGTTGGAGGCGACGCTCCGGCACCCGGCGATGCTGCGCTACCTCGACAACACCGACAATGCGGCGGGCCACATCAACGAGAACTACGCCCGCGAGATCATGGAACTGCACACGATGGGCGTCGGCTCCGGCTACACGCAGGCCGATGTCGAAGCCCTCGCGCGGATCCTCACCGGCGTCGGCATCGCCCCCAACCGCGACGAAATCAGGCTGAAGCCGGAACGCCGGGCCGACCTGCTGCGCGACGGGCTGTTCGTCTTCAACCCGAACCGCCACGATTACGGCGACAAGCTCTTCCTCGGCCACACGATCAGGGGCCGTGGCTTCGGCGAGGTCGAGGAGGCGCTCGACCTCATCGCCCGCTCCCCCGCGACGGCGCGCAACGTGACCCGCGCGCTCGCGACCTACTATCTCGGCCACGCACCGGACGACGCCCTCGCAGCGAAGCTCGCGGAGGTTTTCGCCCGCGCGGACGGCGACACCGCCGCCGTGATGGACGCACTGGTCCACAGCCCGGCCTTCGCCGCCACGCGGGACGGTGGGTTCAAGGACCCGATGCGCTATGTCCTCTCGGCCCTGCGCATGGCCTATGACGGCCGCGTGATCCTCAACACCGGCCCGGTCATCGGGTGGCTGAACCGGCTCGGCGAGGGATTGTTCGCCCGCACCACCCCGGACGGATACCCGATCGATCCGTCTGCCTGGATGGGGCCCGGGCAGATGTCCGCCCGGTTCGAGGTGGCGCGGCAGATCGGAACCGGCCCGGCGGGCCTGTTCAAGCTGGCCTCCGGCGACGAGCCCGACAAGCCGGCCTTCCCCCTGCTCGCCAACGGCCTCTACTTCACCACCCTCGAAGCCAGCCTCGGCGCGGCGACCCGCGCGGCCCTGGCGCAGGCGATCTCGCCGCAGGACTGGAACACGCTCTACCTCGCCTCACCGGAATTCGCCCGATGAACCGTCGCGATCTCCTCGGCCTCGGCGCAGGCCTCGGCCTTTCCACCGTCGCCGGCCGCGTCTGGGCCGCGCCCAAGGCGGACGCCCGGCTTCTCGTCGTGTTCCTGCGCGGCGCCTACGACGCGGCCAACGTCGTGATCCCGACGAGCAGCGACTTCTATTACCGCGTCCGTCCGAACCTCGCCGTCCCGCGCCAGGACGCGCTCGCCCTCGACGGCGATTGGGGTCTGCACCCGGCGCTGCGCGACACGATCCTACCGCTCTACGCCAAGGGGCAAGCGGCCTTCGTGCCGTTTGCGGGCACGGACGACCTGACCCGCAGCCATTTCGAGACGCAGGACACGATCGAACTTGGCCAGACGGTCGGCGCCTCGCGCGATTACAATTCCGGTTTCATGGCCCGGCTCGCGGCGGAGTTGACCCGCGTCCGCCCGATCGCCTTCACCGAGCAGCTACCTTTGATCTTCCGGGGCGGCGCCGAGCCGGTGCCGAACATCGCGATCAATGGAATCGGCAAGCCGGCCATCGATGATCGGCAGGCCAAGCTCATCGCGTCGATGTACCGCGACACGCCGCTGGCCGGCGCCGTCTCGGAGGGGTTTCGCGTGCGCGACGAGGTCTACCAATCGATCTCGAACCATGCCGACCAAGCGGACAGGGGCGCCACCTCGCCGCGCGGCTTCGAGCTCTCCGCCCGGCGGATCGGCCGCCTGATGCGCGACACGTTCAATCTCGGCTTCGTGGATGTCGGCGGCTGGGACACGCACGTGAACCAGGGCGGCGCCAAGGGCTATCTCGCCGAGCGCCTGGGCGAACTCGGCCGGGGCATCGCCGGCTTCGTGGAGGAGATCGGGCCGGGCTGGTCCGATACCGTGGTCGTCGTGGTCTCGGAGTTCGGCCGCACCTTCCGCGAGAACGGTTCGCGCGGCACCGACCACGGCCACGGCTCGGCCTACTGGGTGCTCGGCGGCGGGGTCCACGGTGGGCGGATCGCCGGCCCCCAGGTCCGCGCCGATGAGGCCCACCTGTTCCAGAACCGCGACTGGCCGGTGCTGACCGATTACCGCTCGCTGCTCTCGGGCCTTCTCGGGCGCCTCTACGGCCTCGACCAGAACGCCCTGCGGCGGATCTTCCCCGGCAACGACCCGGCGAATCTTGCGCTGATCTGAGGGGGTTCCTCCTCAACCCGCGCCGTCAGGCCGCCGCCGCAGCCAGCGAGCGCAGGTCGGCGATCAGCGCATCGACCCGCTGATCCTGCGCATCCCAGCCGAACATGAAGCGGGCACCGTCGCCGATGAAGGTGTAGAAGCGCCAGCCCCGTGCCCGAAGCCCCTCCGCCATGGCCGGCGGCAGGCTGAGGAACACCGCGTTCGCCTCGACCGGGAACAGAGCCCGCACCCCCGGCAGCCCGGCCACGGCCGCCGCGAAGCGCGTCGCGCAGGCGTTGCCGTGGGCGCCGTTGCGCAGCCACGCGCCGCTCTCCAGCATTCCAACCCAGGGGGCCGCGAGGAAGCGCATCTTCGAGGCGAGCTGGCCCGCCTGCTTGCAGCGATAGCCGAAATCCTCCGCGAGCTTGGCGTCGAAGAACACCACCGCCTCGCCGGCATGCATGCCGTTCTTGGTGCCGCCGAAGCACAGCACGTCGACTCCCGCCCGCCACGTCATGTCGGCGGGGCTGCACCCGAGGCTGGCGCAGGCATTGGCGAAGCGCGACCCGTCCATGTGAAGGGCGAGACCGAGACGGCGGCACTCCTCCGACAGGGCACCGATCTCGCGCAACGAGTAGACTTGGCCCGTCTCGGTCGGCTGGGTGATCGTCACCACGCGCGGCCGGGGGAAATGGATGTCGCTGCGATTGGTCGCGAGCGAGCGGATCGCCTGTGGCGTCAGCTTGCCGCCCTCGGTGCGGACGGTGAGCAGCTTCGAGCCGTTGGAGAAGAATTCCGGCGCACCGCACTCATCGGTCTCGACATGGGCCGAGTCCGCGCAGATCACGCTGTGGTAGGATTGGCACAGGGCGGCGAGAGCCAGCGCGTTGGCGGCCGTGCCGTTGAAGGCGAAGAACACCTCGCAGGGCGTCTCGAACAGGGCCCGGAAGGCATCCGCCGCGCGGGCCGTCCAGGCATCCTCGCCATAGGCCGGGGCGTGGCCGGAATTCGCGGCCTCCATCGCGGACCATGCCTCGGGGCAGATGCCGGAATAGTTGTCGCTGGCGAATTGCTGCGATTGGTCGTGGGTCATGGCCGGACCATAGCATTCCCCGGCGAGCGAAGGCCAAATTCCCCTCGCATGTCAGGCGCGAACGCGGCGCGTCTATCTTGGAACTCGGCAGCGCTTGGTGTAGAAGCCCCGCCAAGGCGCGTCTCACGTGCCGATTCGTAGACCGATCCGTGCGTCCCTCCCGGGTTCGATCCGGCAGAGGGACTTTGTCGGTTTACGTATCGGCGACTGGCCGCGCGTTCCACGATTAAGGCCGAAGGATCATTTCCGTTGCAGGTACTCGTCCGCGATAACAACGTCGATCAGGCGCTCCGCGTCCTCAAGAAGAAGATGCAGCGTGAGGGCATCTTCCGTGAGATGAAGCAGCGCAAGGCTTACGAGAAGCCGTCCGTGCGCCGCGCCCGCGAGAAGGCCGAGGCCGTCCGCCGCGCCCGCAAGCAGGCCCGCAAGACCGCGATCCGCGAGGGGCTGATCGCCGCTCCGAAGCCGAAGCCTCGTGTCGCCGGCGCCGGTCGCCGTCCCGGTCTGCCCTCGGCCACGCCGCAGCAGAACAACCAGTTCTCGGCCGCCAACGCCGCTCCCGCCACTGCGGCCTAATTCGGCATCCCCGCCGCCACGGCGAGGGACCGATCGTTCATCGAAAAAGCCCGGACCGCTCGGCGGTTCGGGCTTTTTCCGTTCGGAGCGGGAGAGACGGCGTCAGGCCGCCTTCTTCGTTTCCAGCGTGGCGCGCTCGGCCTGGACGAGCACGTCGAGGGCACGCCACGGCTTCTGCATGAACACGGCGCCGCGCGGCAGGCTCACATCCTGCTGCGCACCGGACGTGACGATCACCCGCACCTCGGGCCAGCGGCGTTCGACCGCCTTGGCGAGGGTCACGCCGTCCATCGCGCCCGGCAGGCGGATATCGGCGAAGAGCAGCGCCACGGTCACGTCGTCCCGCTCCAGCACGGACAGCGCGTCTTCCGCATTCTCGCAGGCGATGACGCCGAGATCGGTTTCCTCAAGGACCGCCGTCGCGAGGTCGCGGATCGCCGCGTCGTCCTCTACGACGAGGGCGACCGTTGCGTGACTCTCCGTGCGTGCGCAGTCCATCGAAGGCTCCTGTCTGTGGGTGGGGGCAATGCCTCTTGCGGGTTCAACGCGCCGATACGCGCAAGTGATTCCCCGATTCGGCCATGCTGGCCCGGCATGAAGCCGCCTACAAGAGTCGCAGAAGCGTGGCTCATGCCTGCCCTGCGGTCAGGAAGCCGCGCACGCAGGCGTGACGCCTCAAATATGCGCAAGGCGGCGGCGGTTAAGAAACTGTTCACCGGCACGGCGCGACGGTTACACTTATATGACGCAGCCCGGCGCTCCCGCCGGTGCCATGTCAGGGCGGATCCCCCCGCCGAATCGCGATTGAGGAACCACACCCGATCATGTGCCGCTTCCTCGCCTACAGTGGTGAGCCGGTCTTTCTCTCCGACCTCGTCTGCGCGCCGACGCACTCGCTCGTGCATCAGTCCCTGCACGCCGACGAAGGGAAGACCGAGACCAACGGGGACGGTTTCGGCATCGGCTGGTACGGCGAACGCGCGGAACCGGGCGTGTACCGGGACATCTCGCCGGCATGGTCGGACGAGAACCTCGTCAATCTTTGCGGGCAGGTTCGGGCGCGCACCTTCTTCGCCCATGTCCGCGCCGCCACCGGCACGGCCACCGCGCGGGCGAACTGCCACCCCTTCGCCCATGGCCGCCACCTGTTCATGCACAACGGGCAGATCGGCGGGTATTGCCGCATCAAGCGCCGGCTTGAGGCGCTGATCCCGGACGAGCTGTACGACAGCCGCCGGGGCAGCACCGATTCCGAGGCGATCTTCCTTCTCGCCCTCGCGAACGGCCTCGCCGACGATCCGGTCGGCGCCATGGCGCGCACCGTCGAGACGATCCGCGGGCTCATGCAGGCGGCCGGCGTCACGGAAGCGCTGCGCTTCACCGCCGTGGTGACGGACGGCGAGACGCTGACCGCCTATCGCTGGGCGTCCGACAACCGGCCGCCGAGCCTCTATTTCCGCGAAGGCCCCGGCGGCCTCGTGGTCGTGTCCGAACCCATCGACGGGTGTCGCGACGGCTGGCAGGTGGTGCCGAAGGGTGCCACGCTCCAGGCGCGCCGGGGCAGCCCGGTCGTGGTCTCGCCCCCGGCCAAGCCGGTCGCCGCCAAGCGGGCGGCCTGAGGGTCACGCCCGAGGCGGGGCTGCGATCCGGTTTTTGGGATTGCAGACCGCCCTCCCCCGTGCCGAAATCACGCATGGTGACGGGATGCCCGTTGGCGCCCGTCCGGGGAGCGAAACATGTATCCGAACACGGACCTGCACATCGCCGGGCGCTGGCGTTCTGGCGCGGACAGGCGGACCCTGCCCGTTCTCAACCCCGCGACGGGAGAGACCATCGGGCAATGCGCGGTCGCCACGACGGCCGACCTGGACGAGGCCCTCGACGCCGCCGCCCGCGCCTTTTCGCAATGGCGTTCTGTCGCCCCGTTCGAGCGGTGCAAGCGCATGCGCAAGGCGGCCGACCTGCTGCGCGAGCGCGTGGAGAGCATCGCCCGCGTGATGACGATGGAGCAGGGCAAGCCCCTGGCCGAGGCGAAGGTCGAGACCTTGGCCGCCGCCGACATCATCGATTGGTTCGCCGAAGAGGGTAAGCGCGCCTATGGCCGCGTGATCCCGGCCCGCGCCGACGGCGTGCTTCAGGCGGTGGTGAAGGAGCCCGTCGGCCCCGTCGCCTGCTTCACGCCCTGGAATTTCCCGATCAACCAAGCGGTCCGCAAGATCTCGGCGGCGCTCTGCACCGGCTGCACCGTGATCCTGAAAGGGCCGGAGGATACCCCGGCGAGCTGCGCCGAACTGGTCCGCGCCTTCCTCGATGCCGGCATTCCCGGCGATGCCCTCTCCCTCGTCTATGGCGATCCGGGGGAGATCTCGGCCTATCTCATCCCGCATCCGGTCATCCGGAAAATCTCGTTCACCGGCTCGACGGTGGTGGGCAAGAAGCTCGCGGCGCTCGCCGGCGAGCACATGAAGCGCGCGACGATGGAGCTCGGCGGGCACGCCCCGGCCATCGTGTTCGGCGATGCCGACGTCGAAAAGGCGGTCTCGGTCCTGGCTCCGTCGAAGTTCCGCAACGCGGGCCAAGTCTGCGTGTCGCCGACACGCTTCCTCGTCCACGATTCGGTGTTCGACCGGTTCGTCGAGGGCTTCAGCGATTTCGCCAAGGGGCTGAAGGTGGGCGACGGGCTCGATCCCGAGACCAAGATGGGACCGCTGATCCACAGCCGCCGGTTGGATGCCATCGAATCGCTTTCGGCCGATGCCGAATCGGCGGGCGCCACCCTGCGGACGGGCGGCAAGCGCATCGGCAACCGGGGCAATTTCTTCGAGCCGACCGTGCTCACCGAGGTGCCGCTCACGGCCAGGATGATGAACGAGGAGCCCTTCGGCCCCATCGCCATCGTCAACCGCTTCTCGGACGACGATGAGGCCTTCGCCGAGGCGAACCGCCTACCCTACGGCCTCGCGGCCTATGCCTATACCCGCTCGGTGGAGCGGGCGGCGCGGGTGATGAACCGCGTGGAGAGCGGGATGATCTCCATCAACCACCACGGCCTCGCCCTGCCGGAGGTGCCCTTCGGCGGCGTGAAGGATTCGGGCTACGGCAGCGAGGGCGGGCCGGAAGCGCTGGACGCCTACCTCGTCACGAAGTTCGTCACGCAGGCGAACTTCTGATCACGCCTCAATAATGGGGAGGCGGTGGTTCCGGCCCGCGCTGCGCGGCCCGGGCCGTCGCCTCCTCGACCTGCTCCCGCAGGGCGGCGACGACGCGGGTAAGCCGGTCGATCTGCTTCCATTGCTCGGTGACGATACGGTTCAGGTCCTCGACGGTGGCCTCCTGCTCGGTGAGGCGCATCTCGAGCCTGTCCAGGCGTTCGGTCGAATCCATCGGCATCCCTGCGGCTGGGCGGCGCGGGGCGCCTTACGCCACGCGCAGGACGTACTCGGCCATCTCGACCCGGTCCCGTCCGCCCTTCTTCGCCACGTAGAGCGCCTCGTCGGCTCGACGCAACAGCCTGTCGAAGTCGCAATCGGGCGTCGCCAACGCCACCCCCGCGCTGACGCTGAGGAGCAGATCCGGCATGTCCGGCATGGTGACGGCGGCGAAGGTCCGCCGGATCCGTTCCGCCACGAGGACGGCCGAGGCCGGCGTCGCGGCAACGAGAATGCAGCCGAACTCCTCGCCGCCGAGCCGGCCCAACACAGCGCGCTGCGGCAGTGTCTCGGTCGCCACCGCGCAGAAGCCGACGATCACCGCGTCACCGACCTCATGCCCGAACCGATCGTTGATCGCCTTGAAGCGATCGAGGTCGAACAGCAGCAGCGCCGTGTCGGGACGGCTGGCCAGGAAGCTCTCGGCGATCTCGACGAAGGCACGACGGTTGGCGATGCCGGTGAGCGAGTCGGTGCGGGCGGCGACGCTCTGCGTCCGCTCGGCCCGCTCCTTCACGAGCCCGATGAAGGTGAACGCGGACGCGATCGAGAACAGCATCGCGGCCAGGCACAGCACCGCCACCCAATAGGACGCGATGGCCGCTTCGGGACGCGGCAGCGGCGCGAGGAAGGCCGCCGGCACCCGGATCGCGTAGCAGACGCCGTAGACCACCATCAGGCCCACCGCGAAATACCGCGACGCCAGGGGCTCGGATCGCCCACGCCAGAAATCCCAGGCCCCGCCGAAGCAGAAGATCGCGGCAACCGTGGAGGCGAAGGCCACCCGCAGGGCGATGGAGCCATAGAATTCGGGGATCAGGCACAGGAGGCCCCAGGCGACACCGCCGGCCAGGGCCCAGCTCGGATTGCGCCTTCGCCCCTCGAACAGCCCGACGCCCCGCCAGATCAACCCGTAGGCGGTGATCATCGCCGCGTTGGCGACACCGATCGAGAGCCAATCGGGAATATGGCCGCGCATCGCCAGCCCGACTGAGGCTATTGAGCCGACCAGATGAGCGAAGCCCCAATAGGCCAGGCAAGAGGATTGGGGGTGCTGGCGCCATGAAACGAAAAATTGCACGCAGACCAAGAAAGTCGTCGCGCAACTTGCGATCAGCAGGGTCACGGGATCGAGGCCCGGCACCGGCGTCCTCTCTTGAAAACGCCGTTCCACAGGCGACGCGCAACTATCCCACATGTAGTGGGAATGGCCAAGCTTAGGTTGCTTGAAACATGTCATTCTAGCGAGGGGTGTGGCTTTCCCTTGACCGCCGCCACCGGCCGATGGAACCCTCGCCGCCGGAAAGGATGGTTCGCGTGCCGCAGATTTTCGAGACGGAAGAAGGACTTCGCCTCGTCGCCGCGCGTACCGACCCCGCTTGGCGGGCGTGGGGTCCCTATCTCAGCGACCGGCAATGGGGCACCGTCCGCGAGGATTACAGTGCCGGCGGCGATGCCTGGACGTACTTCCCGCACGACCATGCCCGTTCACGAGCCTATCGCTGGGGCGAGGACGGTATCGGCGGGTTCGGCGAGAGACATCTGCGCTGGTGCCTGTCCCTGGCGATGTGGAACGGGCGCGATCCGATCCTCAAGGAACGCCTGTTTGGCCTGACCAATGGCGAAGGCAATCACGGCGAGGATGTCAAAGAGCTTTATTACTATCTCGATGGCACACCCACGCATTCCTTCATGCGAATGCTCTACAAATATCCGCAGGCGGAGTTCCCCTATGCGCGCCTGCTGGCGGAAAATAGCGCGAGGGGGCTCGATGCGCCGGAATTCGAACTGCTCGATACCGGGCTGTTCGATGAAGGCCGCTACTTCGATATCGAGATCGCCTACGCGAAGGGCGCTTCGGACGATCTCCTGATGCGGGTGCGCGCCACCAATCGGGGGCCGGACCCGGCAGACCTCACCCTTCTGCCGCAATTCTGGGCGCGCAACCTATGGTCGTGGCAGCCGGGAATGGAAAAGCCGTCGCTGCGGCACGACGCGGGGGGCGGGATTCTCGCCACACACGCGGAGCTTGCGCTCCTGCGCCTTCAGGCGGACGGCCCGGATGCGTGGCTCTTCACCGAGAACGAGACCAACCTCGCCCGCATCTTCGGCGTCGGTCCGGCGGAGGGGCTGTTCAAGGACGGGTTCGACCGGCACATCGTGCATGGCGAAGCCGGCGCCACCTCCGATCAAGGCGGCACGAAATGCGCCGCCCGGTTCGACATGCGCCTCGCGCCGGGTGAAACGCGGGAGATCCGGCTTCGCCTGCGCCCAGCCTCTGAATCGGCGGACCCGTTCGCGGATTTCGACACCGTCTTCGCGATGCGCGAGCGGGAGGCGGACGCCTTCTACGACGCGCTGCAAGCGGCAATCCCCGATCCCGATTGGCGCCTCGTGCAGCGGCAGGCCTTGGCGGGGATGCTGTGGTCGAAACAGCTCTACCATTACGACGTGCGCGAATGGCTGATGGGTGATCCCGGCCAGCCCACGCCCCCGGCCGAGCGCTGGCATGGGCGCAACCACGATTGGATGCACCTGCGCGCCAACGACATCATCTCCATGCCGGATGCCTGGGAATATCCCTGGTTCGCCTCCTGGGATTTGGCCCTCCAGTCCATCGTCTTCGCGATGATCGACCCAGACTTCGCCAAGAACCAGATCTTGCTCCTCGTCGGCGACGCCTACAGCCACCCGAACGCGGCCATGCCCGCCTACGAATGGGGCTTCGAGGATGCGAATCCGCCGCTACACGCCATGGCGGCGTGGCGCGTGTTCGAGATCGACCGGGACCTCACGGGCACGCCCGACTACGATTTCCTCAAGCGTGTCTTCAACCGCCTGACCCTCAACTTCACTTGGTGGGTGAACCGCAAGGACGCGGACGACCGCAACCTGTTTCAGGGCGGCTTTCTCGGCCTCGACAACATCGGCATCTTCGACCGGTCGAAGCCCATCGGCGGCGGGGCGACACTCACCCAATCCGACGCCACCGCCTGGATGGCGATGTACGCGCTGAACCTGATGCGCATCGCGATCGAGCTCGCGCTGAAGGATGCGACCTACGAGGACATGGCGGGGAAGTTCTTCGAGCACTTCCTCCTCATCGCGGCGGCGACGGGAGACGGTGTCTGGGACGAGGCGGACGGCTTCTTCTACGACGTGATCGAGGCGCCGGGGGCGCGGGAGCCGATACGCGTCAGAACGATGGTCGGGCTCATTCCGATCCTCGCCGTAGCGGTGCTGCGCGAGGCCGATGTCGACCGTCTGCCGCGCTTGAAGGAGCGGATGATCTTCTTCGTGCAAAACCGGCCGGACCTGTGGCGGCTGGTGTCCCATTGGAACGAGCCCGGCGTCGGGCGCTCCGCCCTGCTCTCACTGCTACGCGGCCACCGGCTGAAGGCCTTGCTGCGGCGGATGCTCGATCCGGCCGAGTTTCTCTCGGATCATGGCGTGCGGGCGGTCTCGCGGGCCTATGCGCAGGCGCCGTTCTGCTTCCCCTGGGATGGGCGCGATCTCGGCCTCGCCTATGAACCCGCCGAATCGCGCTCACGGCTGTTCGGCGGCAACTCGAATTGGCGCGGACCCGTCTGGATGCCGGTGAACTACCTGCTAATCGAGAGCCTGCACCGCTTCCACGATTATTTCGGCCCCGACTTTCTGGTCGAAGCGCCGACCGGCTCTGGGCAGACGCAGAACCTGCGCGAGATCGCGCATGCGTTGTCCCGCCGGCTGATCGCCCTTTCCGCGCGAGGCCCCGGCGGGCGGCGGGCGGTGTACGGCGACAGCCGTATCGAACAGGAGGATCCCCATTTCAGGGACCACATCCTGTTCTACGAGTATTATCATGGCGATACCGGGCGAGGCGTCGGCGCATCGCATCAGACCGGTTGGTCGGGTCTCGTCGCGTTGCTGATCCAGCAGGTCACGAAGCCGGAGCCGCAGCGACCTTCGCCTTAGGCGTTTCGACGAGGGACAGCTTGGCCCGCTGCTGCTGGCCGACGCTGATCTCCCGCGAGATCTCGGAACGGCGGGCGCTGTAGGTGGCGCAGACCATCGGGTAATCGACCGGAAGACCCCACTTCGCGCGGTAGGTCTCCGGCGTAAGGCCGCGCAGGGTCAGGTGGCGGCGCAGGGCCTTGTAGGGCTTTCCATCCTCGAAGCTGGTGATCGCATCCGGACGGATCGAGGCGGAAATCTGCGCCGGAGTCGGACGCTGAAGCGTGGGCTGCTTCGGCTTGGTGAGGTGATTGATGGCCTGATGGATCTCGGTCAGAAGCTCGGGCAGATTGTTCGCCGGCACACGGTTGCGACTGACGTAAGCGGTCAAGATCCGGGTCGCGAGTTCCACGGTCGGCTTCTCGGTCATCGTGAGGTCCCTGGTTTCCAAACCCTCGCGCGCGAGGCCTTGTATGCGGCCTCATTCGCGTCGGTGCCCTGCGCATGCGATCGTGCGCCAGCTCCCCCCCTTGACGAGCCCTCGGCTGCACGCGCAGCCGACCCGCCGAAGCTGGTGTACACTAGGATACTATACTACTTATGATTGCATTCATTCGTCAACGCCGGGACGACTTGTTCTCAAGGTCTTTTTGCGTCCGCCAGCAGCCCTTTTCATGCCTCCACCGCCCATTTGGGGACGGTTACGGAAGTTTGAGACTGTCGCTGCTGCTGTCTACAAGTCCCAAGATGATCGATTTGCGGAGCAACGCCTGATGGACGTCCTTGTCATCGGAGCCGGCATCGTCGGCTTGGCCGCAGGCCGAGCGATGGCATTGCGGGGCCACGCCGTCATCGTAGCGGAGGCGGAAACGGCCATCGGCACGGGCGTCTCCTCCCGAAGTTCCGAGGTGATCCACGCCGGGATGTACTACCCAACGGATTCAATCCGCGCGCGGCACTGCGTCAAAGGAGCGCACCGTTTATACCACTTCTGCGAGAGGACCGGCGTACCGCATCGGCGCTGCGGCAAGCTCATCGTTGCGGGCGACGCGGCAGAGGCCGACGCCATCGCAGGGATCCGCGCGCGGGGCGAAGCGAACGGCGTTGCCGGGCTCGAGTTGCTGGATGCCGACCAAGCCAGGCGCCTCGAACCGAACCTCACCTGCACCCTCGCCCTCTACTCCCCGAACACGGGCATCATCGACAGCCACGCCCTGATGCTGGCGCTTCAGGGCGAGATCGAGGATCGCGGCGGGGCGCTCGCCCTGCGGACCGAGGTCCAGCGGCTGGCGCATGCGGACGGGCAGTGGCAGGCGAGCTTCGGCGGGGCCGAGCCCGGCACGATGCCCTTCGACGCGGTCATCAACGCGGCGGGTTTCGGCGCGCCCGCCGTCGCGCACCGGACCGAGGGGTATCCGGCGGCGTCAGTGCCGCGCCTGCACCTCGCGCGCGGCAATTACTTCGGCTGCACCGGCAAGCCAGCCTTCACCCGGCTGATCTATCCGGCACCCCGCATCGATGGCGGGCTCGGCATCCACCTCACCCTCGACTTGAACGGACGCGTGCGCTTCGGGCCGGACGTGGAATGGGTCGATGAGCCGGATTACCGCGTCGATCCCGACCGCGCGGCCTCGTTCTATGAGGCGATCCGCCGGTACTGGCCCGCCTTGCCGGACGGCGCGCTGTTCCCGGATTATGCGGGCCTGCGCCCGAAGCTCACCGGACCGGGCGAGCCGGCGGCCGATTTCCGCATCGAGGGTCCGGCCGAACACGGGCTTCCCGGCCTCGTCCACCTGTTCGGCATCGAGAGCCCGGGCCTGACATCGAGCCTGTCGCTGGCGGAGGACGTGGCCGACAGGCTCGACGCCTGAGGGCTTAGCTCAGGAGGTGCAGGGCCAGCGGCGCGAGGATCGCGGTGACGAAGGCGTTCAGCCCCATCGCGATCCCGGCGAAGGTCCCGGCGACCTCGCTCACCTGGAACGCCCGCGCCGTGCCGATGCCGTGCGCCGCGAGCCCCGCCGCGAAGCCGCGCGCCCGCATGTCGGAAATCTTCAGCGCCTCCATCATCGGCGTGACGAGGATCGCGCCGATGATGCCGGTGAGGATGACGAGGATCGCCGTCAGGGTCGGGTCGCCGCCGAGCGTCGCGGCGATGCCCATCGCGACGCCCGAGGTCACGGATTTCGGCGCCAGCGACACGAGGATCGGGTGCGGGATCGAGAACAGCCGCGCCAGCACGATCACGCAGAGGAGCGTCGCCACCGAGCCCGCCGCCAGTGCGGCGAGCATCGGCACCAGGGCGCGCATCACCGTGGCCCGGCGCTCGTAGAGGGGGAAGGCGAGGACCACCGTCGCGGGGCCCAGCAGGAAGTGCACGAACTGCGCGCCCTCGAAATAGGTCGGATAGGGCGTGTCGGTGAAGGCCAGGACGGCGGCGACGAACACCACCGCGACGAGCACGGGGTTCGCCAGCGGATGACGGCCGGTCGCGGCGGCGATCCTGTCGGCGGCGACGTAGGCGGTGAGCGTCACGGTCAGCCACAGGAGCGGCGTGCGAGCGAGATAGACCCAGAGGGAGAAGTCACCCCCCGCCATGGCTCAGCCCTCGCCCTTGCGTCCGCGCCGGTCGACAAGGGCCGAAACGCCACGGAAGACGAAGACGGTGGTGAGCAGCGACACCGCCGTCGACACGAGCAGGATGACAGCGAGTTTCGCGCCCTGCGTCCTCAGAAGATCGAGCCGCCCGACGACGCCGACCCCTGCCGGCACGAACAGGAGCGACAGGTTGGCGAGAAGGCCCTTCGCGATGGTCTCCAGCGTGCCGTCCACCAGCGGCGCGGGCAGCAGGCGCGGCAGGGGGCTGCGGGCGGAATCGCGCAGGATCAGGAAGGCGAACATCAGCCCCATGCCGATCACCGGACCGGGGACGGGCAGGCCGAAACCGCGGGCAAAAGCCTCGCCGCAGAGTTGCGCGAGGAGGATCAGCGCGAGGCTGGCGATCATGCGGCGGGCGCGCCCGACAGCCCGCTCCGGCGCGCGGCGGCGATGCCGGCCTCATCGAAGCCGAGCAACCGGCCGAGACGCTCCACCAGCGCCTCTTCGAACTCATCGACCTTGCCGTCCGCCCCGGCGACGGACCACGCCATGGCGAGCAGCGCCTCGCGCTCGGCTCCGTTGGCCTCGTGCGGGATCATCTCCACGAGGCTCGCCACGTCGCGGACTTCGGTGTCGACGGCGGTCGCGCGCTCGATGAGAGCCCGGGCGGACGCGGGACCATCCGCGTAGCGCCCCTCGACGAGGCGAGCGAGGCGCTCGCTCTCCGAGGGGGCGAGGATACCGTCGACGCGGGCGACATGGACGAGAAGCGCGGTCGCGGCGAGGTGGGTGTCGTCGGCGGCGTCGCGCGCGTCGGAGCCGCCGATCCCCAAGGCTTCCACCGCGTAGGCACGCAGGCGTGCGATCAGGGACATGTCCGCTCCGGGCCAAACGTGCATTGCAACATTCGGCCCCGCCCCGGCAAAATCAAGCAGCCGCAAACAGGTTGCGCCGGGCCGTGTCCCGTTTGCATCGCCTTCCCGGCGTCAGCCCTGCCGCTGGGCGTGGGTGACGGCGACGTGGATGAGTTCGGCGAGCGTGCGCACCCCGAGCTTCTGGCGCATCTGCGAGCAGGAATTGGTGACGGTCTTGTAGCTCACCGACAGGTCGGCGGCGATGGCGCCGTAGGAACGCCCCTGCGCCAGCCGCGCGAGAATCTGCTGCTCGCGCGGCGTGAGTTGCAGTTCCGGGGTGCGGCGGGCATCGGCGCGCAGCATCGCCACCTCGGTGGCGAGGCGGCGGTCGAGATAGACTTCGCCCTGCCGCACCTGCTCGAAAGCATCGTAGAGTTCGGCCGAGGCGTGATCCTTCAGCACGTAGCCCAGCGCCCCGGCTTCGAGGGCGCGGGCGACGATCACCGGATCGTTGTGCATGCTGAAGACGAGGATGCGCGTGCTCGGCGCGACGGCGCGGATGCGCCGGATCAGGCCGAGGCCGGCCAGCCCGCTGCCCTGGAAGGTCAGATCGCAGATGACGACCGGCGGCCGCAGGCGGTGGAAGATGCGGTAGCCGCCCACCACCGTCGTCGCCTCCGCGATGGTCTCCACGCCAGCATCCTCGAGGACACGGCGGCAACCCTGCAGGACGATGGGGTGATCGTCGATCACGAGCACCGGCAGCCGCGTGGTGACGGGCTCGATCTGGGTGGCGATGGCGTTCATACGCTCTGTGCAGTGATGAGTTCGTCGCCGGGCTCGCGGCTCCGCTCGGGCGGCACCGGAATGGCGATACGGACGATCGCCCCCGGGCCAATATTGTCAAGGGTGAAAGTCCCCTGGAGGGCCTCGACACGTTCACGCATCCCCGACAAGCCGAGCCCGATCCGGTGTTCGGTGGGGATGCCGGTCCCGTCGTCGCGGATTTCCACGTAGATCGTGTCGGCGCGCTGCTCGGCCGTGGCCTCGACGTGGGTCGCACCGCCATGCCGCACGGCGTTCGTCGCGCTCTCCTGCACGCACCGGAAGATGGTGAGATCCACGAGGTCGCCGTAGCCCTGGGCGAGGCCATCGAAGCGGCCCTCGAAGGTGATGCCCCGATGCCGCTCGCCGAAGCCGCGCAGGAGCAGGTCCAGGCAGGTCGGCAGCGGCGCCTGCCCAAGGCCGTGCGGGCGCAGGCGGTTCAGCAGCGCGCGGTTCACGCCCTGCACCTGACCGACGATGGTACCGATCTCGGCCGCGCGGGCCGCGAGCTTCACGCGGTCCACCTCCTTCGCGGCCGCCGCGATGCGGGCGATGGACGCCGCGTTGGCTTCGAGCGCGAAGAGGCAGGGGCCGAAATCGTCGTGCAGTTCCAGCGCCGTGCGGCGGCGCTCGTCGTCCTGCGCCGTCAGGAGCTTCTGGTTCAGGCTGGCATTGGCCGAGCGGGTCTGCGCCAGCGCCCCGGCCACCTTGTTGAACCGCTCCGCGATCACAGCCAGTTCCGGCGTCCCCGGCGGCGCGAGGCGCGCGGTGTAATCGTGATGTTCGAGCTGCGTCAGCGCCTCGCCGAGGCGGCGGAGCGGCGCGAGGATGCGCCCCAGCGCCAGATAGAGCGCCACCAGCATCGCGATATTGATGGAGAAGGTCGTGAGCGACAGGGCGCGGGCATAGCCCCAGATCTCCTCGATCTCGTCCATCGGCTGCGTCGTGATCTGCGCGGTGCCGAGCACCCTGTCGCCGACCGCGATCGGCAGGCTGTGCCGTTCGATGGGCGGCAGGATCATCCGCGCGAACCATGCCGGCGCCTCCCTCTCGGCCCGCCGCGTCTGCCCGGCCTGGCCGACGCGCTGGCCCTGCGTATCGAGCACCGCCACGCGGACATGCCGCAGCGCGCGGAAGCGGATGTCGAGAGCCCGCAGCAGGGTTTCCGGCGACGTCGTGTCGGACAGCCGGATCGTATCCGCCACCAGGGACTCGACCGTCGTAAGGGACGCGCGGGTCTCGACCCGGACGGCAGTGCGCGCGTTCAGGACCACCACCGCGCAGGAAATGATCGCGGCCAGGAGATCGATGAGGAGCACCACCGCGATGAGGCGGGTCCGTGTCGACCAGCCGGCCCACGGCATGGTCCTCGTCTTGGCTGGGCGATGCGGCGGCAGGAGGTTCGGGCGCGTATCCACGGCGTGACGAGGCCCGTGTCTGGAGAGCAGAGGGTGATGTCCTGAATGACGGCTCGACTACTATTCCTTAAGCGAAAGGCCGTAAATCCTGTGGATGACTTCAGCGGGTCCGAACTCCACTAGATACGACACTGGGTTGTCGCTCGGCGACATCATTGCGCCGTATTGCGAGCCCTCTATCGGCGAGCTTGCCGGTATCCGGCGTGCGCATCGGGCCGGGCCAGCCGAATCCGGGCGTCCCGATGGCACCCATCGCGCATCAGGTCCGAGATCGCAACCGATGTCCGAGTTACTCCTAGACACGTCGGAGAGGCGAACCGCCCGCGCCACCGCCATGCCGCATGGCAAGCGCTCGCGCCTGCGCCTCCTGCTCGTTGGCGCCGTCTGTGCCGCTGCCCTGTCCGGCTTCGCCGTCGCGGCCTCGTCCGTCATGGCGGGCCTCGTGATGCCCACGCCCCGCCTGTCGCGGGCGCCCGCGATCGGCACGGGGCTGGCGGCGAGCTGGCCGGACCTGAAGGACGGCCTTCCCCCCCGGGCCGGCGAGCCCGTGAAGATCACCGAGAGCAAGGCGGAAGCGCCGAAGCCCGCGCCGGCTCCGCGCATGGCGGCATTCTCCGCCGACCAGAAGGCGTTCGACGCCAGCACGCCGACATTGCCGGTGCCTCAGGCGCAGCCGAAGCCCGTCGCCGAGCGCGCGGCTCCGGTGAAGCCGACCGAGCGCATCCCTGTCCCGACCGAGGTGGCGGTGCTGGACGATATCCCCGCCGCCAGGATCGTGACCCCGAGCCGGACGGTCGCCACCCTCGCCCCGCGTCCGTCCGAGACCGTGCGTGCCCGCGACGAGGTTGCGCGCGTCGCCGAGGAGCCGGCCAAGGTCGCGGCGCCGAAGCCCGTCGCCGCAGCAACCCCCGTTCCGGCCAAGCCGAAGCCGGCGCCCGTGGCCACCGCCAAGGCCGCGCCCGAGCCCGCCAGGGTCGCGAAGGCGGAAACGCCGAAGCCCCCCGCGAAGCCGGTTGCCGCGAAGCACGCCGTGACCCAGACCGCCTCGGCGGAACCCGAGCCGGAAGAGACAGAGATTCTCGGGGTGAAGCTGCCTTCCCTCGCCCCGACGGGCAGGAAGATCAAGGACGGGGTCAGCGCCCTCGGCGACGCCGTCCGCAACGCTTTCTGACCGGCGGCGCCCGTCCGCTTATCCGCGTGAGGGCTCAGCCGGAAAGGTCCCCCTCCACCGTCATTGCAAGCATCGGCGAAGCGATCCAGGGGCTGCGCGACGGCCAAGACCGTGGCACTTCCCTGGATCGCTTCGCTCGCGAGGGCGAAGGTGCGTCAGTCTCGCTGAGGCTTGAAGCCGCCCTTGCCGGCCTGCCGACGGTGACGGTCGGCGCGGGGTGAGCCCATGCTTTTGCCGCCGGGCAGTCCCTTGCGCGGAGCCGGGGCGAAGTCCGGCGGCAGCGCCTCGACCTGGATCTCCGGCGAGCCGTTGCGCGCGAAGGATTCCGCGAAGCGCGAGGCCGCGTGGCCGCGCACCTCGAATTTGGTCTCGCGGTCGAAGATGCGGATGGCGCCGATCTCCTGGCGGTCGAGACCGCCGCGCCGGGTCAGCAGCGGCAAAAGGCGGCGCGGATCGGCATTGTCGCGCCGGCCGAGGTTCAGGCGGAACCACACCGCCGGCCCCATCGCCGCGATCTTCTCCGCATTCATCGGATCGAAGGGTGCCCGCTCGGGACGCGCGCGACCTTCGCCGGGATCGGTGACTTCCTCCGGCGCCGGCAGGCGGGTGCGGTAGATGCGGGCGACGATGTTGGCGAGATCCTCCGGGCTCTTATGGGCCAGGAGCATCTGCGCCATCACCGAATCGTCCTCCGAGGCCGGCTCGGATATGAGCGAATCGTTCAGCATCCGCTCGGCGTCGAGGGCGCGGATCGTGTCGGCCGAGGGAGGGCCACACCATTCCGGCTGGACCTTCGCCATGGCGAGCATCTGCTCGGCCCGGCGGCGGCGGGCGTTCGGCACCAGCAGCACCGACGTGCCCTTGCGCCCGGCGCGGCCGGTGCGGCCCGACCGATGCTGCAGGGTCTCCGCGTCGTGCGGCAGGTCGGCGTGGATGACGAGGCTCAACGAAGGCAGATCGATGCCGCGCGCCGCGACGTCGGTGGCGACGCAGACCCGCACACGGCCGTCGCGCAGGGCCTGAAGCGCGGCGTTGCGCTCGCCCTGCCCCATCTCGCCCGACAGGCCGACCGCGGAGAAGCCGCGCTCGGTCAGGTTCGCCTGGAGGTGCCTCACGGCGTTGCGGGTGTTGCAGAACACGATGGCCGTGGGGGCATCGGCCTCGCGCAGGAGGTTCAGCACCACGTGCTCGATCTCGCGCGGGACCACCCGCACCGCCTTGTAGGCGATGTCGGCGTGGCCGCGCGTTTCGCTCTTCACGGCAAGCCGCAGGGCGTCGCGCTGGTAGCGCTCGGCCAGCGCCTCGATGCCCTTCGGCAGGGTCGCGGAAAACAGATAGGTCGAGCGCTCGGCGGGCGTCGCCGAGAGAATGAACTCGATATCCTCGCGGAAGCCGAGATCGAGCATCTCATCGGCCTCGTCGAGGACGACGGCGCGCAGCGTCGACAGGTCGAGCGCCCGGCGCTCGATATGGTCGCGCAGGCGGCCCGGCGTGCCGACGACGATCTGCGAACCTCCCATGAGGCTGCGGGCCTCCCGTCGCGGATCCATGCCGCCGACGCAGGCCGTCACCCGGCCCTGGGCCGGGCCGTAGAGCCAGGACAGTTCGCGCTGCACCTGCAACGCGAGTTCGCGAGTCGGGGCGATCACCAGGGCGAGCGGCGCGGCCGGGGCCGGCATGGCCCCGTCCTCGTTGACGAGCAGGTCGGCCATGGCGAGGCCGTAGGCCACCGTCTTGCCCGAACCGGTCTGAGCGGAGACGAGCAGGTCGCGTCCCCCGCCGGACGCTTCGAGAACGGCGGCCTGGACAGGCGTAGGCTCGGCATAGCCGCGCTCATCCAGAGCCCGCGACAGGGGGGCGGGCAGGTTCGGAAAAGGCACTTCGGTCAGGCTTTCGTTTAGGCGCCGTCCGCCAGGGCAAAGCCCGATCGGCATCGAACGACGCA
The DNA here is from genome assembly GCF_056430985.1 of Methylobacterium sp. Gmos3. Taxonomy (NCBI): domain Bacteria; kingdom Pseudomonadati; phylum Pseudomonadota; class Alphaproteobacteria; order Hyphomicrobiales; family Methylobacteriaceae; genus Methylobacterium; species Methylobacterium sp. Gmos3. The sequence continues at coordinate 224,754 of NZ_JBWJYL010000002.1, forward strand.
ACATCCTCAGGAACAGACACGCGGCGCCATTGCCCGCGCGGGACGCTTGAGAGCGTCCATCCGAAGGCCGCCCGTTTTGGTCCGAGGCGCGCATGGTAGCGGTTGCCCAACGGGCTGACCACTCCATCCCAGGCATGAGGGGGCTGCTTGCGCGGGAAGACTATGCCGTTGGCTCGGGATCGAGGGACATCCTCATGCGCAGCCGGACGATCCCGTCCTCCGTGCGAACCGCCAGTACGTAGTCCTGACGTTCCGGGCCGTCCGCCATGCCCTGGGCGATGCGCGTCATGATTCGCGCGGCCTGGGCGCGCGCGGCGTCGAGATCGGGCAGGTCGAACCCCTCCCGGTCACGGACGAGGTTGCTGCCGTCGTGAAGGTCGATGAAGAAGCGGGGCAAGGCGCAAGCCGGATCCATGCGGTGGATCCTACTTATGCGCCGGCCTTGTTTCTACGTAGTTACCGGTCCGCCAATAATCGCGGCAGGATCGACGCAGGGCGACGGTCCTCAGGACCGCCGCGAGCACAATCATCAGTTGTTAAGCTCAGTAAGCTCGGCCGAAATACGGCCTGGACTCGGGACGGTACCGGTCGGCGACCGGCCAAGTATAGGGCTTGGCCGCACCGGAGACGTAGGTGTTCGCTTGGTACGCTGGCTTAAAGCCGTTGAGGGTCGTGGACTGGCCCTTCTTCTTCGGGGCCGACACATCCTTGGCCGCGACTGTTCCAGTCAGGCCGATGACGGCAAGGGTGACGAGAGAAAGTCGAGACAACATCCCGGGCATCAAGACCTCCACCGCCGGCGCAAGTGCCGGTACGGATCGAACGGTCAAGCCGATGCACGGTTCCGGGCGGGGCACCGCGGGGCCTCATCGAAATCGTCGCCCAAACGCACCGGCCTCGCGAACGGAGGTCGATCCGGCCGGTCTCTCAGGCGCCGAACCGCTCGGTGCGGATGATCGTGGCCGGCACGCCCGCCGCCATGATGAGATCGGCCGCAGGGCTGACGAAACGGTTCGACCCACAGAGGAACACCCTGTTCGGCCTTCCGATGCCGGCGAGCACCGCCTCCACCAGGGCGGAATCGATGCGCCGCCCTTCGCCTTCCCGCGTGGTGCGCAGGAACAGCGAGAAGTGCGGCTCGTCGCGGGCGCGGGCCTCCAATTCGTCGAGGGCGATGGCCTCCGCCCGGCTGCGCACGGAATAGATCAGCGCCGCCGGAATGTCCGGAGCGGCCTGCGCCCGTCGCCGCAGCATCGCGAGGAGCGGCACGACGCCCGACCCGCCGCCCGCCAGCAGCAGGGGCCCCCCATCCTGCCCGTCCCAGGAGAACGACCCGCCGATCGGTCCGCGCAATTCGAGGCGGTCTCCCACCTCGGCGTGGTCGAAGAACCAACTCGAGACCTCGCCATCGGGCAGGCCTTCGACCAGCAATTCGAGCGTCCCGCTGTCGTCGGGCACCGATGCCACGGAATAGCTGCGGCTGGCGCGGTAGCCGTCCGGCGCGGTGAGGCGGACATCGACATGCTGCCCCGCCCGCTGCCGGCCGGCGATGGCGCAGCGCAGGCGCACGCTCTTCACATGCGGCGTGACCGCCGTGACCGAGGCAACCTCCGCCTCGTGCCAGCGGAAAACGATGGGCTCGGGCGCCGCCGGCTCAGTCACCGATATACCGCTGCTCACGCCAAGGGTCCCCGTACATGTGATAGCCGCGCAGTTCCCAGTAGCCGGCGGTATCGCTGTTGGTGAAGCGCAGGCCCTTCAGCCACTTGGCGCTCTTCCAGAAATACAGGTGCGGCACGAAGAGCCGCGCCGGGCCGCCATGGTCGGCATGGATCGGCTCACCCGCGTAGCGCGTGGCGATCATCGCCTTGCCGTTCAGGAGATCCACCACGGGCACGTTGGTGGTGTAGTCGTCGAAGGATTCGGCCAGCAGGTAGGCGGTCGGCGCCGAGATGTTCGCATCGGCCAGAAGGTCGTCGATAGTGACGCCTTCCCAATCCGTGTCGAACTTGGACCACTTGGTCACGCAATGGATGTCGCCGTGCCACTTGGTGCGCGGCAGGGCATCCAGTTCCTCCCAGCTATACGCCTTGATCGGCCGCGACCCCTCGCGCAGGGTGAAGCGCCAGGTCGCAAGGTCGATCACTGGGTTCGGGCCGATCTGGAGGATCGGGAAGTCCTGCGTCAGGTACTGGCCGGGCGGTAGCCTCGCCCCGGTCTCTGGAGGCTGGCGTCGCCCGACAAAGCCGCGTGTCACCATGGCGCTTCCCTCACCCATGGCCCGGTTTCGGGCGCGGAACGCCGTCCGTCAAGCGCCGCCACTTCGCCGAACTATCGCCAGAAAGCCGATGTGGTATGGCACCAACGTCGAAGGGCGTGGACTCATCACAGGAACGGACATGCGGACGACCGTCGCGACCGCCGTGCTACTGGCCGGCGTCATTTCCCTCGCTCCCGCCGCGCAGGCGCGGGACGGTATCGGCCCGGCCGGCGCCGCGGCGCTCGGCGCCATCGGCGGCCTCGCCGTCGGCAGCGCCATCGCCGGCTCGGCCAACAACGGCTACTATCCCGGCCGCCCCGTCTACCGCGCCCCGCCGCCGGTCTACGTGGAAGAGGATTACGCCCCGGTCTGCCATTTCGAGCGTCGCCGTTACGTCGATGCCTATGGCGACGTGCTGTTCCGCCGCGTCCGCGTCTGCGAGTGATCCGCGTCTGACACGGGCGGCGGCTTGAAGCGCTCGGCGCAGGCGATTCCGCCGAGCACGAGCGCCAGCGCCGCCGCCTGGACGGGCCCGAAAGGCTCGCCGATGAGCAGGACGGCGAGGGCCGCCCCGAAGATCGGGACCAGATTCACGAACAGGCCCGCGCGGTTGGGGCCGATCAATTCGACGCCGCGCATGAAGCAGAGCTGCGACAGCAGCGAGGGGCCGAGGCCGACGAAGGCCACCATCACCCAACCCTCATGGCTCGGCCAGACGGAATGGCCGGTGGCCCATTCCACCGCCAGCGGCGGCAGGGACGTCACGAAGGCGGCGACCGCCATCGCGCCGAAGAAGCCCAGCGCCGACACTTTCGGCCGCATCGGCAGCACGACCGTGTATCCCGCGTAGAGCAGGCAGGCCCCGAACACGAGCACGTCGCCCCGGTTGAAGGCGAGGTTCGTGAGCACGGAGAGGTCGCCATGGCTCGCGGCCATCGCCGCGCCCGCCAGGGTCAACACCACGCCGACCGCCTGGCCTCCACCCACCGGCACGCCATAGGCGAGGCGGTTGGCGATGATCACGATGACCGGGATCGATCCCTGGAACAGGGCGAGGTTCACCGCGCCGGTATAGGTGCCGGCGGCATAGAACAGGCAGTTGAAGGCGGTGTAGCCGAGCCCGCCCATCAGCAGGATGCGCAGCCAGTGCCGCCGGAGCACCGGCCACTCGGCCAGGATGCGCGGTCCGGCGAACGGCATGAGCACCGTGCAGGCCACGAGCCAGCGCAAGGTCGTGATGACCTGCGGCGACACGTGACCCGGCGCCCACCGGCTGGTCACGGCGTTGCCCGCCCAGAGCAGGGCGGTGAGCGTCAAGAGCGGGTAAGCCTTGGCGGCGCCGCCGCCCGGCCGTGTCACCTCAGCGGCGACGGAACTGACCGCCGCGCACCGGCGGGCGGGGGCCGGAGGAGCGCTCGTCCTTATGGCGGAACACGAGGCGACCTTTCTCCAGATCGTAGGGCGACATCTCGACCGTCACCCGGTCGCCGGCCAGCGTCTTGATGCGGTTCTTCTTCATCTTGCCGGCCGTGTAGGCGACGATTTCGTGGCCCTGGTCCAGCTGCACCCGGTAGCGGGCGTCGGGAAGGATCTCGATCACGAGACCGTCGAACTGCATCAACTCTTCTTTGGCCATACACCTTCTCCAGTCGGACCGTCCGGCAGCAGGCGTTCCGGCAAAACCGCGTTCGACAACCCGTGTCGTCTGAAAAACGCCGGAGCGCGACGGTCCGATCCGAAAGGGGGGATCACTTCTGCCCGGCGGCGAAGCACGGATTTAGTCGCCATGGAACATGGCCGCAAGTCGGATGCGACGTTGCCGGTGCCGCAATACAATCCGATTTCGCCCCGGAGCCTCAAAGTCTGGCCAAAAAACGGGGTTCGTCCACTTCGCTCCCTCACCCCGAAAGGCTGACTGAAAAAGCGATGGATACCCCTCGCGAGGGCGGCGGGTGTCTTCGCCGGGGCGTCGTGACCCTGTCGTTCAGTCGATCAAGACGGAGGCTCCTGGCCGGTATAATCGAGCCGCCCGTCCGGCGTGCGACGCCAGACCCGAAGCGTCATCATCCCACCCGCCGGATCGCCCCGCCGGTCGAAGGACACGTCGCCGAGAATGGTCTTGTAACTGCCCGCGCGGAGCGTGTCGGCGAGCTTGCGCCCATCGACCTTGCCCCGCGCATCGGCTGCCTGCCCCCTGTCGAGCGCCTGCGCGAGGAGTTGGACGGCGGCGTAGGCACCGGCGGCAGCCATGTCCGCTTCCGGCGTGCGGGCGACCGGCTTGCCGGCTTTCGGATCCGGCAGGCGCGGCGGGTCCGGGGGCAGCGTCATCACGGTGCCCTCCCCCGCCGGGCCGCTCGCCGCGAAGGCCTGCGCGAGGATTCCGTCGCTGGCAACGAGGGTTGCGGTGAGGTGGGCCTCGCGCAAAGCCTTCACCAGCGTGGCGGCGTCGGGCGCGGTGCCGCCGAAATACACCGCCGCGACCTTCGCCGCCGCGAGCCGCTTCATCAGGGCGGAGAGATCCCGGTTGCCGCGCTCGATCCCCTCGAAGGCGGCCTCGTGCTGGCCGAGTTCGTGCAGCCGCACCGCCACCGCGTCGGCAAGGCCGCGCCCGAACGTCGTGCGATCGTTGAGGATGGCGATGGGGCGCCCGGCGAAGGCGCGGCCGAGATAATCGGCGGCGGCGCGACCCTGCTGCGGATCGCTCGGGCCGAGGCGGAACAGGTTCCACAGGCCCCGCCCGGTCAATGGCCCGTAGGTGACGAAGGGCGCGACCAGGACCGTCCCGGCCCGCTCGTAGACCGGCGCGGCCTTCGCGGCCGAAGCGGATTCGAAGGGTCCGACGACCAGTCCGATTCCGTCCGCCGTGAACCGCGCGGCGATGGCGGCGGCCTGCTTCGGATCGCCGCCGTCATCGGCGGTGGCGAGGGCGAAGCGGCGTCCGCCCGCCCGGTTGAGATCGGCCACCGCCTGGTCGGCGCCCGCGCGAAGGCCCTGACCGAACGCGGCGTCCGGCCCGGAAAGAGGGGCCGACAGGCCGATCCGCACCGCCGGCACCTGGGCGGCGGCCGGCAATGCCCCCAACAGGCAGAGGGCCAGAACGAGGGCTCTCATGATCGGCAGCGGCCTCGGCGGATGGAAACTTGCGCGAGTATACGCAGGCCGATCTTCGCCCGGCGAGGGGAGTCACGGATTTTCGACCAGCCCTGCGTGCAAGCAGGGTCGCGATCCTGAGCGATCTGCGCGATAAGGCACCCGGCCCGCAGTGCCGCGGCGGCGAAGCATCGTCCCCGGCGGGTCGCTCCAGCCGTTTCGGGACCTGTTCCATGACCTCGTTGTTCGCCGGCATCCAGGATGCGCCGCTCGATCCCATCATGCGCCTGTTCGAGGCGTTCAATGCCGATACCCGCCCCGGCAAGCTGAACCTTGCCATCGGCGTCTACACCGACGCGGACGGCAAGGTGCCGCGCCTGCGGGCGGTGCAGGAGGCCGAGAGGCGCTGGATCGAGAAGGGTCTGCCGAAGACCTACCGCCCCATCGAGGGCACCAAGCCGTTCCGCGACGCGGTGCAGGCGCTGCTGTTCGGCGAAGGCGCGGCGATCCTCTCGCAGAACCGCGCCGCGACGCTCCAGAGCGTCGGCGGGACCGGCGCCCTCAAGATCGGCGCGGACGTCCTCGCCAAGCTGAAGCCCGGTGCCACCGTCGCCGTGAGCGACCCGACCTGGGAGAACCACCGCGCCCTGTTCACGCAGGCCGGCTTCACGGTGGTGGATTACCCCTACTTCAACGCCGAGACCGGCGGCGCCGATTATCCGGCCATGCGCGCGGCACTCGACAAGCTGCCCGCCGGCTCGATCGTCGTGCTGCACGCCTGCTGCCACAACCCGACCGGTGCCGACCTCACGGACGAGGAATGGGCCGACCTCGTGCCGCTGATGCAGTCGCGCGGGCTCATCCCGTTCCTCGACATCGCCTACCAGGGCTTCGGCCTTGGCTTGGAGGCCGACGCCGCGCCGGTGCGCCGCTTCGCCGAATCGGGCCAGGAATTCTTCGTCGCCTCGTCCTTCTCGAAGTCGTTCTCCCTCTATGGCGAGCGCGTGGGCGCCCTGACCATCGTCGCGGCCGATCCGGCCATGCGCGCCAAGGTCGAGGCCCTGGCCAAGCGGCTGGTCCGGTGGAGCTACTCCAACCCGGTGACGCATGGCGCGGCCATCGTCGAGATCGTGCTCACCGATCCGGCGCTCCGGGCCGATTGGGAGAAGGAGCTCGGCCAGATGCGCGAGCGCATCCAGGAGATGCGGGTGCGCATGGCCGACAGCCTGCACCAGCGCCACCCCGACCGGGGCTTCGAGGCGATCAAGGTGCAGAAGGGCATGTTCTCGTATACCGGCCTCGGCCCGGACGAGGCCGTGCGCCTGCGCGAGCAGCACGAGGTCTACGCCCTGGAGACCGGCCGCGTCTGCGTGGCCGCCCTGAACGCTCACAACATCGACCGGGTGCTCGACGCCATCGACGCCGCCGTCCAGGCCTGATGCCCGAGCGGGCGCCGCGACATGGCGGCGCCCGCTTGCCGTCTGCGTAAGTAGGTCCCAAAAAAGTCCTTAATATCGGGCTGCCGTGAGGCCCATTCCGACGGATCCCCGCCAGCCCCATGCTCAAAACCGCCTTCGTTGCCGCACGCGACCGCCAGCGGCTGTCGGAGATTGCCTCGATCCTGATCGGCTTCGGCGTGACCCGCGTCGTGGACCGCCTCGGTCTGCGCGCCCTTCCGCTCCTGCCGCGCCGCCAGCCGCGCCTCGACGTCACGCGCCTGTCGGAGCCGGAACGGCTGCGCCGGGCCATCGAGGCCCTGGGCCCGACCTTCATCAAGTTCGGTCAGATCCTCGCGAGCCGGCCCGACCTCCTCTCGCCCGCCTGGACGGAGGAGTTGCAGAAGCTGCACAGCCAAGTCCCCCCAGTGCCGTGGGAGCAGATCCGCAATCAGCTCGAGCAGGACCTCGGCGGCCCGGCGCAGGAGATCTTCGCGGAGTTCAACATCGAGCCGCTCGCCTCGGCCTCGATCGCCCAGGTCTACCGGGCGCGGCTCCACACGGGCGAGGACGTCATCGTCAAGGTCGTGCGGCCGAACCTGCGCAAGATCATCGAGGCTGATCTACGGCTGATGGCTCACGGCGCCCGCATCGTCGAGGCGGAGTGGCCGGATATGGCCCGCTACCAGCCGCGCGAGCAGATGCGCCATCTCGCCGACGGCCTGAACGGCGAGCTGGACCTCCTCAACGAGGCGCGCAACTGCGAGCAGCTGGCCCAGATCTTCGAGGGACGTGACGACATCGTCTTTCCGAAGATCCACTGGGAGTATTGCTCAGAGCGGGTTCTGGTCCAGGATTTCATCCACGGCATCCCACCCAACGACGAGGCCGCGCTGGAAGCGGCCGGAATCGACAAGAAGATGCTCGCACAGAAGGGCACCGACGCCTTCCTGCAGATGGCGCTGATCGAGGGTCAGTTCCACGCCGATCCTCACCCAGGCAACATGCTGGCGATGCAGGGCAACCGCATCGGCTTCATCGATTTCGGCATCGTCGGCCGGCTGTCGCAACGGCGGCGCAACCAGTTGCTCGTGCTGATCGGCGCCATGCTGAAGCAGGACGCGGACGGGCTGATGGCCGTGCTCCTCGATTGGACCGGCACCAGCAACCCGGACCTCACCAAGCTTCAGGTTTCGGCTCAGTCCTTCGTGGAAAGCCACTCCTCGATCCCGCTGAACCTCGGGCTGGTGCTCACCGACTTCATGAACATGGCCCGCGAGAACGACCTCGCGATGCCGACCGACCTTGCGATCCTGTTCAAGGGTCTCGTGACGGCCGACGGCGTGATGCGGCATCTCGACCCGAACTTCGACCTCTTCGCCGCCGCCGCGCCGACGGTGCGGGCGAGCATGCGCTCGCAATTCTCCCTCGACGGGCTCAAGCAGAAGGCCGAGGCCCTGGGCGCCGGCCTCTACGGCGCCGCCTCCGAGTTGCCGACGCTGATCCACCTGATGCTGGTGCGGCTGAAGCAGGGCCGCGTCACCGTCGAGATCGAGATCAAGGGCCTCGAAAAGGTGACGCGTGGCATCGAGCGGGCCGCCGCCCGCGTCGCCGTCGCCCTGGTGGTCGCTGCCTTCGCCACCCAGCTCGCGCCCCGGCTGATCGATCTCGGTACTCCCGTCTTCGTGTCAATCGGCCTCGTGATATTTATCCTCGGCATCGGGTGGTTGGTATTGCTGATGCGAAAGCGGTAATTGTATTAACGAATACAATTCTCGGATCTTGTCGTTTTGTCGCAAGCGAGCGGAGACAGTCTTCGCTTGCAGCAGCTTGGCCGCGTGCTACGGTTTCGGACCCTTCGAATCGCGCGGATGCGGGCGGGGGCGGCGGGTTAGAAGCGGGGTCATCCCGCCACCGTCGTCTCAGCCTCGACCTGACCGTCGCCGACCTCGCCTTCGGCGGGTGCAAGCCCCGTGACGGGGCCTCCGGGAGGGCACGGCGGGGGCGCTGGGATGGATCTTCTTGATGCACTGACGGAGCCGGTCGGCGGGCGCCTCGGCGACCTGGAAGCTGAGAACGCGCGCCTGCGGCTGCTTCTTAGCCAGGCGACGGAACTGGCCGACAGCGAGATTCGCCGCAACGCCCGGCTCGGCCGCATCGTGGAAAGCGAACGGGTGGCCGCCGAGCGCAGCGAGGCCCTGTGGCGGCGCGATCTCGAGGACGGGGCGGCGCGCCTCGCCAGCGCCGAGGAACTGAACGCGCAACTTCAGGCCAGCGAGGAATTCAACCGGCGCCTGCTCTGGACCACGAACGACTTCGTGGCGGTGCTCGATCTCGACGGACGGCTCATCACGCTGAGCGAGAACGGCCCCTCGACCCTCGGCCTCGTCAGCGCGGCCGGCGCCCTCGGGCAGCCCTGGATCGATTTCTGGATCTGTCCCGAGAGCCGCAGCGCCGTGCTCTCCGGGCTGCATTCGGCCCGGCTCGGACGGGCCAACCGGTTCCAGGCCGAGCTGGAGGTGCGCGGCCTCTCGACCTGGTGGGACATCGCGGTGACGCCGATCCACGGGGCCGACGAGCGGCCGGAGCGGATCCTGGCGGTGGCGCGCGACATCACCGAACTGAAGACCACGGAGGCGCGCCAGACCCTGCTGATGCAGGAACTCGCCCACCGCATGAAGAACACCCTCGCGCTCGTCCAGGCGGTGGCCGCCCAGACCCTGCGCAACGCCGCCTCCCTCGAAGCGGCCTCGGACTCGCTGTCCGCGCGGCTCCTCGCCCTGGCGCAGGCGCACGACGTGCTCGTGCAGGGTTCCTTCACCAGCGCCTCGCTCTCGGCCCTCGTGGCGACGGCGGTGTCGCTGCACGGCGACGGCATGCCGGGTCGCTTCCGCATCGAGGGGCCGGACGTCACCCTCAATGCGCACCAGGGCATGACGCTGGCGCTGATGCTCCATGAACTGGGGACCAACGCCACGAAATACGGCTCGCTCTCGACGCCCGCCGGCCATGTGGCGGTGACATGGAGTGTGATCGAAGCCCGGCCGGAGGGGGATCCGGTCCTGTGCTTCCGTTGGGAGGAAGTCGGCGGCCCGCCGGTCTCGCCGCCGACGCGCACCGGCTTCGGCACGCGTCTCATCGCGCGCAGCCTCGCGCACAGCTTCGGTGGAACGGTGAAGCTGGATTATCCCCTCACCGGGGCGGTCCTGACCTTCGAGAGTCCGCTACCGCCGCTGGCCGCCGAAACGCAGGTCTACCAGCGCGCCGGCTAGAGCGTTTTCGGTTTGATCTGGATCACCTGCTTCACCGTCTTTGCGAGCGACAGCGAAGCAATCCAGGGCAGCGGGACCTGAACGGATGTGGCGGATCCCTGGGTTGCTTCGCTTCGCTCGCAAAGACGGGAGGCGCAGCATGATCCGGGTTTTCCCGAAAACGCGCTAGCCCTGGGCTTGGGCCACGGCCCGGGCCTTCTCCGCCAGAGCGCCGAGGGTTTCGTCGCGCAGGCGGCGGGCTTCGGCGAGCGGGCCGGCGATCGCGTCGCCGGTCTTCGCCTGGCGTTCGAGGGCGCGGCAGGCGGCGCTGAAGGCGTCGCAGCCGAGCATACCGGACATGGAGATGAGCGTATGCGCCTCGCGACCGACATCGGCGGCCGGGCGCTCGTCCTCCGGGAACGCATCCGCCAGCGCCTGCGAGAACCGGGCGATCAGCTTCTCCAATCTATCCCGCCCGATCACGTCGCCGAGTTCGGCGAGCGTGCTCGCATTGACGAGGGCGGGCGTGGACAATGGCGCTGTCCCTTCCAAACACGTGATTGACTTTGCGCGCCGCAGGATGCCCCGCTGACAGCCATCCTCCAACCCCCTCGGCCCCCATCGGTCACGATGTCGCTGCCGGGCGGACCCGGGAGCCACACGGTGCCGCGCGGAAACCGGCCTTGAGGACGAACAGCCTTCGGGCAAGGCTCACCGCTCTCTGGATGATGCTGCTGGCCTCCGGCGCGGCGACGGGCCTCCTGCTCTACGGCCTCTACGGCCAATCCACCGCCGTGCAGGTCGCCGAGGCCGAGGTGGCGGTGACGCGCGGATGCCGCGAGATCATCGACCGGGTGGCCGGGCGGAAGGGTTCGCTCCCGCCGGGCACCGCCCCGGAGCGCGTCGTCGCCCTGGCGCTCGAATCCCTGCCCGGCGTCGAGGGCGGCATCTGGACGGCATCGGGCGGCTCGGTCGCCTATGCCTTCCCGACCTACGAGGGCACCGGCCCGAAGACCGACCTGCCGGAGGCGGAACGCCCGGTCATCGCGGCGGTGACGGCCGAGGCGTTGCAGGTCGAGCATGCCGTGACGCTGCGGCGGCCGAACCGGACGCAGGTGCTCGTGCTTCAGGGCTGTCCGCTGCGCGCCTACGGGCCGGACGCCGCCGCCTGGACGATGATGCGCGCCCACGTCGCCGAGGGCCCCTCCTACACGCGCCTGCTGGTGGGCCTCGCCTTCCTCGCGGTGACGGTGGCCGGGTCCGCGATCTTCCTCGGCCGGTTCCTCATGGGCTTCTCGCGGCGGATCGCGCAGTTGGAGGCGACCCTCGCCTCGCCCCTCGCCGAGGAGGAGGAACTGCCGCACCTGCCGCGCACGGGCGAATCGGAACTCGACCGGTTGGTGGATGCCCTGAATGCCGCCGGCGGCCGATTGCGCGCCGCCCGCGAGCGGGCCGTGGCCGCCGAACGCCTCGCGGCGGTGGGGCGCCTCGCCGCCGACCTCGCCCACGAGATCCGCAACCCCATCGCCGCCATGCGGCTGAAGGCCGAGAACGCCCTGGTAAGCGGTGAGCCCGAGCGGACGGCGACGGCGCTGAAATCGGTGCTGGGCCAGATCGCCCGCGTCGATGCCCTGCTGCGCGACCTCCTGAACCTGACGCAGCCACGCTCCATCGCCCGAAGCCCGGTGCCGGTCGGCCCGTTGCTGAGGGAATGCGCGCAGTATCACCGCGAGTTGGCCGAGGCGCGCAACCTGCGCATCGCCGTCGAGGCCGGCGCCCTGCCGCCGGGCGACGATCCCCATCTCGACCGGGCACAGGTGATGCGCGCGGTGGAGAACCTGATCCTCAACGCCATCCAGCACAGCCCGGATGGCGGCTGCGTCCGCGTCGAGGCCGGGCGGATCGTCCGCGCCGGCAGCGTGTTGCTGACGATCGCGATCTCGGATTCCGGCGTTGGCGTCGATCCCGAGCTTCGCGCGGTGATCTTCGAGCCCTTCGCCACCGCCCGCCCCGGCGGCACCGGCCTCGGCCTCGCCATCGTCCGCGAGATCGCACGGGCGCATCGCGGCGATGTTTCGCTGGCGCCCGCCGCGCCGGGCGAAGGCGCCACCTTCATCATGGAGCTGCCATGGCGACCGTCCTGATCGTGGATGACGACGCCGCCCTGCGCGAGGGGCTGGCCGAAACGGTGAGCGACCTCGGCCACCGTCCGCTCGTCGCGGCGAGCGGCAGCGAGGCGCTGGCGCGGCTCGCGGCGGGGGGCGTGAACGCCGTGCTCCTCGACCTGCGGATGCCGGGCGATCTCGACGGCATGGCGACGCTCGCCCGCATCCGCGCGCAGGCTGAGCCGCCGCCGGTCCTCGTGCTGACGGCCTATGCGAGCCCGGCCAACACCATCGAGGCGATGCGCCTCGGCGCGCACGACCACCTGACCAAGCCCGTGGGCCGGGCCGACCTCGCCGCCGCCCTCGACGGGATGCTCCAGCGCGCGCGGCCCGATCCGGTGCAGGAGGGCAAGCGCCCGGCGGGTGGACTCGTCGGGTCGAGCGAGGCCATGCGCCGGGTGCAGAAGACCATCGGCCTCGTAGCCGACAGCCCCGCCACGGTGCTGATCGGCGGCGAGACCGGCACCGGCAAGGAGGAGGTCGCCCGCGCCCTCCACGCCTATTCGGCGCGGCGCGAGAGGCCGTTCGTGCCCGTCGATTGCGCCGCGATCCGGCCCGACCTGTTGGAGATCGAACTGTTCGGCCATGCGCGCGGCGGCTTCCCCGGCGCCACCGCCGACCGCAGCGGCGCCTTCGCGCAGGCCGCCGGGGGCACGCTGTTCCTCGATGAGATCGGCGACATGGCCCCCGCGATGCAGGCGAAGATCCTCCGCGTCATCCAGGACCGGACGGTCACGCCCCTCGGTGGCCGTCCGTTGCGGATCGACGTCCGTCTCGTGGCGGCGACCCACCGCGACCTGCCCGCCCTGGTGGCGGAGGGCCGCTTCCGTGCCGACCTCTATTACCGGCTCGCGGTGGTGCCCGTCGTCATGCCGCCTCTCCGCGAGCGGCTGGCCGACATCGTGCCGCTCGCCGAGCATTTCCTCGCCGCCTTCGGCAAGCGCCTCAGCGCTGGCGCGGCGGCGCGGCTCCTCGCCTATCCCTGGCCCGGCAATGTCCGCGAGCTGCGCAACGTCGTGGAGCGCGCCGCATTCCTGGTGCGCGGCGGGCTGATCGCCCCCGAGGAGATCGATCTGCCCGGCGCCGTCACAGCGGAGGCCGTCGCGCCCGAGGACGAGGATACCGACCTGCCGGGTGCGGTGGCACGCCTGGAACGCCGGATGATCGCGAGGGCGCTGGTTGCGGAGGCCGGCAACCGGAGCCGGGCCGCCAAGCGTCTCGGCATCCAGCGGCAGTTGCTCTACGCCAAGATCGACCGCTACGGCCTCGCCGCCGATGAACCGGACCTGTCGCAAATCACGACAATGGATGTCGCTAAATCCGACAGAGGATCGACCGGCGAAGACCACGAAAGCTGATGGATCTGCCTGTTCTGCTCAACTAAACGTCATTGGAGACCGTGTCCCGGAACTGTGCTTGCCCTGGCGCGTCATGGTCGCGCTCGGTTCGCAGGCGCGGACAATCGGGAGGGTTGGTCGCATGGCTGGGTCGGCGGTGCCGAACGAGACGCGGACGGGGACGACGAGGGCTCCCTCGGCGAAGGCCCTGCGTGGCCTCGACGCGCTCAACTTCTTCCTCGCGGACGTGCGCGACGGGCTCGGCCCTTATCTGGCGATCTACCTCATCGCCGTGCGCGGCCCCGACCAGGGCTGGAACGAGGCGACGACCGGCCTCGTGATGACCATCGCGGGCATCCTCGGCCTCGTGGCGCAGACCCCCGCCGGCGCCTTCATCGACAGGACCGACCACAAGCGGCTGGTGGTGATCGGCGGGGCCATCGCGGTGACGGCGAGCTGCCTCGTCCTGCCGTTCGTCTCGAATTTCTACGTCGTCACGGCCACGCAATCCCTCGCCCATGTCGCGGGCGTGATCTTCGCGCCCGCCCTGGCGGCGATCACCCTGGGCCTCGTCGGCCCCAAGATGTTCTCGAAGCGGATCGGCCGGAACGAGGGCTTCAACCATGCCGGCAATGCCGTCTCGGCGGCGGCGGCGGGCGGCCTCGCCTACTTCTTCGGGCCGGTGGTGGTGTTCTGGCTGATGGGCATCCTCGCGGCCCTCTCCATCGGCGCGATGCTGCTCGTGCCGGCCAAGGAGATCGACGACGATCTCGCCCGCGGCATGACCACGCCGGAAGAGAAGAAAGAGGACGAGCCCTCGAGTCTGAAGACCCTGTTGAAGAGCAAGGGCCTGCTGCTCTTCGCCGTGCTCTGCGCGATCTTCCATCTGTCCAACGCGGCGATGCTGACCTCGGTCGGCCAGTTGCTCACCCATATCTCGGGCAAGGATCACGCGACCTCGCTGATCGCGGTCTGTATCGTCGCCGCGCAATGCGTGATGGTGCCCACCGCCATCTTCGTCGGCGCCAAGGCCGACGCCATCGGACGCAAGCCGATCTTCCTCGTGGCCTTCGGCATCCTGGCGATCCGGGGCGTGCTCTACACCTTCTCCGACAATCCGTTCTGGCTCGTCGGGGTCCAGCTGCTCGACGGCATCGGCGCCGGCATCTACGGCGCGCTGTTCCCCGTCGTCGTGGCCGACCTGACGCGCGGCGGCGGACGCTTCAACGCGGCGCAGGGGGCGGTCGCGACGGCGCAGGGCGTCGGAGCATCGCTCAGCGCGACGCTGGCGGGCGTCATCATCGTCTCGGCCGGGTACTCGGCGGCATTCCTCAGCCTCGCGGCCATCGCGGGCGTCGGCTTCGCCCTCTACCTCGTGCTGATGCCGGAGACCCGCGACAGCATCGCGGAACAGCCCGGCGGCGGCACCCTGCCCCGCGCCGCCGCGACAGCCTGAGCGGCCGGCATGAGCACGCCTCCCCCGGACGGGTCGTCCCGGCCCTTCGTCTTCCTGCATGTCGGCGACCAGCACCTCACGGTGCGGGACGCGCGCCATCACCAGGACCTCGTGGCGATCCTCGACCAGATCGCCCGGTTCGATCGCGGCGCCTTCGACTTCGTGTACCTGCCGGGCGACATCGCGGAGAACGGCGCCGCCGGGGAATACGCACTGATTGAGGAGGCGCTGGCGGCCCACCCGACCCTTCCGGTCCTGCTCATCCCCGGCGACCATGACCGGCAATACGGCTCGATGCAGGATTTCGCGCGCTTCCACGCGGTGGTGATGGCCGAGCGATACCCCAGCGTGGCGAACGACCTGTTCCAGCCGCCTGCCGGCCCTGGGCTCGAACCCGAGTGCAAGCCGATCCCGCAATATTACTACGCCGCCGATCATGGCGGCGTGCGCTGCCTGTTCGTGGACATGGTCAGCGCTGGCTTCGGCCAGAAGGGCAAGGGCCTCGATTTCCGCCTCGGCTCCGGCCAGATGCAATGGCTCAGCGAGGAGGTCGTGCGCGCCCGGCGCGAGGGGAAGACCTGCGCGGTCTTCATGCACAGCTACCCCGACGACCTCGAGAAGAAGGAAGCCGAGGACGTCGCCGGCCTGTTCTGGAGCCAGGGCGTGCGCCTCGTGGAGATGGGGCACACCCACTACAACGAGTTGGCCCATGACGGCCGCACCACCTACGCCGCCGCCCGCTCCGTGGGGCAGAACGAAGACGGCTCGGTCGGCTACGCCGTCGGCGCCATCGACGGCGGCGAGGTGAGCTGGCGCTTCCGGCCCCTCGACAGGACCGATCCCTTCGTGCTCGTCACCCATCCCGCCGACCGGCGGCTCGCGACACGGGGCCTGAGAGCCGACGAGGCCGGCTTCATCACCGTGCGCGCCGTCGTCCTGTCGGACGAGGCGCCCTCGGTCTGCCGCTGCCGCGTCGATGACGGACCCTGGCAGGCGATGGCGAGCACGGCCGACGGGCACGCCTACACCGCCTCCGTCGAGTGGCCCTACGGCGCCCGGCGCATCGCGGTGGAGGCGATCCATCCGCGCTGGCCCGGCCATGGCCCCGATTACATCGACCGCGACGTCATCGAACCGGCCGGCAGCGTGTTCCTCAGCCCGACCCGTCCCGACCGCCCCGGCAGCGATGCGTGCAGCCTCGGCGCATGGCTCGACAAGGGCGTGCGCGGCGATCAGCTCGGCCCGAACAGGGCCGGGCGCGACTGGTGATTTCCCTTTTCCTTCTGACCGAAAGACCGACGCCGCGATGGGTGCCCTGACCCTGACACCGAACCTTGCGACCTGGGGGATTGCCGCCCTGGCGACGCTGGGCGTGATCCTGCGCCCCTTCTCCTGGCCTGAGGCGATCTGGGCGGTGCTCGGCGCCGCGCTCCTCGTCGTGCTCGGCCTCCTGCCCTGGCAGGTCGCCATCGACGGCGTCGCCAAGGGCACGGACGTCTACCTGTTCCTGATCGGCATGATGCTGCTCGCCGAGATCGCCCGGAAGGAAAGCCTGTTCGATTGGCTGGCGAGCCTCGCGGTGCGCGCGGCCAAGGGCTCGGCCACGCGCCTGTTCCTGCTGGTCTACATCGTCGGCACGGTGGTGACCGTGTTCCTCTCCAACGACGCCTGCGCCGTGGTGCTGACGCCCGCCGTCTATGCCGCGACCAAGACGGCGAAGGTGAAGGACCCCCTGCCCTACCTGTTCATCTGCGCCTTCATCGCCAACGCGGCGAGCTTCGTGCTGCCGATCTCGAACCCGGCGAACCTCGTCGTCTTCGCGCAGAACATGCCCCCGCTCGGGACGTGGCTCCGCCTGTTCGCCCTCCCCTCGCTGCTCGCCATCGTGACGACCTACCTCGTCCTGCGCGTCACCCAGAACGGGGCGCTCAAGCAGGACATCGAGGCCGACGTCGAGACGAAGCCGCTGGAGACCGGCGGCAAGGTCGCCGGGCTCGGCATCGTCCTGACCGGTGCCGCCTTGATCGGCGCGTCGGCGGCCGGCATCGAGCTCGGCCTGCCGACCTTCATCGCCGGCCTCGCCACCGCCATCGTCGTGCTCGCGATCAAGCGCGGTGGCGTCGTGGAGGTCGCCAAGGACGTGTCGTGGAGCGTCCTGCCGCTGGTCGCCGGGCTGTTCGTGCTGGTGGAGGCCCTGGAGAAGACCGGCGTCCTCAAGATGCTGGCTGACACGCTGAAATCCTATGCCGGCGCCGACCCGATGGCGACAGCCTGGGCGGGCGGCGCGGCCGTCGCCTTCGGCTCGAACCTCGTGAACAACCTTCCCGCCGGCCTGCTCGCGGGCGCGGCGGTGCAGACGGCGCAGGTCTCGCAGAAGGTGGCGGGCGCCATCCTCATCGGCGTCGATGTCGGGCCGAACCTCTCCGTCACCGGGTCTCTGGCCACGATCCTCTGGCTGACGGCGATCCGCCGCGAGGGTCAGGACGTCTCGGCCGGGCGCTTCCTCAAGCTCGGGGTGCTGGTGATGCCGCCGGCCCTCATCCTGGCGCTGGCCGCGCTTCTCTACCTCTGACCCTGTCGAAGACCGGAGATCACGCGGCGTGACTGCGACCCTTCTTTATCCCTTCATCATCATCGCCGGGTGCCTTCAGGCGCTCGGCAACTCCATGAACGCGCAGTTGCGCGGCAAGGTCGTCAACCCCTGGCTCGCGGCCACGGTGTCGTTCCTGCCCATCGTCTTCGTCTTCACGACGCTGTTCTTCGCGATGCCGACGCCGCTGCCGACCCTCGACAGCCTCTCCAAGATGCCGTGGTATGCGCCGCTCGGCGGCGTCGCCGGGGCGGTGGCGGTGTTCGGCGGCCTCGCCTTCATCGACAAGGTCGGCGCCGGGCCGTTCAACGGCCTGACGCTCACCGCCAACATCATCACCTCCCTCGCGATGGATGCGTTCGGCCTGTTCGGCCTGCAGGCGGCCGGCTTCAAGCCGCTTCCCTGGCTCGGCGGCCTGCTCATGGCCATCGGCGTCGTGTTCATCGCCCGCTCGGGCGGCAAGAAGGACGGCGACGAGCACACCAGCACCGCCGGTAAGCTGCTCTACCCGTTCATCATCGTGGCCGGCATGCTGATGGCCATCGGCGTGGTGTGGAACGCGCAGTTGCGTGGCGCCGTGGTGAACCCCTGGCTCGCCGCCACCATCTCGTTCATTCCGGTGGTGTTCGTCTTCGCCTTCATCTTTCTGCTGCGCCCGACCCCGCTGCCGAAGCGCGAGGACCTCGCGGGCGTGCGCTGGTACATGCCGCTGGCCGGCATCACCGGGGCGGTGGCGGTGTTCGCCGGGCTGCTCTTCGTGGACAAGGTTGGGGCCGGAGCATTCAACGGCCTGCTCATTACCGCGAACCTGCTCACCTCCGTCGCCCTCGACCATTTCGGGTGGCTCGGGATGAAGCAGGTGAAGGCCGGCAAGGCGCGCCTGTTCGGAGCCGCCGTGATGGTGGCCGGGATTGTGCTGATCTCGGTGTTCTAGGCTTGCAGGGAGGCCGCCGCCTCGTCGGCCGCGAGTACCGGCTCGGGCGGCGCCTTGCGAGAGAAGTAATACAGGTCCACCGCCCGCCAGAAGGCGCCGCGCTCGGCGTCGCTGCGGTGGGCGAGGGCCGCTTCGAGATGCGCCATCGCCTCGCGGGCGATCTCGCTGCCCTGCAACTCGTCCATCAGTTCGGAAAGGTCAGGCATTGCAACCTCCGTTCTCTGTCCGAGAAGGAATAACGCCTAAGCTTGAATAGTGATCCAGAATCCGTGGAACGGCTTGCCACCCGCTAAGCTGCGACTACGATCCCCGCACTGCGAAAATCGTTCGCGGGAGATTCTACATGCAGCTTCGTCATCGCTTCCTCCGGTCTGCGGCCCTGCCGCTGGCACTGGCCATCGGCCTTCACGCCGCGCCCCTCGCCGCGAAGGAGATGCCGGAGACACAGGCGACGACCGAGGCGCGCAAGCCGAACGTGGTCATCATCGCCACGGGCGGCACCATCGCGGGCGCGGGGGCGGACGCCACCAACAGCGCGAGCTACGCCTCGGCCAAGGTGCCGGTGGACAAGCTGATCGCCGCCGTGCCGCAGATCACGACCGTCGCCAACGTGCGCGGCGAGCAGGCCTTCCAGATCGGCTCGGAAAGCTTCACCGACGAGAAGCTTATCCAGCTAGCCAAGCGCGTCTCGACGCTGCTGAAGCAGGACGACGTGGACGGCGTGGTCATCACCCATGGCACCGACACGCTGGAGGAGACCTCGTTCTTCCTCGATCTCGTCGTGAAGAGCGACAAGCCCATCGTCGTGGTCGGCTCGATGCGCCCGTCCACCTCCCTCTCGGCGGACGGCGCCCTGAACCTCCTCGACGCGGTGACGGTGGCCGGCAGCAGGGAGGCCATCGGCAAGGGCGTCACGGTGACGATGGGCGACTACATCCAGAGCGGTCGCGACGTGACCAAGCGGACGAACGTCGTCCCGAACGCCTTCTTCAGCCAGTGGGGTCCGCTCGGCATGGTGGTCGAGGGCAAGACCTACTTCTACCGGACGCTCGCCAAGCGCCACAACACGAGTTCCGAGTTCGACATCGACCAGATCGACAGCCTGCCGCTGGTCGGCATCGTCTACGGCTCGGGCAACATGATCCCGGCCGTCTACGACACCGAGGTCCTGGCCGGCGCCAAGGCGATCATCCATGCCGGCACCGGCAACGGCTCGGTGGCCGATTACCTCGTCGACAAGCTCAAGGACATCCGCGCCAAGGGGACGATCATCATCCGCTCGGCGCGGGTGCCGGACGGATACGTGGTGCGCAACGCCGAGCAGCCCGACGACAAGTACGATTGGGTCGTCTCCCACGATCTGAACCCGCAGAAGGCCAAGCTCCTCGCCGCCGTGGCGCTCACCAAGACGAGCGACACGAAGGAGCTTCAGCGCATCTTCTGGGAATA
Organism: Methylobacterium sp. Gmos3; assembly: GCF_056430985.1. Classification (NCBI taxonomy): domain Bacteria; kingdom Pseudomonadati; phylum Pseudomonadota; class Alphaproteobacteria; order Hyphomicrobiales; family Methylobacteriaceae; genus Methylobacterium; species Methylobacterium sp. Gmos3. Next base: position 244,722 of record NZ_JBWJYL010000002.1, read on the forward strand.
CTGATCCCTCTCGCCCCCGCCCGGCATGCGCGTCACGCGGGGCGGGTGGCGATGCGGTCGTGATCCCCTCGCAATTTCTGGAGTAAAGACTCACCTGCATGCCGCAGGAGAAACACCCATGAGCGACCTTCATCCGGAAGTCGCGGCCGTCACCGCGCGCATCGTCGAACGCTCGCGGGACAGCCGCCGCGCCTATCTCGACCTGATCGAGCGCGAGCGCGAATCCGGCGTCCACCGGCCGACGCTCGCCTGCGGCAACCTCGCCCACGGCTTCGCGGCCTCCGGCGAGGACAAGGCGGCGATCCGGGCCGGGCGGTCGATGAACATCGGCATCGTCACCGCCTACAACGACATGCTCTCGGCGCATCAGCCGTACGGGCGCTACCCGGACCAGATCAAGGTCTTCGCCCGCGAGCGCGGTGCCACCGCCCAGGTGGCGGGGGGCACGCCGGCCATGTGCGACGGCGTCACCCAAGGGCAGCGCGGCATGGAATTGTCGCTGTTCTCGCGGGACACCATCGCCCTCTCGACGGCGGTGGCGCTCAGCCACGGCATGTTCGACGGCACGGCGCTGCTCGGCATCTGCGATAAGATCGTGCCCGGCCTGCTGATCGGCGCGCTGCGCTTCGGCCATCTGCCGACGATCCTGATCCCGGCCGGGCCGATGCCCTCGGGCCTTGCCAACAAGGAGAAGGTGCGGATCCGCCAGCTCTACGCCGAGGGCAAGGTCGGCCGCGAGGAACTGCTGGAATCCGAATCCGCCTCCTATCACGGCGCCGGCACCTGCACGTTCTACGGCACGGCCAACTCCAACCAGATGATGATGGACATGATGGGCCTGCACATGCCGGGCGCCTCGTTCATCAACCCCGGCACGAAGCTGCGGCAGGCCGTGACCCGCGCGGCGATCCACCGCCTCACCGAGATCGGCGCGAACGGCAACGATTACCGGCCGCTCGGCAAGTGCGTGGACGAGAAGGCCATCGTGAACGCCACCGTGGGCCTGCTCGCCACGGGCGGCTCGACCAACCACGCGATCCACCTGCCGGCCATCGCCCGCGCGGCGGGCATCGTCATCGACTGGGAGGATATCGACCGGCTCTCGGCGGCGGTGCCGCTGATCTGCCGCGTCTACCCGAACGGCGCGGGCGACGTGAACCATTTCCACGCGGCGGGCGGGATCAGCTTCGTGATGTCCGCCCTGCTCGATGCCGGGATGCTGCACGACGACATCCTCACCGTCTCCGGCTCGCGCCTGCGCGACCATGCCCGCGACCCGAAACTCTCGGGCGAGGAACTGGTGTTCGAGGACGCGGTGCCCGAGAGCCTGGACGACACGATGATCCGCAGGCCGGATCGCCCGTTCCAGCCGGATGGCGGGATGCGCCTCGTGAAGGGCAATCTCGGCCGCGCGACCTTCAAGACCAGCGCCGTCGATGAGAAGCGTCATGTCATCGAGGCCCCGGCGCGGGTGTTCGACGATCAGGATGAGGTGCTGAAGGCGTTCAAGGCCGGCGAGCTGGAGCGGGACGTGGTGGTGGTCGTGCGCTTCCAGGGTCCGCGCGCCAACGGAATGCCGGAACTGCACAAGCTCACCCCGCCGCTCGGCGTGTTGCAGGATCGCGGCTTCAAGGTCGCGCTGGTGACGGATGGGCGCATGTCCGGCGCATCGGGCAAGGTGCCCGCCGCGATCCACCTGACCCCCGAAGCCCTGGCCGGCGGCACCATCGCCCGGCTGCGCGACGGTGACATGGTGCGTCTCTCGGCCCCCGAGGGCCGTTTGGAGGTGCTGGTGGACGAGGCCGACCTCGCTGCCCGTGACCTCGCGCCGACTCCGAAGCCGCAAGCTGGCACGGGCCGGGAGTTGTTCGCGTTCATGCGCATCGGCGCAGACGGGGCCGAGCAGGGCGCTTCGGCCATGCTCGCCGCCGCCGGCCTCTAGGCGAGAGAACACTCACGCTCACCCCCCCTCACAACCTCATCCTGAGGTGCGGCGCAGCCGCCTCGAAGGAGGGCTCCAGGGATCGCGGAGGCATCTGGACGCCTCCTTCGAGGCCCGCCGAGGCGGGCACCTCAGGATGAGGGCATTGGGTGGGATCCCAGGTAACGGAAAGGAACGGCACCATGAACGACCTCGCCAGCATCGACACGTTGATGCGCTCCGTGCCGGTCATCCCGGTTCTGGTGATCGATGACGTGGCCCAGGCCCGTCCCATCGCCGAGGCGCTGGTGAAGGGCGGGCTGACCGCGCTCGAAGTCACCCTGCGCACGCCCGCCGCCCTCGACGTGATCCGCGAGATGGCATCGGTGGAGGGCGCGGTGGTCGGCGCCGGGACGGTGCTGAACCCCCGCGATCTCGACGCCGCCATGAAGGCCGGCGCCGAGTTCATCGTCTCGCCGGGCCTGACGGCGCCGCTGACGGAGGCCGCCAAGGCGAACGGCGTGCCCTACCTGCCGGGCGTCGCGACTGCCGCCGACATCATGCGCGGGCTCGACCACGGGCTCGACCGGTTCAAGTTCTTCCCGGCCGAGGCAGCGGGCGGCATCAAGGCGCTGAAGGCGCAATCGGCCGTGTTCGGGCAGGTGCGCTTCTGCCCCACGGGCGGCATCACCGAGGCCACCGCCCCGGACTGGCTCGCCCTCCCCTCCGTGCTCTGCGTCGGCGGGAGCTGGGTGGTGAAGCCCGGCGCGCCGGATCCCGCCGCCATCGAGGCGGCGGCGCGGGCGGCCTCCGGCTTGCGGAAGGCCGCCTGAGGGCGGCTTACTCCGCCGGCATCGCCTGCATGGATTCGCGGGGCACGAAATGCGTGCCCTCCTTTTCCAGCACCACCTTGCGGTCGTGCAGGGATTCCAGCGTCGAGCGGTGGCCGATGGAGACGATGGTCGTCTCCGGCAGCCGCTCGCGCAGCATCCGGTAGATCTTCGCCTCCGAGGGCTCGTCCAGCGAGGCGGTCGATTCGTCGAGGAACAGCCACGCCGGTTTGGCGAGCAGCGCTCGCGCGATGGCCAGACGCTGCTGCTCGCCGCCGGAAAGCCGGCGCTCCCACACATCGTCCACGTCGAGCTGGTCGATCAGTTGCGGCAACTGCGCGTCGGTGAGCGCCTGCCGGATCTCGCCGTCCGAGAATCGCGACCGTTCGTTCGGATAGACCACCGCATCGCGGAGCGTCCCCAGCGGAATGTAGGGCCGCTGCGGCAGGAGCAGGGCCGATTGCCCGGCGGGCACGTCGATGCGGCCCCGACCGAAGGGCCAGATGCCGGCGATGGCGCGGAAGAGGGTGGACTTACCCGAACCCGAGGGGCCGGTGACGAGGGTCGCCATACCCTTCGGCAGCGCGAGCGTGTCGGCGGCGACGATTTCGCGGCCGTCCGGTAGGGCCAGCGCGAGGCCCGTGGCGGTGACGCCCCCGGAGGTGGCGTTGCCCTGCATGAGCCCGCCGCCCGTCGCGGCCATGGCCTCGGCCTTGGTCATCGCCCGGCGGAAGGAGCCGAGACGGATCGTGTTGGCCTTGTAGGCCGCCAGCGTGGTGTACGCGTCCACGAAGAAGGACAGCGAGGTCTGCACCTGGCCGAAGGCGTTGCCGGTCTGTTGCAGCGCCCCGAGCGTGATCTTCTTGGCGAAGAACGACGGCGCCGCGATCAGGTAAGGGAAGATGACGCTCGCCTGCCGGTAGCTGAAAGTGAAGGCGATCAGCTTGATCCGGCGGAAGATGATGCCGGTGTAGTTCGCCACCACCATGTGGAACAGCGAGGACAGGCGGCTGGCCTCGGCCTTCTCGCCGCGCAGCAGGGCGATCTGCTCCGAGTAGACGCGGTTGCGGGCGAGCGAGAAGCGGAAATCGGCCTCGACGCGCTCCTGGCGGAAGTTCAGCCCGATGAGCGGGCGGCCGATGAGATGCGTCAGCCACGTGCCGACCACGGCGTAGGCGATGACGAGCCACACGAGGAAGCCCGGGACGACCGTATCGGTGAAGGGCAGCACGAAGTCCTTCGAGATGGTCCAGAGGATCACGATGAAGGACACGAGCTGCGCCGCCTGGCTCAGAAGCCGGATCGACAGGCTCGCCGTCTGCCGGATGAAGGCATCGACGTCGGATTGGATACGCTGGTCGGGGTTGTCCGCTTCCTCGTCGGTGAAGGGGATGCGGTAATGGGTGCCCTCCCCCAGCCAGCGGTCGGTGAGGCTATGCGTCAGCCACGTCCGCCAGCGGATCAGCAGGGAGGAATCAACGAACAGGTCGAACATGCCGATGGCGATGTTCAGCGCGGCCAGCGGCACGAAGATCCACAGCAGCTGATGCCAGAACGCCTCCGCGTTGTACTCCTGCAGGGAGTTGTACATGTCGCGGTAGAAGAAATTGAACCGCAGCGTCAGCGCGACGTCGGCGAAGTTCACGAAGATCGACAGGGCGACGAGGTTGCGGCCGATCCGCCCCTCGGTGCTGCCGAACCACCGGAACAGGCTGATTTCCTTGGTCGGCGCATCGCGGTTGGCGAAATACGGATCGGCGATGTTGGTGATGGCGCGGATCGGCTCGAGATAGGAGATGCCGAGCACGATGCCGGCGAAGACCACGGCGCCGGTCGCCGCGAAGGCCGGCGGCAGCAGGGCGGCGAGGAAGGGCGGCAGCACGCCCGCCTCGGCCAGCGCCCGCGATCCCGCGAGCAGCAGATAGCCGACGCCGTAGACCGAGACGAAGACCTTCAGATAGGCCGAGATGCCGTTGGACGCGACGAGGATCGCCGCCATCGCGAAGCCGGCCAGGGAGACGTAGAGCGGAGGGCTCGGCACGCCGGGGAACGCCAGCAGGACCAGCGCGCACAGCGCGGTCACTACGGCCTGGATACCGAGTCCGGTCCTGATCGCCGCCACACCCATCTCCCTTCACGCCCCCCCCCCCGACCGCGAACGGACGGAACCCGCGGACATGGCTGCGGGTCGTGGCGAGATAGCGGCAGGGGAGGAACCTGTCGCGTGAAACTTCGGACAGGTTCGGTTCCGGCGGTTATGTCGCTGACGTGACAGGCCCTCGTGCAGTGACATCGGGGGCCGGCTGGAGACAGGGTACGAAAGGTGATCGCCGAGACCGAAAGGACGCGGTAACCCCCTCTCCCCGCCTGCGGGGAGAGGCCCGCCGACACCTCGTCGTGTCGGCGGGAAGCGGAGGCGAAGCCGGAGCGGCGGTGTGGGGGCTGGACGGAAGAGCCTCGTTCGGGGCGCCCCCTCACCTTCGGCTGCCGCCTCGCCGCGACGACGACGGGGTCGTCGCGGCCCTCTCCCCGCAAGCGGGGCGAGGGGAATGCTCACCGCCGACGCTCTCTCAGACCCGCCCGCCACCAAGGCACGGGCAACCCCTCTCCCCGCCTGCGGGGAGAGGTCCACCGACACCTCGTCGTGTCGGCGGGAAGCGGAGGCGAAGCCGCAGCGGCGGTGAGGGGGCTTACCGGAGGAGCCTCGTTCGGCAGGCCCCCTCACCTTCGGCTGCCGCCTCGCCGCGCCGACAACGGGGTCGTCGCGGCCCTCTCCCCGCAAGCGGGGCGAGGGGCCTACAAACTTTCACGGCCAGAGCCTCGGGTCGAGGTCGCGTTACGCGACCTTGCGCGGCACCAAGCGCTCGCTGCCCAGGGCTTCCTGAGCGCCCGAGATTCCGGCCTCGGTGTATTCCGCATCCTCGTTGACCCGCCAGACATCGTGCAGGCGGGTGCCGGCGCGGATGTTCTCTACGGTCAGCATCGCCGTCATCATGGCGTGGTCCTGATTGTTGTACTTGTGCATGCCATTGCGGCCGACGAGGTGCAGGGTCGGGTAATCCCGCTGCAATTCCCGGCGCACGGTGGCGACGTGGGCGGAATAATCCTCGTCGTAAACCGGATAGGCCTTCGGCTGGCGCACGACACAGGCGTCGACCACATCCGCCGGGTCGATGAGCCCGATGCGGCCGATCTCCGCCTTGGCCAGCGCGACGAGATCCGCATCCGACGAGGTCCAGAGCCCGTCGCCCTCGAAGCAGAAATATTCGAGGCCGAGGCAGGTATGGGCCTCGTCCGGGATCATCTCCGGCGACCACGAGCGGAAGTTCTGGACCCGGCCGACCTTCACCGACGGGTCGTGGATGTAGATCCAGTTGTCGGGGAAGGTCTTGTCGGACTTGGCGATCAACGCCACCGTCACGAAATCGCGGTAGGCGAGCGCCCGCGCGTTGAAGGTGCTCAGCGGACGCGGGCGGATGGCGTTCACGAGGTCGCGCACCGGCGCGGACGAAATCACGTGCTTGGCGGTGAAGGTCTCACGGCTGCCGTCGCCGCGTTTCGCCGAGGCGGTCCAGAGGCCGGTGCCCGCGTCGAAGGTGAGCGAATCGACCATGCGGTCGAGCAGCACCTTGCCGCCCTGCGCCCGCGTCTTGGCGGCGGCGGCCTCCCACATCATGCCGGGACCCCGGCGCGGATAGCGGAACGATTCGATCAGCGTCTTGATGACGGGGCCGCCGGCCTTCTGGCGCTTGCGCAGGCCCAGCGAGCGCTTCACCCCGTCGAGGATCGCCGCGCCGAGATCGAGCCCCTTGATCCGCTGCGCCGCCCAATCGGCCGAGATCGCATCACAGGACAGGCCCCACACCTTCTCGGTGTAGGTCTTGAAGAAGATCGAGAACAGGCGCTCGCCGAACTGGTTGCGCACCCATTCGTGGAAGTTCTTCGGATCCTGAACCGGCCGTGCGCGGGCGTAAAGGTAGGAGGCGACGCAGGCGACACTGGTGGCGATGCCGAGATTCTTCAGTGCCTCGAAGGCCTTGAGCGGATAGGCATAGTACTTGCCGTTGTAATAGATCCGCGACAAGCGCGGGCGCTCGATGAAATCGTTGGGCAGGATCTCGTCCCACAGGTCCACCACCGCCTTCGACTTCGAGAAGAAGCGGTGGCCGCCGATGTCGAAGAGGTAGCCGTTGTGCGAAACGGTGCGTGAAATGCCGCCGACCTGCGCCGGGTCGCTCTCCAGCACCGTGACCTCGCGGCCATGCTTCGAGAGCAGATAGGAGGCTGTCAGACCCGCCGGCCCGGCGCCGATCACCAGGGTCTCGGTGTGGTGGCTCATCAGTCGCTCCGGCCCGGATCGATACAATTCAGCGCGCGTCGGCCTGATTAATGTCGGCGGACGGTTAAGACTTCGCTGCCTCTACGAAACCCATTTCAGAACACGGATCACACCCATGTTCGCCGCCTGGCGGTGGGCCGAGACGTCCCGCCGGGCGGCGATCTCGGCCCGGTTGGCGACGTAGTAGCGGTAGGCGGCGAGCAGCATGTCGCCGTTGGTCAGCGTCGGTCGCCAGCCGAGACCGGCCTTGATTCGGCTGGTGTCGAACACGAAGCTCTCGGCGATCATGCGGTAATGGTAGGGGCCGAGCGGCGAGATGCGCAGCGCGTGCGCGGCACGCATGGCGAGCAGCGTCGGCTTCAGTGGCAGATGCGCGGTGCGGGCGCCGGTGCCGGCATGGGCGATGACGTGCTCGAAGGTCTCACGCATGGACCCGACATCGTCGGCGCCGATGCCGAACACGCCGGAGGCGGTTTGCCGCCACGCCAGCAGCATCGCCGCGATCAGGTCCTTGGCGTAGATGAACTGGTAGCGGTTGCTCCCCTCCCCCACGAGCCACACCCGGCGGCCCTCGCGGATGAAGTCGAACAGGATGGCGAGCAGCCCCAGCCGCCCCTCGTCGATGATCGTGGGCGAGCGGATCACCGTCGTGGCGAAATGCCCCGCATGGGCGGCCAGGATGCGCTCGCCCTCCAGCTTGCTCGCGCCGTAGATTTCGCAAGGAGCGGGCGCATCGTCCTCGCGCACGGGACGGTCGAAGCCGCGCGCCCAGAGGCAGTTGCTGGAAATATAGACGAGGCTGCGGATCCCGGCCGAGGCCGTCGCCCGGGCGAGGGTTCGCGTGCCCTCGACATTGCTCGCCCAGAGCTCGCGCGGCTTGATGGTGCCGTGGGCCAGCAGCGCCGCGCAGTGGAACACCGCCTCGTGGCCCGGCAGGTGCCGGTCGAGGAGCGCCCGGTCGCGGATATCCCCGACGATCGCGGTGAAGCCCGGCGCCGCGATGGTGGCGGGCAGGAGATCCACGCTCGTGACGAGGTGGCCCTCGTCGAGGAGGCGGCGGACGAGGAGCGAGCCGAGGAAACCGGAACCGCCCGTGACGAGAACGCGTGCCATTGTGAAGCTCGCCGGCTGGAAGGGATCGGAACGTCAGGCCGCCGCGTCGAGGGCGCGGTTGCGGGGAAGGGTGAGTCCCTGTGGCCTGAACAGGCGCATGGCCTGGGCGAACAGGGCACCCGGCACCAGCACGCCGAGGATCGGCAGATCGAAGACGATGAGGATGCGCGCCATCGGCAGCAGCAGCCACGCCGCGACGGTCATCGGCGCCGCGCCGGGTGCCCGGCCGAGGACCAGCAGCGCCAGGGCGGGCGCCGCGATGGCGAGATCGTAATGCGAGACGTAGGGCTGCATCACCAAGGCGCCGAGGATGATGACGGCGAGCGCACCGGGCTCCCGCACGTCCCGCCGCATCGCCGCGACGGCGAAGGCAAGGCAGGCCGCGCTGACGACACCCTGGAGAACCCAGGCGGCGCCGGCCGGCAGGCCGGAATAGCGCGCGGCGAAATAGGCCGTGACCGAGGTCTCGATCATCTTCGCGTCGAACTGGGTGATGAAGGCGCTCTGCACCGGCATCGTGATGGTGACGAAGCGCTGCCAGACCTCGATCCCGAACATGCCCACGGAGGCGGCGATGAGGGCCAGGGTCGCCATGGCGCCGACCACGAGGCAGCGCCAATGCCCCGACAGCAGCAGGATCAGCCCGATGGCGCAGGCGAATTGCGGCTTCATCGACAGCAACGCGAGGCAGAGCCCCGCGAGCCAGGGCCGCCGCCCCGCCTCGATGAGCGCGACGGTGGTGGCGAGCGCCAGCAGCCCGCCGAAATGCCCGTACATCATCATCGCCACGGCGGGCGGCGACAGGCAGACCACGAGGATCGGACCCCACGCGGGCGATCCGCGCAGGAGGAGGCGCGTCGTCAGCGCAAGGGCCGCCAGGTTCGCGGCCGTCCAGAGCAGCACGGCCGGCAGGAACGGCAGGGCCGCGACGGGCGCGAACAGCAGCAGCGAATGCGGTGGGTAGACGAAGATGAGCAGCGGATCGCGCGTCATCTGAAATGCCGTCTTGATCGCCGCGCTGTAGGCGGGCTGATCGACCAGCAGGGCACCCTGCCCCGCGAGCACGAGGCGCGGCGCCATCCAGAAATTCACGAAATCCCGGCCGAGCGGCGCGCCGATCATCCAGCCGTGGATGTTCCACGGGATCATCGCGAGCCACGACAGCGCCGAAATGAACGCCCCGCCGACGAGGATCGCGATCTCCCGTCGCTGCAATGTCGGTGTGAACATCAGGTCGGCTCCGCGCAGGCACAACCCTAGGAAGCAACGGCTGACGATTGGTTAACCCAACCATGCTTCTACGAAAGCGCTGCCCGGCGGCCCTTCGGGTGGTGGGAGACGAGACGACGATGCCGGACCGAGCCCCGCCGGCCACCCTGCCCGCGACGCGGATCAACCCGGCGATCCTGCTCTGGCTGTTCGCCGCCTTCGGCCTCGCGACCCTGGCCCCGCCGGCCGACATCGCCGCCACGATCCACCACCTGCGCGTGCCCGATCCCGACGACGCGATGCGCCTCGCGGAGGTTCGCGACCTCTTGAACGGCCAGGGCTGGTTCGATCTCGTTCAGCACCGTTTCGGGCCGCCCGCCGGGATCGTGAGCCACTGGTCGCGGCTGGTGGATGCGCCGCTCGCCGGGCTGATCCTGCTGCTGACGCCACTGGTCGGCCGGGACATGGCGCTGGGCCTCGCCGCCGCCTTCTGGCCGATCGCGCTCTTCTGCCTGTACGCCTTCGTGCTGATGCGCGGGACCGGCGCCATGTTCGGCGGGAGGGCCGGGCTGATCGCCCTCGTGATCGCGACGCAGACCATCGGCGTCACCGTGCAATTCTCCGCCGGACGCGTCGACCATCACGGTCTGCAACTCACCATCGTCCTCGGCATGGCGCTGGCGCTGATGCGCGGCGGTGGCCGGGCCGGGCTCATCGCGGGGATGCTCGCCGCCGCGTCGATGGCGGTGGGGCTCGAAGGGCTGCCCTATGTCGCGGCCGGCGCCCTGTTCCTGTGCGGCGACTGGATCCTGCGCGGACGGCCGGCGCTCGGCGCCTTCACCGGCTTCGGCCTCGGCCTGGGGCTCGCGGCGCCGATCCTGTTCGGCGTGCAGACCGCCCCGGCCCGATGGGGCATCACCGCCTGCGATGCCCTCTCGCCACCGTGGCTCACCCTCGCGGGGGGCGGCATGATGCTCACGCTGGCCTGCGCCGGTCTCGACCGGATGCTGGCGCGCTCGGCCTCCCGGCTCGCCGCCGTGGCCGTGCTCGGTCTCGCCGTGATCGGCGCCGTCGCCAGCCTGTTCCCCGTCTGCCTCGCCGGGCCGTTCACCGGGATGACCGCCGTGGTGCGCGACCACTGGCTGCTGAAGGTCAACGAGATGACCAGCGCGGCGACCTTCCTTGCCCGTGGGCAATGGGAGGTGCTGGTCTTCTACCCGGTCCTGATCCTCGCGACGCTCACCGCCACTTGCCTTGCCGGACGGGGGCGTCCCTGGGCGGTCGCGGCCACGCTCCTGTGGCCGGGATCGATCATGGGGCTGATGGAATTTCGCGGCCTCTACGTCGCGAGCGGCCTCGTGCCCCTCGTCGCGGGGGCCTTCATCGACCGGGCGCTCGGCCCGGCCGGGTTCCGCTGGAAAAAGCTCTCGGCGGTGACGGCTGCCGGGCTCATCAGCACGGTCTGGATCGCGCCGGCCGTGCTGGGCGAGACGCTCCTGCCCTGGACGCGGACCGCGAAGGACCCCGAGGGCGCCAGGGGCTGCCTCACCGATACGGCCCTGCGGGATCTCGCGATCCTGCCGCGCGGCACGGTGCTGGCACCCGTCTTCATGGGGCCGGCGATCCTGCTGCACACGCCCCATGCGGTGGTGGCCGCGCCCTATCACCGGGCCGTGCCGCAGATCGCGGCCTCCCTCGAAGGGCTCGGCGGCACCGAGGCGGACCTGCGCGCAGCGATGGCCGCGCAGGGCGCGACCTATCTCGTGGCCTGCCCGACGCGCCCGGCGGACGACCTCCAGCCCGAGACGGCCTTCGCCACGCGGCTCACGCGCGGCGAGGCGAGCACGGACTGGTTGCAACCGGAGCCGTCACGGGGGCCGCTGAAGATCTGGCGGGTGGCGCCTTAGACGAGCCGCCGGTCGAGCCGGATGATCCGGCACGGATCGCCGGCCTTGGCGGGCGCGGCATGCGGCTCGCGGATGAGCAGGGCCTCCGAGCGGCCGAGCACGGCGAGCATCGACGAATCCTGCCGGTTCTCGGGCGTGGCGACGGGGAGTTGCCCCGCCTCGATGGCGAGGCTCGCGCGCATGTAATCGGCCCGGCCGTCATTGGCCGGCAGGTCACGGCCGAGGCGCGCGGGCTCGCTGCGGTCGGCCCCCGCCTGCGGATCGCCCAGCATCGCGCGGATGGCCGGCACCACGAACAGCAGCCCGCAGACGATAGACGAGACCGGGTTTCCCGGCAGGCCGATCACCAGCATGTCGCCGAGACGCCCGTGCATCAGCGGCTTGCCCGGCCGCAGGGCGACCCGCCAGAAGCCGAGCTCGAGCCCTTCGCGGGCGAGCGCCGCCTGGACGAGATCGTGATCGCCCACCGAGGCGCCGCCGAGGGTAATGAGCAGATCGGCTTTCGCCTCCCGCGCCCGACGGAAGGCGGCTTCGAGCGCCGCATGGTCGTCGGCCGCGATGCCGAGGTCGATGGTCTCGGCGCCGGCCTCCTTCGCGAGGGCGGCCAGCGCGAGGCTGTTCGAGGCGACGATCTGGTCCCAGGCGGGTGTCGCGCCGGGCTCGACCAACTCGTCACCCGTGGCGAGAATCGCGACCCGTGGTCGGCGGCGTACGTCGAGGCGCGGATGCCCGGCGGCGGCGGCCAGAGCGAGGCGGCGCGCGTCGAGACTCAGGCCCTCGGCGAGGAGCACCTGCCCCGCCGAAAAATCGAGGCCTTCCCGGCGGATGAACCGGCCCGGCTCCACCGCCTCGCGGACGCGGACGGTCTCGCCCTCGGCCTCGGCATCCTCCTGGATCAGGATGGCGTCGGCGCCCTCAGGCACCGGGGCGCCGGTGAAGATCCGCACCGCCTCGCCGGGTTGGAGCGTGCCCGCGAAGCCATGGCCGGCGGCGCTGGTGCCGGCGAGCGTGAGGCGCGCGCCCACCGTTCCCGCATCGGCCGCACGCACGGCGTAGCCATCCATGGCGGAGGCCGGGAAAGGCGGCTGCGTGCGGGTCGACACCACCGGAGCCGCGAGCACACGGCCGGCGGCGCGGGCCAGCGGCACGCTCTCGGCCTCGACGGGCCGGGCGACGCTCGCGAGGATGCGGGACAAAGCCTCGGCGACGGGAATCAAGCCGCTCATCGGCCCTGGCCTCACTCTGCTGCGTCTGCCCTGTAGGCGCCGGAGCGCCCGCCATCCTTGGCGAGGAGGCGGATGCCCTCGATGCGCATGCCGCGATCCACCGCCTTCACCATGTCGTAGACCGTGAGGCAGGCCACCGAGACGGCGGTCAACGCCTCCATCTCGACGCCGGTCGGCCCCTGCACCCGTACCTCGGCGGTGAGGCGCAGGCCGGGCAGGCTCGCATCCTCCTCGCATTCCACCCGCACCTTCGACAGGAGCAGCGGGTGGCAGAGCGGGATGAGCTCATGGGTCCGCTTGGCCGCCATGATCCCGGCGAGCCGGGCCGTGCCGATCACGTCGCCCTTCTTGGCGTCGCCCTCGCGGATCAGGTTCAGGGTCTCCGGCCGCATCGCCACGAAGCCCTCGGCCCGAGCGGTGCGGTTGGTGGCGGGCTTGTCGGTGACATCGACCATGTTGGCCGCGCCCGAGGCGTCGAGATGGGTGAGGCCCTCGCTCATGCCTTGGACTTCTTACCCGTTTCCCCGAACAGCAGCGCCCGGGTCGCTTCGGTGACGTCGCCCTGGCGCATCAGGCTCTCGCCCACCAGCACCGTATTCAACCCGTGCTTGGCCAGCGTCTCCACGTCGGCATGGCTGCCGATGCCGCTCTCGGCCACGGCGATCCGGTCGTCCGGGATGCCGGGCTTCAGCCGCAGGGCGTTGTCGAACGAGACCTCGAAGGTCTTCAGGTTGCGGTTGTTGATACCGACCAGGGCCGTGCCGAGCGGCAGCGCACGGGCCAGTTCGGCCTCGTCGTGGACTTCGGCCAGCACGTCCATCTTCAGTTCGTGCGCGGTCTCGACCAGGGCGGCGGCCTCATCGTCATCGAGGCAGGCCATGATGACAAGGATGCAATCGGCCCCCCAGGCCCGCGCCTCGTAGACCTGATAGGGCTCGAACATAAAGTCCTTGCGCAGCACCGGCAGGCGGCAGGCCTCCCGCGCGGCGATGAGGTAGTCGGGCTTGCCCTGGAAGGAGGGCTCGTCGGTGAGCACCGACAGGCAGGTGGCGCCGCCCTTCTCATAGGCCGTTGCCAGGGTGGCCGGATCGAAATCGGCGCGGATCAGCCCCTTCGAGGGCGAGGCCTTCTTCACCTCGGCGATGAGGGCGGTGCGCCCCTCCGCCCGGTGGGCGCGGATCGCCTCCGCGAAGCCGCGCGGCGGATCGGCCTGCGCGACCTTCTTCTCAAGCTTGGCCAAGGACACCCGCAGCTTCGCCTCGGCGATCTCGCGGCGCTTGTACGCCTCGATCCGCGCGAGCACGTTCGGCCGCTCGGGCGCCTCGGCGGCGGGGTCGGGCGTGGCCTCTTGCGTCAGCGAGGTCATCGGCTCTCCTGCCCCTTCGAGCATTCTTGCGACACGCGCACCAGACGCGCGAGGGTGGCACGGCCCGCGCCGGAATCGATCGCATCCTGCGCCCGGCCGACCCCTTCCACCAGGGTCTGGACCCGCCCCGCGACGACGAGAGCCGCGCCCGCATTGACAACCGCGATGTCGCGGTAGGCGTTTCGTTCGCCCGCGAGCACCGCTCCGAGAGCCCTGGCGTTGTGCGCCGGGTCGCCGCCGCGCAGTTCCTCCGGGGCGCGCAAGGGCAGGCCGACATCGCGCGGATCGATGGTGAACCGCGTGATCCGGCCGTCCTCCAGTGCGACGACGCCGGTCGGCCCGGTGACGGTGATCTCGTCGAGCCCATCCGACCCGTGCACGGTCCAGACCCGCTCGCTGCCGAGTTCGGCCAGCACCCGCGTCAAGGGCTCGGCGCGGGTGCCATCCGCGACGCCGAAGAGCTGGCGGATGACGCCGGCCGGATTGCACAGGGGGCCTAGCAGATTGAAAATCGTCCGCACCGGCAATTCGGCCCGCACCGCCGCGACGTGGCGCATCGCGCCGTGATGCGTCTGCGCGAACAGGAAGCACAGCCCGGCTTCCGCGAGGCAGCGTTCCTGGCCCGCCGGATCGAGCCCCAGTGCCACGCCGAGCGCCGCGAGCACATCGGCCGCGCCGGACCGCGAGGTAGCGGCGCGGTTGCCGTGCTTGGCCACCGGCACGCCGCAGGCCGCGACGAGGATGGCGGCGAGGGTCGAGACATTGACGCTGCCCGAATGGTCGCCCCCCGTCCCGACGACATCGACCGCGCCGTCCGGCGCCGTCACGCGCACCATCCGCGCCCGCATCGCCTCGGCGGCGCCGACGATCTCCTCCACGTCCTCGCCGCGCAGCTTGAGCGCCGTGAGGAAGGCGGCGGATTGGACGGGCGTCACCTCGCCGGACAGCAGCAGGTCGAAGGCCGCGCGCGCTTCGGCGCGCTCGAGGGGCTGGCCCCCGGCGACCTTGGCGAGGAGCGGTCTGAAACTATCCATCGGACTCGTCGCGAGTGGCGGGGCCGGCGGCGTCAATGCACGTCGGCGGCCGTCCTGTCACGCTGCGCGTTCCAGGCTTTGGCGAGATCGAGGAAGTTCCTCACGATGTCGGCGCCGTGCTGCGAGCGGATGCTCTCCGGGTGGAACTGCACCCCATGCACCGGAAGCGTCTCGTGCTGCAGGCCCATGATGAGCCCGTCCGCCTCGGCGGTCACGGCGAGCGCCGAGGGGCAGGTCGCCCGGTCCACCACCAGCGAGTGGTAGCGCGTCGCCTCGAAACTGTCGTTGATGCCCCGGAACAGGCCGCTCGCCTTGTGGCGGATGGTCGAGACCTTCCCGTGCAGGGGAAGGGGCGCGCGCACCACATCCCCGCCGAAGGCCTGCCCGATGGCCTGCAACCCCAGGCAGACGCCGAAGATCGGGATCTCGCCCGCGAG
The DNA here is from genome assembly GCF_056430985.1 of Methylobacterium sp. Gmos3. Lineage (NCBI taxonomy): Bacteria > Pseudomonadati > Pseudomonadota > Alphaproteobacteria > Hyphomicrobiales > Methylobacteriaceae > Methylobacterium > Methylobacterium sp. Gmos3. The sequence goes on from NZ_JBWJYL010000002.1 coordinate 260,104, forward strand.
ATCGCGCACCACGTCGAGGCAGATGCCGGCCTCGTTCGGGCTGCACGGCCCGGGAGACAGCACCAGCGCATCCGGCGCCTTCTCACGGATGTCGGCCACCGACAGCGCATCGTTCCGCGCCACCTCGATCGAGTCGCAGAGCGGGCCGATCAGATGGACGAGGTTGAAGGTGAAGCTGTCGTAATTGTCGATGACGAGGACTTTGGACATGACGCGGATCCGGGACTCGAACCCGTGTGGCGCCTCGGAGCAGTCGGGTCAATGGCGGGTTATTGCCCCCGCCGCACCTGCGCCGCGAAGCGCACCGCCTCTTCCGCCGCGCGGAACAGGGCCTTGGCCTTGTTGACGCATTCCTGCTGCTCGGAGGCCGGGTCGGAATCGTAGACGATGCCCGCCCCCGCCTGGACGTGCATCCGCCCGTCCTTCACCAGCGCCGTGCGCAGCACGATGCAGGTGTCCATTTCGCCGCCCGCGCCGAAATAGCCGATGCAGCCAGCGTAAGGCCCGCGCTTCTGCTTCTCCAACTCGTCGATGATCTCCATCGCCCGCACCTTCGGCGCGCCGGACACGGTGCCCGCCGGGAAACCGGCCGTGAGGGCGTCGAGGGGATCGTGCCGCGTGTCGAGGTCGCCCTCGACGTTCGACACGATGTGCATGACTTGGCTGTAGCGCTCGATGAAGAACTGATCGGTGACGCGCACGGTGCCGATCCGCGAGACGCGGCCCGCGTCGTTGCGGCCGAGGTCGAGGAGCATCAGGTGCTCGGCGCGCTCCTTCGGATCCGCCAGAAGCTCCTCGGCGAGGGCTTGGTCCTCCGCAGGCGTGGCGCCCCGGCGGCGGGTGCCGGCGATGGGCCGGATCGTCACGACGCCCTCGCGCACCCGCACGAGGATTTCCGGCGACGAGCAGACGATCTGGAAGGCGTCGAAGTCGAGGTAGCAGAGGAACGGAGCCGGGTTCGTGCGCCGCAAGGAGCGGTACAGCGCGAAGGCCGGCAGGGTGAACGGCGCCTCGAACCGCTGCGACAGGACAACCTGGAACACGTCACCCGCGACGATGTACTCCTTCGCCCGCGCGACCATTGCCGCGAATTCGTCCGGCGTGGTGTTCGAGACAGGCTCCGGCGCGGCGACCGTCGCGAGGTCGATCCGCGCCTCGATGGGCAGCGGGCTCTCCAGGGCGGCGGCGACCCCGTCGATACGTGCCAGCGCGGATTCGTAGGCTGCCCTTGCGGCAACACCCTCCACCGGGCGCACCGGCGTCACGACAGTGATGACGTCGCGGATCGAATCGAACACGACCATCAGGCGCGGGCGCATCAGGATCGCATCCGGCACGCCGAGCGGGTCGGGGTTCGGCACCGGCAGGCGCTCCATCGAGCGCACCATGTCGTAGCCGAGATAGCCGAACAGCCCCGCCGCCATCGGCGGCAGGTCGCGGTCCGCGTCGGCGCCGATGGCACTCTCGGCGATCAGCCCGCGCAGGCTCGTGAGCGGATGGCGATCATCGGGTTCGAACGCGCTGAGGTCGGGCTGGCGGGCGAGGGAGGCCGCGCCGTCCCGGCAGCGCCAGATCAGATCGGGGTCGAGCCCGATCATCGAGTAGCGCCCGCGCACCGCCCCGCCCTCGACCGACTCGAGCAGGAAGGCTGGCCCGGCATGGCGGGCCCGGAGCTTCAGGAACGCCGCGACCGGCGTTTCGAGATCGGCCACCAGGGCGATCTCGATCAGGCTCGGCCGCCCGGCCTCGTAGGCGGCGCGGAAGGCCTCGAAATCGGGCAGGTCCGACATCAGTACTCGCCGCCGAAGACCTTGCGGAGCGCCGCCTGGTCGACCTTCACGCCGGCGTTCTTCTGAACGTCCGCGATATACTGCGACAGCACGTCGTCCGCGATGGCCGACTGGAAGTTCTGCGTCACGGTCTTGTCGCTGGTGCTGTCGGGCACGAAGGCCGGCACCGTCGCCGACGTCACCTTGAACACAGCGCGCGAATCGCCAGAGGCCGCGCTGCCGGCCTTGTCGACCGGCGTCGCGAAGATCAGGTTCACCACGTCCGCGGTGAGCATGTCCTTCGGCTGGCTGCGGGCGAGGTCCGTCGTCTCCTGCGCGTTCACGCCCACTTCCTTGGCCGCGTCCTCGATGCTCGCGCCTTTGTCGAGCTTCTCGACCAGTTCGCGGCCCTTGGCCTGGAGGCGCTTGGCGTTCTCGGCCTGCATCCAGCCGGCCTTCACCGCGTCCTTCACCTCATCGAACGGCTTGTCGTGGGCGGCGTCGATCTTGGTGACGTCGTACCAGATGAAGCCGCCGGTCTTGGTGCGCAGGGGCTCGTTGTCGCCGCCGATCTCGGCGCGGAACACGGCCGGCAGTGTCGTGTCGGCATCTGGGATGGTGCCGACGCGGGTGCCGTCCGGCGCCTTGCCCTGGCCATCCACCGCCTGCACCGCCACGAGGTTCAGCTTGCGCTCGGCGGCGATATCGGCGAGCGACTTGGCGCTGGCGCGCTGGTCCTCGATGCCATCGCGGATGTCATCGATCTTGTCCTTCGCCCGCTGCAGGGCGAGGGTCTTGCGGATCTCAGGGGCCACCTCCTCGAACGGCTTCACCGTGCCGGGCTCGATCTTGGTGACGCGCAGCAACACCTGCCCGAACTGGCCCTTCACCGGCTGGCTCACGCCACCCTCGGGCAGGCTGAACGCGGCCTCGGCCACGGTCTTGTCGAACAGCTCGTCGCGGGACAGCGTGCCCAGCGTCAGCTCGTTGCCGGCGGTGCCGCGCGCCTCGGCGACCTGATCGAAGGTCTTGGCGCCCTCCTCGATCTCCTTCCGCGCCGCCTCGGCCGAGGCCGCGTCGGGGAAGACGATCTGCTGGATGGTCCGCTTCTCGGCATTGCCGTAGCGGCTCTTGTTGAGGTCGTAGGCCTTGCGGGCATCCTCGTCCGAGACCGGCTCGGCCTGCGCCACCGTCTCCGGATCGACCACGAGGAAGTTCACCGTGCGGAATTCCGGCGCGCGGAAGCGGTCCTTGTTGCCCTCGTACCAGGTCTTCAGCTCGTCATCGCCCGGCGCGGTGATCTGGCCGGCATCGGAGGGCTGGAGGAACAGGTAGGACACCGCCCGCCGCTCGGTCGTATAGCGGTGGACGGCCTCGCGCAGGGCCAACGGCACGGTGATACCGCCGGAGACCGCCTCGGCCAGCTGAATGCGCGCGATCACCGAGCGCTGCACGTTGACGAAGCGCGACTCGTTCAGGCCGGCGCGCTGGAGCGTCTGGTAGAACAGCTGCGGCTCGAACTGGCCCTGCGCATTCTGGAACGACTTCTCCTCACGGATCGCCCGCAGCACGGCGCTGTCGGGCACCGCGAGGCCGAGATCGTGGGTCTTCTGGTCGAGGGCGGCCTCGGTGATGAGCTGCGACATCACCTGCCGGTCGAGGCCGAGGGCCCTGGCCTGCTCCGGCGACAGGGCGCGCTTCAGCTGCACCTGATAGCGCTCGAGCTGGTTCTGGTAGGCCTGCCGCACCTGCTCGGACGAGATCTTGGTGCTGCCCACGGTCGCGACGGCATTGCTCCCGCCGCCGCGGATCAGATCCTCGACGCCGTAGATGCCGATGCCGAACAGCAGCAGCGAGAAGATGATCGCCAAAACGATCTTGCCGAGCCAGTGCTCGGAGGCGGCGCGGATGCCCTGCAGCATGGTGTGTCTTGGAAACGCCGTTCTGGAGATGCCGTGTCGCGGCTCGCGATAGACCATTCGCGCCGTGAAACAAAGGCTCGCCCGCGTTACCATCCCCGTCGCGACCATTAGCAAAGGGCGTTGGCGCGGTTTGCGCGCCCAAGCTTGCTCTGGTACGGCCGCGTGATCACACGACGGTGAGGAGCGAGGCGGGGTATGACGCAGAGTGGGCGGCGCCCCCTGGTTGCCGGCAACTGGAAGATGAACGGCACGCGATCCTCGATCGCGGTCGTGGAGCAGATCCGCGACGGCCTGTCCCCGGATCTGTGCTCCCGGATCGACGTGCTGATCTGCCCGCCCTCGACCCTGATCGGGTCCTGCGTCGCGGCGGCTTACGGCTCGAACATCGCCATCGGCGGCCAGAACCTCCATGCCCGCGAGAGCGGCGCCTTCACCGGCTCGATCTCGGCCGAGATGCTGGCCGATCTCGGCGCGAAATACGTGATCGTCGGCCATTCCGAGCGGCGCGCCTACCACCACGAGACCGATGACGGCGTCCACGCCAAGGCCCTCGGCGCCCGCCGCGCCGGCCTGTGCGGCATCATCTGCGTCGGCGAGACCATCGAGGAGCGCGAGCAGGGCCGCGCCCTGGACATCGTCCGCGCGCAATTGGCCATCGGCCTGCCCAAGGGCGCGACGTCCGCCGACACGGTGATCGCCTACGAGCCGGTCTGGGCCATCGGCAGCGGGCGCACGCCGACGCCGAAGGACATCGCCGAGGTTCACGCCTCCCTGCGCGACATGCTCGACAAGCTGGCCGGCGAGGAAGCGCACAGGATCCGCATCCTCTACGGCGGCTCCGTGAAGCCCGGCAACGCCCGCGAGATCCTGTCCGTCGAGAACGTCGACGGCGCCCTGGTCGGCGGCGCGAGCCTCGTGGCCGAGGATTTCCTGGGCATCTGCAAGGCCTACACCTGAGTGAGGGCCGGGGCTCGGCGCCCGGGCTTCGCACGGGTGTCACACTGACTTGGTCTTGAGGGTGGGCGAGTCCCGACCGAAAGCGCCCCATGTCCGAGGATCTGAGTTCCGCGCCTCCCGCCCTGGTGGAGATGATCCGCCGCGAGATCCTCGACAGCTATGACGAGGAACTGGAGCAGGATCTGGAGGAGAGCCGGCTCGATCAGCTCGATGCCGCCTCCGGCCATACCGAGCTCAACCGGCGCTTCTATTTCCGCGAGCTTCTGCGCCTTCAGCACGAATTGGTCCGGCTGCAGGATTGGGTCCAGCACAACAAGCTGCGCGTCGTCGTGATCTTCGAGGGCCGCGATTCGGCGGGCAAGGGCGGCGTCATCAAGCGCATCACCCAGCGGCTCAACCCGCGCGTCTGCCGCGTGGCCGCGCTGCCCGCGCCGAACGAGCGCGAGCGGACGCAATGGTACTTCCAGCGCTACGCCGCCCACCTGCCGGCGGCCGGCGAGATCGTGCTGTTCGACCGCTCCTGGTACAACCGCGCCGGCGTCGAGCGGGTGATGGGCTTCTGCACCGAGGCCGACGTCGAGGAGTTCTTCCGCTCGGTGCCCGAGTTCGAGCGGATGCTGGTGCGCTCCGGCATCGTCCTCCTGAAATACTGGTTCTCGATCACCGACGAGGAGCAGGCCCTGCGCTTCACCATGCGGATCACCGATCCGCTGAAGCAGTGGAAGCTCTCGCCGATGGATGTCGAATCGCGGCGGCGCTGGGAGGATTACACCCGCGCCAAGGAGGACATGCTGGCCCGCACCCACATCCCCGAGGCGCCCTGGTGGGTGGTCGAGGCGGTGGACAAGAAGCGGGCGCGGCTCAATTGCATCAGCCACCTCCTGGAACAGATCCCCTACGGCGAGGTGGAGCACCCGCCCGTGCAACTGCCCGCACGGGTGCGCCACGCCGATTACCTCCGCGCGCCGATCCCGGCGGACATGCACGTGCCGGATCGCTACTGAGTCGCGAGGCGGGCGTGGTTGGCGCTGGCGCCCGCATGGTGTAAGGCCCGGTGCATCTCGATGGAGCGGCGCCGGACGCCGCCCCCCGCCCATGCCTAGACCGAAGCCGGTCGGCGCGGGCGAGCGAACCCGGATCCCCGATGCAGACCGTCCTGATCGTCGTCCACCTTCTGATCGTTCTCTCCCTCATCAGCGTCGTGCTGTTGCAGCGGTCGGAGGGCGGGCTCGGCCTCGGCGGCGGCGGCGGAGGTGTCGGCGGCTTCATGACCGGCCGGGGCCAGGCCAACGCCCTCACCCGGGCCACCGCGATCCTCGCGGCGCTGTTCTTCATCACCAGCATGACACTCGCGGTCATGTCGCACCGGACGGCCGCGCCCAAGTCGATTCTCGACACGGGCGCTCCGACGCTGCCCGGCACCCCGGCGACCAAGGCCCCGGCGGGCGCGGACAACCTCCTCGACACGCTGCGCAAGGCGCAGCACCGGACGCCCGAGCAGGCGCCGGCCTCGCCCGCCCCGGAATCCGGTGCTCCCACCGCGCCGCAATCGCGCTAAGAGTCCCGCGCGGGTCGCCCACGGCCCGCGTCTCGCCTGAGTTCGGCACGGATCGCCCGCGGGTCGCGAACCTGCGGCCGCTTCGCGTTCCATCCCCAGCCACCGCCGGTTTGGACGGGAACACCGTTTGGCAAACGCGGCTGCCTTCTTTATGGATCGAGGCCCATGACGCGGTACGTTTTCATCACCGGCGGCGTGGTCTCCTCCCTCGGCAAGGGGCTCGCCTCGGCGGCATTGGCAGCGGTGCTTCAGGCCCGCGGCTACCGGGTTCGGATGCGCAAGCTCGACCCCTACCTGAACGTCGATCCGGGCACGATGAGCCCGACGCAGCACGGGGAGGTCTTCGTCACCGACGACGGCGCCGAGACCGACCTCGACCTCGGGCATTACGAGCGCTTCACCGGCGTGCCGGCCACGCGGGCCGACAACATCACCACCGGGCGCATCTATCAGGACATCATCGCCAAGGAGCGGCGCGGCGATTATCTCGGCGCCACGATCCAGGTGATCCCGCACGTCACCAACGCCATCAAGGACTTCGTCCTCGAAGGCAATGACGCGTTCGATTTCGTGCTGGTCGAGATCGGCGGCACGGTGGGCGACATCGAGGGCCTGCCGTTCTTCGAGGCGATCCGCCAGCTCGGGCAGGAATTGCCGCGCGGCACCACCGCCTTCGTGCACCTGACCCTGCTACCCTACATTCCGAGCGCAGGCGAGTTGAAGACCAAGCCGACGCAGCACTCCGTGAAGGAACTGCGCTCCATCGGCATCCAGCCCGACATCCTGCTCTGCCGCTGCGACCGACCGATCCCCGTGGAGGAGCGGCGCAAGCTCGCCCTGTTCTGCAATGTGCGCGAGACGGCGGTGATCGAGGCGCGCGACGTGGCCTCGATCTACGAGGTGCCCCTTTCCTACCGCACCGCCGGCCTCGACCGGGAAGTGCTCGGCCATTTCGGCCTGGAGCACGGCGACGAGCCGGATCTGGCCCGGTGGCGGACCATCGCCGAGCGGGTCCGCAATCCCGAGGGCGAGGTCTCCATCGCCATCGTCGGCAAGTACACGGGGCTCAAGGACGCCTACAAGTCGCTGATCGAGGCCCTGACCCACGGTGGCATCAACCACCGGGTGAAGGTGAACCTGCAATGGATCGAAGCCGAGGTCTTCGAGAACGAGGACCCGGCCCCGTTCCTCGAAGGGCTCAACGGCATCCTCGTGCCGGGCGGCTTCGGCCAGCGCGGCGCCGAGGGCAAGATCCGCGCGGCGCGCTACGCCCGCGAGAAAAAGATTCCCTATCTCGGCATCTGCTTCGGCATGCAGATGGCGGTGATCGAGGCGGCGCGCTCGCTTGCCGGCATCCCGGACGCGAATTCCACCGAGTTCGGCGAAACGTCCGAGCCGGTGGTCGGCCTCCTGACCGAGTGGCTGCGCGGCAACGAGCTGGAACGCCGGGCGGCCGCGGGCGACCTCGGCGGCACGATGCGGCTCGGTGCCTATGAGGCGCAACTCGACCCCGAGTCCAAGATCGCGCAGATCTACGGCTCGGAGCGCATCTCCGAGCGTCACCGCCACCGCTACGAGGTGAACATGGCCTACCGCGAGCGGTTGGAGGCCAAGGGCCTGCGCTTCTCCGGCCTTTCGCCCGACGGTCTGCTGCCGGAGACGGTGGAGCATGTCGGCCACCCGTGGTTCATCGGCGTGCAGTTCCACCCGGAGCTGAAATCCCGGCCCTTCGAGCCGCACCCGCTGTTCAAGGGCTTCGTCGGCGCCGCCATCGAGCAGAGCCGGCTGGTTTAATCCCACCCGCTCCCACGACCTCACCGTCATTGCGAGCGAAGCGAAGCAAACCAGGGGCGGAGGGCCGCTTGTCGAAGGTGGCGGATCCCTGGATTGCTTCGCTGCCGCTCGCAATGACGGCGTGTGCCCGTGTGGGGGGGACGGGGCACCGTCCCGGTGTCGCGGCGGCTCGCAAACCTGCGGGAAGGCCTTAGATCCCAACCGTGACAGAGATCCTGTTCTACCATCTCCAGCATCAGCCCCTTGAACGGGTGCTGCCGACCCTCGTGGAGCGGTCGCTGGAACGCGGCTGGCAGGCGGCCATCCAGGCGGCGAGTGAGGAGCGGCTGTCCGCCCTCGACGACCAGCTCTGGACCTATACCGACGAGAGCTTCCTGCCGCACGGCACGGACCGCGAGCCCGACGCCGCGAGCCAGCCCGTCGTGCTCACCCTTAAGGAGGCGAACCCGAACGCGGCCTCGATCCGCTTCCTCGTGGAGGGCGCGGATCTTCCCCCCGATGCCGGCGACTATGCCCGCATCTGCATCCTGTTCGACGGCACCGATCAGGATGCGCTGCTGCGCGCCCGCGAGCAGTGGAAGCAGGCCAAGGACGCGGGGCACACCGTCGCCTATTGGCAGCAGGACGAATCCGGCCGCTGGAACAAGAAGGCGTGACGCCCTCCATGACATCATCCAAAGCCGGCTACCTCGCGGGCGCCCTTCTCCTGGCGCTCGCCCTACCGCTGCCGCTCGCAGCGCAGGACGCCCATCACGGTGCCCCGCCCCGCGCGCAACCGGCAGGCCCCGAGGGCCGGCGCCTGCCCGCCGATTCGGTGACGAGCCAGAGCATCACCCTGCCCGATGGGCGCAAGCTCGACTTCACCGCCACCGCCGGCAGCCTGCCCATCGTGGACGAGAGCGGGAAGCTCCAGGCCGAGATCGGCTTCATCGCCTTCACGCGGCCGGCGGAGGAGGGCCGCGAGCGGCCTGTCACCTTCGCCATCAATGGCGGCCCCGGCGCCTCCTCGGCCTATCTCAACCTCGGCGCCATCGGGCCCTGGCGGCTGCCGCTGGGCAAGGACAGCATCAGTCCGTCGCAAAGCGTCGCCCTTGTGCCGAATGACGGGACGTGGCTCGATTTCACCGATCTCGTGTTCATCGATCCCATCGGCACGGGCTACAGCCGCGCGACCGATGGCGACCCCAAGAAATACTGGTCGGTCGATCCGGACGCCTCGATCCTCTCGGCGGTGATCGCCCGCTATCTGCGGGTCAACAGCCGGATGGCGAGCCCGAAATTCTATGTCGGCGAAAGCTATGGCGGTTTCCGGGGACCGCTTATCGCCGCCAAGTTGCAGGAAGAGATCGGCGTCGGACTGTCGGGCATGGTCCTGCTCTCGCCGGTCCTCGATTTTGCGTGGCTCGAACGGCCGCGCAACGATCCGTGGGGCTTCGTGCTCCGCCTTCCTTCGCTGGCGGCAACGGCCCAGGAACGCAGCGGCAAGGATCCGACACAGGCCTCCTTGGCGCAGGCGGAGGATTACGCCACGGGGGCCTATTTCGCCGACCTGCTGAAGGGGCCGGGCGACACGCAGGCGGTCGACCGGATGGCCGATCGTCTCGCGCCTCTCACCGGTCTCGACCGCGAGTTCCTGCGCCGTCAGGCGGGCCGCCCCTCGGGGCGCGGCGTGCAGCGCGAGTATGGCCGAGACAACGCCCGGGTGACGAGCCTCTACGACACCGGCATCACCGGCTGGGACCCGGAGCCCGACTCGCTCGCCTCGCAATTCGAGGATCCGCAACTGACGGCGATGCATGCGCCGCTCACCAGCGCGATGCTCGACCTCTACGCCCGGACGCTGAAATGGCCGGTGCCGAACATGCGCTACGAGTTGCTGAACAACACGGTGAACGGCGGCTGGAACTGGGGCTCGCGCCGGCAGGCGCCGGAAGCCATCTCAGCCCTGAAGGGCGCGCTGGCGCTGGACGGCAAGTTCCGCGTCCTCGTGGTCCACGGCGCCACCGATCTGGTGACGCCCTATTTCGCGTCGAAATTGCAGATCGCGCAGGTGCCGCCCTACGGCGGAGGGCGGCTCACCCTCTCGGTCTATCCCGGCGGCCACATGTTCTACGGGCGGGATGCCTCGCGGGCGGCCTTCCACAAGGATGCCGCCGCCCTCTATGAGGCGGCGCTGAAGGACCGCTAGCCCCGCGCCGGGACGAGCAGCGCGACGATCCCGAGCAGCCAGCCGCCCATCAGGGCGAAACCGCCGCTTGGGGCGGCCATCGGGAACAGCGCGTGGCCCGCCAGCGCGCGAAGGCTGAGATCGCCACAGAACAGGCACAGACCCACGGCGAGCAGTCCGGCCGCGATTCGGGCGAGCGGCATCCGCACCAGCCCCGCCGCGCCCAAGCCCACGAGGGCGAGGATGGCGGGGGCGTGAAACAATAGGAACTGCGCGGCGGTCTTCAGCGAATCGGCGCCGGGGATATGGGCCGCCGCCGCGCTGGCCGCGACGCCGAGCAGGCCGCAGAGGCAGGCAAAGGCGCCGAGCGCGCGATCCGGCGGCGCCAGTCTCACAGGCCGCGCTCGGCGAGCAGCCGGGCCACCGCCGCCCGCAGGTCCGCCACACCGTAATCGTCGCGGCTGGAGGTCAGGATCACCTCGGGATAGGCGGCGGGGCGCTTGGCCAGGGCCTCGTGGATGCCGGCGAGGCGGGCCTCGATCTGGCTCTTCTTGAGGGCGTCGGCCTTGGTCAGCACGACCTGATAGCTCACCGCCGCCTTGTCGAGCCCATCGAGCACGTCCGTGTCGATGCTCTTTAATCCGTGGCGGGAATCGATCAGCACGAAGACCCGCGCGAGGTTGGCGCGGCCCTTCAGGTAGGAATGGATAAGGTTCGTCCAGGCCTCGACCTTGGCCTTCTCGACGGCCGCGTAGCCGTAGCCCGGCATGTCCACCAGGGACAGGCGGTCGCCAATCTGGAAGAAGTTCAACTGTTGCGTGCGCCCGGGCGTGTGCGAGACGCGCGCCAGGGTGTTGCGCCCGGTCAAGGCGTTGATCAGGCTGGACTTGCCGACATTCGAGCGCCCGGCGAAGGCGATCTCGAGGCGCTCCATCGGCGGCAGCCGGTCGAGGGTCTGCGCGGCGGCGTAGAAATCGGCGCTGCCGGCGAACAGCCGGCGGCCGGCCTCGGTGAGGCCGGCCGTCTCGTCGTCTGTCGTATCGGGTGTGGTCACGTCAGCCCTTGGTCGGCGCTGTGCCGGCGGGCGTCTTGGAGCCGCGCCGGAACGTCCGTCGCAGGTTATCCCACAGCTCCACCTTCACGCCGTTGCGGCGCATGATGATGTATTGCTGCAGCACCGACAGCGAGTTGTTCCACGCCCAGTAGATCACCAATCCGGCCGGGAACGAGCCGAGCATGAAGGTGAAGATGATGGGCATGAAGGTGAAGATCTGCGCCTGGACCGGGTCCGGCGGCGCGGGGTTCATCTTCATCTGCACGAACATCGTGATGCCCATGATGATCGGCCACACGCCCAGGTGGATCGGGATGAATTCCGGGGGCGTGAAGGGCAGCAGGCCGAACAGGTTCACGATGCTCGTCGGATCCGGCGCCGCGAGGTCGTGGATCCAGCCGAAGAACGGCGCGTGCCGCATTTCGATGGTGATGAACAGCACCTTGTAGAGCGCGAAGAAGACCGGAATCTGGATCAGCACCGGCCAGCAGCCGGCGACCGGATTGATCTTCTCCTTCTTGTACAGCTCCATCATCGCCTGTTGCTGCTTGACCTTGTCGTCCTTGTACCGCTCGCGGATCGAGGTCATCTCCGGCTGGACGGCCTTCATCTTGGCCATCGAGACGTAGGAGCGGTTGGCGATCGGCAGGAACAGCAGCTTCAGGCACAGGGTCACGATCAGGATCGAGACGCCGAAATTGCCGAACAGGTGGTAGATGAAGTCCAGCGCCCGGAACATCGGCTGGGTGATGAACCAGAACCAGCCCCAATCGATCATCAGGTCGAAATGCCGGAGGCCGAGGTCTTTCTGGTAGGCATTGATGACGTTGACCTCCTTGGCGCCCGCGAACAGGCGCTGGGTGGTCGTGGCCGAGGCACCGGCGGCGAGGTTCACCACGTTGCCGCGGGCGCTCGCCTGGTAGACGTTGGTGGTGCCGTCGGTGCGGTCGGTGAAGGCGCCGGTATAGGGCGCGTTCTGCTCGGGGATGACCGCCGCCGCCCAGTACTTGTCGGTGATGCCGAGGAAGCCGCCGGTGACGTTGTTGTAGGCCTTGCCCTTGGTGTTGGCGCCGCCATAGGCGCCTTCCTTGGCGAGCTTGTCGTAGGTGATCTCCTGCAGGCCGTCGTCGCCGAGATAGCCGATCATGCCCTCGTGCAGGACGTAATAGCCCTGAGTGTGCGGCTTACCCCAGCGCGAGACGAGGCTGTAGGGGTAGAGCGTTACCTCGCCCGAGCTCTTGTTCTCGACCGAGTCGCGCACCGTGAACATGTACTTGTCGTCGACGGCGACGATGCGCTTGAACGTCAGGCCCTCGCCGTTGTCCCAGGTCAGGGTTACGGGCATGCCCGCAGAGAGCGTCTTGCCGTCGGCGGTCCACACCGTCTCGCTGTTCGGCAGCTTGGCGTTGGCGCCGACCCAGCCGAACTCGGCGTAATAGGGCGTCTCGGTCCCGGCCGGCGAGAACAGGACGATCTCGGGGCTCTTGGGGTCGATGGTCTCGTGGTAATTCTTCAGCGCGACGTCATCGATGCGCGCGCCCTTCAGGTTGATCGATCCCGAAAGGGCCGGCGTCTCGATCTTCACGCGCGGGGCGCGGGCGAGCGCCGCCTCGCGGGAGACCGGGCCGCCCGGCGGCGTCGGCGCGGTGCCGGGCGCCGGGGCGGCCGGGCCGCCCTCCTTCGGCGAGGGCGAGGGCACGCCGTCCGGCGTCACGCCCGGCGGCTGGGTCTGCGCCTGGGCCGCCTTGTTCTGGGCCTCGATCTGGCGCTGCTGCTCGAGGCGCGGCCCGGCCACGAAGTACTGCCATCCGAGCAGCACCAGCAGCGACAGGCCGATGGCCACGAACATGTTGGTCTTGTCATTGCCCATTGGGGACACCAAGGCCTTTGTTCGGGGAGGCGGGCGGCGCCGGAGGGCGCTTTCCGCGTCGGGATGAAGGGGGGTTCGGGCTGCCGCCGGAATCCGGCTTGCCGGCGCGGGTCACCGTGGGAATCGCCTTGCGGAGATCGTCGGTGAGGGCCGCGAAATCCGCATGGAGCGCGGGGCGGCGGGCGACGAGCACGATGTCGGCGGTACGGCCCGCGAGGTCGGCGGGCAAGCCGGCGGCGACCTCGGCGACGGCGGCACGAAGCCGCCGCTTGATGCGGTTGCGCTCGGTCGCGTGACCGACGCGCTTGGTGACGGTGAAGCCGAGGCGCAGGCCACCGGCTTCCTCGGAGCGCAGGATGCCCTGCGCCGTCATCCGTTCGGTGTGAAAACGGCGGCCCGCGGCAGCGGCCAGGAAGTCGGGCCGCTTCTTGAGCCGTTCGATCGTCGCCATCGACCGTTCGATCCCGGCTTCAATGCCCCGGAAGGGGCCGCGCACAGGGCGCGGCGGCGGGTCTCGACCCGCCGGGCTCAGGCCGACAGGCGCTTGCGGCCGTGGGCGCGGCGACGGGCCAGCACCTTGCGGCCGCCGGCCGTGGCCATCCGCGCGCGGAAGCCGTGGCGACGCTTACGGACGAGCTTGCTCGGCTGATAGGTTCTCTTCATGACGAATGGCCTTCAAAGGTCGAGGCGCGCTCGCGGGCGGCTATGCCGCTCCCGACCTTCACGCGTCCTGCATGTCTCGCAAACACGAAGGGCGCCCAAGTGGGGCGCCCCGTCGCGGGTGGCCGGCTTATGGCGGAAGGGTCGGCACAAGTCAACTTTTTGCAGGCCCGTTCGGGCCATTCCTTAGTGTCCCTCGAACTCCATGAGGGTACGCACGTCCACACCGAGGTCGCGCAGGCGCTTGGCGCCGCCGATCTCCGGCAGATCGATGACGAAACAGGCCGCCACGACTTCCGCGCCGATCTTGCGCAGCAGGTTGACCGCCGCGATGGCGGTGCCCCCCGTGGCGATCAGGTCGTCCACCAGCAAAACCCGGTCGCCGGGGCCGACGGCATCGACGTGGATCTCGATCTCGTCGGTGCCGTATTCGAGGGCGTAGGCGATCGAGACGGTCTTGTGCGGGAGCTTGCCCTTCTTGCGGATCGGCACGAAGCCGCAGGACAATTGGTGGGCGATGGCGCCCCCGAGGATGAAGCCCCGCGCCTCGATTCCCGCCACCTGCTTGATGCCGCCGCCGGCATAGGGGTGCACCAGCGCGTCCACCGCCCGCCGGAACGAGCGCGGATCCGACAGGAGCGTGGTGATGTCGCGGAAGACGATGCCGGGCTTCGGATAATCGGGAATCGAGCGAATCGATTCCTTCAGCGCGACGTGGCGGCGGGCTTCCATGCGGGTGATCTTCCCTGACGAAAGGGGCGGTTAAAGCAGATGGGCTGGCGCGATGCCAGTCGGCCCCCTCAGCCGGCGCCTTGAGCCTTCTTGAGGATCGCCAGCAGGTCGCGCTGCAGGCTCTCGTTGCCGCAGCACACCGAGCGGGGCGCCAGGGGCTCGGCCGCGCCGTCCGCCGAGGTCACGAAGCCGCCGGCCTCGCGCACCAGGGCGACGCCCCCGGCGAAATCGTAGGTCTGGAGATCGCGCTCCCAATAGGCGTCGAGCCGCCCGCAGGCGACATAGGCGAGGTCGAGCGCCGCCGAACCCATGCGACGGGTACCGCCTGAGACTGCCATCACGGCGGAAATCTCGCGCAGCAGACGCGGATGGCTGCCGCGCCCGAGATAGGGGGTGCCGTAGCCGACGAGGGCGTCCGCCATCTCGGTGCGGGCCGCGACCCGGATGCGGCGGTTGTTCAGGTAGGCGCCCTTGCCGCGCTCGGCGACGAACAGCTCGTCCTTGATCGGATCGAACACCACGCCCGCGACGATCACGCCCTCGCGCTCCAGCCCGATGGAGACCGCGAAATGCGGCACGCCGTGCAGGAAGTTCGAGGTGCCGTCGAGGGGATCGACGTGCCACGTGTGGCTCTTGTCGGTGCCTTCGATGATGCCGCCCTCTTCCAGCACGAGGCCGTAGCCGGGGCGCGCCTTCAACAGGGCATCGCGCACCACCTCCTCGGCCTTGCGGTCGGCGGCGGAGACGAAGTCGCCCGGCCCCTTGCGCGAGACCTGGAGGTTCTCGACCTCGCCGAAGTCACGCCGCAGGCTGCGGGCGGCCTTGCGCGCGGCATCGACCATCACGGTCATGAGGGGCGAGGAAATCATAGCGTCTTGGACTCTTGCGTCGCGGATTTGCGACGGTGGTTACAGGCAGGAGGCTGCGATGGCGAGCCTACAGACGGCTCACCGTTATTCGTGTGGACTGGCGTCGCACCGGCCAACCCTATTCTCCACCTCATCCTGAGGTGCGGCGAAGCCGCCTCGAAGGAGGGCTCCAGGGATCGCGGAGGCTTCCGGAGCCCTCCTTCGAGGCCCGCTGCCGCGGGCACCTCAGGATGAGGTGGAGGGTAGGACCCGGTTTGCCGAGCAGGCTACTCGGCCGCTTCCACGAACACCGTACCCGCGCGCGGCAGGCCGAGCGTCGCCCAGGTCTCCTTTAGCGCCTCGGTGAGGCGCGCGATCTGGGCGGCATCGTGGAACGGCGACGGTGTGATGCGCAGGCGCTCCGTTCCGCGCGGGACGGTGGGGTAGTTGATCGGCTGGATGTAGATCCGGTGCCGTTCGAGCAGATGGTCGGCCGCCGCCTTGCACAGCTCGGCATCGCCCACCATCACCGGGACGATGTGGGTCTCGGTCTCCAGCAGCGGCAGACCGGCCGCATCGAGGGCCGCCTTGGTCGCGGCGGCCTGACGCTGATGCGCGATGCGCTCGGCGTTGGAGCGCTTCAGGTAGCGCACGGAGGCCGTCGCCGCCGCCGCCACGGCCGGCGGCAGGGCGGTGGTGAAGATGAAGCCCGGGGCGAAGCTGCGCACGGCGTCGCAGATCGCCGCCGAGCCGGTGATGTAGCCGCCGACGCAGCCGAAGCCCTTGGCCAGCGTGCCCTCGATCACGTCCACCCGGTGCATCACGCCGTCGCGCTCGGCGATGCCGGCGCCTCGCTCGCCGTAGAGGCCTACCGCGTGGACCTCATCGAGGTAGGTCATGGCGCCGTAGCGTTCCGCGAGGTCGCAGATCCGGCCGATCGGGGCCACGTCGCCGTCCATCGAGTAGACCGATTCGAACGCGATCAGCTTCGGCCGGTCGCCGGCCTCGCGCAGCAGCTCCTCGAGATGGGCGAGGTCGTTATGGCGAAAGATCTTCTTCTCACAGCCGGAATGACGCACGCCCTCGATCATCGAGTTGTGGTTGAAGGCGTCCGAAAGGATCAGGCAGTTCGGGATCAGCTTGGCGATGGTCGAGATGCCCGCCTGGTTCGACACGTAGCCCGACGTGAAGACGAGGCCCGCCTCCTTGCCGTGCAGGTCGGCGAGTTCGCGCTCGAGATCGACCAGCGGGGAGTTGTTGCCGGCGATGTTGCGGGTGCCGCCCGCGCCGACGCCGCAGCGCGCGGCGGTCTCGGTCATGGCGCCCACCACGTCCGGGTGCTGGCCCATGCCGAGGTAATCGTTCGAGCACCACACGGTGATCTCGGTGACGGAGCCGTCGGGGCGGCGCCACTTCGCCACCGGGAAACGGCCGGAGATGCGTTCGATGTCCGCGAAGACGCGGTAGCGGCGCTCGCTGTGCAGGCCATCCAGGGCCTTGCGGAAATACCCGTCGTAGCCGGCACCCGCCCGCACCTCCGCCACGGGGGAGAGCGTTGTGTTGGGGGTCCGGTAAGCAGGCATCGCGCGTCCTTCTGAGGGGGTCGCCGCCGGTTGGCTGTCGTGAGGTCGGGCGTTGTATACCGACTCCGCGCGGATCTGGAACCGCTTCAAGTCGAAGGTCGGACCACCGCGCCCTGCAACCCTCCCTGGATCCAGATCAATGCAAGAGGACAAACCGGCGCCGAGAGAAGAGCGTTTGAAGGCCGCGCTCAGAGCGAATTTGCGTCGGCGCAAGGCGCAGGAGCGCGATCGCGCGGCGCCCGACAAGCCGACCACCGAGCGGGACGATGCGTCGCGCAAGCAAAGCTAAGCCGTCATTCGCTTCGTGCGGTCCCGATTCCGACAAATCCAGTCTATAGCAGGCTCCACTTAAGCCTGGGCGTTTCCCGCCCGATACAGTTTTCAAGCTCCCGCCGCCGGTGCGGGGGTGCCAGGACGGACCCGATGGATCGCATCCACATTACAGGCGGCGCGCCGCTCAACGGCACGATTCCGATTTCGGGCGCCAAGAACGCGGCGCTTCCGCTGATGATCGCCAGCCTGATGACCGGTGAGACGCTGGAGCTCATCAACGTCCCGCGTCTGGCCGACATCACCGCCCTGCTCCGCATCCTCGGCAATCACGGCGTCGACCAGATGGTGGTCGGCAAGCGTCCGGGTCAGACCTCCGAGACCGGCCAGACCATCCGCCTCACCGCCTCGAACATCATCGACACGACGGCTCCTTATGACCTCGTGTCGACCATGCGGGCGAGCTTCTGGGTGATCGCGCCGCTGCTCGCCCGGTTCGGCGAGGCGAAGGTCTCGCTGCCCGGCGGCTGCGCCATCGGCACCCGGCCGGTCGACCTGCTCATCATGGCGCTGCAACAGCTCGGAGCCGAGACCGAGATCGACGGCGGCTACGTCATCGCCAAGACAAAGAAGGGTCTGCGCGGGGGGCATGTGTCCTTCCCGAAGGTCACGGTCGGCGGCACGCATGTCGCCCTCATGGCCGCTGCGCTGGCCTACGGCACCAGCGTTATCGAGAACGCCGCCCGCGAGCCCGAGGTGGTCGACCTCGCCGAGTGCCTCAACAAGATGGGCGCGCGGATCAAGGGCGCGGGCACGCCGCGCATCGAGATCGAGGGCGTGGCCCGCCTCGGCGGCGCCCGCCACGAGGTGCTGCCCGACCGGATCGAGACCGGCACCTACGCCATGGCCGTGGCGATGACCGGCGGCGACGTGATCCTCAAGGACACCCGCGCCGACCTGCTGCACTCGGCCCTCGACATCCTGGCGACGACGGGCACAGAGATCACCCCGGTGGATGGCGGCCTCCGCGTCCGCCGCAACGGCGGCGGGATCGCGGCGGTGGACGTCACCACCGATCCGTTCCCCGGCTTCCCGACCGACCTCCAGGCGCAGTTCATGGCGCTGATGACTCTGGCCAAGGGCCAGTCGCATATCCGCGAGACGATCTTCGAGAACCGCTTCATGCACGTGCAGGAGTTGGCCCGCCTCGGCGCGAAGATCCGCCTCGACGGCGACATGGCGATCGTGGAAGGCGTCGACCGCCTGCGCGGGGCGCCGGTCATGGCGACCGACCTGCGCGCGTCGGTGTCCCTCGTCATCGCCGGCCTCGCCGCCGAGGGCGAGACGCAGATCAACCGCGTGTACCACCTCGACCGGGGCTTCGAAGCCCTCGAAGCCAAGCTCGGCCGCTGCGGCGCGCAGATCGAACGCGTGCGGGGGTAAGTCGTTCGCGGGGCTTGTTCCCGGATTGGGAACACGCTATCGTTCTTTTGTGAATGTCATTGCGCGCTCGAGTCTCGTGGCTTTCTGGTCTCGTCATCCGAGATCGGAAGGCCCCCTGCAGGCGTGGTACCTTCTCGCATCCCGCGAGACATGGACTAGCCCGCAGGAGATCAAGCGCGCTTTTGGTACAACCGTGGATTTCATTGGCGATAATCGCGCAATATTTGACATCGGCGGCAACAAGTACCGCCTTGTCGTCCACTTCTCTTACAAATTCAAATCATGTCAGATCAAGTTTGTTGGAACGCATCGCGAATACGATGATATCGATCCTCTCACCGTGGAGATCGCCCGCAAATGAATGAGACGACAATCTCCAGCGCCGCTCAGACCGTTCACAACATTCGGGCCTTGCGGACCGATGCGGATCATCAATGGGCGCTTGCGGAGGCAAACCACTATTTCGAGAACGAACCCGAAATCGGCTCGCCGGATGGTGATCGTTTCGCTGTTCTGGTGGCGCTCATCACCGCCTATGAAAGCGAGCACTATCCCATCCCCGTGGCCGACCCGGTGGACATGCTGCACTTCGCCATCGAGGACATGGGTCGCTCGCAGGCCGGGCTGGCGGAGCTTTTGGGATCGCGGGCGCGGGCGTCGGAGATCCTGAACCGGAAGCGGCACCTCACCCTCGCGCAGATCCGACAGATCAGCGAGGCATGGCATCTGCCGATCGCGGCATTGGCCGCGCCCTATCGCCTGGATCGGGACGCGGCCTGAAACGGCGATGGGCGGCCCAAGCCGTCCGCCGCAAATCGCGCGTCAGCCGCCGATGGCGCCGCGCTTGAGGCCGAAACCGGGGATCTCGCAGCCGCAGGGCGCATTGAACGGACCCGGACGGGTCGGGCAATTGCCGCGGGCCGTCACGCAGATCCGGCCGAAACGGCGCGGGCCGTAATCGTACTCCTCGCGGTGGAAGCGGCGCGGCCGATCGTCGTAATAATCCGGCGGCGGGGGCCGGCGGGGGCGGTAATCGTATTCGTCGCGGTAATATTGCGCGCTCGCCGGCGTTCCCAGCGCCGGAGCGAGCGCGAGGGCGGTCAGTACCGCCAGCGTGATGCGCTTCACCGTCATCGTCCTGCTCGATCGTCCGGCCGCTTCCCGGCGGCCACGGTCACTTACAACCTAAAAGTGCGATCATGAACGATGCATGAGGCGGTGCGATCCGACCATAGCGGCGTTGCCGGGACAAGCCGGCGCCGCTACTGACGCCATGCTGCCCCGCCTTGGGCCCCCTCACCCGACCGGAACCCCTCGATGGAGCTTCTGAAGCTCGCCGCCCTGGACGCCGAAGACCTCACCGTGATCTCGGCCCATCTGCAGGACGCGATCCTGCGGCCGGAGGATCTGACCTATCTGAAGGGCGAGAAGCGCTTCGCCCTGGTGCTGCGCCGGTTCGACTGGTCGGCGGGTCCGAAGGCGCCGCCCCAGCGGCGGCTGAGCGGGCTGCATTTCGAGCGGGTGCTGGCGGTGCGCACGCGCGGGCTCGACCAGGGGCCGGACGCCATGCCGCTGAGCCTGCTGGCGATCACCTTCACGCCGGGCGATGCGCCTTCAGGGCAGGTCGAGATCCTGTTCTCCGGCAACGGGACGATCCGCCTGGAGGTGGAGTGCATCGAGGCGCGGATGCGCGATCTCGGGCCGATCTGGGAAGCCGGCGGGCGCCCGGGCCATAACGACGCGACCGGGCCGGCGGCCTGAGACGGAAGGGGGACGATCATGGTCCGCATCGACAGCCGGGATCCGGATTTCGCGAAGGCCTTCGCGCACCTGCTCACGATGAAGCGTGAGATCTCCGAGGATGTGGACGATGCCGTCCGCAGGATCATCGCCGACGTGGTGGCGACGGGCGACGACGCCCTCGTGGCGTACACGCGGCGCTTCGACCGGCTCGGCGCCGACTTCTCGGCCGAGCGCCTGCGCATCGGGCCGGATGAGGTCCAGGCCGCCGTCGCTGCCTGCCCGCAGGAGGCCCTGGACGCCCTGCGCCTCGCGGCCGAGCGCATCGAGACCTTCCACAAGGCGCAGAAGCCCACCGACCACAAGGTCACCGATGCGCTGGGCGTCACGTCCGGCTGGCGCTGGACGGCCCTCGAATCGGTCGGTCTCTACGTGCCGGGCGGGACGGCGAGCTACCCGTCCTCCGTGCTGATGAACGCCGTCCCGGCGCGGGTGGCGGGCGTGCCGCGCATCGTGATGGTGGTGCCCACGCCCGATGGCGTGCTGAACCCGCTGGTGCTCGCCGCCGCGTATCTCGCCGGGGTGGACGAGATCTACCGGGTCGGCGGCGCGCAAGCCGTGGCGGCGCTGGCCTACGGCACCGCGACCATCGCGCCGGTCGCCAAGATCGTCGGCCCCGGCAATGCCTGGGTCGCGGCGGCCAAGCGCCGGGTGTTCGGGCAAGTCGGCATCGACATGATCGCCGGCCCCTCGGAGGTGCTGATCCTGGCGGATGGCGAGGCCAACCCGGACTGGATCGCCGCCGACCTGCTGGCCCAGGCCGAGCACGACGTGGCCGCGCAGGCCGTGCTGATCACCGACAGCGGCGAGCTCGCGGACGCCGTGGAAAGCGCCGTCGAGCGCGCCCTGGCCACCCTCCCCCGCGCCGAGATCGCGCGGGCGAGCTGGCGCGATTACGGCGCCATCATCCGCGTCCGGGACTTCGACGAGGCGGTGCCGCTGGTCGACCGGATCGCCCCCGAGCATCTCGAGATCGAGACGAAGGACGCCGAGGCCCTGTCCCTCAAGGTCCGCAACGCGGGCGCGATCTTCCTCGGCTCGCATACGCCGGAGGCGATCGGCGATTACGTCGGCGGGCCGAACCACGTTTTGCCCACCGCCCGCTCGGCGCGGTTCTCCTCCGGGCTCGGCGTGCTCGATTTCATGAAGCGCACCACCGTTCTCGCCTGCACGCCGGAGAGCTTGCGGGCGCTCGGGCCGGCGGCGATAACGCTTGGCCGGTCGGAGGGGCTGGACGGGCACGCCCGTTCCGTGGCGATCCGGCTGAACTTGTGAGGCTTCGGGGATGTCGGACAAGGAGCGGGGGGCGGACAAGGGGCCGAACCGCCTCGTCGCGGTGACGCTGGACGAAGCGTCCATCGCCCGCGGCAACCCCGATCAGGAGCATGAGCGCGCCATCGCGCTCTACGACATCCTGGAGGGCAACAGCTTCTCGATCCCCGGCCGGGAGGGTCCGTTCAGGCTTCTCCTCGGCCTCGTGGAGAACAAGCTCTCCTTCGCCATCAGCACGGCCGAGGGCGAGCCGGTGATGACGCATCTCCTTTCGCTGAACCCGTTCCGCCGGGTCATCCGCGATTACGAGATGATCTGCGAGAGCTACTACAACGCCATCCGCACCGCCTCGCCGAGCCAGATCGAGGCCATCGACATGGGGCGGCGCGGCCTGCACAACGAAGCCTCCGAGACGCTGAAGCAGCGGCTCGACGGAAAGGTCGATCTCGATCACGATACGGCGCGGCGCCTGTTCACGCTGATCTTCGCCCTCCACTGGAAGGGCTGAAATCAGTGGCGGACCCGCGTCCGGTCTGAGCCGCCATGGCCGAGCCGCCACCCGATCCGGCCCCGCGCAAGCAGCGGGTGCAATCCGTGCTGTTCATGTGCAATTACAACGCGGTGCGCTCCCCCGCCGCCGAGGCCATCGCGCGCCATTATTTCGGCAAGTCGATCTACGTGCAGTCGGCGGGCGTCCGGCAGGGCGAGCCCATCGACCCGTTCATGGTCGCCGCCCTGGACGAGATCGGCATCGACGCGAGCCGCCACCGCCCCCGCACCGTCGAGGAGCTGGAGGATTGGGAGGGGCTGAACTTCGACCTGATCATCACGCTGGCGCCGGAGGCCCACCACAAGGCCATCGCGCTGACCCACATGCTGGCCGCCGATGTCGAGTACTGGCCGACGCCCGACCCGACACTCGTGCAGGATGCGTCGCGGGAGCAACGCCTCGACGCCTATCGCGACGTCCGCGACGGGCTGACGGCGAAGATCAAGCAGCGGCTGAAGTCTTAGGGCCGCACCCGCACGAGTTGGTTCAGCCAGCCGTCTCCGAATCTTCACCTCATCCTGAGGTGCCGTCGCAAGGCGGCGGCCTCGAAGGCCTCATCCTGAGAGTCTGGCCGGAACGGTCGCGTCCCCCTCCGTCATTGCGAGGAACGAAGCAATCCAGGGACGCTCCACGGTCGGAAGCGGCCCTCCCGTCCCTGGATTGCTTCGCTCACGCTCGCAAAGACGGTGAGGTGTGAGGCGCCGTCGCGACCTTTCCGGCCTGACAATGAGGTGCGGCGAAGCCGCCTCGAAGGAGGGCTCCAGCCTGCTGCGCGATCCCTGAAGCCCTCCTTCGAGGCCCGCTGATGCGGGCACCTCAGGATGAGGTGAGTGGATAGGGGCCGCCTCAACGTGATCGGTCGTTGTCCTAGCCCTCAGCGCAGGACCGCGCGCGGGCCGCTGACGGTCTCGAGGAGGGCGGCGCGCGCCCGCGCCACGAGGTCCGGCCGCGCCTGGGCGATGTCGTCCGCGTCGAGCAGCGGCGAATCCGAGAGGGCGGCGAGGTAGGCGCTCTCCTCGCCCCGGCAGGACCGGAGGGCGGCGTCCGCCGCGAGGTCCCGGCCGGTGAAGGCCGCGCCCTCGACATAGGCGCGTCCGAGGCAGCTTCTCCACGAAGAATGGGCGGAGGCCGCGTCCCCGGCCAGCGCCGGGGCGGCGGTCAGCGCAACCACGATGGCAGCAGCGGAGAGGACCGGGAGGGAAAAGCGAAGGGCGGCCACGGGACGATCCGTTCGGCTGAAAGCACCTGTTAGCCTTCACGCAGAGGATAAAGGATCCCTTAACGCGGCCGCCCTGGTTGTCGATAACTCCCGCCGGATCAGTCCTGCTTCTCGAACGCCCCGGCGATGGTGAGATGCAGGTCGTCGCCGATCAGCGGCAGGTAGGTCTTCACCCCGAACTCGGAGCGCTTCACCACGCCGGTCGCCTCGAAGCCGACGGTCATCTTCTTGTCGAGGGGGTTCACGCCCGCGCCGACGAGGGTGACGTCGAGGGTGACGGGCTTGGTCACGCCGTGCAGGGTCAGGTCACCCGTGACCTTCGCGTGGTCCTTACCGGCCGGCGCGATCTTGGTGGAGACGAAGGTCATCTCCGGGAACTTGGTGCCGTCGAGCCACTGGTCGCCCTTCAGCTCGTCGGTGAGCTTGGCGCTGGTGGTCGTGACCGAAGCGACGGGGATCTTGATCGTCAGCTTGGAGGCCGAGGGGTTCTTCGGCTGAAGCTCCAGCGTGCCGGACGCCTCAGAGAAGCCGCCGGCATAGTTCGAGAAGCCCATATGCGACACGCGCCAGCCGACCTGGGTGTGGTTCGGATCGACGGCGTAGGTGCCGGCCGGGATCTGGGCCGGGTCACGGGTCGCGGGGGTCTGAGCCTGCGCGCTGGCGATGCCGACGAGCAGGAGGGCGAGGGTGGCGAAGGACTTCACAGGGCATCTCCGTGTGGATGATGCGAGAGGCCGTAACTCCGCGACCGGCCTTCGTTAAGGCTAAGCTTTCCACCGACGTGCCGAAGCGCACAAGGCGGCTCAGGCACGCCAAACGGTCTTAGCGAGCGCAGCGACGCAATCCAGGGCAGCGGGACGCTTCGGAACGTTGCCCTGGATTGCTTCACTTCGTTCGCAATGACGACGCGTGTGGTTCAGTGCGCCCGCGCCACGCAGAATTCCACCGCGTCGAGGAGTGCGGACCGCACCGGCCCATCGGGGAAGATCGAGAGCGACGCCTTGGCCTTCTCGCCGTAATGGCGGGCGCGGGCGACCGTCTCTTCCAGGGTGCCGTGACGGCGCAGGGTCGCCAGGGCGGTGGCGAGGTCGTCGTCGCGGATCTCGCCGCGCGTCAGGGTTCGGCGCCAGAAGGCGCGGTCTTCCTCGCTGCCGCGCCGGTAGGCGAGGACGATCGGCAGGGTGATCTTGCCCTCGCGGAAATCGTCCCCAACGTTCTTGCCGAGTTCGGTGGAGGTGCCGCCGTAATCCAGCGCGTCGTCGATGAGCTGGAAGGCGATGCCGAGATTCATGCCGTAGGCGCGCGCGGCCTCCTGCTCGGCCTCGCTGCGCCCGGCGATCACCGGCCCGACCTCGCAGGCGGCGGCGAAGAGTTCGGCGGTCTTGCCCCGGATCACGGCGAGGTAGGCCTCCTCGCTGGTCTCCAGGTTCTTGGCAGCGGCCAACTGCATCACCTCGCCCTCGGCGATCACCGTGGCGGCGGCGGAGAGGATGTCGAGAGCGCGAAGCGAGCCGACCTCGACCATCATGCGGAAAGCCTGCCCCAGCAGGAAATCGCCAACGAGCACGCTCGCCTCGTTGCCCCACTTGATGCGCGCGGCGACGCGGCCCCGGCGCATGTCGCTCTCGTCCACCACATCGTCGTGGAGGAGCGTCGCGGTGTGCATGAACTCGACGCTGGCGGCGAGTTTCACGTCCCCGTCCTTGCCGGCCTGGTCCGCGTAGCCGCAGAGTTGCGCGCAGGCGAGGGTGAGGATCGGCCGCAGGCGCTTGCCGCCCGAGGCGATGAGGTGGTTCGCCACCTCAGGAATCATCGCGACGTCGGAGCCCGTCCGGGAGAGGATCGTGGAGTTGACCCGCTTCATCCCGTCGGCCACCAGCGCGACCAGGTCGTTCAGCCCGGCATCGTCGGGCTTCTGCGGGTTCTCGATCGTGGCGGCGATACCCAAGATCCGTGACTCCCAAACCGGGCCGCGCGGGAGACGTCCGCGCGGAAAACATCGGCGCCGTCCAATCGCATGGTGCCTGCGGCGTCGCAACATGGGCGGATATGGGACAGGCGGCATCCGCACTCCACGCGGCGAATGCGCCAACCCCATACCGGGATCCCGGCAGAAGGAGGAGAGACGGGTTTGGTCGAACTGATCCGGGCGAACGACATCGTGCTCATCGGCTTCGCGCGTTCGCTCTTGGAGGATGCGGGCATCCCCGTCCTCGTCGCGGACGAGCATATGAGCGCCATGGAAGGCTCCATCGGCATGTTCGGGCGGCGCCTGCTGGTGCCGGACGACCACGCCGCCCAGGCCCGGCGCATCCTCAAGGATGCCGGGCTCGCGCACGAATTGCGGGCGCCGTGAGCGAGGCCGATGCCTTCCTCGGGGGGCGGCTGCGCCTGCACCAGCCGCCGCGCGGCGCTCACCGGGCCGGGACGGACGGCGTTCTCCTGGCGCGGCTTCTCGCCGCCGAGCCGGGGGAGAGGCTGTGCGACCTCGGTTCGGGGCCGGGCATCGTCGGCCTCGCCTGCGCGATCTTGCGGCCAGGCGTCTCTGTCACACTGGTCGAGCGCGACCCCGCCCTCGCGGACCTCGCCCGTGCCAACGCCGCGCTGAACGGCGTGGCGGCCGAGGTCATCGAGGCGGATGTCCTCGCCCCCGGCCGCGAGCGGGAAGCCGCCGGCCTCGCCCCCGACCGCTTCGACTGCGTGCTGACGAACCCACCCTTCTTCGAGGACGGCCGCTACCGCCCCTCCCCCGACGCGGCCAAGGCCAGCGCCCATGGCTTCCCGGCCGAGGGTCTCGACGGCTGGATCCGCACCTGCGCGGGCATCCTGCGGCCGGGTGGTCGGCTCGGAATGATCCACAGGGCCGACGCCCTGCCCCGCTGCCTCGCGGCGCTGGCCGGTCGCTTCGGTGGCATCACGGTGCGGCCCGTCCACGCGAAACCGGACGAGCCGGCGATCCGCATCCTCGTCTCCGCCGTGAAGGGGAGCCGGGCCCCCTTCTCCCTCGCGCCGCCCCTCGTCCTGCACGGGCCGGACGGGCGCTTCAACGCCGAGGCCGACGCCCTCCACCGCTGAGAGAGCCCGCGCCGAAGCGCGCATTGTTGCTGCACCGCACCCTGAGGTAGGAGCAGAACCATGTCCGAGACCGCGACGATGACGCCCTCCATCTGGACCCGGATGTCCAACCCCGGCCATTTCATGCGCTGGTCGGGAAAGGCCGTGCCGTGGCTGACGGCCCTGTCCCTCGCGGCCCTCGCCGTGGGGCTCTACCAAACCTTCTTCGTCGTGCCCGCCGACTATCAGCAGGGCGAGACGGTGCGGATCATGTACATCCACGTCCCGGCGGCGTGGCTCGGAGTGTTCTTCTACGGCGCCATGAGCCTGTCGGCGGTCGGCACCCTGGTCTGGCGCCATCCCCTGGCGGACGTGGCCCAGCGGGCGGGCGCGCCCATCGGCGCGGCCTTCACCCTCGTCTGCCTCGTGACGGGTTCCCTCTGGGGCAAGCCGATGTGGGGCACCTACTGGGTGTGGGATGCGCGGCTCACCTCGATGCTGGTGCTGTTCCTGATCTATTGCGGCCTCATCGCCCTGTGGCGAACCATCGAGGACCCGAACCGGGCGGCGCGCGCGGTGGCGATCCTCACCCTGGTCGGCGCCGTGAACCTGCCGATCATCAAGTTCTCGGTGAACTGGTGGTCCACCCTGCACCAGCCGGCCTCGATCCTGCGGATGGGCGGCTCCACCATCGACCCGTCGATGCTCTACCCGCTGCTCCTGATGATCGGCGCGGCGACGCTCGGCGGCTCGACCCTGCATCTCTACACGATGCGCACCGAGATCATGCGCCGCCGGGTGCGGACGCTGACGATCCGCGAGGCGGAACGGCTCGATGCCGGCGCCCGCCGGATTGTGCCCGCCCCCGCCGCCGCGCCGCTCCCTCAAGCCCTGTAGGCTCGAACGTGTTCGATCTCGGATCGCATGGCGGCTTCATCGTCGCCGCCTACGCCTTCACGGCGCTGATCATGTGCGGCCTCGTGGGGAACGCCCTGCGCGACCGCGCCGCCCAGCGCCGCGCCCTGAAACGCTTCGGGGAGGACCGCCGGTGAGCGAGACCCACGACATCGCGGCGCCGCAAGCCCGGCGCTCGCTTCTGCTGATCCTGCCGGTTCTGGTGTTCGCCGTGCTGGCGGGCGTGATGTTCCTGCGCTTGCGCTCCGGCGCCGACCCCTCGGCCCTACCCTCGGCGATGATCGGCAAGCCCGCGCCGAGCTTCGACCTGCCGGCCGTGCCCGGCCTCGCCAAGGACGGCGCGCCGGTCCCCGGTCTGTCGAGCGCCGACCTCAACGGCGGCGTGACGGTGCTCAACGTCTTCGCATCGTGGTGCGCACCCTGCCAGGTCGAGCATCCGATGCTGATGCGGCTCGCCCGCGAGCCCGGCATCCGCCTCGTCGGCATCGACTACAAGGAGCCGGATCCGGCGGCCGGAAAGAAGTTCCTCGACCGGCACGGCGTGCCCTTCGCGGCCGTGGGCGCGGACGCAGATGGCCGGGCGGCCATCGATTTCGGGGTCTACGGCGTGCCGGAGACCTTCATCATCGGGCCGGACGGGGTGATCCGCGACAAGATCGTGGGCATCGTCACCCCGGACAATTTTTCGAGCGTCCTCGCGCGCATCCGGGCCGCCGGGAAGGTGGCGGAGGCGCGCTGAGGCCTCACGCTTCCGGCTGTTTCTGCTCGTAGCGCATCAGCAGCGGCGTCTGGGCGAGGGCGAAGAGCACGGTGATCGGCATGATGCCGAACACCTTGAACTTCACCCAGAACTCGTAATCCTGCGTGCGCCAGACGATCTCGTTCAGCACCGCCAGCGCCAGGAAGAAAAGGCCCCAGCGGAAGGTGAGACGCCGCCAGCCCTCCTCCGTCAGCGAAAACACGCTGTCGAGCACCACCGAGAGCAGCGGCTTCTTGAACAGCAGCCCGCCGAGCAGGATCAGCCCGAACAGGCTGTTCACGATGGTCGGCTTGATGACGAAGAACGTCTTGTCCCTCAGCGCCAGGGCGAGGCCGCCGAACACCAGCACCACCGCCCCCGAGACGAGGGGCATGATCGGCACCCGGCGCAGCAGCGCGAAGTGGATGCCGAGCGAGAGGATCGTCGCCCCCACGAACAGGGCGATGGCCGCGTAGGTGACCTGATCGCCGTCGAGCCCCAGCCGTTCGCCGAAGGCGTTGGCCAGGAAGAACAGCACCAGCGGACCCATTTCGAGCCCGAGCTTGGCGAGCGGCGGCAGATGCCGGCGCGGCGGAATGGCTTCGATCTGCATGGTCTCAGTCCCGTTCCAGGCCGGCGACGGCCCTGGCGAAATCGCGGGCCGCGAAGGGCTCCAGATCCTCGACGCCCTCGCCGACGCCG
Source organism: Methylobacterium sp. Gmos3 (assembly GCF_056430985.1). Classification (NCBI taxonomy): domain Bacteria; kingdom Pseudomonadati; phylum Pseudomonadota; class Alphaproteobacteria; order Hyphomicrobiales; family Methylobacteriaceae; genus Methylobacterium; species Methylobacterium sp. Gmos3. Next base: position 288,982 of record NZ_JBWJYL010000002.1, read on the forward strand.
ATGAAGTGCACCGGCAGGCCGAACTTCGCCGCCAGCGCCACGAGGATGCCGCCCCGCGCCGTGCCGTCGAGCTTGGTCATCACCAAGCCGGTAATCGGTGCGGCCTGCGAGAACAACTCCACCTGCGAGAGGGCGTTCTGGCCGACCGTCGCGTCGAGGATCAACAGCGTCGCGTGCGGCGCCTCAGGATCCTGCTTGCGCAGGACGCGGACGATCTTCTCCAACTCGGCCATCAGGCCGGTCTTGTTCTGCAAGCGGCCCGCCGTGTCGATCATCAGGATGTCGGTGCCTGCCGCCTGCGCCTGCTTCAGCGCATCGAAGGCGAGCCCGGCCGCATCCGCCCCCTGTGCGCCGCTGATGACCGGCGTACCGGTGCGGGCGCCCCAGACGTTCAGCTGCTCGATGGCCGCCGCGCGGAACGTGTCGCCGGCCGCGAGCATCACCGAGCGGCCCTCGGCTCGGAACTTCGAGGAGAGCTTGCCGAGGGTCGTCGTCTTGCCCGCGCCGTTGACCCCGACCGTGAGGATCACGAACGGCTTCTTGGTGCCGTCGATCTCCAGGGACTTCGCCACCGGCTCCAGCGCCCGCTCGACCTCGGTGGCGAGGATGGCGCGTACCTCGTCGGGGGAGATACCCTTCTCGTAGCGCCCCTTGCCGACCGCCTCCGAGATTTTCATCGCGGTCTCCAGGCCGAAATCGGCCTGGATCAGCGCGTCCTCCAGATCTTCGAGGGTGGTGGCGTCGAGCTTGCGCTTCGTGAACAGCCCCGTCACCCGGTCGGACAGGGCCGTGGAGGTGCGGCGCATCCCCGAGGTCAGGCGGCTCCACCAGCCTTTGGCCTCCGGCTCGCGGTCGGGGCCCGCGCCGGCATCGTGCGCCAGGGCGGCGGCGGTGTCGGTCGGCTGGATGTCCGGGTCGAGGGCGACATCCGGCTCGAGTGAGACATTCGGCTCGCGGTTCATGGTGCCGGTATCGACCGGATCCGCACCGTGCGCCGGCCGGTCGCCGGCCGTGCCCGTGGGCGGCTTCTCGTCCTCGCCCTCGACGGGCAGCAGGTCGGCGCCCTCCGTGGCGTCGATGGCGCCTTCGTCCTCGGGCAGCGGGATGTGTTCCACATCCTCCGCACCCGTGGCGAAATCCGGCTCGCCCTCGGATGGGGAGGCCGGCAACTCGTCCTTGACCTCGTCCTTGCCCTTGCGCCCGAACAGGCGCCCGAACCAGCCGGGCTTGTCCTCGCTCGTCATAAACCCTCGCCTTCCGCCCGAATCCGTCGCATGTCCCGAATCCGATGCCTCATACAACCGACATAGGCGCGCGCCTCCTGTATCGCGATGCCCTGGTGCTCGTCATCGACAAGCCGGCGGGTCTTCCGGTCCATCCCGGCCCCCGTGGCGGCGAGACGCTGACCGACCATCTCGACGCGCTCCGCTTCGGCCTGCCCCGCCGGCCGGAAGCGGCGCACCGCCTCGACCGGGACACGTCGGGCTGCCTCGCGCTGGGCCGTCACGCCAAGGCGCTGGCCCGCCTCGGCAAGCTGTTCTCCGGCAACCTCGCCGGGAAGACCTATTGGGCCGTGGTCTCCGGCGGTCCCTCCGAGGAGGCCGGCAGCATCGACATGCCGCTCGGTCGCCGCTCCTCCGATCCGCGCTCGTGGTGGATGAAGGCCGACCCGGACGGCGACCCGGCCCTCACCCATTGGCGCGTCCTGGGCCGAGCCGAGGGACGGACCTGGCTCGAACTCAAGCCGGTGACGGGCCGCACCCATCAACTGCGCGTCCATTGCGCCGAATCGGGCTGGCCGATCCTCGGCGACCCGATCTACGGCGGCGCGCCGCGCGGGAGCGCCCTGCACCTGCACGCCCGCGCCCTGTCGCTGCCGCTCTACCCGAAGCGAGAGCCCATCGTCGTTCAGGCACCGGCTCCGGTGCATATGGAGGCGGCCCTGTCGGCCTGCGGCGCGACAGCCTGAGGCTCCGCGATCAGCCGTGCTCCGTCGTGGCCGACGATCCGCGCCGAGATGAATGTCCCCGGCGCGATGCCCTCGCCGAGGAGTACCGGCGAGAAATCCTCCGCACGGCCGGTGCCGCCGCGCTCGGCCAGCACCGTCAACGTCTTCCCCACCTGCTGCGCCAGATGCCGGGCGCGGGCGGCATCGCCCGCCTCGCGCAGACGCGCGGCGCGGTCGCGGATCGCCTCCGGCGCCACCGGGGGCATTCGCGCGGCCGGGGTGTCGGGGCGGAGCGAATAGGGGAAGACGTGGAGATGCGTCAGGCCGCATTCCTCGACCAGGGCGAGGGTCTGGCCGAACTGTGCCTCGGTCTCGGTGGGGAAGCCCGCGATCAGGTCCGCCCCAAAGACGAGGCCGGGCCGGGCGGCGCGGGCCTCGGCGCAGAAGCGGATCGCGTCGTCGCGGGAATGGCGGCGCTTCATGCGCTTGAGGATGAGGTCGTCGCCGGCCTGCAGCGACAGATGCAGATGCGGCATCAGCCGAGGCTGCCCGGCGATGGCCTCGAGCAAGGCGTCGTCGGCTTCCACGGAATCGATGGAGGAGAGGCGCAGCCGGGCAAGACCGGGCACCTCCGCTAGGATCCGAAGGACGAGGCCGCCGAGGGACAGGCTCTCGCCAAGATCGCGGCCATAGGCGGTGAGATCGACCCCGGTGAGCACCACCTCGCGCCCGCCGGCCTCGACGGCGCGGGCCACCTGCTCCACCACCGCGCCCGCCGGCACGGAGCGGGAGCGCCCGCGCCCGAACGGGATGACACAGAAGGTGCAGCGGTGATCGCAACCGTTCTGCACAGGCACGAAGGTGCGGGTATGCCCCGCCATCGCCGGCACGTCCGCGCGCTCGGCGGTGAGGGCTTCCATCACCGCCCCCGGACCCCGCGCCGCGCCGGCCCAGGCGGCGGGGTTCAGCTTCTCCGCATTGCCGATCAGCCGCCCAACCTCGGGCATGGCGCGGTAGGCCTCGGTCTCGACCTCGGCGCCGCAGCCGGTCACGACGATCTCGGCCTCGGGATTGGCACGGGCGGCGCGCCGGATCGCCTTGCGCGCCTGCCTCCCGGCTTCCTGCGTCACGGCGCAGGTGTTCACCACGAGGCGCGGGCGCCCGTCGCCAGCGGCGAGGCGGCGCATGGCCTCCGTCTCGACGGTGTTGAGCCGGCAGCCGAAGGACAGGGTCTCTACGCTCAACAATCGATCCCGGCGAACAGCTCCGGCGCGAAGGTGCCTTCCGCGACGAGGGCGACGGGGCCAGTCATCAGCACGTGATCGTCGGCCCGCCATTCCACGAAGAGGTCGCCGCCGGGCAGGCTCACATTGGCCTGCCGGCCGATCATCCGCAGGCGCGAGGCCGCCACCACCGTCGCGCAGGCGGCCGTGCCGCAGGCGAGCGTCAGTCCCGCACCGCGCTCCCAGACGCGGAGCTTGATCGCCTCGCGCCCCAACACCTGCGCCACCGAGATGTTGGCCCGCTCGGGGAAGACCGGATGATTCTCGAGAAGCGGGCCGACCCGGCCGAGATCGTACCCATCCGGGTCCGTCTCCACGAAGAACACCGCGTGCGGGTTGCCCATGTTCACCACGCCCGGCGAGTGCAGCACCGGGTTGTCGATCGGCCCCACCTGCAACTCGATGCGGCGTGTATCCGGGAAAGGCTCGGCCAGCGGGATCTCGTCCCAGGCGAGGTGCGGACGGCCCATGTCGACGGTGAAGGACCGCTCGGAATTGCGGCGAACCCCGACGCGGCCGGCACTCGTCTCAAGGAGCAGGCGGCTGCCCTCGGCGGGCCGGGCCATGGCCGGATCGTCCAGCATCGCGTAGGCGACGCAGCGGGTGCCGTTTCCGCAGGCGCCGGATTCCGATCCGTCCGTGTTGTAGATGCGCATGAAGGCATCCGTCCCCGCGCTCACGGGATCGTGCAACACCATCAATTGATCGAACGACGAGCCCGGATCGGCCGCGATGGCCCGCGCCTCGGCCGCCGAGACGCGCACGGATGTGCCGCGCAGGTCGAGCACCACGATGGCGTTGCCGGCGCCGTGCATCTTCAGGAAACGTCGATAAGCGAGTGCGCTCATACGAAGGAATCTGCCGGAGGGGTTTGCGCGCTTATGGCAAACCCGGCGCCGGAGCGCGAGGGCGCGACAGCGTTGCAGATCCGCCGCACAGGCCGGGACCCGTGGCGGACGGCCTCGCGGCCCCGCCGGAACCGAATTACCTTAACGCTCGGCCGCCGCGAGACCCCGAGTCGCCGCCGCCGATGGGAGCCCACCCGCGTGACCCGTTGCCGTCGCCTCGTCCCCGCGCTCTGCGCCCTCGCCGCCGGGCTGGCCACAGCCCTGCCGCTGGCCGCGCAGCAGCCGCCCTCCCCGGCACAGACCAATCCGCTGCCGACGACCACCGCGCCGAACCCGCCGGCCGACCCGAACAAGAGCGCCGCCCCGGCGCCGGAGCAGGCGATCGTACCGCCCCCCGCAGGCCAAGCGGCGCAGCCCCCCGCAGGCCAAGCGGCGCAGCCCCCCGCGGGCCAAGCGGCGCAGCCCGCCGATCCATCGCGCCCGCCCCTCGTCGCCAAGCCCGCCGAGGCGGGGGACGTCGATGAAGTGACCCTGCCCGCGAAACCCGCCGCCATTCTCGCCGGCAAGGCGAAATGGGAGGAGGCCGTGCAGGGCCTGCAGAAGGCGTTCGCGCAGATCGAGGTCGACCTCGCCAGGGCCGGGATTAAGCCCGCCGGGCGCCCGCTCGCCGTCTTCACCAAGACGGAGGACGAGGGTTTCGACTTCGAGGCGATGATTCCCGTCGCCGCGGCCCCGAGCACCGCCTCGGCGGCCGGAGACGGCCTGCGCTTCGGCACCACGCCCGCCGGCAAGGCCCTGCGCTTCGCCCACCGGGGCTCCTACGAGGGCATCGACACCACCTACGAAACCCTGACCGCCTATCTCGATGCCAAGGACATCGTGGTTCAGGACAAGTTCGTGGAGGAGTACGTGACCGACCTGAAGGACGGCGCGGACGACACCCTGGACGTCAACATCTACGCGTTGCTGAAGTGAGCCTCATGAGCGGACCTCCCCTCGCTCGGCTGCTCCAGCCACGCGAAGTCGGACATTTTGCCGCCTCCGACTCCGACCGGGAACGTGGCCAAGCTGGCGGTGATTTGCCGGTCATGTTCGCCGCGAACGACCATTCGCCACCCAAGGTTGTATCTCCCGCCGGGGTGGACGGCGTCTCCGCTCTCGCGCTCGTGGTGCACGCGCGCCTCTGCGCCGTGTACAAATGCCCGATCCCGTATTTCAGCGCGCTGGAGCCGCTGTCGGAACTCGTTTCGGCGCTGCTCTCGCACCGGACGCGCAATGCCGCTTCGGGCAAGGCCTTCGAGAGCCTGCGAGCCCGTTTCCCGACCTGGGAAGAGGTGATGCGCGCCGATCTCGCGGAGATCGAGGAGGCCATCGCCGGTGTGACGTGGCCGGAGCTGAAGGCGCCGCGGATTCGCACCATCCTGTCGGCCATCGAGGCCCGGGCCGGAAGCCTGAGCCTTGATTTCCTCGCCAACCTGTCGCCGGAGGAGGCAAGGGCCTGGCTGGAGCAGTTCCCCGGCATCGGCCCGAAGACCAGCGCCGCCGTTCTCGCCTTCTCGTCCCTGCGGATGCGGGCGCTGCCGGTGGACAGCCATCATCACCGCGTCGCCCAGCGCCTCGGGCTGATCGGCCCCCGCGTCGGACTCGGGCCGGCGCATGTCCTGTTGCTGGCGCAACTGCCCGCCGAATGGTCGGCGCAGGATGTGTACGACAACCATGAGATCCTGATGATGCACGGCCAGAAGGTCTGCCATCATCGCCGCCCCGCCTGCGGTCGCTGCGCCCTGGTCGATCTTTGCCCCAGCGCCCTCATGGAGATGCGCGAGCCCTGAGCCTCTCCTCCGCTTGACCCTTCGGCGGCGTGGTTCCACTAACCGGCGCCCGGCTGGCGAGACGTGACCCCGTGAGACCCGGCCCTTCACTGTCAGGATCGGCGCCGATGGCCGCGTTCAAGGAATTGGTGTTCTCCGGCGTCCAGCCGACCGGCAACCTCCATCTCGGCAATTACCTCGGCGCCATCCGGCGTTTCGTGGAGATGCAGGGGCGGGAGGCGCAGTGCCTCTACTGCGTCGTCGACATGCACGCGATCACCGTCTGGCAGGACCCGGAGGCCCTGCGCGGCCAGATCCGCGAAGTCACCGCCGCCTTCCTCGCCGCCGGGATCGATCCGAAGCGCTCCATCGTGTTCAACCAGAGCCAGGTGCCGCAGCACGCCGAGCTCGCCTGGGTGTTCAATTGCGTCGCCCGCCTCGGCTGGCTGAACCGCATGACCCAGTTCAAGGAGAAGGCGGGCAAGGACCGGGAGAACGCCTCCATCGGCCTCTACGACTATCCCGTGCTGATGGCCGCCGACATCCTCGCCTACCGCGCCACCCATGTGCCCGTGGGCGAGGACCAGAAGCAGCACCTCGAACTGACCCGCGACATCGCGCAGAAGTTCAACACCGATTTCGGCGCGTCGATCACGGCGCAGGGCCATGGGGAGGGCTTCTTCCCGATCACCGAGCCGATCATCGGCGGCCCGGCGGCGCGGGTGATGTCCCTGCGCGACGGCACGAAGAAGATGTCGAAGTCCGACCCATCGGACAATTCGCGCATCAACCTGACGGACGATTCGGACGCCATCGCCCAGAAGATCCGCCGGGCGAAGACCGATCCCGAGCCCCTCCCCTCCCAGGTGGCGGGGCTGAAGGAGCGGCCGGAGGCGGACAACCTCGTCGGGATCTACGCGGCGCTCGCCGGCACGACCCGCGAGGACGTGCTGCGCGAGCATGGCGGCGCCCAGTTCTCGGCGTTCAAGCCGGCGCTGGCCGACCTCGCCGTGTCGAGCCTCGCGCCCATCGCCGCCGAGATGCGCCGGCTCTCGGCCGATCCTGGCCATATCGAAGCCGTCCTCGCCGATGGCGCCGAGCGGGCCGAGGCCATCGCCCAGCAGACCCTGGATGCGGTGAAGGACATCGTCGGGTTCGTGCGGAGGAAGCGGGGATGACGGTGCGGGCGCTGGTCTTCGACGTCTTCGGGACGCTGGTCGATTGGCGCTCCGGCGTCGCGCGGGAGGCGCGGCGCCTCCTCTCCGCGACGGCCCCGGACCTCGATGCCGGCGCCTTCGCCGATGCGTGGCGGGGTCGCTACCAGCCCTCGATGGAGACCGTGCGGTCGGGCGCCCGCCCCTTCGTCGATCTCGACACGCTGCACGCCGAATCACTCCCCGACGTGCTGGCGCAGTTCGGCATCTCGGACGTGTCCGACGCGGTACGGGCTGAACTGGTCCAGGCGTGGCATAGGCTCGACGCGTGGCCCGAGGTGCCGGCCGCGATGGCGCGCCTGTGCGAAAACTTCCTTCTGGCGCCCAACTCGAACGGCCCGGTGCGGCTGATGGTGGACCTCGCCCGCCGCAACGGCCTGATCTTCGACGCGATCCTCGGCGCCGGCTATTCCCGCGACTACAAGCCGAAACCCGCCCTCTACCGGGATGCCGTGGCCGCCTTCGGCTTCACGCCGGAGGAGACGATGATGGTCGCCGCGCATTCGAGCGATCTCGCGGCGGCGGCGAGCCATGGGCTCTCCACCGCCCACATCGCCCGGCCTTTGGAGCACGGGCCGGCGGGCGGCGAGACCGGGCCGAGCGTGCCCGTGACCTACGCGGCCTCCGACCTGTCGGACCTCGCCGACCAGCTCGGCTGCCGCTGACGCGCGAGAGGGGAGCCCCTGATGGCCGATTGGAACCCCGCCCTCTACACCCGCTTCGAGGACGAACGGACCCGCTCGGCGGCCGACCTGCTAGCCCGCGTGCCCCTCGAAGGGCCGACGCTCGCCTTCGACCTCGGCTGCGGGCCGGGCAACTCGACGGCCCTCATCGCCGCCCGGTATCCTGAGGCCGAGATCGTCGGGCTCGACACCTCCCCCGCCATGCTCGACAGCGCGCGGGCGCGCCTGCCGCATCTGCGCTTCGGCCTCGCCGACGCCGCGACCTGGGCACCGGAGCAGGCGCCGGACCTGATCTACGCCAACGCGGTGCTGCAATGGCTGCCGGATCACCCGACCCTGCTGCCGCGCCTGTTCGGCCTCCTGGCGCCGGGCGGGGTGCTCGCTGTGCAGATGCCGGACAATCTCGCGGAGCCGAGCCACCGCCTAATGCGCGAAGTCGCGGCCTCCGGCCCCTGGGCGGCGGCCATCGGGGACCCGGCCGTGGCGGGTCGCCTCGGCCGGATGCTGGAGCCCGCCGGCTATTACGATCTTCTCGCGCCGCTGGCCGCCGAGGTCGATGTCTGGCGTACCGCGTATCACCACCGCATGGCCGATGCGGCGGCCATCGTCTCCTGGGTGAGCGCTACGGGGCTGCGCCCGTTCCTCGATCCCCTGGACGCGGACCAGCGCGCCGGCTTTCTCGCGGCTTACGAAGCAGCCATCGATGCCGGCTACCCGCCCCGGACGGACGGGCGCCGGCTGCTCGCTTTCCCGCGCGTCTTCATCGTGGCGCGCAAAGCCTCCTGACACCCTTCCGTCATTGCGAACGACGTCGGCGGGTGATCTGTGAGATCAGCCCTGTCCGCGCGCGACGAGTTCGCCGTAGGCGCCGAGGTCTAGTTCACCTTCAGCCGCGACCCGCGCCCGATCCTCGTCCGCGATCACCGGCTGCACGAAGTCCAGGCGCTTCCACTGCGCCAGCGGCGTCTCCGTGCCGTCCTTCGGCACGTAGCGGCTCTGCTCGACCTTCGTGTAGCGGTGGATGTAGCGGGGGCAGTTCACCCACAGCGTCTCGACCTCGACGCGCACGATGTACTGCGCCTCCGGGTAGCTGCTCTGGAGCGGGTCGTCCCTCAAAATCCGCGCGGTGCCCTGGACGCGCAGGCGGTGCGGCGTCTCGAAATCGATGAACAGCAGGCCGACCTTCCCCTGGCCGACGATGTTGCCCATCGACAGGAACATGCCGTTCCCGTCGTAGCCGGGGAAGGCGAGCGTCGTATCGCCGACCACGCTTACAACGCCGGTCGGGCCGCCCTTGTAGGAGACGGTCGGATTGCCCTGCTCGTCCACGGTCGAGAGAAAGAACATGTCGCGCGATTCGATGAAGGCGCGGTCCTGCGCGTCGATGGCGCGGTGGACGTGGTGCTTGTCGAGGAAGTCGGCGAGTTTCGTCGTGCCGAAATCGTCCTGAAGGGCGCGGTGCGCGTCACCGTACAGCGTGTCCAAAGGCTCCTCCCTTACTTGTCGTTGGAGCCGTTCTTTCCAGAGGCGGCGCGCAAAGAAAAGGGCCGGCCCCATCCCTGGAGCCGGCCCCTTTGTCTCACGGTGGGAGAGATCAGTTGCGGGTCTTGTCGACCAGCGCCTTCTCAGAGATCCACGGCATCATGCCGCGCAGCTTGGTGCCGACTTCCTCGATCGGGTGAGCGGCGAGCTTGGCGCGGGTGGCCTTGAACGAGGTCTGGTTGACCTTGTTCTCCAGCATCCAGTTGCGGGTGAAGGTGCCCGACTGGATGTCGTTCAGCACGCGCTTCATCTCGGCCTTGGTCTCGGGCGTGATGATGCGCGGGCCGGTGACGTACTCACCGTACTCGGCCGTGTTGGAGATCGAGTAGTTCATGTTGGCGATGCCGCCCTCGTAGATGAGGTCGACGATCAGCTTCACCTCGTGCAGGCACTCGAAATAGGCCATCTCCGGGGCGTAGCCCGCCTCGACCAGGGTCTCGAAGCCGGCCTTGATCAGCTCCACGAGGCCGCCGCAGAGCACGGCCTGCTCGCCGAACAGATCGGTCTCGCACTCTTCCTTGAAGGTGGTCTCGATGATGCCGGCGCGACCGCCGCCGTTGGCGGAAGCGTAGGACAGGCCGAGGTCGTGGGCGTTGCCCGAAGCATCCTGGGCGATGGCGATCAGGGTCGGCACGCCGCCGCCGCGCAGGTACTCGGAGCGCACGGTGTGGCCGGGGCCCTTCGGGGCGACCATCAGCACGTCGAGATCGGCGCGCGGCTCGATCAGGTTGAAGTGCACGTTCAGGCCGTGGGCGAAGAGGAGCGCGGCGCCCTGCTTCATGTTGCCGGCAAGCGACTCGCGGTAGATGTCGCCCTGCAGCTCGTCGGGGGTGAGCATCATCACCACGTCGGCCCACTTGGCGGCCTCAGCGACCGACAGGACCTTGAAGCCTTCGTGCTCGGCCTTCTTGGCGGTAGCGGAGCCCTCGCGGAGCGCGATGACGATGTCCTTCACGCCCGAATCGCGCAGGTTGAGCGCGTGGGCATGGCCCTGGCTGCCGTAGCCGACGATGGCGACCTTCTTGCCCTTGATCAGGTTCAGGTCGGCGTCGCGATCGTAATAGACCCGCATGGCGGCAATGTCCTCTTTCGTGTCGATGAGCGCGCGCGGGCGCTCCGTGGGTGTGCGGCCGTGCGATAGCGCGGGCTTTTAGCCGCGCAAGCCTCTGAACGGAAGGCCAAACCGTACAGGGCTGATCCGCCGTCAGGCCGGCAGCGCCAAGCCCTCGCGGGCGAACACGGCTTGCACCGCCGGCCGGGCGGCCACGCGCTTGGCGTGCGCCGTCCAGGCGGGGAAGCGACCGGCCATGTCGAACTTCAGAACCTGCCCGCGTCCCCAGATCCAGAAGACCATCAGGTAGGCATCGGCCACGGTGAAACGGTCGCCGACCGCCCAGCCCCCGTGGGACAGCCGCACCTCGGTCATGGTGCAGAGGTCGCCGTAGGTGTCGGCGCCCTTGGCGCGGATGCCGTCCTGGGCGTCTTCGTCGTCCGTGTAGCGCTCGGCGCGGCGGACATGGGCGTAGGTGACGTGATGGTTGCAGGCGAGCCAGCCGAGCCATTCGTCGGCGATGGCCATCTCGCGCAGATCCGCCGGCCACAGGCCCGTCTCCGGCACCTGCCGGGCGACGTGGCGCATGATCGCCGAACATTCAGTGAGAACCCAGCCGTCCTCGACCAGCGCCGGCACCCGGCCCCGGTCGTTGATGGCGAGGTATTGCCCCGAGCGCTGGTCCCCCCTGGCGAGATCGAGGGCCTTGCCTTCGAAGGGCAGACCGGATTCCTCAAGGACGATATGCGCCGCCAGCGAACAGGCGCCGGGGGCGTAGTAGAGGGTGCGGGCCATGGGGAATACAGCGTCCTGACTCATTGGAAGGCGGCGAGACCCAGAAGGTTTGCCAGCTTTTCGCGAACGAGATCGAGCGTGATCGACGGCACACGATCGATCGGTCGAAATCCGCGAGACGCGCGATCGACGTTGCGGATCTGATCCGTGAGGATCGCGCCCGAAATCGCCAGCCCTTCCGGCAGGATCACCTTCGTCGGCCAGGGATCGACATTGCGCGTGACCGCGCAGACGATGGCTGTCGCATTCCGTACGTGGTAGCCGCGATTCGTCAGGATAAGCCCAGGACGGACGCCGCTCTGCTCACGACCGAGAGTCGGCCTGAAATCCACCCAGACGAGGTCGCCCGCATCGGGAAGGGCGAAGTCCTCACGACCAGTCATCATCGATGATCTCGGCGCCGACATCCGGCCCCCAATCGACGACAGGGGGGCGCTTCGCGGCACCGAGTCGATCCATCTCGGCAAGCATATCCTGAAGAGTTTCCCGTCTGCGCAGGGGAAGGACGTCCACGATCTGGCCGTCGGCCAGTCCGTGTCTGGCTCCTTCGACGGCAGGGATACGAATGACGTATTCCCCGCCCCGCCGCACCAGCTTCGCTTCCATCAGGGCAACTCCACCACGCGCACGATCATACCGCAATCGGCCTCATCCTAAAGCGGCTCCGCCCCCCGGCTCATCGCGGCGATGCCGGTGCGGCAGATCTCCACGAGGCCGATCACGCTCATCAGGCGCACGAACCGATCGACCTCCTCCGTCGCGCCGGTCAGCTCGAAGACGAACGAGTTGAGCGTCGCGTCCAGGGTCTTGGCGCCGAAGGCGGCGGCCAATCGCAGCGCCTCGCTGCGGTGCTCGCCCTCGCCCTTCACCTTCACGAGGCAGATCTCCCGCTCCAGGGCGTTGCCCTGAAGGGTCAGGTCCACGACCCGGTGCACGGAGACCAAACGATCCAGCTGCGCCTTGATCTGGTCGATGACGGCGTTGGTGCCCGTGGTGACGATGGTGATGCGCGAGATGTGGCGCGCCTCCTCCGTCTCGGAGACGGTCAGGCTCTCGATGTTGTAGCCACGGCCCGAGAACAGGCCGGAGATCCGAGCCAGGGCGCCGGGCTCGTTGTCCACTATCACCGCCAGCGTATGACGGTTCACCGACTCGACCCGGACCGGCTCCGGGTAGTGGGTGTTCATCGCGTTCATGCCCGTGGTCCCGTCCTGTCGTTGCGGCCCGCGAAGGGCCCGCCCCTGCGAAGTTCCGCCCCGGAGGATCGCCTGGACGCTCCCCGAGACGCATGATAACGGCGCGGCCGATGACAGCCCGACAGCGCGCCCTCGATGCCGTGTGCCCCAGCGGACGCCTCGGCGTCGAACTCGGCCCCCTGAACCGGCCCCTGATCCGGCGTGAGGACGGCGAGATCCTCTATGCCGACCATCGCGCCACCGACGATCTCCGCGCGAAATACGCCGGCCACGAGTCGGTCATCGGACCCGAGGCGCAACCGATCGTCGAGGTCGATCTCGTCCTCGAGCACCAGAGCCTCGCCGAGGCCCTGGGACCGCGCGCGCCCGTGGACTACATCGTGGCCAGCCACGTCATGGAGCACATCGCGGACCCGCTCGGCTGGCTGAACGAACTCGCCGCCGTGCTGCGCGAGGGAGGGGTGATCTTCCTCGCGGTCCCCGACAAGCGCTTCACCTTCGATTTCCACCGCCGACCCTCCACGACGGCGGACCTCGTCGGCCACCATCTGGCGGGGGCGAAGCTCGCGAGTCCCACCCAGGTGTTCGACTACGTGTCCCGCGTCGCCGAGGTCGACCCCTTCGCCGTCTGGGCCGGCAGGCAGCGCGATCCGAAGCCAATCTTCGAAGGCCAGCTCGTGCGGGCGCTCGACGATGCGCGCAACGTCGCCGCCCATGGCAGCTATTACGATGCCCATTGCACGGTCTACACGCCCGCGAGCTTCCTCGAAATCTTTCGCGAGGTGATCGAACTCGGGCTGATCCCGTTCGAGATCGCCCGCATCGACCCGACCGAGCGCAACACGATCGAGTTCTTCGTGACGCTGCGCAAACGCGAGACGGCGAGCCCGGCCGAGCGCGCCGCCGCGACGCCGCGCCTCGACCCGCACCGGCACGGCGAGTGGCCGGACGTGCCGGTGCGCGGGCTTTGGCGGCGCCTCGCCCTGGCGCTGCGGATGCTGCGCACCGGCAGCATCCGCGGGTCTGAGGAGGGCCGGCACGGCTGATCCCCGGTTCGGGACTTAGACCAGCATCTTCCCTTCCTCGGAGATCACGTCGCCCAGCTCGACGCCGGTCTCGCCGAGGTAGTCGGAGAGCAGCATCTCGTTGTGCGCCTTGCCCGAGGGGATCATCGGGAAGCAGTTCTCGGTCTTGTCGACCACGCAGTCGAACAGGACCGGGCCGTCATAGGCGAGCATCTCCGCGATGGACGCGTCGAGATCACCCGGCTTCTCGCAGCGCATGCCCTTGGCGCCGTAGGCCTCCGCGAGCTTCACGAAGTCCGGCAGGCTCTCGGAATAGCTCTGCGAGTAGCGCGAGCCATGGAGCAGTTCCTGCCACTGGCGGACCATGCCCATGTACTCGTTGTTCAGGATGAACACCTTCACCGGCAGCCGGTACTGGATGGCCGTGGACAGCTCCTGGATGTTCATCAGGATCGAGGCTTCGCCCGCGATGTCGATCACGAGCCCGTCCGGGTTGGCGAGCTGCGTGCCGATGGCGGCCGGCAGGCCGTAGCCCATGGTCCCGAGGCCGCCGGAGGTCATCCAGCGGTTCGGCTCCTCGAACTTGAAGTACTGCGCCGCCCACATCTGGTGCTGGCCGACCTCCGTGGTGATGAAGGTCTTGCGGTCCTTGCACGCCTCGTAGAGCCGCTGCACCGCGTATTGCGGCTTGATGATCGTGCCCGACGGCCAGTAGGCGAGGCAGTCGCGCGCCTTCCACTGGCGGATCTTCTGGAACCACCCGTCGAGGTTCGACTTTTCTGGCTTCGACGGCAGGGCGCGCCAGGCCTCCAGCATATCGGCGAGCACGTAGGCGCAATCGCCGAGGATGCCGACATCCACCTTCACGACCTTGTTGATCGAGGAGGCATCGACGTCGACGTGAATCTTCTTCGAGAAGGGCGAGAAGGCGTCGAGGCGGCCGGTGATGCGATCATCGAAGCGCGCGCCGATGCAGATCATCACATCGCATTCGTGCATCGCGAGGTTGGCCTCGTAGGTCCCGTGCATGCCGAGCATGCCCAGGAACTTCTCGTCCGACCCCGGATAGGCGCCGAGGCCCATCAGCGTGGAGGTGATGGGGAAGCCGGTCTCGGCCACCAGCTCACGCAGCAGGCGCGAGGCCTCAGGCCCGGCGTTGATGACGCCGCCGCCGGTGTAGAAGACCGGCCGGCGCGCGCCGGCCATCAGCTCGACGGCCGCGCGGATGCGCTCCGGATCGCCCTTCACGGCCGGCTTGTAGGTCTTGTGCCGCATCGTCGTGGGGCGCTCGTAGAGGCCCGTGGCGAACTGGATGTCCTTCGGCAGGTCGATGACGACCGGGCCGGGGCGACCGTTCTTCGCGACGTAGAACGCCTCGTGCAGGATGCGCGGCAGGTCCTCGATCGATTTCACGAGGTAATTGTGCTTCGTGCAGTGCCGGGTGATGCCGACCGTGTCGCATTCCTGAAAGGCATCGGTGCCGATCAGGTGCGTCGGGACCTGGCCCGTGATGCAGACCAGCGGGATCGAATCCAGCATCGCATCGGTGAGGCCGGTGACGATGTTGGTGGCACCGGGGCCGGAGGTGACGAGGACGCAGCCGACCTTGCCGGACGAGCGGGCATAGCCCTCGGCGGCGTGAACGGCGCCCTGCTCGTGGCGCACGAGGATGTGCTTCACCGCCTCCTGGTGAAACAGCGCGTCGTAGATCGGCAGCACCGCGCCGCCCGGATAGCCGAAGAGCGTATCCACGCCCTGATCCTGGAACGCCCGGATGACCATCTCGGCCCCGGTCATGACCTCGCCGCCCATGTCCGTCTCCTCGTCCTGTCGGCCTTTACGTCGGCCGTCCCTCGTTCCGATGCGCCTGTCGCGGGCAATAAAAAAGGGTCCCGAGGGACCCTGCATGCGCCACCAGCCGGATCGCGGCTCGTGCTAGAGCCGCCCGGTCGGTGACGCCACCGCTACAATAAGGACCGTGCGCATCTCGAAAACCATTCTCCGCCCGACGCGCACCGCCCGACCTTTCGGGAGCCTCGCATCGAGGATTGCGCGTCATACTCCTCGGATGCCGGCCGGTCAACGACCCGATACGGCAGAAATTTTGCCGGCGACGCCTCAAGCCGCCGGAGGCGGGAAGCGGCGCACCCAGCCGCTCGCCGCGTCGTAGGCCGCGCCGAGTTGCAGGCAGGCCAACTCGCCGTGGTTGCGGCCGACGATCTGGATGCCGGTCGGCAGGTCGTTCGGCCCAAACCCGGCCGGCACGGCGAGCGAGGGGAGCCCGGCCATGGTCGCCGGCACCGCGATCTGCATCCAGCGATGGTAAGTGTCCATCGCCTGCCCGCCGACCTTGTCCGGCCAGCGATGCGCGATGGGAAAGGGGAAAACTTGCGCAGTCGGCATCACCACAAAGTCGTACACCTCCATGAAGCGGCGCAGCGCCCCGTACCAGCGGGTCCGGCCCTCCTGCGCCGCCATTACCTGATCGGCTGTGAGCGTGGCGCCGCGCTCGGCCTCCCACACCGCCTCGGGCTTCATCAGCGCGCGGCGGGTTGGGTCCATCACCAAGGGGCGCAGGTTCGCGGAGACCGTGAAGGCGCGCAGCACGCCCCAATCGTGCCAGACCTGCTCGATGTCGAACTCCGGCACCACCTCGTCCACGAGGCAGCCGATATCGGCGAAGGCGGTGAGCGCCGCGCGGCAGGTTTCGAGCACGCCCGGCTCGAACGGGATGCGACCGCCGAAATCCCCGAGCCACCCGATCCGCACGCCCCGGAAATCGCGCTCCAGCGGACCGGCGAAACCCGCCGGGTCTTGGCGGATCGAGTTCGGGCAGCGCGGGTCGTAGCCCGCCTGCACCGACAGCATCAGGCCGATATCGGCGGGGCTGCGCCCGATCGCGCCATGGACGCTGAGGCTGGGGCTGAACACGTCGAGCGTCTCGGACGGAATGCGACCCCAGCAGGTGCGCAGGCCATAGACGTTGTTGAAGGCCGGCGGATTGCGCAGCGACCCGCCATGGTCTGTGCCGTCCGCCACCGGTTGCAGGCGCAGGGCGACGGCCACCGCCGCGCCACCGCTCGACCCGCCGCCCGTTTTGCCCGGATCGTAGGCGTTGCCGGTGACGCCGTAGACCGGGTTGAAGCTGTGCGAACCGAGACCGAATTCGGGGATGTTGGTCTTGCCGATGAAGATCGCCCCCGCCGCGCGCAGGCGCGACACCATGATCGAATCGGCCTCGGCGATCCGGTTGGCGAAGATCGGCGAGCCCTGCGTGAAGGGCAGGCCCCGCACGGGGTCGAGATCCTTCACCGCCAGGGGGAAGCCGTGGAGCGGCCCGACCGGCTCGCCCCGCGCCAGGGCGGCGTCGGCCTGGGCGGCCTCGGCGATCAGGCTCGCCTCGTCGCGCAGGGCGACGATGGCGTTGAAGGTCGGGTTGAGGCGCGCGATCCGGTCGAGATAGGCGCGCATCACCTCCACGCAGGAAATCGCCCGGCCGCGAATGGCGGCGGAGAGATGGACCGCGCCGAGCGCGGTGATTCCGTCCGCGCCCGGCATGGTCATGCGCTCCCGATGGTCCAGGGAAGGGTCTCGTCGCCCCGGAAGACGACCACCTCGGTCTCGTCCACCGCGACGCAGGAGACGACCCGGCCGGGTCGCCTTTCCAGGGTGATGGTCTCGGCGTTCGGCGCGAGGCCGTGGAAACGGGCGCCGTTGAGGGAAGCGAAGCTCTCGAACTTGTCGAGGGCGCCCTCCTCGTCGAAGACCTGCACGTAGGTCTGCAAGGCGGTAGGCCCGCAGAACACGCCCGCGCAGCCGCAGGCCGATTCCTTGGCGCCGACCGGATGCGGCGCCGTATCGGTGCCGAGGTAGAAGCAGCTCTCCCCGGAGGTGGCCGCCTTGCGCAGGGCGAGGCGGTGCCACTCCCGCTTGGCCACCGGCAGGCAGTAAAGGTGCGGCCGCAAGCCCGCCTGGAAGATGTGCGTGCGGTTGATGACGAGGTGGTGCGGTGTGATCGTCGCCGCGACGCGCGGGGCGTGGGCGCGAACCACGTCGAGGATCTCGGCGGTGGTGGCGTGCTCCACCGTGACCTTCAGTCCCTGATGGCGGGCGAGAAGCGGCAGAAGCTTCGTCTCCATGAACACCGCCTCGCGGTCGAAGATGTCGACCGCCGGGTCCGTGACCTCGCCGTGGATCAGGAGCGGCATCCCGATCCGCTCCATCCGCTCCAGCACGGGGGCGATGTTGCCGAGGTCGGTGACGCCCGCGTGGGAGTTGGTGGTGGCCCCGGCCGGATAGAGCTTGGCCGCGATCCACACCTTTTCGCGGAATCCGCGCTCGATCTCGTCCGGGCTCGTGGCGTCGGTGAGGTAGCAAGTCATCAGCGGCGTGAAGCTCTGCCCCTCGGGCAGCGCCGCCAGGATGCGGTCCCGGTAGGCCGAGGCGGCCTCCACCGACGTCACCGGCGGCACGAGGTTCGGCATGATGATGCCGCGGCCGAACTGCGCCGCCGTATAGGGCAGCACGGCGCGCAGCATGGCGCCGTCGCGCAGGTGGATGTGCCAATCGTCCGGCTTGGCGATGACGAGGCGGTCGAGGGTGGACGCGGCCATGGCGCGCTCAGCCCTGGCCGAAGGCGGAGATGCCGCCATGGGCCGAGGACCACGTGGCCGGCTCGTGCAGGAAGCTTTCCACCTCCTTGAGTGTCGCCGGATCGAAGGTGCCCATCTCCTTGGCGACTTCGAGCACGTCCCACCATGTGGTGAGGGCGTGCATCGTGAGGCCGTTCTCCTTCAGCAGTTCATCGCTGTCGGGGAAGATGTCGTAGTAGAACAGCACGAAGCAGTGATCGACCACCGCGCCCGCGTCGCGCAGCGCCGAGCAGAAGTTGATCTTGCTGCGCCCGTCCGTCGCCAGATCCTCGACCAGCAGGGTCTTGGCCCCTTCCACGACCTCGCCCTCGATCCGCGCGTTGCGGCCGAAGCCCTTGGCCTTCTTGCGCACGTACTGCATCGGCAGGCCGAGGCGGTCGGCGATCCAGGCGGCGAAGGGGATGCCGGCGGTCTCGCCGCCTGCGATATGCGTCAGCGACTCGTAGCCGATCTCCTGCACGATGGTCGACACGGCGAAGTCGGTCAGCGCCGAGCGCAGGCGGGGGAACGAGATGATCTTCCGGCAATCGGTGTAGACCGGGCTCGCCCAGCCGGAGGTGAACTTGAAGGGCTCGCCCTTGTAGAAATGGACGGCCTCGATCTCCAGGAACATCTTCGCCGCCTCGCGGGCGATCAGCTTCCGGTCGATCGGCATGAAGGTCGTCATGAGTCGGCTTTCGAGGATACGGATTCCCGCATCGTCCTCATGCCATCGGCAGCGGGCGTCAACCCTTCCCGGAGCCCTTGTCCGCGCGCAGATGCGCGAGGTGGCGGATCGCCAGGGCATAGCCGTGGATGCCGAAGCCCGCGAGCACGGCGGTGGCGGCTTTCGAGACGTAGGAATGGTGCCGGAATTCCTCGCGGCGATGGACGTTCGAGATGTGGCACTCGATGACCGGCACCTCGCAGGCGTTGAGCGCATCGAGGATCGCCACCGAGGTATGGGTGTAGGCCCCGGCATTGATGACGATGCCGGCGCAGCCGACGCGGAACGCATGGATCGCCTCGATCAGGACATGCTCGGCATTGCTCTGGCGGCATTCGGCCTTCAGCCCGAACTCGGCGGCGGCGGCCCGGCACAGATCCTCGACGTCGCGAAGCGTCGCGCTGCCATAGATCTCCGGCTGGCGCTGGCCCAGCAGGTTGAGGTTCGGCCCGTTCAGGACCAGCACCGTATCGTTCATCCCCAACCCTTTCGCCCGCCGAGCGAGAGGTGCAACGATCCCGGCGGCGGTTCAAGCCCGCCTTCTCAGGCGCAAACCGCTATGCTAGACGAGCCCTCGCGCGGGTGTAGCTCAATGGTAGAGCAGCAGCCTTCCAAGCTGAATACCCGGGTTCGATTCCCGGTACCCGCTCCACCCCCTTCCGCCCATCGCCTCGCCCGTTCTGGATGGCCGTCGCCTTCGCGTATAGGCTTGGCCAACAAGCGACGTAGCCGAGGTTCCGCCCATGAAGGTATCCGCCGACCTGTGCATCGTGCCGATGGGCGTCGGCCCGTCGGTGTCGCCCTATGTCCGCGAGATCAAGGCGATCATCGAGGCGAGCGGGCTCGATGCCACGATGCATCCGAACGGCACCAACATCGACGGCGAACTCTCGGACATCTGTGCCCTCGCCGAGAGATGCGAGGCGCGGCTGGCCGAACTCGGCGTGCAGCGGACCTTCTTCACGCTGATCTTCTCGACCCGGCGGGACAAGGTGCAGACCATGGCCGACAAGCTCGCCGCCGTTTCCTGAGCCCTGCGGCCCTCTGACTTTGATCGTTACGGCGTCTGCCGCGTTCACGCTGCAACGATGGTGCGGCGGGAGACGGTCATGGACCAAGCTGGCAGCGAGGACGACCGGGCCCGGAAGGTCACAATCGAGCCCTACGACGGGCCTGCCGGCGGGTGGGGCTCGGCGCGCTCCCTCCTCGAAATCCTGACGCGGGAAGGCGTGCCGATCACCGGCACGGCGCTGCTCACCAAGCAGAACAAGCCGGGCGGCTTCATGTGCACGTCCTGCGCCTGGGCGAAGCCGGCCAAGCCCCTGGCCTTCGAGTATTGCGAGAACGGCGCCAAGGCGACGGCCTGGGAGCAGACCCGTCGCCGGGCGACCCCGGACCTTTTCGCCGCGCACACGGTGAGCGACCTCCTCACGTGGAGCGATTACGCGCTGGAGGAGGCCGGGCGCCTCACGCATCCGATGCGCTACGACCCGGCCACGGACCGCTACCGCCCCTGCACCTGGGAGGACGCCTATGCCGAGATCGGCCGCGAGCTGAAGGCGCTCGAACCGAAATCGGTGGTGTTCTACGCCTCCGGCCGGGCCTCGCTTGAGGCGAGCTACATGTGGGCGCTGCTCGCCCGGCTCTACGGCAACAACAACCTCCCCGATTCCTCGAACATGTGCCACGAGCCGACCTCGGTGGCGCTGCCGCAATCCATCGGCTCGCCGGTCGGCACGGTGCGGCTGGAGGATTTCGAGGAAACCGATCTGCTCTTCTTCTTCGGGCAGAATGTCGGCTCGAACTCGCCGCGGATGCTCCACCCGCTGCAGGAAGCCCGCAAGCGCGGCGCCTCGATCATCACCTTCAATCCGCTGAAGGAACGGGGCCTGGAGCGCTTCACCGATCCGCAATCACCCACGGAGATGCTGACGCGATCTTCTACGAAGATCTCCACCCAGTACCATCAGGTGAAGGCGGGCGGGGATCTCGCCGCCATCACCGGCCTGTGCAAGGCCCTGTTCGCGGCCGACCGGCACGCGCGGGCCGCCGGGAAGCCGGGCGTTCTCGACCACGCCTTCATCGCCGAGCACACGCACGGTCTCGAAGCCTTCGAGCAATTCTGCGACGGCCAGGAATGGCCGGACCTCGAACGGCGCTCCGGCCTCAGCCGCACCGCCATCGAGAGCGCAGCGTCGGTCTATGCCCGCGCGAAGGCGGTGATCGGCGTCTACGGGATGGGCCTGACGCAGCACCGCCGGGGCACCGAAACGGTACGGATGCTCGCCAACCTGCTGTTGCTGCGCGGCAATATCGGCAAGCCCGGCGCGGGCATCTGCCCGGTGCGCGGCCATTCGAACGTGCAGGGCCAGCGCACCGTCGGCATCACGGAGAAGCCGGAGCTCGCCCCCAACGACAAGCTGCGTGAACTCTACGGCTTCGAGCCGCCGCAGGAGAAGGGCCTCAACACGGTGGAGGCCTGCGAAGGCATCCTCGACGGCAGCGTCCGCGCCTTCATCGGGCTCGGCGGCAACTTCCTGCGGGCGATACCGGATACGGGCGTGATGGAGCCGGCCTGGCGCAAGCAGCGCCTGACCGTGCAGATCGCCACGAAGCTGAACCGCTCGCATCTCGTGAACGGCGAAGTCGCCTACCTCCTGCCCTGCCTCGGCCGCATCGAGATCGACCGGCAGGCCAGCGGACCGCAGGCGGTGTCGATGGAAGATTCGACCGCCCGGTTCCACGGCTCGAAGGGCGCCGCCGATCCGGTGAGCCCGCAGCTGCGTTCCGAGCCCGCCATCGTCGCCGGCATCGCCAAGGCGACCCTGCCGCCGAACCCGCGCATCGATTGGAACGCCTGGGTCGGCGACTATTCGCTGGTGCGCAAGGCTATCGAGGCGACCTATCCCACCGTCTTCCACGACCTGAACGGTCGGATGTTCGATCCGGGCGGACTCGCCAAGCCCCTTCCCGCCCGCGAGCGGCGATGGGAGACCGAGACCGGCAAGGCGAACTTCGTGGTGCCCGGCGGGCTGGAAGCCGACCCGGACCTGCCGGAGCGCGGTGGCGACGTGCTCGATCTCATCACGCTTCGCTCGAACGACCAGTTCAACACGACGGTCTACGGCTACCACGACCGCTTCCGGGGCATCGACGGCACCCGCGACGTGCTGTTCATGAACCGGGCGGACATCGCACGGCTGGGCCTGCGCGACGGGGCCAAGGCCGCCGTCGAGACGGTGAGCGACGATGGGGTGAACCGGAGGCTCGGCGGCCTTCGGATCGTGGCCTACGACATCCCCCAGGGGAATTGCGGCGGCTACTATCCCGAGATGAACGTGCTCCTCCCGCTCTGGCACCACGACGCCCAGAGCAAGACTCCCGCCGCCAAGTCGATTGCCGTGAAGGTGATCGCCGAAGCCTGAGCGCGGCAAGCCGGGAGGCTGGCGCCGGGCGCCGGCCTCCGGCATGGATCGGCCATGAACGAGACGACACAGGTCGCGGGCGCCCCCGTGCCGGATCAGCGGTTGCGCGACTTCCTCGACCGGGCCGGCGGCGCGGGTCCCCTCGCCGCGCCGGGCCTCGATCTCGCGCGCCTCGATTGCAGCCGCGCCGCCCTCGCCTCCGAGGGTGACGCGGCGCCGTGGCGCGATGCCGAGAGCGGGGGCCTCAACCTCTCGGGTGCGGACCTCACCCGCGCGCGATTGGACGACGCCGATTTCGGCGGCGCCAACCTGCGCCGGTCCACGCTGGCCGGGGCGGTGGGACGCTCGGCCCGCTTCGCCGGGGCGATCCTCGAAGAAGCCGACCTCACCGAGAGCGATCTCTCCGGTGCGGATTTCAGCGGCACTGTCGCGGGGCAAATCCGCCTGTCGCGGGCGATGCTGGAGGACGCACGGTTCGGCGGCGCGGCGATGCGCTTCGCGGACCTGTCTGAAGCACTGCTCGACGGGGCCGACTTCACCCGCGCCGATCTGTGGGGCACCGACTTCACCGGGGCCGACGCGGACGACACCGTGTTCCGCGAGGCGCGGCTCGACGAAGCCAAGCTCGGCGACGCCAACCTCACCCATGCGGATTTCGAGGGCGCCAGCCTGACCAAGGCGGTGCTGGCGGGCTCGCGGCTGCACGGCGCGACCTTCACAGGCGCGAAGCTCGACGGGGCGGACTTCTCCGGCGCCGACCTGTCGGACACGAACCTCGTGCGCCTCAACCTCGCGACCTGCCGCCTGCGCCACGCCCGGTTTTCCGGCGCCTGGCTCAACGGAACGCGGATGCACGTCGAACAGCTCGGCGGCGGCGTGGGCGAGGAGATGGCCGGCGACTTCGCCGCTGCCCAGGCGAGCTATCTCGCCCTGGAACAGAACTGGAAGAGCATCGGCGATCAGGACGGCGCGAGCTGGGCCTACAAGCGCGGACGGCGGATGGGCCGCCACCATGCCGGGGCGCAGGCCAAGGGCGCCTGGACCGCACGCAACTGGCGCGGCGTGGCCCGGCACGGCTATCGCTGGGTCGCCGACCGTTTCGTGGAATGGCTGTGCGATTACGGCGAGAGCCTCTCGCGCATCACCCGCGCCTTCGTCCTGCTGATCGGCGTCTTCGCCGTGCTCTATGGATTGACCGGCGGGCTCATCATTCTCGAAGGTCCCGAGGCCGGGCCGACCTACAACCCCCTCGACCTGATGAGCTACAGCGCCCTCAACATGATGACGGCGAACCCGCCCGAGATCGGCCTGAAGCCCACGGGGCGCGTCACCAACCTCCTCGTCGGGATCGAGGGCGCGGTCGGCATCATCCTGATGGGTCTGTTCGGCTTCGTCCTCGGCAACCGCCTGCGGCGGTGAGGCTCACTCGGGCGAGCCGAGGCGGTCGATCACGAGGTTGAGGTCCCGGCGCAGGTTGCGGATCTCCGGCTCACTCATTTCGAGCTGGCACATCACCGTCTCGCGCACCGAGGCGGCCTCAACCCGCAACTCCCGCCCCTGGTCGGTCAGGCCGATCTCGACCTCGCGCTCGTCGCTCTGCCGCCGGGTCCGCCGCAGGAAGCCCGCGCTTTCCAAACGCTTCAGCACCGGGGTCAGCGTGCCGGAATCGAGGCGCAGCCGCCGGCCGATCTCGGAAACGGTGACGCCGTCCTGCTCCCACAGGACGAGGAGCACGAGGTATTGCGGATAGGTCAGGCCAAGCCGTTCCAGCAGCGGCCGGTATGACTTGGTCATCCGGTGCGCGGCGGCGTAGAGCGCGTAGCAAAGCTGGTTGTCGAGGCGCAGGGATTCCGTGACGGACGGATGGTCGATCGTCGCTGCCGTGTCCGCCATCGTGAACGCTCGTCCAGTACTCTGCGCCGCCTGTTCCGCCAGCCTTTGAGCCGGCTTCGCCGACAGACTTAGCACATTGCCAGGAAATCGCATGCGTGGGTGTCGACGCACGAGAGATTTAGCGACACGCCTTGAAGCCTGAGATGCAGCAATCAGGCGTACAACGAGCCGAGGCTGTGGAGGAAGCCCTGTTCGTCCTCCAATGTGCGGAGATCGAGCAGGATCGTATCGTCCTTGATTCGTCCGATGATCGGCACGGGCGCGCGACGAAGGGTTTCCGCCAGGCGGCGGCACCGCCCCCCGGCGCTGCGCGCGCGACCCTCCCCCGCAGGGGTCAGCACCAGGGCGGCGCTGGGAAGGGTCTCGACCGGCAGGGCACCGGAGCCGATCTGGCTCATCGTCTCCGCGACCGCGACGCTCGCGCTGCCTTTCACCCGCTCGGCCACGATGGGCGCGAGGCGTTCGGCCTGGACGGCGATGTCCGACCGCTCGCGTGTCAGCAGCCGGAGCGTCGGAAGCTCGTCGCGCAGGCGCTCGGGATGCAGGTAGAGGCGCAGCACCGCTTGGAGCGCCGCGTAGGTCATCTTGTCGACCCGCAGCGCCCGCTTCAAAGGGCTCTTGCGGATGCGGGCGAGGAGATCCTTCCGCCCGGCGATGATCCCGCACTGAACGGCGCCGAGGAGCTTGTCGCCGCTGAAGGTCACGACATCGGCGCGCGCGAGCGCCGCGCTCACGGTGGGCTCCGGCGGCAGGCCGTAAGCGGCGAGATCGATCAGGCTGCCGCTGCCGAGATCCTCGGCCAGGGGGACCCCGCGCTCCCGGCACAGGGCGTGGAGCGCATCCGGATCGGGCTGGGCCGTGAAACCGCTGATGGCGTAGTTGCTCGGATGCACCTTCATCACAAGGCCCGTGGCGGGGCCGATGGCCTCGGCGAAGTCGCGCAGATGCGTGCGGTTGGTGGTGCCGACTTCCCGCAGCTTGCAGCCGGCGCGCACCATCACGTCCGGCACCCGGAAGGAACCCCCGATCTCGACGAGCTCGCCGCGCGAGACCACCACCTCCTTGCGCATGGCGAGCGCGTTCAGCACCAGCAGCACGGCGGCGGCGTTGTTGTTCACGACGATGGCCGCCTCGGCCCCCGTGATCCGACGGATCAGCCCCTCGATGTGGTCGTCCCGCTCGCCGCGGTTGCCGGTGGCGAGGTCGAATTCGAGGTTCGTCGCCTGGGTCATCACCGCAGCGACGGCCTCCGCCGCCGAGCGCGGCAGCAGGGCGCGGCCGAGATTGGTGTGCAGGACCGTGCCCGTCAGGTTGAAGACCGGACGCAGCGACGGTCGCCGCTCGGCCGCCAGCGCCTCACCGCACCGGGCGAGGATCGTCGACTCGTCTCCGGTCTCGGCCTCGCCGGAGCGGATCCGCGCGAGATCACCCCGGATCGCGTCGGTGAGCGCGCTGCGCCCGAACGATTCGGCCAGGGATTGCCCGTCGGGATGGGTGAGCAACCGCTCGACGGAGGGAATGCGGCGCTTCTCCGGCGCTGCGTCTTGGAGAACGTGCGTCATTGGCCAAGGACATAATGGGTCGTCGGCGCGAAGCCAGGGCGCCGCGCCCATCGGCCCCTTCCTCCCGATCCGATTTCCGACCAGATCGCCCGGCAAACGCCCGCTCGATACAACCGGAGGAGACCGTTCCGTGAAGAAGACCGCCTTCGCTCTCGCCCTCGCCATGCTCGGCGCCGGCCATGGCGCCGCCCAGGCCGAGACGATCACCAAGAACCGTTTCGGCTGCCACGCCAAGGAAGTGACGGAGCGCCTGTTCCAACTCGTTCAGGCAGGCGACGAATCCGGCTTCGGCCAACTTCTCCAGTCGAGCCTCGCCTCGGGCGAGTGCCACAGCTGGAAGACCGGCGAGGAGGCGACGGTCCAGACCCGGACCGTGGGTTATGCCTGCCTCCTCTCCAAGGAGGGTGGCGGCCAGTGCTACTGGACGCCGGTCAGCGCCATCGAAGGCGACAAGTGATCGACACCCGCCACCTCTGACGTCTCGTTGAGGTGGCAGGCGGCGAAATGGCCGCGCCCCACGGGATCGAGCTTCGGCACCTCCACGCGGCAGCGGTCGAACGCATACGGGCACCGGGTGTGGAAGCGGCACCCGGGCGGCGGCGCGATGGGGCTCGGCACATCGCCCTTCAGGACGATGCGGGTGCGCGCCGCCCCCGGCTCCGGCACGGGCACCGCCGAGAGCAGCGCCTGCGTGTAGGGATGCTTCGGCGCCGTGAAGAGCTCCCGGCGCGGCCCGATCTCGACGATCTTGCCGAGGTACATCACCGCCACCCGGTGGGTCATGTGCTCCACGATGGCGAGATCGTGCGAGATGAACAGCAGCGCGAGGTCGAGATCGCGCTGCAGATCGCAGAGCAGATTGACGATCTGCGCCTTCACCGAAACATCGAGCGCGGAGACCGCCTCGTCGCAGATGATGAGGTCCGGCTCGGCCGCCAGCGCGCGGGCGATGCCGATGCGCTGGCGCTGGCCGCCGGAGAACTCGTGCGGGTAGCGCCCGAGCGCGTCGCGCGGCAGGCCGACCCGCTCCATCAGCGCGGCGAGCCGGCTCTCCATGTCCGCCCTGTTCCGGGCGAGGCCGAAATTGCGGATCGGCTCGGACAGGATCCCCCTCACCCTCATGCGCGGGTTGAGGGACGAGAACGGGTCCTGGAACACCATCTGGATGCGGCGGCGCAGGGGCCGGAGCGCCCCATCCGACATCTCGTCGATGCGCGTGCCGCCGAGGACGACCTGTCCCGCCGTCGGGCGGTAGAGGCGCATGAGCGCCTTGGCGACCGTCGACTTGCCGCAGCCGGATTCACCGACGAGCGACAGGGTTTCGCCCCGCGCGACGGTGAAGGACAGGCCGTCCACCGCCTTGAGCACCTTCGCGTTGCGCCCGAACAGGCCGCCGCCGAGGGCAAAATGCTTCTTGAGGTCGTTGACCTCCAACAGGGTCGGAGCGGTGACGCTCATGCCGCGAGGGCGTCCTTCGGCGCGAAATGACAGGCGGCGAGATGCGCCGGCCCCTTCGGTTCAAGGGCCGGGGCCTTGGTCCGGCAAATCTCGGCCACCTGCGGGCAGCGGCCGGCGAAGACGCAACCTTCGATCCGCTGCTTGAGGCTCGGCACCATTCCGGGGATCTCGGCGAGGCGCCCGGTCTCCCCGTGCGCGGCGGAGCCGAGCCGGGGCACCGCCCCCATCAGGCCGCGCGTGTAGGGGTGGCGGGGCGCGCGGAACAGGTCCTTCACCGACGCCTCTTCCACCTTGCGCCCGGCATACATGACGACCACCCGGTCAGCGACCTCGGCCACCACCCCGAGATCGTGGGTGATGAGCATGATCGCCGCGCCGACCCGGCGCTTCAGATCACGCATCAGATCGAGGATCTGCGCCTGGATCGTCACGTCGAGGGCCGTGGTCGGCTCGTCGGCGATGAGGAGCTTCGGCGAGCAGGCGAGCGCGATGGCGATCATCACCCGCTGGCGCATCCCGCCGGAGAGCTGGTGCGGATATTCCCGCACCCGGCGCTTCGGCTCGGGAATGCCGACCAGCGTCAGCATCTCCACCGCCCGCTCCTCCGCCTGCGACCGGCTGAGCCCCTGGTGCAGGCGCAGGGTCTCGCCGATCTGGCGCCCGACCGTGAGGACGGGGTTCAGGCTCGTCATCGGCTCCTGGAAGATCACGCTGATGTCGTTGCCGCGGATCTTGCGCATCTCCCTGTCGGAGAGGCCGAGCAGGTTCGTGCCCTGGAAGCGGATCGAGCCCGCGATGGCCGCCGGAGGCTCCGGCAGCAGCCGCAGGATCGACATCGAGGTTACAGACTTGCCGCAGCCGGATTCGCCCACGATGGCCAGCGTCTCGCCCGCGCCGATGGCGAAGGACACGCCGTCCACCGCCCGGTTCACCCCCTCGGGGGTGCGGAAATGGACCTGGAGGTTCTCGATTGCGAGGAGCGGTGCCTCGTTCATGCGCTGCACCTCAGACTTCCTTGGCCATGCGGGGGTCGAGGGCGTCGCGCAGCCCGTCGCCGACGAGGTTCACCGCCAGCACGGTGAGGGACAGGGCGACGGCCGGGAACAGGATGATGTAGAACTTCACCTGCCAGAGGGCGCGGCCCTCGGCCATGATGTTCCCCCAGGTCGGCACCGAGGGCGGCACGCCCGCGCCGATGAAGGAGAGGATCGCCTCCGTGATCATCGCCGAGGCGCAGATGTAGGTCGCCTGCACGGTCATCGGCGCCAGGGTGTTGGGCAGGATGTGCCGCCAGATGATCGCCGGCATTCGCGTGCCGGTCGTGACCGCCGCCTCGACATAGGGCTGCTCGCGCAGGGACAGCACCACGCCGCGCACGAGGCGGGCGACGCGGGGGATTTCCGCGATGGTAATGGCGATGATGACGTTCTGCACCGAGCCCCGCGTCAGCGCCATCAGCGCGATGGCGAGCAGGATCGGCGGGATCGACATCATGCCGTCCACGATGCGCATGACGATGCCGTCGAGCCAGCGCACCATCCCCGAGACGAGGCCGATGGCGAGCCCGCCGATCGAGGCGAGCACCGCCACCGAGAAGCCGACGAGCAGCGAGACCCGCGCCCCGTAGATGACGCGGGAATAGATGTCGCGCCCGAGCATGTCGGTGCCGAACCAGTATTGCGCGGAGGGCAGCCGGGTGCGCTTGGCCGGGGCGAGCGCGGTCGGATCGACCGTGCCGAGCCACGGCGCCAGAAGGGCGGCGAGGAGGATGAGGGTCAGGATCACCCCGCCCGCCACCACGGTCGGGTAGCGGCGGATGAAGCGCCAGACCGGCCCCCGCGCCTTGCGCGGGGGGATGACGTCGGGGAGCGGAGCGGCCACGGCCGGAGCGGCGGCGTCCATGTGGGGAACGATCGTCGCGCTCAATAGCGGATCCTCGGATCGAGTATCGTGTAGAACAGGTCGATGGCGAGATTGACCAGAACGTAGATGAAGCTGAACAGCAGCACGACGCCCTGGATCACCGGATAGTCACGCCGCAGGATCGCATCCACGGTCAGCCGCCCGAGGCCAGGGATGGCGAAGACGGTCTCCGTCACCACCGCGCCGCCGATGAGCAGCGCGATGCCGATGCCGATCACCGTGACGATGGGCACCGCCGCGTTCTTCAGGGCGTGGACGAACAGGATGTTGCGCTGGGCGAGCCCTTTCGCGCGGGCGGTGCGCACGTAATCCTGGCTCAGCACGTCGAGCATCGTCGCCCGCGTCACCCGCGCGATGAGGGCGATGTAGACGAGGCCGAGCGTCACCGCAGGCAGGATCAGGTTCGAGAGCCAGGGCCACAGGCCCTGTGCCAGGGGCGTGTAGCCCTGGACCGGCAGCCAGTTGAGCTGCAGGGCGAAGACGTAGGCCAGGATGTAGCCCACCACGAAGACCGGCACCGAGAAGCCGGCCACCGCGAGGCCCATCACCATGCGGTCGATGAGGCTCCCCGCCTTCCAGGCCGCCAGCACGCCGAGCGGCACCGCCACGACGATGGCGAAGACCAGCGTGACGCACATCAGCGAAACCGTCGGCTCGACCCGCTGCCCGATCATGGTGGTGACGGGCAGGTTGGTGAAGATCGAGAGGCCGAGATCCCCGTGGAGGATCCGCCACCCCCACTCTCCGAAGCGGACGAGGAAGGGCCTGTCGAGGCCGAGCGAGGCGCGGATGCGCTCGATGTCGGCGGGTGTCGCCTGATCGCCCGCGATGATCGCGGCCGGGTCGCCGGGGGAGAGGTAGAGGAGGCTGAAGACGAACAGCCCCACCACCGCCATCACCGGAATCGTGGCGAGGATCCGCCTGCTGATATAGCCGAACATCGGAACCTCAGGCCTTCGACACGCCCCAGACGAAGGGAAGCGGCCCCTTCACGATGCCCTCGACGTTCGAGCGCCACGCCTGATAGCCGAGGAAGAAGCCCGTCGGCGCGTAGACCACCCCGTCGAGGGCGGCGGCGTTGGTCTTGTCGATGGCCGCCTTCTCGGACGTCTCGTCCGCCGCATCGAACCATTCGGCGATGCCGGATTCGACCGCGGGAACACTCGGCCAGCCGAACCAGGCCTTGTCGCCGTTGGCCCGCACCGCCGGGTAGCCCGCCGGATTGATGGCATCCGCGCCCGCGTGCCACGTGTGGAACATGTTCCAGCCGCCCTGCGCGACCGGCGCCTTCGAGGCGCGGCGGGTGCCCACCGTGCCCCAATCGGTGGCGACGAAATCGACGTTGAAGCCGATCTGCTTCAGGAGGTCGGCGGTGATGTCGCCCTGCGCCTTGGTGATCGGCTGGTCCTGCGCCACGATGCAGACCACCTTCTCGCCCTTGTAGCCCGCCTCCTTGAGCATCTTCTTGGCGGTCTCGATGTCGCCCTTGCCGACCTTCGCGCCGCCGGCCTCGCTGTAGAGGGCGGTGCCGGGGGTGAAGAATCCGGGCAGCGGCTTCCACAGGGCCTCGTCGTCCCCGACGATGGCGCGCATGTAATCCTCCTGGTTCATGCCCACGAGGACGGCCTGCCGGATCTTCGGGTTGTCGAAGGGCGGATGGAGGTGGTTCATCCGGAACGAGCCGACATTGCCCAGCGGGTCGGCGATATCGACGCGGATGTCCTTGTTCTTGCGCAGGAGCGGGACGAGGTCGGGGATCGGGTTCTCCCACCAATCGACCTCACCGTTCTGGAGCGCCGCCGAGGCGGTGGCGGCGTCGGGCATGATGACCCACTCCACCCGGTCGATCAGCATCCGCTTGCCGCCCGCGAGCCAGGAGGCCGGCTCATCGCGGGGCTTGTAGTCCTTGAAGGTCTCGAAGGCGGCCCGTGCCCCCGGCACCCACTCGTTCTTAATGAACTTCATCGGCCCCGAGCCGACATACTCGGTGATCTGCGTGAACGGGTCGGTCTTGGCGATCCGCTCCGGCATGATGAAGGCGCCGGGGACGTTGGTCTTGCCGAGCGCGAAGAGCAGCTTCGGGAAGGGCTTCCGCAGGCGCCAGCGGAAGGTGGTGTCGTCCACGGCCGCCAGCTCGTCCTGGATGCCCTTGATCATCCCGCCGATTGGATCGCGGGCCATCCATCGGTTGAGGCTCGCCACCACGTCCTTGGCCAGGACCGGCTCGCCATCGTGGAATTTCAGGCCGGGGCGGAGCTTGAAGGTCCAGGTGAGGCCATCGGGCGTGACCTCCTCCGAGCCGACCATCTGCCGCTGCGGCTTCAGGTTGGCATCGACGCCGTAGAGCATGTCCCAGACCATGGCTCCGGCATTCCGCACCACGTACTGCGTGCCCCAGACGGGATCGAAATTGGCGAGGTTCGATTGCGGCACGAAGCGCAGCACCTTCGCGTTCTGCGCGAGTGCCGGGCTGGCGAGACGGGGCGCGGCCAAGCCGGCGGCGCCGAGGGCAGCGGAAGTCTTCAGGAAGGTCCTGCGGTCCATCATCGTCTCCAAGCCGGGGCTGGCCGCCCCATTGAGCAGCCCCCACAGGGCGTCGGTCGTTCGTTGGGCGCGCGCGGCAGCCGGTGCCGGGATGGCCGGCGCTCGTTGTCGAGCCCGCATCCGCGCGACGGTCGGTGAGACGCCGACATCGCCGGGCTCGGTCGAGACCTCTGCAAGCGCCGGGCCACGGTTCCCCCGCCCTCCGTCTGATGACCAACGGTTGAGCAGCTTATTATCTGTGCAGCCGGCGTCTAGTTGTGTCCGCAAATTGGCTTTGGAGAGAAGAAGTTTCTCTCTCAGCGCCATCCGGCACGAGCATTGCCTTCAGGGAAGGCACGAAATTCAAAATTCGAAAGAGGCTCGATGAAGCGACGCACGGTGATCACGGGCGCGGGCGCCCTCCTGGCGGGGGCCATCGCGCGCCCGGCCCTGGTGCGGGCGGCCTCCGCCTCCACCCTGCGCTTCGTGCCCTATGCCGATCTGGCTCTGCTCGATCCGATCATCACCACGAACTACGTCACGCGCACCCACGCGTTGATGGTGTTCGACACCCTCTACGGCCTCGATGCCTCCTACCGCGCGCAGCCGCAGATGGTCGCGGGGCACCGCGTCGAGGATGGCGGCCTGACCTGGCGGCTGACACTTCGGGATGGGTTGCTCTTCCACGACGGATCGCCCGTCCTCGCCCGCGACGCGGTGGCAAGCCTCAAGCGCTGGGGCCAGCGCGATTCCTTCGGGAGCGCCCTGTTCGCGGCCGTCAACGAGCTCACTGCGCCATCGGACAAGGAGCTGCTGTTCCGGCTGAAGCGCCCGTTCCCGCTTCTGCCGGAAGCGCTGGCAAAGCCTGTCTCCTACGTGCCGGTCATCATGCCCGAGCGGCTCGCCGCCGCTCCGCCGACCCAAGCCGTCACCGAGATGATCGGCAGCGGCCCCTTCCGCTACGACGCGCGGGAACGGGTTTCGGGCTCCCTCAACGTCTACCGCCGCTTCGAAGGCTACCGCCCCCGCGAGGACGGCACCGCCAGCTTCACCGCCGGGCCGAAGATCGCGCGGTTCGATCGGATCGAATGGCGCACAATCCCCGATGGCGCGACCGCCGCCGGCGCCCTGCGCTCGGGCGAGATCGACTGGTGGGAGCAGCCGCTGGTGGACCTCGTACCGACCCTGTCGCGGCAATCGGACATCAAGGTCGCCCTCATCGAGAGCGCGGGGCTGATCGGCCAGATCCGCCTGAACCACACGCAACCGCCCTTCGACAACCCGGCCATCAGCCATGCACTCCTGACAGCCGTGGACCAGGGCGAGATGATGGATGCGGTGGCCGGCACCGACCATGCCATCCGCCGTGGCCCCTGCGGGATCTTCACCCCCGGCGGTCCGATGGCCTCGGATGCCGGCATGACGGCCCTGACCGGCCCCCGCGACCTCGCCGCTTCGAAGCGCGCCCTGGAAGCGGCGGGCTACAAGGGTGAGAAGATCGTGCTTTTGGCCGGCACCGATGTGCCGCGCATCTCGGCGATCTGCGAGGTGATGGGCGATGTCTGCCGCAAGCTTGGGCTCAACCTCGATTACGTGGCCACCGATTGGGGCACGGTGAACCAGCGCATCCTGAGCGCGAAGCCCATCGACCAGGGCGGCTGGTCGATGTTCGGCGTGTTCTCCGGTGGTCTCGACCAGCTCTCGCCGGCCTACCACCTCGCCGCCCGGGGCAACGGCCGCGCCGGCATCCCGAGCTGGTTGACGGACGCGCCGATCGAGGACCTCCGCAATGCGTGGTTCCAGGCCCCGGACCTCCCCGCCCAGCAGGCCCTCGCCGCCAGGATCCAGGCCCGCGCCCTGGAAGTCGGAGCCTACGTGCCCTGCGGTCAGTACTTCCAGCCATCGGCCTACCGCACCGATCTCGACGGGATGCTGACCGGGCTGCCGTTGTTCTGGAACGTCGGCCGATCAGGATAAAGCATGGAAATCACGCGTGCGTCATCAGTACGTCGCAAGCTTCGAAAAGGATAAATTCACCATCAAAAAAGACTTGTGGCAGAGCTTCGGAACCGAACTAACATGGCAAGTTCTGCTTAAGATCTGCGATCGATAACTTTGGGACCCGCCAAAGTCCCAAAGTTCCGCTGCCATGTTCGCGATGAGCCTCACCCTCGGGGTGACAGCGCCCTTGCTCGTGCTCGCCGTCCTGCACCTCCAGGTTCGACTGGCGGGGCGGTGCCGCGAACGGCTGAAGCCGCAGGCCGAGCGGCTTCTCATCGAAAGCCGATGGATGGAGCGGCACGCGAAAAGCCCGGCCGAATTCAGGTCCCGATGGGAGGCCGAATTGGCTCATCTGCACAGGATGCAGATGCCGAAGGCCATGCGCGCGATTTTCCGGATCGGCAGCTTTCGGCAGGCACTGCACGCGGAATGCGCCGCGATCCTCACCAAGGAGATCGAATCCTGGACCTTCGTCGACCGTGCGAGCACATCGCCCGAAAGCTACGAGCGGCTGATGCTCCGCTGCCTGAGAACGGACGGCTGGCGCCTGGATCATCACGATGGGGAGCATGTCGTCCTGTTCCGCGAGCGGACGCGCATCGTCGCCCGCCTGCTGTGGACGGCGCATGACATCGAGTGCCTCGCCATCTCGGAGGCCGCTTCCGCGGCAAGCCGCATCGGCTGCCCGAATGTCTGCGTCATCACGAACGGCCGCTTCACCGGCGCTGCATCTGCGATGGCGCGGCAACAGGGTGTGAACCTGCTGCATTGCTCGCAGCTCGACCGCCTGCCCGCACAGGCCGCCACGGCTGTTCCGGTTCGGACGCCCCGCGCGACCGACCTGCGCATGGCCGCCTGACCGGCCTCGCCCAGAACCAAATGCGCTCCGGCGGATTGCCCCTGCCGGAGGAAGCGATGGCCGACACGTCTCAAGAGCCGAAGCATGTGAATGTCGAGGACCCGAGCGCCGCCGCCTACTGGGCGCGGCGCTTTCAGGTGCCCGTCGAGGATGTCATGAAGGCGGTGCGGGAGGCCGGCGACGATCCGGCCGCCGTGGCGGCGCATCTCGGGCTGCCATGGCCCTACGAGGCGAGCGGGATCGTGTAGGCGTGAGGACGACGATGAGTGTCCGTCTCATGGCGACCCTCCTCGTCGCCGGCTTGGCCGCCCCCTCCCCGGCCCTGGCCTGGGGCGTGCCGGGCTGCATCAACCTTCCCGAATACGAGCGGGCGCTCGGCGCCCTCGAAGGCATGCCCGGCGCGTGCGACATGAGCGTCGAGGAGGCGCGCCGGATCGTGGCGGCCCAGGGCAACAGACCCGGCGGCCTGCTGGGTCGGATCATCGGGGGCTCGCCGCAACCGTCCCCTGTCGTGACCGAACCGCCACAGGCTCCGAGGCGCGAAGCCGGCCATCGCAACAAAGCCGCGAATCAGCGATAGCCGGATGTACGGGCGCTTGCAGTTCCGTGCGGCCGACAGCGGACACCGCGCCGAGGGAAACACGATGCTGATGACCATCGTCTACGTCATTGCCGTGCTGACGGCGCTGGACATGTCCGGCGTCGCGTTCCGGTGGGCGACGAACAAGATTTCCCGCTGACCGGGAAGGACGTCAGTCCAATTCGGTGGTGATCGGTGACGATGCTTTCATGGATTGAGAGCTATCGTTCCGCATGACCAGCATCGCCGCCCAAGTCGTCCAGATGCAGGCCGGAAGCACCGCGCAGTCCATCGGGACGGCCGTGGCCCGGCAGCAGATCAAAGCCTTGAAATCGGTCGCCGACATGGTGGCTCAGACCGCAGCGTCCGCTGCGCCGCCGGCCCCGCCCGGACAGGGCCAGTCCGTCGACATCCGCGCCTGAGCGAGGCGCTTGGTGGGCGGTAACGGGCCCGAACCACCGAATCGGCACGCAGGCACAGCGGCCTTCGCCGGAGTGGACCTCCGCCGCCGCCCCGCCGTGATCGCGCATTTGTCCGCGCCCAACCCCACGCGCCCGGCAGCGTTGGCCTCGTAGGCGTCGACGCGCATCGCAAGTGCGTCGTCAATCTACGTATCCCAGCCGAAGCATCGGTTGACTCGCGAGAGACGCATGTCGTCGACCGCCCGGCTCCACCCGTAGCCGTTGAGGATGATGGCGTTGTCGGCTGCGCAGTCATCGCGGGGGACGATGACACCCGCGCCCTCGGTGGCGCTGGCAATGCTCTTGGCCGGAATCCGCGTGCGTAACATTCGCCTCGAATCGGCGGATCTTCGCCCGACGGCTAAAGCGCCCCGCGAGCGAGCGGCCAAAACTTGAACCAGAAAGAATAAAATGGAGGTGGATACTAAGGCCCTTCGACGCCGCCGCGACCCATTCTGTCTTCGACCGGGCATCGTCGATCACAAATAATTTATTTCATGCCTGGTTGCTACGCATCGACCGATATGTTCAGAAATAAAAGCAATTTAAATTGTTGATTTTGGCTTATCCCAGCGCATGGTGATCATTTTTGCAGTTTTCAGATGAGGCTGCGTTGGACTAACCCTCCCTAACGCAACTTCTAATGAGTATGCCATGCACGCCCGCAGGTAATACTCATGGCACGCCCGGTCATCTCGATCCCTCGAGTGGCCGGGCGTTTCTATCTGTGACGAAGAGTATGCATACATAATGCCTTGTGGAGATATAGCCTCCGCCCACGGCCGGAATTGCAAATTCTACATTTACATCCAGCGATCATCGCATTCTTATGACTTTATTACAGTACAATAATCTCGATTTGAACTTATATCATGACAACACTACTATACATCGGCGGCAGATGACCCAGCCAGCGAGTGTGACGTGATTGCAATGCTGGCATTTTCAGTATTGGGCGGCGATTGACTCGGGCGATTGAATTTAATAACGCTTTGGTAAGGATATCAAATCAGTAACGAATATCCTTAAATTCATACTAATCAGTCATCGAGCGCCCATTCCGCAGACCAGAATGGGTCTTCAGAGGAGGATC
The DNA here is from genome assembly GCF_056430985.1 of Methylobacterium sp. Gmos3. Lineage (NCBI taxonomy): Bacteria > Pseudomonadati > Pseudomonadota > Alphaproteobacteria > Hyphomicrobiales > Methylobacteriaceae > Methylobacterium > Methylobacterium sp. Gmos3. The sequence continues at coordinate 325,514 of NZ_JBWJYL010000002.1, forward strand.
GTAAAATGTCGACAGTAGATGGTTCTGTTGTGAAGCCCGACGTGAACGGTGTCGTTCAGGGCAACGGCGGCGATGTCGATAAGATGGCCGGCGGCTCGGGCAATGACAGACTCGAAGGTCATGCCGATTTCAATCAGTACTACGGTGGTGCAGGCAACGACACCTTCATTCTCGCTGCAAAGTTCGGTCAGACGACGGATTCCCCGACTACCGTTTTCGCCGATCAGGCCGCCTACATCACTGATTTCCAGAATGCCAGCGGCGGCACGAACCCCGCAAACGCTCCCGGCGATCATGACTTCATCGCGCTGACTGGCTTCGGCGAGGGCTCCTCGGTGCATCTCGACCATGTGGGAACGTCCGGCACCAATGGTGCGACGCTCTACTATTACAACATCTACGACACGCACACCGGCAATTACTATAATTTCTTGGTCAATTCTCTCAACGGAAAGGCGCTCGGCGCTGGCGATTTCGCCTTCTCGAGCACCACGTCGGCCGATCACCCGATGATGACCAGCTAAGCTACAGGCTGATCAACACCAGATCGACCTTCGAAAGGCGGGCTCGGGCCCGCCTTTTCCTTATTGAATTTTCGGCGATTCATTTTTCGGGTGCTGGCCACTGGATGAATGACCAATGGTCGAGCGCGAAGACCGCACCCCGCGCTGCTGCACGTGCGCGCTCACGCGGTAGCCCGTCGATTGGCTCGATGCGGAATACCGGACAGGTCAGGCCGATGAGGCGCAGACCCAACCTCAACCCGCGCTACGGCGTCGATGAATATGGTGGGCGGTGACGGGCTCGAACCGCCGACCCTCTCCGTGTAAAGGAGACGCTCTACCAACTGAGCTAACCGCCCGCAGCGGCGTTCGATACGGCATTGCCCGCCGGTCACGCAAGGGCTGACGCCCACACGAAAAAGCCCGGAGCGATGTCGCTCCGGGCTTTCCGGTTCAGTGGGCCACGAAGGCGGCGCCGTCCTCGTCCGTCCGCGCGGACTTCACCGGCGGCAGCGGCTCATCCCACTCGATCGGCACGGGCTGGCGCAGCAGCGCCCGCTCCAGGACCTGATCCATCCGCGAGACCGGAACGATCTCGAGACCGTTCTTCACGCTGTCGGGCACCTCGGCGATGTCCTTGGCGTTCTCCTCGGGGATCAGCACCGTCTTGATGCCGCCGCGCAGGGCGGCGAGCAGCTTCTCCTTCAGCCCGCCGATCGGCAGCACCCGACCGCGCAGGGTCACCTCGCCGGTCATCGCGATGTCGCGGCGAACCGGGATACCCGTCAGGGTCGAGACGATGGCGGTCGCCATCGCGATGCCGGCGGACGGGCCGTCCTTCGGCGTCGCGCCTTCCGGCACGTGGACGTGGATGTCGCGACGCTCGAACAGCGGCGGCTCGAGGCCGAAGTCGAGGGCCCGCGAGCGGACGTAGGACGCCGCCGCCGAGATCGACTCCTTCATCACATCCTTCAGGTTGCCCGTGACCGTCATCTTGCCCTTGCCGGGCATCATGACGCCCTCGATCGTCAGCAACTCGCCGCCGACCTCGGTCCAAGCCAGACCCGTCACCACGCCGACCTGATCGTCCGCGTCGATCTCGCCGTAGCGGAACTTCGGCGGGCCGAGGAAGACCGGAAGGTTCTCCTCGCTGGCCTCGACCGACTTCGCCTTGGTGATCAGGATCTCCTTCACCGCCTTGCGGGCGAGGTTGGAGATCTCCCGCTCCAGGTTGCGGACACCGGCTTCCCGCGTGTAGCGGCGCACCAGCATCATCAGCCCGTCATCGGTGATCGACCACTCCTTCTTGTCGAGGCCATGCTTCTTCATGGCGCTCGGGATCAGGTGCTTGCGGGCGATCTCGACCTTCTCTTCCTCGGTGTAGCCGGCGATGCGGATGATCTCCATCCGGTCCATCAGCGGCGCCGGGATGTTGAGCGTGTTCGCCGTCGTGACGAACATCACGTTCGACAGGTCGTAATCGACCTCGAGGTAATGGTCGTTGAACGTCGCGTTCTGCTCGGGATCCAGCACCTCCAGCAGGGCCGCCGATGGGTCGCCGCGATAGTCCATGCCCATCTTGTCGATCTCGTCGAGCAGGATGAGCGGGTTGGACGTCTTGGCCTTGCGCATCGACTGGACGATCTTGCCGGGCATCGAGCCGATATAGGTCCGGCGGTGACCACGGATCTCGGCTTCGTCCCGCACGCCGCCGAGCGACAGGCGCACGAACTCACGCCCCGTCGCCTTGGCGATGGACTTGCCGAGCGAGGTCTTGCCGACACCGGGAGGACCGACGAGGCACAGGATCGGGCCGGTGAGCTTGTTCGCCCGCTGCTGCACGGCGAGGTACTCGACGATGCGCTCCTTGACCTTGTCGAGGCCGAAATGGTCCTCGTCCAGCAGCGCCTGGGCGCCGAGGAGGTCCTTCTTCATCTTCGAGCGCTTGCCCCACGGGATGCCGAGCATCCAGTCGAGGTAGTTGCGCACGACGGTCGCCTCGGCGGACATCGGCGACATCTGACGCAGCTTCTTCAGCTCCGCCGTCGCCTTCTCGCGGGCTTCCTTCGAGAGCTTGGTCTTCTCGATCTTCTCCTCGAGTTCGGCCAGCTCGTCGCGGCCATCCTCGGAGTCACCCAACTCCTTCTGGATCGCCTTCATCTGCTCGTTGAGGTAGTACTCGCGCTGCGTCTTCTCCATCTGCCGCTTGACGCGGGTCCGGATGCGCTTCTCCACCTGCAGCACGGAGATCTCGCTCTCCATCAGCGACAGCACCTTCTCCAGGCGCTGGGCGACGGTCGGCGTCTCGAGGATGCCCTGCTTGTCGGCGATCTTGACGAGCAGGTGCGAGCCGATCGTGTCGGCGAGCTTGGACGGCTCGTCGATCTGCGTGACGGCGGAGACGACCTCGGGGGAAATCTTCTTGTTGAGCTTGACGTAGTTCTCGAACTCCGAGAGCACAGAGCGCGCGAGCGCCTCGGCCTCGACCTGATCGCCGAGCTCGTCATGGAGCGCCAGCGCGGTCGCCTCGTAATACTCGTCGGAGCGGGTGAAACTTGCGATCTTGGCGCGGCCGACACCCTCGACCAGCACCTTCACGGTGCCGTCGGGCAGCTTCAAAAGCTGGAGGACGCTGGCCAGCGTGCCGATCTTGTAGATCGCGTCGGTGGCCGGATCGTCGTCGCCCGCGTTGATCTGCGTCGCGAGGAGGATGTGCCGGTCGGAGCGGACGGCCTCTTCGAGGGCACGGATCGACTTTTCGCGGCCCACGAAGAGCGGCACGATCATGTGCGGGAAGACGACGATGTCGCGCAGGGGAAGGACGGCATAAGAGCCCGTCGAGCCCGGAATGACCGGCTGGCGCGATTTCGACTGGGACATATCGGAAACCTCATCAGGAATGCCGGACAGGACGCCCCTCCGCTGACGGAGCAAGCACGCTGCCACGGCCGACCGGGCCGCGAGGGTCTTATTGGGGAAATGAGCGGCTGGTGACGCGGTACCGTACCTCTAAGGAGCGTACGGCCACCGCGCTGAGCCTGACATGATGACGCCCCGGACGCCTTTCAAGGAGAACGGGACAGCGCAGCCCGGCGACACAACGCCGGGCTGTCATCAGCCTTACGCACTGACGCTGGCGGGCGCTTCCTTGCCGCGCTCGCCATGGATGTAGAGCGGTCGCGACTTGCCCTCGACCACTTCCGGGCCGATCACGACCTGCTCCACGGACTCGAGGCCTGGCAGATCGTACATCGTGTCGAGGAGGATCGTCTCCAGGATGGAGCGCAGGCCGCGGGCGCCGGTCTTCCGCTCGATCGCCTTGCGGGCGACGAGAGACAGGGCCTCGTCCTGGAACGTCAGGTCGACGTTCTCCATCTCGAACAGGCGCTGGTACTGCTTCACCAGGGCGTTCTTCGGCTCCTGAAGGATCTTCTTCAGGGCGGCCTCGTCGAGATCCTCCAGGGTCGCCAGGACCGGGAGACGGCCGACGAACTCGGGGATGAGGCCGAACTTCAGCAGGTCCTCCGGCTCCACCGAGCGGAAGATCTCGCCGGTACGGCGGTCGTCGGGGGCCTGCACGGTCGCGCCGAAGCCGATCGAGGTGCCCTTGCCGCGCTGGGAGATGATCCGCTCCAGCCCGGCGAAGGCGCCGCCGCAGATGAAGAGGATGTTGGTGGTGTCGACCTGCAGGAACTCCTGCTGCGGGTGCTTGCGGCCGCCCTGCGGAGGCACGGAGGCAACCGTGCCTTCCATGATCTTCAGAAGCGCCTGCTGCACGCCCTCGCCCGACACGTCGCGGGTGATCGAGGGGTTGTCCGACTTACGGGAGATCTTGTCGATCTCGTCGATGTAGACGATGCCGCGCTGGGCGCGCTCGACATTGTAGTCGGACGCCTGAAGCAGCTTAAGGATGATGTTCTCGACATCCTCACCGACGTAACCGGCCTCGGTCAGCGTCGTGGCGTCGGCCATGGTGAACGGCACGTCGAGGATGCGGGCCAGCGTCTGCGCGAGCAGCGTCTTTCCCGAGCCCGTCGGCCCGATCAGCATGATGTTGGACTTCGCCAGCTCGACGTCGTTGTGCTTCGTCGCGTGGGCGAGCCGCTTGTAGTGGTTGTGCACCGCGACGGAGAGAACCTTCTTCGCGAAGTCCTGACCGATGACGTAGTCATCGAGGACGCGGCGGATCTCCTTCGGCGTGGGCACGCCGTCCCGGCTCTTCACCAGGGAGGACTTCGACTCCTCGCGGATGATGTCCATGCACAGCTCGACGCATTCGTCGCAGATGAACACCGTCGGGCCGGCGATGAGCTTGCGGACCTCGTGCTGGCTCTTGCCGCAGAACGAGCAATACAGCGTGCTCTTGGAGTCGTTGCCGCCAGACTTGCTCATATCGGTCTCCGATTCCCCACATGCGCTGCCGGCAAAGGGGCGCATGGCCATTTCGTGAAACGTAAGGGGGTTCGCTTAAAGAAACAGTGTGCTGCGCGCCTTTGACCGTGAGGTCATATCCCCCGATGCAAACACGCTGCCGCGGCAGGATCAAGGCCGCGACAGCGCGTCGTGTCCGCTCAGGCGGCGGCCGGCTCCGGACGCTTCTGGATGACCTCGTCGATGAGGCCGAACTCCTTGGCCGCGTCGGCGGTCATGAAATTGTCGCGCTCCAGGGCGGTGTGGATCGCCTCGTACTCGCGGCCGGTGTGCTTCACGTAGATCTCGTTGAGGCGCCGCTTCAGGGCCTCGATCTCGCGGGCATGGATCAGGATGTCCGTCGCCTGACCCTGGAAGCCGCCGGAGGGCTGGTGGACCATGATCCGCGCGTTCGGCAGGGCGAACCGGTGGCCGGGCTCGCCGGCCGTCAGCAGGAGCGAGCCCATCGAGGCGGCCTGGCCGACACAGAGCGTCGTCACCGGGCAGCGGATGAACTGCATCGTGTCGTAGATCGACAGGCCCGAGGTTACCACGCCGCCGGGCGAGTTGATGTAGAAGGAGATTTCCTTCTTCGGGTTCTCGGCTTCGAGGAACAGGAGCTGCGCGACGATGAGCGAGGCGCCGTAATCCTCGACCGGTCCGGTCAGGAAGATGATCCGCTCACGCAGCAGGCGAGAGTAGATGTCGAAGGCGCGCTCGCCACGGCTCGATTGCTCGACGACCATCGGCACGAGGGCATTGTTAAAGACGTCGATCGGATCTCTCATCTCATCCTGCCCCGGGGGTGAGGCCCGGCGTCCGCCGAATCGCGGAACGCCGGGCATGCCAGCGAACAACGGCGATGCTTAACTATCGCCTAAACTCATTGCCCGCTGCCCAAGGAGGGGGCGGGCTCAGTCGGCCGAATCGGCCTTTTCAGCCGGCTTATCACCGGTCGTGTCGTCTTCCTCGTCGTCGGCGAACAGGGCGTCCTTCGCGACGGGCTCTTCCGTGACTTTGACCTGACCGAGGACGTGGTCAACCACCTTTTCCTCGAACAGGGGGGCCCGCAGCTCAGCGAGCGCCTGCGCATTCTTACGGTAGAAGTCCCAGACCTGCTGCTCTTGGCCGGGGAACTGCCGCACCCGGGCGATGAGGGCCTGATTGACCTCCTCGTCGGAGACCTTGATATCGGCGCTCTCGCCGACCTGCGCAAGCACAAGTCCGAGCCGCACGCGACGCTCTGCAATCTTGCGGTACTCGGCCTTGGCCTTTTCCTCGTCGGTGCCCTCGTCCTCGAAGGTCTTGCCGCGGGTCTTCAGATCCTGCTCGACCTGAGCCCACACCGCGGCGAATTCCTGCGCGACCAGCGACGGGGGAAGCTCGAAGGCGTACTTGCCGTCGAGCGCGTCGAGCAGATCCTTCTTCAGGCGGCGACGCGAGGCGGTCTCGTAATCGCTGCCGATCGCCTTGGAGATGGCGTCCTTCAGGTCGGCCAGGGAGTCCATGCCCATGGTCTTGGCGAACTCGTCATCGACCTTCGCCTCACCCGGCTGCTGGATCTTGACGACGGTCACGTCGAACTCGGCATCCTTGCCGGCGAGTTGCTCGGCGCCGTAGCCCTCCGGGAAGGTGACCTTCACGAGGCGCTGCTCGCCGGACTTGGCGCCGACCAGCTGGTCCTCGAAGCCGGGGATGAAGGTGTTCGAGCCGAGTTCGAGGTCGATGCCCTCGCCCTTGCCGCCCTGGAACTCCTCGCCGTCGATACGGCCGACGAAGTCGATGGTGACGCGGTCGCCCTTCTCGGCGGGGCCACCGTCCTCACGGTCGGTGAAGGGGCGGCTCTGCCCGGCCATGCGGTCGAGGGCCTCGGTCACTTCCTCATCCGAGGGGGTGGCGACGAGCTTCGTGAGGCTGACATCCGAGAGGTCAGCCAGCTCGAAGCTCGGCATCACCTCAAGGGCCACCTTGAAGGCGAGGTCGGCCTTGGCGTCCAGCGCCTTCTCAACCTCCTGCTGGTCGGACGGGAACTCGATCTGCGGCTCGAGGGCGAGCTTCAGGTTGTTGTCGGTGACGATCTTGCGATTCGCCTCGTTCACGGCGTTCTGGACGACATCGGCCATCACCGAGCGGCCGTAGACCTTGCGCAGGTGGGCGACCGGCACCTTGCCGGGGCGGAAGCCCTTCAGCTGCACCTTGTCCTTCATGCCGGCGAGTTCGCTGGTCAGGCGCTCCTCGAGTTCCTGGGCGGCCAGCAGGACCTGATATTCCCGCTTGAGGCCCTGGGTGTTGATCTCGGTGACCTGCATCGTCGTCGCTCTTCCAGAATCGTGTGCCGCCCCGTCCCATCGAATCCGAGTCGGGGTTCAACGGCAGCGCAGGAGGCGGGCGTCGGCAGACGCAGGGAATCCCTGCCGTCGCGGGGTGGCCTGGTGCGGGCGGAGGGGCTCGAACCCCCACGTCTTGCGACACTGGAACCTAAATCCAGCGCGTCTACCAGTTCCGCCACGCCCGCGCGCGCCGACAACCCGGCCCGTCGCCGGCCGCCGGAAGCGCGCCCTATAGCACGCGCGACGGCGCCCGCAGCAAAAAAGTTCGGCCTGTTGCCTCCGGTGGCGCCATCGCCTTCGCGCGGCTATGGAGCGGCGCACGCCCGCCGCCCACGAGGAACCATGGCCGACGAGTCCACGCCGCATCCCGCCCCGCTTCCGTGGGCCGATTCTCGGGCCTCGGATGTGTCCGTCGCTCCCTCACGGCGGGCCATGGTCGGCGGCCTCGCGGCGCTCGGTCTCGCCGGCACCGCGCGGGCGCAAACCCCACCGGCCACGCCGGAACCGAAGGCCCTGACGGCCGCGCCGGGCAAGTCCCGGTTCAAGCCGGAGCCGGCGCAGGAGACGGCGATCTGGTGTTTCGACGGCACGAGCACGCCGCCGATCGTGCGGGTGAAGCTCGGCCAGCCGGTGCGGCTTCGGTTGAAGAACGGCACCGACAAGCCGCTCTCCCTTCACTGGCACGGGGTGCGCAACGTCAACGCCATGGACGGCGTCGGCGGGGTGACGCAGGCGCCGGTGCCCCCCGGCGGCGACTTCCTCTATGAGTTCACGCCCCCCGACGCGGGCACCTTCCTGATCCGTCCGTTGGTGGTCGGCGGGTCGAGTGAGCCTTCCGGCCGGGGACTCGCCGGGATGCTCGTCGTCGAGGAGACGAATCCCCCCGCGGTCGATGCCGATCTCGGCCTGCTGCTGCAGGATTGGCGGCTCGAAGCGGATGGCACGCTCATGCCGTTCGGACAGACGAGCTTCGCCGCCGCGAGCGGGCGGCTCGGCAACCTCGTGACGGTCAATGGCGGCCCCGTGCCCCAATCCATCGAGGCGCGGCCCGGCAGCCGCATCCGCCTGCGGGTCGGCAACGGGTGCAATGCGCGGGGTACGCGCCTGCGCTTCGAGGGGGTGAAGGTCTACGTGGCCGCCGTCGACGGGCAGCCGACGGACACGTTCGAGCCCCTGCGCGCGACCCTGCCCTTCCCGCCGGGCACCCGCTACGACCTGATGATCGACCTGCCCGACGAGGAGGGCGCGAAGGCGAGCGTCATCGCGCTGATCGGCTCCGGCCTGACGCTCGCGAGCGTGACGACCAAGGGCGCGAAGCTTGCGCAGACCCGCGCGCCCATCGGCCCCATCGGCGAGAACAAGAAGCTTCCCGCCGAGGTGAAGCTGCAGAATGCCCTGCGGCGGGACGTCGTCATCACCGGGGGCGCCTTCATCCCCAAGGAGGGCGGCGAGGCGAAGGACAAGGCCGCGCCGGAGCCGGTCTACACCGGCGATCCGAAGAAGGTCTGGTCGGTCAACGGCGTCAGCGCTGCCACCGGGCAGGCGCCGATCTTCACGGTGAAGCGCGGGCAGGTCGTCGTGCTGGCGTTGCGCAACGACACCGCCTTCCCGCAGGCCCTGCACCTGCATGGCCACTGCTTCCGCCTGCTCCACCCCCTGGACGACGGCTGGGAGCCCTACTGGCTCGACACGTTCCAGCTGCTCGAAGGCCGCACTGCGCGGATCGCGTTCCTCGCGGACAATCCCGGCAGGTGGCTCATCAGCGCCACCGTGCTGGAGCGATTCGATACCGGGCTCTGGACCTCGTTCGAAGTCACCTGAGCCCGGAAAGGACGGCGGGCATCAGCTCGGGCAGGTCCTCCGCGATGAGGCCCGGCCCGTGGCGCAGGCCGGCATCGCCGTGGAGCCATACGGCGGCGCAGGCGGCTTCGAAGGTCGGCATCCCCTGCGCCAGCAGCCCGGCGATCAATCCACCGAGGACATCGCCGGAGCCGGCGGTGCCAAGATAGGGCGTGCCGTGGTCGTTGATCGCGGCCCGGCCGTCGGGATGCGCCACCACCGTGTCAGCGCCCTTGAACACCACCACCGTCCCCGTGAGCGCGGCGGCGGCACGGGCTCGGTCCACCTTGCTGCCCGCCTGCATGACCTTGGTGTCATCGAACAGCCGGGCGAACTCGCCCGCATGAGGCGTCAGCACCGCTTCGCCGCCGCCCTCCGCGATCAAGCCGGCGAGATGCCTCGCTCCTCCCGCGAAGCTCGTGAGCGCATCCGCATCGAGGACGAGACGGCGCCCCGCCGAGGCCGCCACCGCGACGCGATCCCGCGTCGGCTCGCCGACGCCGAGGCCCGGCCCGATCAGGACCACGTTCAGCCGCTCGTCCGTCAGCAGATCGTCGAGATCGTCGGGCTCTTCGCAGCGGCGCAGCATGATCGCGGTGAGGTGGGCGGCGTTCTCAGCGAGCGCCCCGGCCGGCGAGGCCAGGGTCACGAGCCCCGCTCCGACCCGAAGGGCCGCGCGGGCGGCGAGGCGCGCCGCGCCGGTCTTGGTCGCGGGGCCTGACAGCACCACCGCGTGACCCCGGGTGTATTTGTGGCTCGCCCGCGTGAGACGCGGAAACTCCCAGCGCCAGAGATCCGGCCCATTGTGATGGAGCGGCGGCAGGGAGGCCTCCAGCCCGGCGGCGATGGCCGCCTCCCCCGCGCCGATCTGCGCCACATGGATGTCGCCACACAGCGAGCGGCCGGGTTCGAGGAGATGCGCGGCTTTGAGCGCGACGAAAGTGACGGTCTCCACCGCCTCGAAGGCCACGCCGCGTACCGCGCCGCTGTCGCCATCGACGCCGCTCGGCACATCGACCGCCAGAACGGGCAGGCGCGCGGCCTTCACCGCCTCGACCATGGATCGCGCCGCGCCGTCGAGATCGCGAGACAGGCCGGCGCCGAACAGCGCGTCGATGACCAGATCGACGCTCGCGAGGTCGCTCGGCAGTTCGGTCAGGACCGGCTCCGGCCAGGACTCGGCCGCGAGGGCCGCATCGCCCTTCAGAGCCGCCCGGTCGCCCAGCAACACGAGCGCAATGGCGTAGCCCTCGGCCGCGAGGAGACGCGCCGCGACGAAGCCGTCACCGCCGTTGTTGCCCGGGCCGCAGAGGACGAGCACCCGTCCGCCTCGGGGCGCGAGTACCCTCGCCCGCTCGGCGACCGCCGCACCGGCTGCTTCCATCAGGGCGATGCCCGGCACGCCCCCGTCGATGGCCGCCGCGTCCAGCTTGCCCACCGCGGCAACGCTGAGCACCCGAGTCCCCGCACCGCTCACTGCCCTCGCCTCGACCATCGGATGCTCACTCAATGGACAGAATCTCACCGATCGCCTCAATGTTGCGCAGGAATTGCACACGAAATAGGCGATTTGGAGCAGCGCGACGGCGAAACCCCGTGGCGGCTGGCTCGCGGCGATGTTACTGTTACGCAACGTGCATAGACAGGCCCGAGCGGCATGAAGAAGATCGAAGCGATCATCAAGCCCTTCAAGTTGGACGAAGTGAAGGAGGCCCTCCAGGAGGTCGGCCTTCAGGGCATCACCGTGATCGAAGCCAAGGGCTTCGGGCGCCAGAAGGGCCATACCGAGCTCTATCGCGGCGCCGAATACGTGGTGGACTTCCTGCCCAAAGTGAAGCTCGAGATCGTGCTGTCGGACGCGCTGGTGGAAGGCGCCGTCGACGCGATCCGCAAGTCGGCCCAGACCGGCCGCATCGGCGACGGAAAGATCTTCGTCTCCACCATCGAGGAGGCGATCCGCATCCGCACCGGCGAGACCGGGCCGGACGCCATCTGATCGTCCTTCGCAGTCGAGACGTACTATTCCTCGACTGCCTGATTTTCGCTCTTGCACGAATATCCGGCAAACAGCCTTTTGGCATGGTTGCCGGCAACGCGTGACCTTACATCTCTCCTGATGAGGTGACCCAACGGGTCGCCGGATAGAGCCGGGAGGGCTGAGCGATGGCCGCACAGGACCTACGCGAGTCCGCGAAAGTCTACGATCTCGCAACATTCCGACGCGCGCAGGCGGCTCGGCGACCCGTCGAGGCGCCCAAACCCGTGCCCGTCGTCAGCGGCGGCGCCTGGTATCACGAGGCCGCCATCCGCGACGACGACCGCCCCCGGGAGCGCTGACGTCAGAGGCAAAAAGAAAGCCGGACCCGAAGGCCCGGCTCTCTCACTGTGCGGAACTCGTCCGGTCTCAGGCCGCGGCGGAGCTGGCGGTCTGAACCGAGGCGATGGTCTTCAGGACCTGCGACGCGATTTGGTAGGGGTCGCCCTGGGAGTTCGGACGGCGATCCTCGAGATAGCCCTTGTAGCCGTTGTTCACGAAGGAATGCGGCACGCGGATCGAAGCGCCACGATCAGCCACGCCGTAGCTGAACTTGTTCCACGGCGCGGTCTCATGCTTGCCGGTGAGGCGCATGTGGTTGTCCGGGCCGTAGACGGCGATGTGGTCTTCGATGTTGGTCTCGAAGGCCTTCATCAGGCTCTCGAAATACTCCTTCCCGCCGACTTCGCGCATATACGCGGTCGAGAAGTTGCAGTGCATGCCCGACCCGTTCCAGTCGGTGTCGCCGAGCGGCTTGCAGTGGTACTCGACGTCGATGCAGTACTTCTCGCAGAGACGCTGCAGGAGGTAGCGGGCCATCCACATCTCGTCGGCGGCCTTCTTGGAGCCCTTGCCGAAGATCTGGAATTCCCACTGGCCCTTCGCCACCTCGGCGTTGATGCCCTCGTGGTTGATGCCGGCCTCGAGGCAGAGTTCGAGGTGCTCCTCGACGATCTGGCGGGCGACGTTGCCCACGTTCGAGTAGCCGACGCCGGTGTAATACGGACCCTGCGGCGCCGGGTAGCCCTGCTCGGGGAAGCCGAGCGGACGGCCGTTCTGGTAGAAGAAATACTCCTGCTCGAAGCCGAACCACGCACCCGCGTCATCGAGGATGGTCGCGCGCTTGTTCGACTCGTGCGGGGTCTTGCCGTCCGGCATCATCACTTCGCAGAGGACCAGCACGCCGTTCTTGCGGGCCGGATCGGGGAAGTGGCGCACGGGCTTGAGCATGCAGTCGGAGCTGCCACCCTCGGCCTGCTTCGTGGACGACCCGTCGAAGCCCCACATGGGAAGCTGCTCAAGGGTCGGGAAGCTGTCGAATTCCTTGATCTGCGTCTTGCCACGCAGGTTTGGCACCGGCGTGTAGCCGTCGAGCCATATATACTCGAGCTTGTATTTCGTCATTCCGGTCTCTCGCCGATCTCTCGATCCCTTGTCGACGCGGCGCCCCGCAGATCATGGGGCTCCGGCGAACGGCACGCCGCCTTTGCAACGGTCGCCGAACCCTAAGCACGCATCGTGCCATCTCCCCCGCCACCAATCGTTCGGTTCCCATGCATTCGATCACGGAATCGAGAGTGGGGCCGCGCGGGTGACATGCCCCAGGCTCCCCCTGTAAGGAACGGCACGTCTGCCGCGCTTCGCGCGGACGGGACGGGCAACAGGGAGCAGAGTCACGATGACGACCGCAGCCGAGGTGTTGAAGACAATCCGGGACAACGACGTCCGCTACGTCGACCTCCGCTTCACCGACCCGCGCGGCAAGTGGCAGCACGTGACCTTCGACGTCTCGATGGTGGACGACGCCTTCTTCTCCGAGGGCCAGATGTTCGACGGCTCCTCGATCGCCGGCTGGAAGGCGATCAACGAGTCGGACATGCTGCTGATGCCCGATCCGTCCACCGCCTGCATGGACCCGTTCTTCTCCGCCGCGACGCTCTCCGTCGTGTGCGACGTGCTGGAGCCTGGAAGCGGCGAGCCCTACGGCCGCGACCCCCGCTGCACCGCCAAGCGCGCCGAGGCCTACCTGCAAGAGGTCGGAATCGCGGACACCGTCTATGTGGGCCCCGAGGCCGAGTTCTTCGTGTTCGACGACGTGAAGTTCTCCGCCGACCCGTACAAAACCGGTTTCGAACTCGATTCGACCGAGCTGCCGACCAACGGCTTCACCGATTACGAGGGCGGCAACCTCGGCCACCGGATCCAGACCAAGGGCGGCTACTTCCCGGTGCCGCCGCAGGATTCGGCGCAGGACATGCGCGGCGAGATGCTCGCGGCCATGGCCGCGATGGGCGCCACCGTCGAGAAGCACCACCACGAGGTGGCCAGCGCCCAGCACGAGCTCGGCCTGAAGTACGACACGCTCACCACGATCGCCGACCACCTGCAGATCTATAAGTACTGCATCCACAACGTGGCGCAGAGCTACGGCAAGACCGCGACCTTCATGCCGAAGCCGGTCTACGGCGACAACGGCTCGGGCATGCACGTCCACCTCTCGCTCTGGAAGGACGGCAAGCCGCTCTTCGCGGGCGACAAGTATGCCGGCCTGAGCCAGGAGTGCCTGTACTTCATCGGCGGCATCATCCGGCACGCCAAGGCGCTGAACGCCTTCACCAACCCCTCGACCAACTCGTACAAGCGGCTGGTGCCGGGCTACGAGGCCCCCGTGCTGCTGGCCTACTCGGCCCGCAACCGCTCGGCCTCCTGCCGCATCCCGTGGACGAAGAGCCCGAACGCCAAGCGGCTCGAGGTGCGCTTCCCCGATCCGACCGCCAACCCGTACCTCGCCTTCTCGGCGCTGCTGATGGCCGGCCTCGACGGCATCCGCAACAAGATCGACCCCGGCGCGGCGATGGACAAGGATCTCTACGACCTGCCGCCGAAGGAGCTGCGCCGCATCCCGACCGTCTGCGGCTCGCTGCGCGAAGCCCTCACCAGCCTCGACAAGGACCACGCCTTCCTCACGGCCGGCAACGTGTTCACCGAGGATCAGATCGAGTCGTTCATCGAGCTGAAGATGGCCGAGGTCCTGCGCTACGAGATGACCCCGCACCCGATCGAGTTCGTGCAGTATTACAGCCTGTAAAATTTACTAAGTGCGCATAAAGACTTACAGGCAGCGTCTGACGTCTTGTGCAAGTTTTTGTGCGCACTTCAGCGCCCGAAGGCGCTTACGCTGAGAAGGGCCTGCCGACGCTGCTCGTCGGCCTGCTGACGCTGCTGACGCGCCAGCGCCTCGACCTCCGGGTGCGGAGCGAAGGCGTCGGCCAACGGCGACGTCGGCATGACCGGCGCCAACGTGGGTAGCGTCGCGCCCGGCAAGGCGTCGGCGAGGGCGGTCCCGGCCTGCGGGGCTTGCCCACCTCCGGTGGCGGGCGCCGGCTCGGTGGGCGCGAACGACCCGCCGAGCAACGCCGCGGCCTTGGCCTTGTGCGCGCCCATCTGCTGCGTGACCTTGTCCATGACGGAGCCGGGCGCGCCGCCGTTGCCCGCGTCGGACGCCCCGTAGCGGCCTGGCGAGCCTGCGTTGATCGTGCTGTAGAGGTCGGCCAGACCCATCCCGGGCTTGAAGCCGCGATCACGCAGGAAGTTGCCTGCGGCCTCGACCTGCTGCGCCGCCGGGGTCGCCTGCGTCACGCCGTAGCGCTGCTGCTCCGGGATGCCGAACTGGATCAGGCCGATATGACGGTTGCCGGCGCCGCCGCGGATCGCCGGATTGAAGGTGCCGCCCGTCTCGTAGGACATGGCGGTGGCGAGATCGACCGGGTTGGCGCCGATCCTCGCGGCGGTCGCCCGGATGGCGTCGGCGAGAGATGGGTTCGTCACGGCCTCGCCCTCCGCAGCGCGTCCTTCACCGGATCGGGGTCATTGTCGTTCAGCGCGTCGACGATCTGCGACGCCTGCTCACCGACGTAGCCCTTCGCCCGTCGCGCCAGGACGGCGCGATTCGCCGGGTTGTTCTCCATCAGCAGCGTCTTGGCCGCCTCGGGGTTCACCAGCGCCTCGTCGACGAGCCGCGTTATCGCCTCGGCTTGAGACTTGGCGATGCCGCGCCGAGCGGCCACGGCCGCCAGTGACGTCACGAGGAACGTCCCGGAGACCTGCCCGCGCTTGTAGGCGTAGAGACGGCTCTGGATCGTCTCGGGCGTCATAATGTTGCTGGAGCCGCCGTTGACGCCCTGGGCCGTGCCGGAGGAGTTCGGCGCCTTGGCGCGTCCGCGCAGGTTCGTGTTCTTCAAGGCGTCGGCGATCTCGCGCACGCGCGCCAACTGCTCCGGGTCGTCCCGGTAGAGCCGTTCGGCCACGGCCGCGTTCCTGGGCTCGTCGAGGAAGCGGGCGAGCTTCTTCGGCATCCACGGCTGCACGCCGTCGAGTGAGGCCGTCGTCTCGCCCCTTGAGCGGCCCTGCTTCTCGAGAATGTCCCAGAAAGTCCGGCGGGCCCCCTCGACCGCGTGCGGGGCGTTGCCCGCGAAGTTCAGGAGCTCGTCGGCGGCCTCGGCGGGGCGCGGAGCGTTCAGCACGCCCTTCATGGCCGTCTCGGACGCCTCGTCGCCGTAGCGCAGGTAGCGGCCCACCGCCGAGGAGCCCGATTCGCGACCGGGCGCACCCAAGCGTGAGATCGTGTCCTGCTCGGCGGCGTTGGCGCCTGCCGCCGCGCGGTTCAGACCGGACGCCTCCTCGACCTGCCGCCGCATATCTGGGAACTGATCGAAGACGCGGCTGTGATCGCGAACGTAGGCGTCGACCGCATCCGGCGTGCGCAGGCGCCCGACGTCGGCGCGGATCTGATCCTCCAGCGCCTCGCGGGCGCGCGGGTCGACGCCGACCTCGTGCAACAGCGCATCAAGCCCACCCTGATTCGCGTTGTCCGGCCGCACGAAACGCCGCGGCACACCGCTGTCCGGGATGCGGTACTGACCTTGATTCCGATCAAGCACCTGGGCCACGTCCGTCTGCGGGCGGGTGAAACGGTCGTTGAGATCGCGCGTGACCGCCCGCGCTTGGTCGTAAGCGCCCTGGTTCGGATGGTGGGTCGTGAAATAGTTGTCGATCGCGTCGACGTACTGGCCGATGACGCGGGCTCGGTTCGCCTCGCCGTTGCTGGCCGCGGCGCGCTGGGCGTCGGTCAGCGCCGAGCGCAGCCCGGTTGCTTCGCGGAGCGGCACGTCGACGGTCTCCGGTGCCGGAGGCGGCGCGGGTGCAGCCGGAGCCGCAGGCGCCGCCTCGGGCTGCACGCGCATCCGCTCAACGCTCTCGCTGTTCGGGAAAAATAGCTGACGATCCTCACCCCGGCCGGCGACATTCGCTACGAAGGCGTCGCGCGGGATCGACCTCGGGTCCGAGAACTTGCTGAGATTGCCGTGGCCTCGCGCCTGGAGGTTGAATAGCCCGGCGTTCAGGTCGGCTTCCGACATACCGGGAAGCCTCGCGCGCAGATCCCAAGTCGTCACGCCGCCGGACGATCCGGCGCGTTGTCGCGACGGATCGACGGGCATGTCCTGCACAGCCTGAAGAATTCGCTCCTCCGTGCCGGGTGTGCTGCGGAAGGGCAGATCGGTCAGGCCCAAGCTTGGCGTAGCCGCCGGGGCGGGCGCAGCCGGAGGCGAGGGGCGGAACAGGCTTTCGGCCATGGCCCGCTCCTCGGCTGTCATGCCCTCCATACCCGCGCGGGCGGCAGCCCCGGCAGCGTCGCCGCCCGCTTCCTCGGCGGCGGGCATGAACCGCTGCGGGATGCCGGTGAGGTGCTGCGGGTCGAACGTCTGCTGCTCGGCCTGCGATAGCCCACGGCGGACGCCGGCGAAGCCCTCGACCAGCGGCGTAATGTCCGCCGATCCGTTCGACACGCCATCCCACGCGCCGCGCTCGACCTCGCGTGCCGCCGCCAGGGCCTCCTCCAGCGGTGCGCGAATGTCGGCGCCCCGGGCGTCGGCGTGCATGACGGCCTGGAGACGCTGGGCGGCTTCGTCGAAGCGGGACTGAGCCGTCTGCCGCTCGACCGCTGCGTTGCGCAGATGGACGTCCCGGTTGTTCGAAAGCTCCTGCCGGAACGCACCGGGCGAGCCCTCGGGCGCCGCCGCCTGTAGCGCGTTATCCACAGCCTGCGTGTTCGCGCGGCGGCGCTCGGCGAACGCGCCGCTGCCGGCCGTCTCCCGGCTGTATTCCAGTCCGGCAAGCCCCGTGCTGCCGGTGCGGTCGGCAAGGCTCTCCTGATACCCCGGCACCGTGTCGCCGATCTTCGGTCCGCGATTGATCGCGTCGATGATGGGCTGCGTGTCGACCGGCTCCTTCGATCCAAGCCGCGCGCTCGGCAGCCCGAACGCCTCGACGAGCGTGTCGACGGCTCGGTCGTTCGTGACCTGGTTACGGAAGTTCGGGCTGCCGGTGATCGCCTTTACGACGTCGCCGCCCTTCGAGAGCGCGTACTGGCCGGCGCCGACGACGCTGAGGCCAACCAACGCGCCCGCGAGATCGCCACCCGCGTGGGCAAGCCCGTGCTCGTCGGCGCCCGCCGCGCGCGTCATCTCGTTCGCCACGCCCGCGCCGGCCCCGGCGGCTCCGGCAGCCGTCACCTCCTTGGCGATGAACTTCGACGGATTGACCGCCGCCGGCTCCGCGAACAGGCGCGCGAGCGCCGGCAGTTCCTTGACGCCCTCTCGGCCGAGCGCCGACGCCGCGCCCAGGCCGAAGCCCACGGGCAGCGACATGGCGCCAAGTTCCTTGCCGGTCCGATTCGCCATGCGCTCGGCCGCGTTGCTGGGCTCGCGCTGCGGATAGGACAGGGCCGGACCGCCGGTCGGCCGGTCCGGGAGGAAAGCGTTGGCGAGATCGATCGTCCGATCGTTGGCCGTGTCGAGCCCACCCTTGATGAAGTCGCTGCCCATGAAGGGCGTGGTGATGGGCTTGTCCCCGATGCCGAGGGCTCGACGGATATTCTGGACGTCCGAATCCCGGTTGAGGAAGGCCGTGGTCGCGTCGACCGGCAGGCCGACGATGTCGGCCGCGCCCTGGACGATCCCGCGCACGCCCTGATCCGCGACGCCGAGAGCGCCACGCACAAGCCCACCGCCCCGCTCGCCGAGCGTCGGCGGCGGACGGGGCGGCTCGGCCGGCGCCGGGGCCTGCCCTCGCATCATCGCGTCGAGATCCGAGCTCTGCTGGTAGGCCGGCGACGCGCGGCGCGGACCGAGGCCCAGGGCCTCCTCCACCGTTGCCGCCGCGCCCGACAGCGCGCCGCTCACCGCTTGGGGGGCGCCGGAAGGCGCGGGCGTCGCGGCTGGCTGTGGGGCGCCCGCCTGCGGCCCGCCGAACTGCGCGCGCATGGCCTTGGCGATCACGTCGTCGGCGGTGCCGTCCGGGAACTCGTTGATCGACCCGTCCGGGCCTTCGACCTCGATGGTCATTCGAGCGCTCCGGTGGCGGGGTTGTAGCGTCGGCGCACGGGCGCTGCCGGAGCGGCAGGGGCGGCCGGAGCGGCTGGCGCTGCGCCGCCGGCCGGCTGACCGATCGCGGCGGCGGCCGGGGCGCTCGGGCCGTAGAGCTTCCGCTGCGACGCCGCCAGCCCGAGGATGCCGTCGATGTTCGCGCGCGTCTTGTCGACGTTCGAGAGCCACCCGCCGCCACCCAGCCCTTCCATGACCTGCTTCATGCGGTCGTTCGAGATGCGTCCGTTCGGGTCCATCATCTTCGCGACTTGCGACGCCAAGAGCAGTTCGTAGAGCTTGGCGTTCGGAATGTTCGGGTTGTAGCCGGACCCGACGAGCGACTTGAACTCGGCCGCGATCTCGGGATCGACACGGCCGCCCGCAATATCCTTCTCGAAGGCCTGCACCTGGGGTCCAAACAGAGCGCCCGCCTCGCGCAGGGTCGCCGCCGAATCCTGCGCGAAGCCACGTACCTTGCCGACGATCCCGATGGCTCCGGGGTCGCGGTCGAGCAGCGCCTTGTAGGCTTTGGCCGTGTCCTCGACGGCACTGATGTCGACGAGCTTGCCTTCGAGCCCGTTCTTGGTGGTCTGCCCGAGCCCGGTGTCTTCCTTGTTGCCCGTGAGGTTGGCCGTGTAGGTCTTTACGCCCGCCGGAAGCCGCTCGCCGGTCTGCGTGTCGTAGAGCGCGCCGTCCGGGGCCGTGCGCGCGGTGCCGGAGCCCGCGCCGTTCGGCTTGTCGTAGTTGAAGAACTGCGGCTTGCTCTCGGCCGGCGCGACCGGCAGTCCGTAGGCCTGATCGCGGGGCGTGAACTGCGGGCCGTTGGCGCCCATCGTCTTCTCGACCGGAATCGGCGCCCGCACGACGCTGTCCTGCACCTCCGGGGGCTGCCGAGAAAGGATCTGCGCCTTCAACTGGTCCTCGGACATGGGCTTGGGCGTGCCCATCACTGTCCGACCATCCGGCAACGCTACGGTCTGCCCCTCGTTCGCCTTGACAGCGCCCACCTGCGTCGGCGGCAAGCTGTAGACGCTGGCGATCGATGGCGGGACGAAGCGCGTCGCCCCCTCCCCGACCGGCGTGAGCAACGCGCGGTCCGTCTCGCCCTTCTGCTGCATCCCGGTCTGCTGGAGCGCCCGCGTGTTGTCGGCCGCGTTCGTCTTCAGGGTCGTGGCGTTGTTCCGGTCGACCGCCGTGAGCGACTGGTTCGGGCTGTAGGCGCCCGCGATCCCGGCGCGGCGGTCGAGCAAGCCCTGGTTGAAGTTCGGGTCCGCAGCGTAGGCGTACAGATCGCCAATCTGCTGGATCTTCTGCTTCGTCTCCTGCGCCTTGGCGGCGGCATAGATTTCCTGCGGCGTCGCGGGCGCGAACGCCTTGGCGATGCTGTCGAAGGCGCCGCTGATCTGGCTCGGATCGACGGCGGTGTTGGCCCGGAAGGTCGGCATGGCTCAGAACGTCCGGTAGGGGTTGCTGGAACCGGCGAAGGTCGGCAGCTTCGTGAAAGCGCTGGCGAGCGAAAGCCCCGCCTGCGGGAGCCCCGCGTATGCGTTCGTCGGCGAGGCGAGACTGGACGTCGCCGCAAAAGTCGGCAGCGACGTAACGCCCCCGGCTCCGCTGCTGGCGCCCCCGAAAGCGCCCCCGAGCCCGGCGGCGACGCCGACCTTGCCCAGGCCCTCCGCGAGCCCACCCATGGTCTTCATCGTGTCGCCCGCGTGGCTCGCGGCGTTGAGCTCCATCGGTAGGACCGATTCCGACCCGCGCATGAAATTCCCGATCTGCCCGATCTGGCCCGCGTCGCGCGCCTGGGCGCGGGTGTTCGTGCCGAGCAAATCGCCGAACGAGCGCAGATCCCCAAGCGAGCCCGCCTGCTGCTGGGCGTAGGCGTCCGCCTTGCCGCGCTGCGCCGTCTCGCCCTGGGTCGTAATGTTCGACGATGAGGCGGGCGCCTCAATGGTCGTCGCGCCGGCCTGCGCCGGTAGCTGCGTGCTGCGCAGATAGTCGGTGAGTTGCCCGGCGCGATCCTGCTGCTTGCCCGCGAAGCCCTCGTAAAGGCTGTTCGAGTGCTGCTGGACGGCCGCCGCCTCCTGCTGAAGCTGCTGCTGGCGGGCGCGCTCGGCCGACGCGGCGCGATTGCTCGCGGCGGCGACTTGGCCCTGCCCGATGGAGTTGGCCGCGATGCCGCCTGCGGTAAGGGCGGCGCCGGCAATAGTGATCGGATCGCACATCGGCCTACCTCGACACCTTCACGGATCCGCCGGACGAGCCGAACAGGCCGGTATTGTAGGTGCCGCCGACGCCCGTGAGCGCGGCGTTGCGCTCGATCTGGGCCTGCTGTGCCAGCGCGCCCGTCGTCGCCGTAAAGGCGTCGGCGAGCGGCGAGTAGGCGGCGGGCTGGGCCAGGATCGTGGCCTGGGAGGCCGCGCTGTTCGCCGCCTGCGTCGCGTCTCCAGTGGCGTTGAGCGAGGCAATGAGGTTGCCACGGGCCGTCTCGACGTTCGACCGGGCCGTGTTGGCGTAGCTCTGAGCCTGATCCGCGACGTTCGTCCGGGCCGTGTCGTAGGTCTTCTGCAACTGGCCCTGCTGGAAGCCACGCGTCGAGGAATCGAGGTTGCCGTCGCGGGCCAGCGCGTAGGTGAGCGACCGCTGGGCGTTGCCGTACTGGTCGTCAAGCTGCGGAAGCTGGAACGCGGTGAAGTTGTCGCGCTGCTTGTTGAAGAAGTCGTCAGTGAACTGCCCGTTGAAGGTCGTGTTGATCTGGTCCGTACCAGCGCGGACCTGCGCCTGCCGAGCGGCCTCGTCGGCCCTCGCCTGCTTCGCCGCCGCGCCCGCGCCGCCGTCCTTCTTCGACATTACCGCTCTCCCGGCCGGCGCATGAACACCCCGACACGCTCGAAGCCATGCTTCTCCAGCAGGCGAGCGGTCTGTTCGGTGTAGAGGCCGTTGTTGTTGCCGCCTGTGATCTCTAAGGCGCCGAGCCGTGTGCTCCAGGCGATGAGATGTCGAATGAGTAGGACGGCTGCCCGAGTGCCGCGCTTATCGGGACGCACGAACATTACCTGCTGTGTCGTAAAGATGCCAGAGGCGAAGGCGTAGCTGCCGATCGACGCCATCAGGAAGCCGATCAGTTCTCGCCGCTGCTCCACGACGAAGAAGGTGGGCTCGGCCGTGGCGAAGGAAGCGTCGATCGTCTCGTCGATCACCTTCGGGTCCGGGGCGAGCCCACGAACACTCTCGATCACGGCGTCGCAGCAGAGCTTGCGCAGCGCCGGCCGGTCGGCCTCAATGGCAAGTCGGACGAGCAAGCCGGCACCTCGCGAAGTAGTGGAAGTCCTCACCGTTGGCGCCATAGGCCTGGGCCACGCCTTCCTGGCGGAAGCCGAGCAACCGAAGCCACCGCTGCATCTCAACGTAGCTGGCGAGCGTCACGGCCTCGATGCGGTGAACGCCCTGCGCCTCCAGGGCCGGCAGGTACGTGTCGCGGATGAACTTCGTGGCGGCCTTGGCGATGCCCGGGAAGTCGTCCGTCGCCATGAACAGGATCGAAGCCGTGTTCGGCCGCAACTGCACGCCGCCACCGACGAAGACGGGCTCACCATCGTCTCGGCAGCCGGTCAGCAGGCCCTCGTGGTGCCCGTAATTCTCGCGCAGCACGCCCGCGAGCACGTCCGGCGCCAGCGGCCCGAACACGGCGGCCATCTCCTCGCGGTCCCGCTCCCGGAGGCGAGCGGCCACGGACGCGATATGCTCCGGCGTGGTCGCGCGCAGGATCATGTCGCGGCCTTGTCGCTTTCGGCCGAATAGGTGATCGCCGCCGAGCCGAGGATCGCGGGCGCGTTCGGATCGAACACCCCCTGGGAGGAGCACCGCAACGAGAAGTGCGTCGCGCGGTGCGCCCCGGGGATTCGGTTCTCCATGAAGGTCGTCTCGGTCACGGTGGCGAGCCGATCACTGGCGGCGACGTTGGCCGGGTCCATGCCCATCTCCAACCGCCATGTGCCCCGGCACGCGATGTCGATGCCCTGCAGGGTCTTCGTCTCGGTCGGCGTTTCGCCGTCGAGGTAGGGTAGCCACGCCACGGCGCTCGTGTCGTCGTACTCGAGCGCGGCCCCGAGGCCGCCGTAGACGTAAATCTGGTCGCCGGAGCGGAGGTAGACGCGCCGCTCGAAGACGACCATGTCCTCGACCTTGAACCCTGGGTTGTAGATCGACCATGCGCTCACCTTCGCCGCCGGGAAGTAGGAGAACACGAAGATCGTGTCGGCCACGGCGAGCCAGAAACGGCCGTCACGCGGCTCGATCAGACCGATGGCGTTGCGGACGTCCGCCGCGCTGCTCTTGCTGACGTAATCGGTCAGCAGGACGTCGATCGCGGAGCCGATGTCAGTGCTGACGGCCGCGTTCGAGGCGTCGCGGGCGCGTAGGGAGCGCAGGCCGGAGGCGTCGAGGTAGAACAGGTCGTTGTCGCCGAACTGCGCCACGCTGCGCGGGCTGATCGTGCCCGTGTTGTGGAGGGCCTGGATCGACTTCGACAGCGCCGGGTCCGGGTCGACGTAGCGGATCTGCACCGTCCGGTCCGAGAAGATCGCGAGGTAATTCTGGTAGCGCCCGATCGAGACGAGGTCTTCCGACCCGTAATCCTCCTCGGACAGGTCGTTGAAGCCCGCGCCCGTGCTCGTGCCACTACCGCTGTCGGCATCGAAGTTCGTCGGGTCGGCAACGTTCGAGTAGATCAGGTTGGCGTCGGACAGGTAGTAGAGCTTACGCCCGAAGGTCCGCACGAAGGGGCCCGGCACGACGGCCGTGTTCGTCCCGTACTTCGTAACCAGGGCACCGTCGTAGAAGTGGTGCGTGCTACCATCCGCGAAAACACCCACCGCAAAGATCTTACCCGCGAACAGGTCGAAGCTCGGCACGTCGACGAGGTCCGTCGCACCGTCCGGGTGCTGAAGGCGTTGGTAGGTGACGCCCTGCGGCATCCCGGGGCTGGGGTCCGAGCCGAAGACCACGATGCCGCCGGACGTGAAGGCGAGGCCGGTCGTCCCTGCGGGCAGCGTGTAGACGGACACGAACGCCGCCCGCTGCTCGAACTCGCCCCCGCGGTTGATATGACCGTCTTCGGCCTTGACCAGCGTGCCGCCCTTCGACGTCTCGGGCAGCCGCCGAGTGTCGAGGCCTCCGGTAAATTCGCGAACCCAGATCGTGCCCATTGGCTACGCCGCGGTCCAAAATGGGTTATTTGTAGCGCCGACGATCTTGACGCGCCCGGTATCGGAAGACTTTGGCGTTCCTACATACCCGTAGCTTGGACTGACCGCTCCATCGACATAGCCACTCAGTCGTACATCATTGTCGCCTTGAGAATTTGAGAAGTCCACGGCGCCTCCATAGGCCATGCGAACCTTAGCTACGACGTCGTTGTTTGCGCAATAGTCAGACCCAAAGCCGAGGGTTATGCCGTGTTTGTTTAGAGGTCTGCCCTTACCGGCGAACAAGTCCGTAGCGTCGACGAGGCCGGAAATGCGGTTCTCAGTGCCGCGGACCACTAGAACATACTGCCCCCAGCAGGCATAGAACTCGCATGTATCCGCCTGCGATTTCGTACCCTCGAATGAAGCACAGATGTTCGCGCCCTCAAAGTGACATGCGATGAATTGGTTCGATCCAGTCGTATCGCGCATCGCGAATGCCATACGGTTCGTTGCCGTCGCTCGATGCCACGGATGAATGTTGACGAAACGACCGTTCATCGTTCCCTCAATAGATAGGCCGTTGTAGATGTTGTCTGCGGATTGCGCGAAGTCGATGATCGAAATGTTTTCGGCGAAGCTGTCGTGCGGGCCCGCCGCTTTCCACCCGTGTTTGCCGCCGGTATCAAGCAGCAGGTTGGTGAACCGCGCCTCCATACTGTCTTGAGCATAGGCGCCGCCGTCCGTCCACAGACCATGCTCGGCCGCCTGAACGATTTTGACGTCATCGATTGCGTAGCGGTACCCAAATGCCGCTAAACAAGAGCCGGCGGAATTATTCGCTCTGTTTCCATCAAGACAGAGACCGGAAATACCCCAATCAACAATTCCCTTATCGTTCAACTGCCCTGCGTTCGCGTAGAAGTCCTGGCCGAGCAAGAGGTCGGCGTTGATCCCGTTTGCCAGCCGCAAAACGGTCTGCTCCTTTCCTCGACCCCGAAGCTTCACGCCAGAGCGCAAGGTGACAGTTTGGCCGGTGAGCGTTCCCGCTGGGATAAGGATTTCACCACCGCCGGATCGCGTACTAGGGTCGTAAGTCGCAGAGAGCGCCGCAATCGCAGCGTTAAGATCACTAAGTCTGTTAGTAACAACGATGCCAGAAGCTATCGCTTTCGGAACTTCACTCGCGGCTAGTGCGCCCGTAGCTGTATCTTTGTGGGCGGTGCTACGAAACGCATCTGCAATAGGCCCTGACGTCATCTGAGCCGCAACCGGCCGAATGTCCGTCTCGATCCAAGTCCCGTCACCAACACCGTGACAGTCCACACCATCGGCGTAGTTCCGCAGCGTCTCGCCCTCGGCAAGAGCGAACGCGCCGGTCGTCGGCGGTCGATACCCGGCCGTGAACGACCGGCGGATCTGAACCTTCTTAATCGTGACAGAAACGTCGCTCACCCCTCGCGCCCTCCGTCGACCGTGACGATGACTGCGCCCGGTGGCGTGGGATCGGGCGTCGGGGCCGCTACCGCCGGGCGGTAGTCGACCGAAGGCATCCCGCGCAGCGGTGGACGCTGTGGGCATTCCCTGAACATCGGCACCCGGCGGCGCGGCGTAAGCTCCCCGCGCAGGGTGTCGTAGCGGCGCGTCGCCTGATCGAGCTTGAGCTTGGCGTCCTTGGCGCCGGCCGCCGCCAGGATCTCGGCCG
Organism: Methylobacterium sp. Gmos3; assembly: GCF_056430985.1. Classification (NCBI taxonomy): domain Bacteria; kingdom Pseudomonadati; phylum Pseudomonadota; class Alphaproteobacteria; order Hyphomicrobiales; family Methylobacteriaceae; genus Methylobacterium; species Methylobacterium sp. Gmos3. The sequence continues at coordinate 350,946 of NZ_JBWJYL010000002.1, forward strand.
CCGCGAACAAGACGATCATGCGGTCGTCGAGGTCGCACACGTCGGCGTCGTCGCGGAACGGCCGCAGCCGGCGAATGCCGACGATCTTGACCATGCCGTCGAGGCCGACCGTGTCGCCGTCCTGATCGGGCACCGGCCACAGTTCGATCCGGTCGTCTTCCCAGATCCGCCAGAGGCGGACCGGCCAGCCGGTTTGCCCGCCATCGCTATCGATCGCGGCATACTGCTCGGGCCCGATCTCGGTCCCGAGCAGGCACCAGCGCGTCGCGTAGCGGACCTCGACGTGCTGGATCCGCTCGACCGCGATGTCATCGGGCAGGTCGTAGTAGCGCTGCCCGGCCTGCACCGGGAACGTCCGCTCGACACGCAGATGCGGCCAGGGAAAATCCTCGTAGAGCCAGTCCTGCATCCGCTGCAGGAGCCGGACTTGCGTCTCACGCTGCTGGGCGTTGTGGGCTGGATTCATCGACACGCGGCTTTCCGCCCGCAGATCGTCCAGCAGCTTGAGGAGCGTCTGGCCGCGCGCCATGACCGATTACTCAAACAGGGCGTTGCCGGCGCCCGGCGTGACCTCGGCGTGCCGGACGTCGGCGGGCTTCTCTCCGCTGCCGGGGGTACCCGCGTCCTCAACCGACCGAGCGCCCGTCTGGGAGTTGGCGGGCTCGAACGGCCCGGTGCCCTGCTCCTGGGCGCGGGCCTTCAGCTTGCCGAGATCGCCGTCGTCGGCCGCGTTGATCGCGACGCCGGGCGGCTCGTCGTTCTGGTGCTGGGACCGCGGATCGACCATGCCGCCGACGAACTCGGGCTGATCGACGGGATCGGCCGGCACGCGGATCGGCTGGAAGCCCGTGTTGCTCCAGCCGACCTCACGCGCCTCGGCGCCGGGGCGACCGTGCGTCTGGTCGAGCGCGACTTCGGCGGTGCGCACCGGGCGGGCCCGCTCGGTGGCGCGGAACAGGTTGTCCGGCAGGTCGAGCTCGGCCAGCGTCTCAGGGAGCAGCGTGGCGCTCGGATACATGATCTCGATGTGGCGCTTCCCGTCGTCGGTGTGGGCTTGGTAGATGTCCGCCAGCCGCGCGAGTTCGGCCTTCTTCGAGCGGTCGACGCGCGGGCCGGGCAGAATGTCGTGGACCGCATCGGTTCCGTGAAGCCGCTGCAGCACGAGAATTTCGGCCGGTGTGACCATCTTGGGGACGCTGTTCCCGGGGTCGCCGCCGAGGGCGACGAAGGCGTGTGCCGTGTCCATTCGTGTGGGCCTCCGCGCCCTCAAGTTGAGAGGCGGCGCCAGCGCGGCGCCGCCTCGTCGTGCGACAGATCAGACGCCTACGCGATGTCGTAGACGGCCGAGGTGTTCAACTGTTGCGCGATGAGTACGCCCGTCGAGGTGAGGCCGCGGTACATCACGTAGCGGTCGTAGGGCCGCGGCGGCGACGCCTTCTTGTTGCGCTCGCCGACCATGTACAGGAAGCGGACCCGGCGCATGTCGATCGTATAGCAGCGCTTGGACAGGCCCAGATCATCCATGGTCGGATCGTAGATGATCTGCTTCCCGTCCCAGGTCGGATCGGCCATCTTGCCATCGACGGCGCCCGCAGCGCGGAAGCCGTTCAGGCTGTAGTTGCCGTTCGCCCGGATCTCGCGCTCCATCGCGTCGATGAAGTCCGAGCCCGCGAAGCGGCGATGCGTGACGCCGCCCTGGGCGTAGCGCTTGATCTGCCGGTCCTCGCGCTGGAGGAACTGCATCAGCGTGCCACCGTTCGCAGCCGACGAGGTGATCGCATTGGGTCCGGTCCCAGCAGCCGCCGCCGCAGCGGTCGCGGCCCGGTTGCGCCACCACGGGTAGGTCACGCGCGACAGACCGCCGGTCGAGCCCGCTCCCGGGTTGTCGAGGATGATCGAGCGGATGCCCGCGAAGGCCTTGGCGTCGGCGGTGCCGTCGCCGTGCAGGAGCTTGTCCCAGGAGACCTTCTTGTCCTCGTCGAAGTCCTCCAGCTTGCCGTCGAGGAGGTTCGCGAGGGCGGCCTGCTCGCGGCCGTCCTTCTCGGACGTGGTCTGTTCGGCCCCATCCTCGGTGACGGTGATGCCGTCGATCTTGAGCTCGGTGTGAGTGATGCCCAGACCGATGTGATGCTCCTTCCAGGGGTAGTTGACCCGCAGGTTCGTCGCCGGGTTGTAGTACGTGACCTGATCGTCGTGGGTGTAGCCCATGAACGACCCGCCGCCCTGGCCGCCCTTGACGCCCAGAGAGACGTTGCCCTTACCGCCCGGGAAGGTGCCGGCAGCCGCCTCGAAGGCAGCCATCATCGGCTTCTCCTGAACGTTCTGCTTGGCGGTCTTGCCCTTCTGCAGGTAATAATCGAGGGCCGAGTTGGCGATGTTCGCCAGTTCGTTCGAAGTGAACGGCATTGTCCGTGTCCCGAATGCGCGAAGCCTACGGCGCCGCCTGCTGGACTACTTCCATCATGTTGCGCGGCGCGGGCTTCGTGTTGCCTCCAGCCACCGATCCGCCCGTGACGGGCTTCTGCGCCTGCCGGGGAGCCTGCCGCTGCTGGGCCTGCGTAGCCGGCGTGGCGGGCGCGAGCGCGGCGTTGACCGTCTTATAGACGTCGTCAAGCTGCGCACGGACCGCTTCGGCCGTCGTCGGCAGATCCCCATTGCGGTGGCGCCACGCCAATTCGCGATGGATCGGTTCGAGCTTGGCGTCGAAGTTCGGGTCGCGTTCGCGGCGCGTGTCTTCCCAGGACTGAACGGCGGTGGAGATGGACCGTTGATGGTCCTCCTGCGCCGAACGCTCGCGGCGCTGCGCCTCGAAGCTCTGGGCTGCCTGCACGGAACTGACGGACGCCCGCGCTCGGCTCACCTCGTAGGCGGCCTCCTGCGTCATCCGGCCTTCCTGCACGGCCGCCTGCAACTCCGGCGACAGCACCTCACCCGCAGCCTGCAACACCTTCTCGACCCACGGGCGCGCCAGTTCCCAGGCCTTCGCCGGGTTCGTCTTCGCCATGGCTCCCACGGTCAGCAGATCGGCCGCCTCCTGGGCGGACATTCCGTTGTCGCGGATGAAGGTGTCGACCTGCCGATACCGCTCGGCATCGGCCTTGAAGCCGTTCCGCTCGCTGAGAAGCTGACGGAACCGCGGGTGCTTGTTGAACGGGACGTCCGAGTAGTTCTCGTCGTCTCGCGTCTTGGGAGTGTCCGCGCCGGACTGCTGCCCGGCCTCGTCACCTTCGGCTGGCGAGGCCGCCGCAGGGTCGGGCTTCTTCGGCGCCGCGTCGCGGACGACCGAAAGGAGGCCTTCGTCTTCGGTATTCGCCTGCGCGGCGGACGAGCCCGCGCCATCCTGAGAGGCAGCGCCCCCAGCGTCCGACCCTTCGGCCGCGCCCGTCGACGGAGCGTCGGCGAGCGAAACGTCGAGGATTTCGTCTTCGGGGTCCATGTGGATCCTCTAAACCTCTGCTTCGATACGACATAATGTCCGCTGTCGCAAGACAGATCAGACGGACGAATCGTCAGGCAGCGTCACGCGGAACGGCTGGAAGATCGAGCGATTGAGCCACATAAAGCCCTGCTCGATATTCGTCCTCGCCAGCGCAAAATGCCGACCGTCGACAGTTCCAGCCGGCAGCTTTGCCAACTCGTCCATACGGCGCAGAATGACCTCCTCGATCTGCTTGTTCGTGTTCACGAGGTCGACCGCACTCTGCGTTTGATCGACATAGCCGCTGACCGGCAGTCCCTTGAGCTTGTCCGTCATCGTTCTCTCCTCTGGTTAAACCTGTGCTGGCGCCGTGCGCGCGCCCATGGGCGCACCGCGGCCGACCGGACCGCCAGGCGCCGCCGGGCCGTTGGCCGCGCCATGGTGCCCCTGCCCTTCCGGCTGCGCCGCCGGATCGCCCGGCTGCGGCTGCGCGCTGCGATTTTGCGCCACGACGGACGGCAGGCTGTCGACGAGGGCGCCCGTGAGATCCATGCGGTCGTCCAGGCGCCGCAGCGTCTCCCGCGCGAGCCACGGCGGTTGAAGACCGGGCATCTGCATCAGGAACGGCAGCATCTTCTCCCAATTCGCGATCTCGACCGCCTGATTCGGCTTGCCGGTCGAGCCCGCCTCGATCTCCAAGAACAGTTCGTCCGCGATGTCCTGCAGCGTCATCTCGGGCCACACCGCGCCCACGCCGACGACCCGCATGACGGTGTCCTCGGACATCTCGCGGAGCATGATCTGCCCGGCGCCCCGGACGAGCCCGGTCAGGAAGTTGTCGAGATCGTCGACGGACGCTTGGTCGGTCGTTGCGCTGGCGCCGGCCGCGATCGAGTTGGCGGTCGCAGTGCCCTTCGTCGGTGCGCCGAGCATCGCCGTGGATGAGCCCACGACATACTGCATGTCGGCCATGATCTCGCCGACGTCGTAGAGGTTCGGGTCGACGCCCGGCACCGGCACCGTCTGCAGGACCGACTTGATGTCCTTCGTCGGGTCCATCTGCAGCCCGGTCGCCGTGAAGGCGGGGGCCGAGCCGAGCCAGCCCAGATCCTCCTCCGCGAAGGCGCCCTTCGGGTAGACCCAGCGCGGCCGAGCGGCGCGGCGGTGCTCGCGCTTGCCGTCCCGGCTGCGGTTGTACTCCTTCTGGATATCGAGCAGCAGCGTGACATCGGACGGCGGGAAAAGCTCGTCCTCGCTCTCGACGCTGTTGAAGGTCAGCGCCCAGACGGGCCAGAATTGATCCACGTAGACGTCCGGCGGCCCCGGCTCGCGCAGGAAGCCCTCGCGGCCATCGCAGATGTAGTAGACGAGGCCCGCCGCCTTATCAAAGTGCTCCCACACGAGCGCGAGGTCGCCGCGCGGCTCCTCGCCGTCGTTGTCGTCCGCCTCGAACAGATCGGCTTGCCCCTCGCGGTTCGTATCATCGCCCGCCGCATCCTCGGCGGTTAGCCCGTTCGCGCGGTACGGCTTGAACCGGCCCTTCTCCAGATCGACGCCGAAGATCTCCTTCACCTCGTCAGGGGTGTAGAGGTATTCGAGCGTGAGGTGGCGGGCGCCGACGAAGCCTTCGAGCGAGCGACACAGCTTGTCCGGGATCACGCGCGTCGACTGCGGGAAGTCGAAAACCAGCCCCTCAGACACGACGATCTCAGGCTCACCCTGAAGCGACGCGATCATATGCTCGATCTCGGCCGCCTCGGCTTCGAGATCCGCGACCGGGCCCTCGTCCTCGGCCTGCTCCTCCATGAGCGCCTGGAGGTGGGCAAGCCGCTGGCGGCTGTCGTTCAGCCGGTAGTCGACGCCTGGCGCAGGCCCCATGGTTCGCTGGTAGCAGAGCTTGGCGTAGCCCACCCCCGTGGTGCAGGCGCGCCGCACGGTCTGCTTCATGCTCTCCTTGAAGCCGAGCGGCTGCTGCTCGCGGATCGCGTGGGCGAACAGCTTCTCCAGGGTCTTGGCGACCTTCTGCGCGTCCTGGCGCGCCGCCATGCCCTGCTGGAAGTCCGCGATGAGCGCCTGGGCCTGCTCGAAGCCCGGCGGCAACTGCGGCGCGGGCGCAGGCGCGCCCGTCACCGGATCGACGCCCGCCTGCTCCGGCGGCGTCGCGGCGGCAGCCTGCGCGGCCTGGATCGTCTGGAACGCCATCATCAGGGACGATTGCTCCTCGTCCCAGATTTTGAAGTCCAGCTTCTCCACCCGACGAGCCACCGCCTTCGGGTTCTTGGCGTAGAGCGAGGCCGTCTTCGCCTTGACGTGACGCCCGACGATATTGGCCTTGTACTTGTCCTCGCCCCATTCCTTGTCGTGGCCCTTCATCGCCACGCGCATGTCGCGCCGCATCCGCTTGAACGCGGGGCCGAAGTGGCGCTTGTCCTCCCGAATCGTGCGCGAGAGGCGCTTCTGCAGGGCGATGTCCTGCTCGGACGGCCGCTGCTCGTCCGCCTTGGCGGGCGCCGCATCGGTGGCCGCAGGCGCAGGCGCACCCGTCACGTCGATCTCGGCGTCCTCGGCTTCCCCGAACATCAGTAGCCTCCCCCGAGCCGAATCCGGGCGTCACGGTCCTGGCGCGCCTGCTGCGCCTTGATCCAGGCGAAGCTCCCGGTGCGCGGCTCGGCCTCGCGGCGCTCCTCCTGGGAGCGACCGGCGGCGAACATGGATTGAAGCAGGAGCCCGAAATAGGCGAACGCATCCACGAAGTCGTCGTTGCGGCCGTTCGGGAACTTCAGCATCTCGTCGATGGCCCGCTCGGTCCAGACGGCGTGCCGCGGGAAGAACACCTTGCCCTGCGCCACTCGGCCCGCGATGGCTTGGGCGCGGGCCTCCTTGTTCCCGATCGGCGTCATCTCGCGGATCGCGAAGAAGTTACCCGTCTCCTCCATGCGCTTGCGCAGAAACGGCCCGATCGACTTCGAGATGTGCCCGCGCTCTGCGCCCCAGACGATCGGCTTGCGCAGCGCCGCGAGCGCCAGCATCGCCTCGACGACCTTGTCGGTCGGCCACCGCTCCCACACGCAATCCGTCAGCCAGAGGTTGCCCGCACGGTCGACGCCGCCGCCGAGCAGCACCGTCGCGTCGTGCTTCGTCCGGTCAGTGCCCACCGCGTGATCCGAAGTGCAGTACGGCGTTAGCTCTCGCGGCAGGTCGTCCGGCCCGTAAAGCTGGATCGTCTCGCGCTTGAACAGGATGCCATCCACGGCGGTCGGCGTCTGCTGGTAGAGCGCCGGGAAGCCGGTGGGATCAAGGCGGCGCTGCTGCTCGAGGAAGGCGACGTCGAACTTCGGCTGGCCCTTCGATTCCGGCCACAACGCCTCGCCGGGCTGGCGCCCGAGCGGATCGTCGTCGACCGCGAGCGCGGGCAGGTTGATGATCTTGAACTTCGCGGCCAGCACCGGGTCGTAATGCGGGTTCATCGGATCCGTGATGCGGCCGACCGGATCGTCCTCATGCCAGCGCTGCATGATGATGATGACCGGAGAGCCTGCGTTCATACGGCGGGTCATCGCCACCTTCACGAACCACTGCCACGTCTCCTCGCGCACGGCCGCCGAGCGCGCCTCCTCAGCGCTCTTGATGAGGTCGTCGAGGATCAGGAAGTCGGCGCCGCGCCCGACGAGCGCCGTCCCGCGCCCGACGAAGAAGGCGAGCCCACCCTGGACGGTCTGCAGCCGATCCTTGGCCGAGCCACCGCGCCGGAATTTCACCTGGGGGAAGACCTGCTGGTACTGCGGGGTCGACATGATCGCCCGCACCTCGGCGCCGAAATCCTCGGCGAGTTCCTGCGTGTGGGCGGCGACGACGACCTGACGCTTCGGGTCGCGGCCCATGATCCAGGCCGGGAAGCGCCGGGTGGTCAACTCGCTCTTGCCGTGCCGAGGCGGCATGGTGAGGATCAGGAAGGGCATCGCGCCCTTCTCGACCTCCTCCAGCGCCCGCGCCACGGCGTCGTGGTGGCGCTGGTTGTCGTAGCTCGACCGAGTGGCGTCGTCGGGGTCGCTGTGGTCCGGCTGCGTGAAGCGAACGAACGGCATGAACCGCTCACGGGCCTCGATGACGATCTCCTCGCGCTGCACGGCGCGAAGCATCGCCTGCGCCTCGCGGCGCTTGGCCTCCCGGGCGCGCTCGTCCTTCTCGACCTGGGCACGCTCGGCCGCACGCGCCGCAGCCGAGCCGGGCTTGGGTGCCGGCCGCTCGACGCCGGGGCGGTACTTCACGCGGCGGGCGGGCTCCTTCACGGGCGCCGCTCCACACGTAGCCCCGCAATGGCGTCGAGGATATTCTTCTGCATCGTGTCGAGGCGATCTTCGATCTTGCCGATGCGGGTATTGATCGTGCTCTGACCATCCACCACGCGCCGCTCCATCGCGGCGATCTCCTCGCGCTTCATGTAGTTGGTCGCGAGGTGTTCCCGGAGCTCATGGTGGTTCTCCCGCATCAGCGTAAGGCTTGCGCTGAGTGTGGCGATCTTCGCGTCGAAGTCGCTCTCGATGCGGTCGACATGAGCCGGCAGATCACGCTCCAGCGCGACGATCCGCTGCGTGTTCTGGTCGATCTTGCCGCGCTGCTCGGCCTCGATCCCGCTCCGCTTCCAGACGAAAGCGAGGAAGGTAAGGGCCTGACCGACGATAAGAATGACACCGCCAAGGCTGATCTCCATCTGAAACTGGGGCATCAAGGGACCGCTACCTTGGGATCAGCTTGTCGAGACCGAACGGCAGGGTGATGGGCCCGCTCTGAGGCGCGCCGCTGTTGTCGATGCCCTCGCGCACCCGCTCGACGGCGGCGCCGATCAAGCCCGTGCTCTTGGCTGCCGTGTAGACGTTGAAGGCGACGATCAGCAGCGGAAGCGTCCCCGGCGGCAGGAAGCCGACCGCGAGGTTGAGCGGGAAGGGCAGGTCCGGGTTGGTCGTCCAGCCCTGGGCCAGCGCCACGCCGAACGCGCCCAGAGCCGACAGGATCGAGGCGATCGACGCGAAGGTGATCTTGCGGCCCGTCACCACGCCCGGATTGCCGGCGACGGCGAGATCCTTGGCCGTGATGTTGGCACGGGCCGGAGCGATGCGGGCGCGATTCGCGTCATCGGCCAGCAGGGCGCGCGTCTGGGGGCCATAGTGGCCGTCCGGCACGATGGCGGGGTTCGAGGCGGCGGCCTGCTCCTGCAGCGCCTTGATCGCGGCCGTGGTGCGCTCGCCCCACTTGCCGTCCGCCAGCCCGACGATGTGGTAGCCGAGGTCGACGAGCCGCTGCTGGATCGCGCGAACCTCGAAGGCCGGCAGCGCGTCCTCGGACCAGCGGCCGGGGGCGGGCTTGGGCACGGCGGGGACGTCGGGGGTGACAGCCGGGGCGGGCCCAACTCCCGTCGTCAGGAGGGCATAAGCCCGCCGCGCTGAAGCCAGCCGCTTGTCGAGATGCGGCACGCCGGGCCGCAGGTACTTCGTGCAGACGACGGTGGCGGCCTGGTCGACGGTCGTGCAGGCCCGCAGGGCGCGCAGAGCGTTCGCCTCGGCGCCCTGAAGCTCCTGCGCCATGAAACGGTAGTTCGCCTCGTCGGCGTTGGGCTTGAGCCCGTTCGTAGCGCACCACGCCTCGAACTGGCGACGCCGCGGTCCGGTCCATTGCATCCAGCCGTAGCCGCCGCGCGAGCCCGCGACGACGGGGCTGATCTCCTGCAGCGTGTTGTAGCCGGCGCTCTCGACGTCGCCATTGCCGAACAGGCCCGCGACCGCGACCTGCGGCAGGGCGAGATCGGCCGCCGCCCGCTGGCCGTAAGTGGCGATGATGGTGGGAAGCCGGGACTGCATCTCAGACACCCGCGAAGATGATGAAATTCGAGACTGCGGCCGGGGGGACGATGCTGAAGGGCGTGCCGCCGCCGGGGTTGTCGATGCTGCCGAAGCTGAAGGTCTGCGGACCCGGGGCGACCGTGGCCTTGCCCACCACGCCCTGCCACACGTCCCCGACCGGCGTGCCTCCAGCGCCGGACGATGCTGCGATCAGATTGGCGCGCGTCTCATACTGATGCTGCGGGTAGCTCACCGTGATCTGACCGCCACCGGGAAGGGTCGCCGGCAGATTGGCGGTCGTGAGGGTGGTGCGGTCCCGGCCAGCGCTGACGCCGCCGATTCCACTCGCCGACGAGTACGCGAGGTTTCCGCCGTCGAGCGGCGCCGCCAGCCGCCCGGCCGCCGTGCCGCCCATGTCGTCACGCCCGAAAGCCACCCGTCCCCGGCGGTCGGGCAGCGAAAAGGTCGTCGACCCGTCGCCCTGTCCGTAGGGCAGAAGCCGAACCGACGCCGCCACCGCAGAGGCGGTCGCAGGGGCGCTCAAGGTCAGGTTGCCGTCGACATCGATGACCAAGTAAGCGCCGCGCGGAATGCCCGGCCCTTCGACGATGGCGCCACGCAGGCCTATGTTCCGAACGGACCGCGAGGCGTTGGCGAAGACCGTGGACCCCGCCGTGATGTCGACCTGAAACGCCATGGAGACGGCCTGGAACAGGTCGGCGTAGGTGGTGCGGGACACCGCCTGCCCGGCGGCGTAAAGCCAGCCGCTCGGCGGGGTCAGACCCGAAAAGTCGACCACTGCGCCGATCGGCATGAGGCCGAAGCCGGGCGCGGCCTTGGCGCGCGTCACGGTGGCGTCGCCTAACTCGTCCGTCCCGATTGCGCCGGGGGCCATGGCGCGCCGCGTCACGGCATCGTCGGCCAGGGCAGATGGGCCCACTCCTCCGGCGGCGATCGTCACCGCCTGGGACAGGTCTGCGACGAGCGTCCAGTTCGTGCCGTCGTCGGTGTTTGGGTCGATGCCGGCGTTGCCGTTGAGCGCCTGCCACACGCTGTAACCGCGCGTGACCGTGTCGTCCTCAAGGTAGAGCGCCGTCGAATCCCAGGGCCGGGCCGCGCCCACCCCTACGAGGAGATCGGCGGCAAGCGCGCTTCGGGTGACGCTGCCGTTGGCGATCTTGCCGTCCGCCCGGACGACGGCGCTGATCTTCGCGGCGAGCGCGTTGACGGCGTTGTTCGTCTGGTCGAGGTCGGCATCGATCTGCGTGCCGGGGAAGCTGTCGTCACCTTGCGACTGCTGGAAGGCAGTGAAGGACGCGAGGCGCTGTATGGCGGCGATGAGCGACATGGCGTCCGATCTGTACGCCGACCGTCAGACATAAACAAGACGGCGCCGAAGCCGCTATGCCTCGGCGCCGCTAGTCGTCATCAAGGAGGAAACGCCCGCCACCCTCGGCGGGACATCGGACGAAATAGCCCGGTGCTGTCTGACGGTCAACACAAGCAGCTAAGCCGCGAGTGCCGCTGCCTTCTGCGCCACAAACAACGCGAGCGGCCCCTTGACCAAGCCGCCCAAGGCCGCATGGCCCGCATCGAGCGGATGCGAGTAGTCGTAGGCCACGTTGCTGTAAGTGGCCGACGCCTGATCGCCTGGGGCGTATTCCAGGCGGTAGGTGCCAGCGCCCCCGGTCCCCGTGATCGCCTCGGCTACGCGAACCGGGATACTGGCGCCGACCGACAGCACGAGGTTCGAGACGATCTTGCCTGCCGACACGCTGTCGACCGAGAGAACGTCTCCGGTGATGGAGCCGGTCAGCGTGGTCGCGTTCGGCGGGAACAGCGGCGAGGAGCCGATAGCGCCTGACGGGACGATCGGCGCGGTGAACGCCGTGGTCTGCGTGGTCGCACCCATCCACCGCTGGTTGCCGGTGTTGACGTCGATGAAGCCCGCGAGCGGGTCTGCGTCGAAGGCCGTGATGAAGGCGTTGCGCAGGATCGCGATGTAGGAGGAGGACTGCTGTTCCGGGGGCGCCGCGAAGCCGACCTCGAACGTGATGAGGCTATCGAGCGCGGCGTAGCGTGCGCGGCGCAACCCGAGCAGGGTCCAGTTGCCGAGGGCGGCAGTGCCGTTGAGGAAGTTGCCGTTCTCGTTGGCGAACTTCTGCGCTCCGGTCCATACGGAGGTGTATCCGGGGACCGCACTGTCGTTGATCGTGCCGTGGAACGTTACGATGTCCCGCCGCCCGAAAGATGTCACCTCGTCGTACCCATAGGGGTTGGAGGCCACACGATCCGGGAGCTTGCCCTGCTGCCCGGAAGTGCCCGCCGAGTAGGAGAAGGCGTTCTGGCGGTGGCCACCGTTTTCGGAATGAAGGGAGCCGAAGGTCCCCTCCATCATAACGTGGCCGGAAGTGCCGAGCGTTTGATCGAACGCGCCCTGACCCCAGATGAAGCTGTCGCCGATGTCGTAGTGGGTCGGGCGAGCATCAGCATAGGGCGCCACGGTCGCGCCGCTCTCGACGTTCAGGCCCGTAATTGTGTTCAAAAACGGTACGAAAATCGCGACTGCGCGCTTGTTCGCGCCTGGATACGCAGTGTTGAATTGAACATCGAAGTACGAAGTCTGCGACTTGTATCCCATCTGCCGGGACGTCGCTTTGTACCACTGCGGGACGACGCTATCCGCATCGTCCGTGTAGACAATTAGCACTTGGTTCGCCCCGGTCAGGTTTGTTCCCGAGTACGCCAACTTGAAGTCGAAATGCGAACCGATACTACCCGTAAACACAAACGCCTTCGACATGCCGTTGCCGTAGGTGTTGCTTCCGAGACCCGCCGTCGTATCGGCGTAGATGTTCGCCCCGTTGGCGATGCCAGGGGTAGCGTTACCGCCGGGGCCGGACCCAAAGTTGTAGGCCGCCGTCAGCGCGATGGCCCCGCCTGCCGCCAGCGATCGGCTGTTAACCGTCGAGGCGCCGAGGTTGATCGACAGGGTGGGCGGCGTCGGCGCGACCACGAGGGCCTTCCGGTTGGCGTTCGCGGCAACCAGCTTGCTCGCCGTCGCCTTCGCCAGGGCGGTAGGCACGACCGGCGCCGGGACGATGAGGATCTGGGCCGTCGAGACGGACGTGGTGCTGTCCGACTTGAGCTCGGTGATGGTGAGGGTGCGGACGGTGAGCTGCGTGACCACGGGGGCTGTGCCAACGGCCAGAGGATAGCCCTTGTTGTCCGCGCCCACGGTGATCGTCTCGCCCCCATCCGAGGACACCCGCAGCACCGACGTGGTGGCGTAGCCCGCGTTGATCGCGAACAGCATCGGGTCGCCCGAGAAGAACAGGCGGCCGGAGGGCCGAAGGTTGCCGGTGAAGGCCGCGAGCACGATGGCCGGGCTGTTTTTGGCCGTGCCGCTCGTCGGCGTCTCGGTCAGGGCGTTGGCCGTCGAGCCCGCCGCGCCCGTGCCGTCCCACGAATAGGTCCGCGCCGCCGAGTTGACCGTGAGCCCGGCCAAGTTGCTCGTGATGGTCGAGCCGGGCGTCGCGCCATTGATGATGCCCGAGGACGCCAGCCCGTTGGTGAGCAGGCCCGAGGTGTAGATCGTGTTGAGGGCCTGCGCCGCCGCGACTGGCGTGGTAGACGCCTCGCTCGACTGCGCACCCTCGCCGGCCGAGTTCACGGCCGAGAGCGAATAGTAATAGGTCGTCCCATTCGTTAACCCCGTGTCGACGTAGGGGCTGGCCGTCGAGATCGTCCCGACAAGTGCGCGCGAGCCCGACACGGTGCCGCGATAGAGCTTGTGGCTGGTGATCGCGGCGCCGTTACTGGCGCCATCGGTCCAGGCGATCGAGACCTGCCCACTGCCAGGCGTCAGCGTGATCGTCGGCGCGGCGGGCGCTGTGGCCGCAGCAGCGCTGACCGTCACCGACCGGCTGAAGCTCGCTGTCGCGCCCGCGCTGTCCGTGACGGTATAGGTGGCGGTGTAACTGCCAGCGGTCGTGTAGGCGCCGCTCGTCAGGCCGGTCGTGGCGTTGGTGATGGAGCGCCCCGGCGGCAGGCCCGTCGCGGCGACCGAATAGGGCGCCGTGCCGCCGGCAATGGTCGGCGTGAACGTGGCGGTGTCGCCGACGCTCGCCGTGCCGGCCGCGCCCGAAATCGAGAGTGGAGAGGGCGCCGCTGCGGTGCCGGCCGCCACGGCGATCGCGCCGTTCGTCGTGTTCGGACTGTTCATCGCCCCCGCCAGGGTCTCGACGAGGTTGACCGGACCCGGCGTGGTCGGCGTCCCGGTGACGTAGGCGCCAGAGACCGACAGCCCGGCCGCGCCCGCGCCGGTCAGCGCCAGCGACGAGCCCGCCGTGAGCCCATTGATCCTGGCGCTGAAGGACAAGCCCACTCGCCCCGAGGTGAACAGCGGCGTGAGGGTGTTCAGCGTCGGCGCGCCGCCTGCGGCGCTGACGACGAGCGAGAGCCCCGAGAGCGTCGCCGACCCGGAACTGTCCGTGACGGTAATGCCAAGGGTCGACGTGCCGGCGGTCGTCGGCGTGCCCGAAATCGTGCCCGAGGTCGTCGAGAACGACAGGCCCGTAGGCAGGGTGCCGGTCGTGCTGTAGGTCTTCGTGCCGGACCCGCCGCTGACGGTGGGCGTGAAGCTGTAGGGCGTCCCCACTGTGGCGGCCGGAGGCGTGCCGCTGATCGTCAGCGCGGGCGTCACGTCGGCGACCTGGGCGTTCGTCGCGTCGTAGAAGTGCGTCCCGCGCCCGTAGAGCAGCTTGTTCAGGTCGGTGTCGAAGTAGAAGACCACGCCGGTCGCTGGAATCGGCGGTCGCTGGTTCGACGGCCCGGAGCCCGCCGCGCCGCCGCCGGAATAGGGCAGGACCGTCACGGCGGTCGAGAAGTTCAGGGCCCGCCCGTAGGCGCGCTGCCCGCTGTTACCGAGGACCGGCACGCCGGATTCGCTCCGGCTCGACACGGTGATGCCCGGAACGTCGAGGGTCGACGGCATCGCGTCCGCGACGACAACGAGGGCGGGCTGCCGATCGTCCAGGGTCAGCACCGTCAGGGGGACGGGGCCGAGATCGACCCACACGCGGCTCGTCAGGCTGGTCCGGGTCATCGCCATGAGATAGCTTCCTTAGTGCTGCACAAACCGCGCTCTTGAGGCTGCCTGTGAGATCCCTGCTGCTCGTCCTGTCGGCGTTCGTGCTCGCCGGGTGTCAGACCCGTGCCGAGCGCACCGAATCCACAGAGCGCTCATGGCTTGGAAAGTCCGTCCGCGACTATGCTGCCGCTCACTCCCTCGCTCCGACCAAGATCGACGCGACGACCTACATTTTCGGCCCGCCTGCGGCCCTGTCGGCCTGCCGCCGAACAGTCACCACCGAACCGGACGGGCAGACGATCCGAGAGATCGTCTGGAACAACTGCTGATCTGAAAAGGGCCCCGCCAGTCCGCAGACTGGCAGAGCCCCGCATCCGGCCCCCGGACCCTGGAAGGCAAGGGCCGGATCCCGTGGATCAGACGGCCGGAGCCGGGGCGACCTCGCCGGTCCCGCTGATATTCGTCGCGGCGCCGTTGGCGGCGGGCTTCTCCAGCGAGGACGTCACCGCCTCGACGGTCGAGCGCAGCGTGGAAATCTCGTCGAGGATCGGGTCGAGATCCTTCGGATCGATGCCGTTGGAGCCGGAGTTCTCGCCGACGCGGGCGACGAGGCTGTCGACGGACGCCTTGGCGCCGTCGAGGGCCTGCTTGAGATCGGAAACGGAAGCCATGACGAGCCCTTCGATGGCGTTGCGGAAGCTCGGGGAGTCGAGCAGGCCGACGACAAGCGCCTCGGCCTCATGCTCCAGAGCTGCGGCGGTGAGTGGGAAGCGCGGCATGGCGGACGATGTGTCCGATTTTCACGATTTGTCAAGTGACGTATCAGACATCGCCAATACGGGCCCACGCCCCCGTGTTGCCGGCGGCGTAAACGCATAGCTGAATCGGCACTTGCGGAAGACCTGAGCGACTTTTCGGCTGAGCGGCGCGTCGGACAATATGTCCGGTTCGACTTTTCGGCGAAATTTTGTACGCGCGCCCGGCTCGGTCTCCGTCACGCGGTTTTGGGCGTAGCCGGGGGCCGGGCCCGGCCTTCGGCCGGCGGCCAGCCGCCCGCCGTCGAGCCGGCCCGGGGCCTCGATCGCCCCGCCAGCCCCGTCCGCCGCGTGATATAGTATCTCTAGTACTATCCGATACCCAACGATTGCAGATACTTAGCGCGTGCACAAGCCCTTTTTGAGCGCAAATCAGTCGAAAAGGCCTTCCGGCTCCGGCGACGGCAAGGCGATGGCCTGGCCCTCGATCACGGGCGCGTCGAGCTCCCGCAGATAGGCCAGCGCGCGATCTTTCGCGGCCGAGAGCTCGGCCCGCGTCATCTCTGACAGCGGCTTGTCGAGCCCATTCCCGTCGATCACGCCCATCCGCGTCATCTCCGCGAGCGTCCGGGCCGCCGCGATCCGCGGATTCTTGGGCGCCTTCTCGTCTCTGGCGATCTCCAAAAGCGTGTTCACCGCGACGGGCACGCCCTCTGAGTAGAGGCGGACGAGCACGCCTTCGCGGATCGCGGCGATCACCTCCGGCCGCCGGACGAGCTTGGACGCGGATGGCCGTGGATGCGCATATCCGGCCTTTTCGGCCGAATAAACCGGGTCGGCAGACGCGACCATGTGCTCAATAAACGAACGCTCTTGTTCGGTTAGCCGTCCAGATTGATCGGGCATGTTTCCGCCTCGGCTGCAAGGTTTACGGTGTAAACCGTTTATCGCAAGCGGACTGTTGCCGCGTCAACCCGCCCGACAAAATGTCCGCCCGGCTCGCATAATTTCGGACAAAATGTCTGTTGAGGGGTTGACGGCACAGCTTGTTCAGACAAAATGTCCGTCGTCACCACACGCAACGGACACACGCCATGACCCACTACAGCGTCACCTTCCGCGATCTCTCCGGCGACCTGACCGGCATCGTCCTGACCGGCTTCCGCGACGGCGTCGCCGTCTCCCGGATGAACTACGCGGCCGTGAAGTCCTCCGCGATCATGCCGACCCTCAACACGATCCGCCGGCACTTCCTGGCGGTCGGCATCATCGAGGCGCGCTAAGCGCCTCCCCCTCTCACGACAGGACACCCACCATGACCTTCCACCACGCCAAGCCCCGCCCCTTATTATCGGTATCTCCGCGCAAGGCCTTCCGCACCTGGTATCGCGCGTGTCGGGCATCCACTGAGGACGCACCGGCCGCGGCGCTAATCGTTCACGAAAACGACGACCTTGGCCTCGTCTTTCGCCACGGAATGCTCTGCAGCGAATGGAACGGCATCCGCCGCGTCAGCTACCAGCCGACGAGCTTCGTTCTAGGCCTTGTCACGCTCGACGAAACACGTCTGGCGGACAAGGCCTATCGCCGTTGCGCTATCGGCTCGTCCCGCAACTACCGCATCCACGGCACGACGCGCGACTGCCCAATTCCGCTCGTCCCGTCTGTCTGATCCGTCACCCGACACAGGAGCAACCACCATGCCCGCCATCATCTACGATCAACACGACAAGGCCTTCCGCGGCGTGTCCGCTTTCGTTGTCCTGAGAGACGGCAAGCGTGTCGCCACCGTCGCGATCCGCCGCGTGTCCAGCGTCACCGCCTTCGTCCACTGGATCGGCGTCGAAATGGTCAAAGGCGTCGCCCATGGCGGCGGCTACGACATGGCGTCCGCCGCGTGCGGCGCCGCCGCGCGCAAGATCCCGGATGACATCTCCGGCCGCGCTGGCGACGCCGAGACCCGGCAAGCCTTCGTCGACGCTTTGCACGACAAGGACGGCCGTCGCTGGCACGACCGTCTAACCGACGCCGGCTTCCAAGTCGTGCAAGCCGTCTGATCCGTCACCCGACACAGGAGCAACCATCATGCGCAAGCCCAAGCAACCCGCCCGTAACGCCTGGATCAAGGCCTCGTCGTGGTACGGTAAAGCCGTCGCCAACGACCGCGCCGCCGAAGCACGCCAGTTCCGCCAAGGCGCACGCCCGAAGTCGCCGCGCGCCAACGCGCAAGCGGTTCAATACGCCCGTTGGCTGGCCACGCGAGACGGCGTTTCACTGCCCGAGCACACGGAAGGCTATGTCGTGTGGCGCGAGACGGTGCACGGCTGGCGACCCCGCGAAGTCGCTTTATGGGCCGTGCAGGTCGACACCTACGGCTGCCGTCGCGGCCGTATCGGCTCCGCTCCCGTCGCGGAGGTGAAGCTGCCGAATTGGGGTGCGGCCTGGGATGTCGTCGAGGATCTCTCCGACGCGCACGCGATCGCCGCCTAACTCGTCTGATCTGTCGCCTGACGCAGGAGCCATCACGCCATGACCCGTTCCGCCCTTCTCCTTCCCGTCGCCGAGTTCCTGGCCGCCACCACGGCGGGTCTCGCCTTCATCGCCGTCGCCGTCGCCATGGGCGTCCTATGATCTGGCTCATCGTGGCGCTTGCCGTGTGCGCCCTGTTCGCCCTGCCGTTCGTGCTGCTCGCACGCCTCGTCGAGTGGTTCGTTCACCGCTAGCCCCGACACCCGCTAGACCTGCCAAGCCGCCCCGCCCCGGGGCGGCTTTTTCGTTTGCGCCGTCCCGCGTGCTAGAGCTGGCGAATGGACAAGATGTCTTTCATCGCCGTTGGCGCCGTCGCCGGGACGATCCTCGCAACGCCCATGGTGCGCGCCATGCTCGATCTACCCGTCACGGCAACGGGCGACCCGGCGCACGACATCGGCCGCATGGTCGGCGCCGCGGCCGTGGGCGCGCTTGTCGGCTGGCTCGCCTGGCGCTGGCGCAACGGACGCACCGTCCGATAGCCGCCAAATTTGACCGTACACGGCCGCCGCGGCGTCCGATGCTGTCTGATAGCCGCCCGCCCCGCCGCGGCCGATGGCGTGTCCATTCTGCGAAGTCTAGCGGCATCCGTCGCGTCGGGGTCCGGCCGTGGCGTGTCCGCGCGGCGCACGGCGGGCACGGCCGCCGGCCTAGGCGCCCGCAGCCGCCCCGGCGCGGCGCGCCCCGAGAGGCCGGGGCTTGGGCGCTATCACGTGACGAACCCAATCCTGACTCCGGGAAAGGCGTTGGAAAATCTTATCGGACGTTTTGTCCGCCGCGTGACTGATCGGGAAAGGCGTTGGAAATTCCGATCCGACGCAAAGTGCAACGTGCAAAACGGGCGGGCTCCCTGCGCTGGGGAGGACACCCCTAAAGGGGTGGTCCCGCCCCTAGCTGCGGTCTGGGGTTGCCGGGGGTCGATCTTGCACTTCGTTGCACTTTCTTGCACTTTTGCTAATTCGTTGATTTCGTTGCATCTTGCAGTCTTGCACTTCCGTTGCACTTCGTTGCACTTTCGAGTGCAACGGCCATCTTGCACTTCGTCTTGCACTTCCGTTGCACTTCTTGCACTTTGCCGATCTCAGTCGAAAAGGCCCTCGTCGGACGTTTTGTCTGGCGTTTCGTCATCCTTGATCGGATGCAACAGCGGCGTCGCCTCGACAGTCACGGACGTTTTGTCGGACGGCTTCCACAACCCCCGATCGACCTTTACGGCGAGCCGTTTCGCCACGAGGTTCATCACCATCGTGCGCACGACGCCGCGGTTCATGCGGCCCTCAAGGGCCTCCACGATCTCCTCGACCTTCACGCCGCCCCGGTCGTTGTCTGCCGTCTCAGAACAGGCTCGCAATGCCGCCAAGACCTCACCTTCCCGCGCCGTTGCCGTCCCGGGTGGCGCCGTCTCCACGGTGGCCGTCAGCACGCATACCGCCGACCCCACGGCCGCCCCGTCCTCGTCCTTCCACAGCGAGACCGGCTTCAGCGCGAAACCGGACTGCCACGAGCGCGGAAGATCCCGCTGCTTCGTCACGGCGATGCGCCCCTCGGCGACCTCGATCTCGGTGTCGGTCGCCGCGCGCAGCAGCGAATGGCCGCGAGCGCCCTTGGCGGCGTCCTTGCCCGTGTGGTGGACGACGAGGAGATGGGCTTTCGTCGCCGCGCGGAGCCTGTCGAGGTGCTTGACCATCCGCCCCATGTCGTCCGAGGCGTTCTCGTTGCCGCCCGCCAGGGCCCGGGAGAATGTGTCGAGGACGATCAGCGCCAGATCGGGCAGCGTGCGCAGCAGCGCGATCAGCGGCTCCAGATCGGCGTTCGGATCGAACAGGTCGACAGGGGACAGGACGAAGTCGAAGGATGGGCACGCCCCGAGATCCTTCGAGAGCGCCGCGGCGCGGAGCGTGACGCCGACGCCACCCTCGGCGGCGATGTAGGCGACATGGCCCTGCGTCGTCTTCATGCCCGCGAAGTCCAGCCCCTTGGCGACGTGGTAGGCGAGCAGGAGCGCCACGAATGTCTTGCCGACGTTGCTGTCGCCGTAGAGTACCGTCATGGCGCCCTGGTCGAGCAGGCCCTTGACCAGCGGCTTGCGGCCCGCCGTGCGCGCCAGCGTGACCGCTTCGTTGAACGCCGTCAGCGAGAGCGTGACCCGGGCCGGCGCCTCGATCTGCGGGAACGCCGACACGTCGATCTCCTCGTCGTCCGGGATGGGTCCTAACAGGCTCCGGTCGCGCTCCGTGCGATCCTCCACCGCCGCCACGGCGCGTGCCCAGTCCCGCGCCAGCATCCTTGGCGTGAACACCCCGGAGGACGGGTGGAAGTGTTCCTGGGCGAAGGCCACGAAGCCGAAGTCGTTGACGTCGTAGTCCGGTCGGCGGCCCGCCATCTCGATCGCCAGGGCGAAGCGCCACGCAGAGGCCGTGCCGTCTCCCGGCGGCGGATCGAGGTCGCCCGCCAGCACGGCGCGGAAGCGCGGCGCGGCCTTGGCGTGTGCCCGGGTCCGCTCGGCCAGGGAAGCGGGCGGCGGCGTCGAGGCGACGGTGTCGAAGTCCAGCTCCTCCAGCGCCGCGCGTATCGCAGGCTCGGAATCGGACAGATCGGACGCGGCGACCGGCGGGTAGACCGCCGTGATCTCGTCCAGGCTGTAGCGCCGCTCAGACGTGAAGACGAGGCGGGCCGGACCGCCGTGCAGGCCTTTGGCGAGCTTGCGCGCGTTCGGCCAGTTCATCGTGCCCGGCAGGCGCAGGATCCGGTCCGCGTTGTGGCAGGCATCGCCGCCCAGCGCCGCGGCCAGCCCGCGGTTGGCGTCCTCGGCGTCGCGGAGGTGGCGCCCGTTCTCTGCCTTGGCATCCAGCGGCGCGTCGAGGAAGTAGAGGACGTGGACGCCGTTGCCGCTGGTGAGGATGGCGGACGGCGGGAGTGGGCCCGTTTCGAGAACTTTCACCCGGGCGAGCAGGTCGTCGAGGGATTCGCCGGGGCGCGGATCGATCTCGGCCCACAGCGCGCGGATGGCGTCGAGGTGATCCTTGCGCAGCTTCGTGTTCGGCGCGTGCGGACCGGGCCGGTTGACGCTGTAATAGAGATGCCAGCCCGCGTGCGCGTCGAGCCACGCCGGCAGGTCGGCGTCGTCGATGCTCTCGAACAGCCGCGAGGCGATCTCCTCCTCGTCCTGGCTGATCGCGGTGAGGTGGACTTGCCCGCCGGACGGATCCAGGCGGGCGAGGAAGTCGAGCACCTGCGACAGGGCGATGGGCGAGCGGGGTTGGGCGTTCATCGGCCTGCGGGGTGGCTGGAGGTGTCGGGTGACGGATCGGACGGCTCAGTCGTCCTTGAGCGCATCGCGCCGGGCAGCGCCTTCCGCCCGGTCCCACGCCTCGTCCTGCCGCCGTTCGGCCTCCCGCTTCAGGTGCACCTCGGCCGCGTCCATCAGGCTCTCGCACAGCGCCCGCGCGAATGGGATCTGCCCCTCCTCGTTTGCCGGGAAGCACTCGGGCAGCCACCGCCGCGTGAACTCTAGCATGTCCAGGAGCGAGCCGGCGGCCTCGTCCGAGCCTCCCGCGATGTCGGCGGCCAGCGCCTTCGAACGCGCGGTCAGGGCATCCGCAATCTGCTCGCCTGCGGGCTTGGCTGAGATGCCGAGCAGGTCGAGAATCAGGCGGCGAGCGTCATCGAAGATGCAGTTGTTCCCCTCATCACCCATGCCGCTGTACGGACCCGCCTCCAGATCACGCATCAGCGCCTCAATGCGCGACATGCGCGCCGCTGGCTCCTTGGGCGGACGCGGCGGTACGGCGCCGACGCCGAGCGACACGACCGGATGCGTCGTGCCGATGATGCCGAGTTGCAACGGCGCGCCGAGCTTCAAATGCTCGATCTCGATAGCGCTCGGCTTCCATTCCGAGACCATCTTGTTGACGCCTGCGGCGAAGATCTCGTCGCGGATGGGCAGGGCCCCGCATTCTCCATCGCGCTCTGGGTTCCAATCTTGCGGGGCTCCGAACACGCGGGTGCGGCCGGCGATGTCGACGATGTCCATGATGCTCTCCTGTTGTCGGGTGACGGATCAGACGGCGTGATGCTGAACGGACGGCTGTGCTTCCGTCAGCAGCCGGTGCGCCTCGCGGCACCATAGCGCATCGGCCATTGCGTCATGCGCACCCTTGTTCTCGGGCAGCTTCACGTCGGGCCGCTCGACGCGGATCTGCTGCACATCGCGGCAGAACATCGGCCAGCCCTTCGGCAGGTCGATCATCCGGCCGTAAAGCTGGCACAGCGCGACCCAATCGTAGTCGGCGTAGTAGGCCCAGAACTCGGGCTCGGGGCCGACGAAGGCCAGGATCTCGTCGGCGATGACGCGGCGAACCTTGACGCGGTCGCCGCCACGCAGGTGCGGCATCACATTCGCAACCAACCACGGGTCGCACCCGCAGTATAACTTTGCGCTTCGCGTCTCAGCCGCGTAGCGGGCCCCGTCCTCACGCACGAGGGCGATGCTGATGAGCTCGATCGTCCGGCCGTTCTCGTAAAACTCAGTGTCGAAGAAGACGCGCATGGTTCCTCCTGTGGTGGGCTTGGGTCAGTCGAACAGGCTCTCAGTCGGCTCCTCGACCGCCGCCGAAGCCTCCGGTTCGATCCGGTCTATCGCGGCTGCGATGGGCGAGACGGCCGGGCCGGGGAACGCCCGCTCCCAGGCCTCGGCCTCCGTGGCGCCGACGAAGGTGAAGCTCTGGCCGTCGTCGAGGATTTCGAGCGTCACGGTGCCCGCAGGCTCCAGGGCGTAGACGGCGAAGCCGAGGTTGGGCGCGGCCGTGCGCGCCTCGTCGATCGAGCGCGGCGTCATGCGCACCGCTCCTGCGCGCCAGGGCCGAGACCCTGATGGACGAGCCGCGCGACCATGCCGGAGCGTGAGACACCCTCGCGCTTGGCGGCGGCGTCGATCTCCTTGATCGTGTCGGGGTTCAGGCGGATCGAGACGCGCTTCACGCCTCGCGCTTGCCGGTTCATCAGCGCCTCCTTAGCGGCGCCGCTACGGCGCCGTAGTGGCACCGTTATCGTCCGATCCGTCCGCCGACGTCAAGCCGATTTGTCTGCCGATTGTCCGATCTGTATGGTGCGCAGCACGCCCGCAGCAGCCGGACCGTCAGACGATGCCTCCCTACCAGCGCCAATTCAGCTTTGCCGGTTTTCAGGCCAACCGGCCGAAGGATTCGTTGCCGGGTCAGCGGGTCGACACCGAGCTCGACGCCCTGGCCGGCGTGATTGCCGGGATCGGCAACGTCACCATGAAGGGGCGGGTCGCCAATTACGCCGCGCTCCCGACGCTCACTGCGGTGCGCGGCGACATCTGGGTCATGGACGGCGCAGGCAAGGACGCGACCGGACGGTCGTACAGCGCAGGTGACGGATACGCTTTCGCCGGTCCAGGCGCACCCGTGCCGTGGACGTACATCGGCCGCGTACAGGGTGATCCCGGAGCAACGACCGTCGATGGTCTGGTCGATGCCGGCGCGGTGGGCAAGGCCGTCGCCAAATCGGTGGATCAGGCGACCGCTCGGAGCGCCATCAGCGCCGCATCGAACACGTATACGCCCCCAACTGTCGCGGCGGTTCCCGCAACGCGCGACCAGATCACCGCCTCGCGTTTTTCGTTGGCGCAAGACGGTGGATGGGGGGCGTCTCAGGTCGACAACGACCGCATCTTCAATGCGGCGCTCGCGCGCAGCGCCGACACCGGAACCGGCGCTGTAGAGATCGAGGTGCCGATGGGGACCTGGGCGTTGACCACGCCTCGGGTTATCTCGACCACGAAGCCCTTCTCGCTCGTCGCCCCGCATCGCGGCACGGGCCGGATCGTCTGCGCGACAGGGGCGGGATCTCTCCTGAAAGTCACGCAGCAGCGGATCGGCGCGCAGATCGCGGTTCAGGGCGTCGAGTTCGCGGCCGCCGGACCCGGAGTTGCGCCGCCGCTCGTCCTCGCTTTCGCCGGTACGAGCGCAGGCCCGTCGCCTTTCTACCAGTACAGCAGCTTGACCCTGCGGGATCTCAGCTTCGTCGGCGCGGGCAACAGCGACGTCACCGGGCAGAACTACTTCCTGAACGGTGCCGATATCAGCAACGCATGGCAGGCGATCATCTCCGGGTTCCACTTTACCGGGGCGGTGGAGAATCGACGGGGTGCGCAGAACCCGATCACCTTACGCTACTCTTTCGCCACCCAGATCTACGACATCTTCGCGACCTACGCGCAGCGCGGCATCTATGACCCCGGCGGGGCGACCAACGGTCTGAACACGGAGGGGCTGGGCGTTCATTCCGGCGAGATCGTGGACGTCGATTACGGCATCGACCTGATCGGCACGGACGCAGATCCCGGTCTGTTTATCGGGCCGGTCCACATCAATGCCGGAAAGTCCTGCGTAAGGACGAACTTCAAGAGCCAGATCGACATCAGCCGAGGGCTATTCTATAAGCTTTTCGGCGACAGCAATGACTTCAATGCCTTGGATATACAGAACGCAGCTTACGGATATATCTCCAATATCCAGATCGGGGATAGCCGGAGCGGGAACGACGGCGGCGCGTTTACGGGCGTCAAGCTCACGAACTGCATCGGCGTGTCGGTTCGAGGCGTGCAGGCGCAAGGCTGGCAGAATGCGGCCGGATCGCTGGTCTACCTCGCGGGCACCACGGACAGGTGCCGGTTGCAAGGTGTGGACGCGGACATGGTGCCAGGCCTGAACCCGATCGGCTATGATCCCACCATCGGCAAGGGCAACCGATTCTCGGGCGTCATGCCGTCGCTGGTCCAGGGCCTCGCCGTCAACAGCGCCACGCCGTCCGTAGGCAACGATCGCTCGGGGTTGTGGACAACCGCCAACACGGCGGCCACGTCGATCACGCGTTTTTCCGACAGTTTCATTGGGCAGCGGGTCAAGGTCTACTTCCTCGACGCCGTCACGACGCTCGTCCACAGTGGCAACCTGCGCCTGAAGGGCGGCGCCAACGTCACGGTGCCTGCGGGTGGCCGCATGACGTTCACCGATTTCGGCGGGTTCATGGTCGAGGACAGCCGCAACTTCTAGCCCTGCGGCTAGTCCTTCCGGTAGCGCTTGCCCCGCCAGCCGCCCGCCGTGAGTGGCAACCCGTCCGCCCATGCCGGTAGCTGGCAGATCAGCCGCTCGAAGGCGCCGACGTCACCGAAACCGCGCGGCACCTCCGCGATGATCTCGTCGTGGACGTGCCCGACGACGGGGTAGCCCGCCTCCTCGGCCAGCGCGAGGCCGTTGTCGAGCAGGTCGAGGGCGATGGCCTGCACGACGTTCTCGAACAGCAGGCCGCCGTAGAGGGGGTAGCGGACCCACTGCTTCGTCTGGCTGTCCACGCCGCGCGCCGTCACGACGGGGCGCTTCTCGCGAAGCTCCGGCGTCAGCGCCTTGTCCGCCCACGGCACCTCGACTTCACGGACCTGCGGGCGCCCGTAGGCGAGGCAGCGGCCGGACGGCAGGCGGCACCACAGGAAGCCCTTGGCGACGAGGAACGAGCACTTCACGGCCGAGCACTGGCTACCGGGAGCGTCGACCGCACCTCGGGCGGCGGCTTCGAGCGCCTTCCACGCCGCGACGATCGCCGGGTGCGTCGCGCGCCAGCCCACCTTCACGAGTTCGGCCGCCAGCCACTCCTCGCGGCATAGCTGCTGCGTCAGCAGTTCGTTGCGGGCCTTGCACTCCTCGTAGCGGCTCTCGGCCTTCTCCCGGCGCTCCGGGTCCGCCGCTTCCCACACGGGCTCGAACACGGGCCGGATCTTCAGGGAGTAGTTGCGCGCCATGGACCGGAACGCGCCCACCCCTCCCTGGTACTGGAGCGACAGTTCCGAGACCTTGCCGACTTGGCGCCTGGGATCTTTCTTGTCGAGGAGGTCGACCGTCGTGTTGAAGATGCCCGCCGCCGCGCGCCGGTACATGTCGGGCAGCTTCGGATCGGCGATCAGGTCGAATAGCGCCTTGACCTTCCACTGCTCGCCCGCGACCCAGGCGGCGACGGCACCCTCGATGCCGCTGTAGTCGGCGGCGATCAGGTCGTGGCCCGGTGCGGCCCACAGGAAGCCGCGGATCGCGTCCGAGACGAGCCACAGCGGCTTGCCGAGGTCGTCGCCGTAGAGGAAACGGAGGTGGGCAGGGTCCGCCGTGCGGATCGCCGCGAACAGCGTGGCGGGGTCGAGGTCGGCATCGCCGAACACCTTCCGAGGACGCGGCAGGTTGTGGACCTGCGCACCGGTCGAGGAGTAGCGCCCCGTGCCCGCCGCCCGGAACAGGAACGAGCCGCGGATTCGACCGTCCCGGCCGGCGCGGTTGAGGAAGGCCTGGATCTTCGCGGTGCTGGTCTTGGCGTATTCCTGGCGAAGCTCCAGCACGCGGCGGATCTCGGGCTGCAGGGTGTCGTCCTCCAGCATGTCCTCGATCTCGGCCTTGGCGAGGCTGTCGAAGCGATCCTTGTCGTTGCCCCGCTCGCGGCAGAACGCCTTGATGTCCTCGACCTTGGAGCAGCCGGTGACGGCCCCGTCGGTCACTTCCCGCATCTCCCGGTCGAGCACGGCCTTGGCGCGCTGCACGAGGAGCAGGGCGGCCTTGGCGCTCTCGACGTCGACGCGAATGCCGCGGTCGTTGATGCGCTCGTTGCGCCAGTAGGCCTCCTGGCATTCCTGGCGCAGCGGCATCATCCGGCGGTCGGCCGCACATTCGGTGAGCACGTCCTGATCGCAATAGGCGTGGAAGGCCTCGAAGTCGGCGGTGTGGTCAGCGGGCTCGTTCCAGAGGGTGTTCATTGCCTGCCCTTCTCCTCCTGCACGTCCTCACAGCGCACAGCGCCGTGCCCGAGACGAAGGGCGTGCTGGACGCGCCAGCCGCCGCGGTGCTTCTCGAAGTGCCCTGTGCCCGGCGCCACGTAGCGCCCGCACCGGTAGCAGGGGCCGCCAAATCGGTTACGCATCGGCGTTCTCTCCCTTCTTGGCCTTCCAGGGCTTCGAGAACTTGTTAATGTAGTTCTTGCCGGCCGTGTCCTTCTGGTCGGCCAGCCCCAGGGCCGTGCCCAGGCGCGCGAGATCGCGCGGCAGCGACAGGGCTGCGGCCTGGGCCGCCGTGCAGCGGAATTGCTCCACGTCGACCGGTGGCCAACGGTATCTGGATACCAGAACCATCGACCACAGCAGGCGCTCGAAGCCCGCGTTGTGAGCCACGATCCGGCCCCCTGCCCCGGCATGGGCGACGATGTCGGGCGGGCACGGCTCGGGCGGGCGCCAGCGGCGCACGGGCCCGTCATCGAAGCGGTAGCTCGCCATCAGCGGCTCCGTCTCCGGGTGCTCCATGTAGCGATAGACGCCCTCGATCTTGAGATCGACCGGGCTCCTCGTCTCGAAATCAATGTGCAGGTCTGTCATGCTACGTCCGATCGTCTGGTGACAGAGGAGACACCCATGGCCGACGAAGCTCCTGCGGTAGGATATGGCTGCCGGCTCGTCGTCTCGACGATCATGCGCGCGCCGAACGAGACCACGACGCCCATCCTTATGACGATGCCGGACGGCCCGCCGGTCCAGGCGACGCGGGCGCGATTCCTGGCGCCGATGATCGCCCGTGTGCGCGCCCTGGAGGCAGGCACGACGGCGGCGGCCACCGATCTCGGGCAGCGCCTCGACGCCCTGAAGGCCACGCTGGCGGCGACGGGCGCCACGGTCGCCGCGCAGGCCCAGGTCCTCGGAGCCATGATGGAGGAGATCGCCGCAGTAGAGCGCGCGGTGGCGGCGCTCGCGACGCGGGCCGGGGCCCTGGAGAAGGTCGACACCGCCACGGCTGCGCGGCTGTCGCAGGACGAAGCTGCCGCCGCGGCGCTGGCGGGCCGCGTCACGGCCGCCGAGACGGCCGCGACGGCGCTGACGACCCGGACCGCGGCGGCTGAGAGCACGATCACCGCCCTGTCTTCGCGCATGGCGTCCGCCGAGGCGGGCGTGACGTCGCTGGTCTCCCGTGTCACGGCTGCCGAGAGCGCGGCGACCGCCCTGGCCTCGCGCGTTACGGCCGCCGAGACGGCCGCGGCGGCGCTGGCGGCTCGCGTAGCGGCTCTCGAAGCCGCCCCCAAGCAGGCCGCCGCCTTCACGGCCAGCGCGAAGGTGCCGGCGCTGGCGCTCGCGACGTCCGGCACGATCACCCTGTCGCCGCTGACGCCGGCCAAGACAGGAGACACGCTGAAGGCGGGCGAGCGGGTCGTCGTGGAGCCGCAGAGCGCCCTCCCCGCGGGGCTGATCGTGACGTCGGCCCGAGTCACGGCGGACGGGACCGTGACGCTGCAGACCGCGGCGCTGGTCGCGGTCGCGGCCGGGTCGACGGCGCTGACGTGGAACGTGACGGCGCTGCGGGGGTAGGGCATCAGTCGAACAGCCCCTCACCGGGCTCCTCCTGCGGGGCTGGAGCCGGAACCGCGCCCTCGACACGCCGCCACGCCCCGAGCGCGCCCATGATGGCGTCGAACGGGTCGGCCTCGATCGAGATGTGGTAGCCGCCGGAGCGGGGGAAGCGGCTGGAACACTGCCACTGGCGGGTGCCATCGGCGCCGATGCGGGTGAGGTTCAGTTGCAGCAGGCCGTGCTCTATGGCCCCGGCGTAGGCGTCGCGGAGGTATCCCGGGAGGTCGTCTTCATGGGTGGGCATTGGGTGGCTTCCTTCTGACGGGCACGGCGAGCTTGGTGGCGCAGGCGTTCGCGCTCGCGCCACGCAGGGTCTTCCATTCGGCGGTGGTGCCGGCGGCGTAGGCGCTCCTGAACGTTCGCCCGAGTGTTGGGCAGGAGGAGCTTCTGCACCGTGTAGAGGGACCGCCCCACAGCGAAGGCGATCTCCTCCTTGGTGACGCCGAGGCTCGCGAGGCGGATGGCCTCGGCGTGCCACGGCTGATCCGGCAGGCCGTTCATTCGTCGCAGAACGGCGCCCCAGCCGTGCGGCTACGGGCGTCGACCTTCGGCACGGGGCCGGACAGGGCCCACCACGCAATCGCGCAGTAGACGAGCGCCATGATCGCGGCCCAGACGATGATCGCGCAGGCCGGGCAGCCGCGAATGCGGTCGAAGAACCGGCTCACGAGAACAGGTTCTCCATGCCGAGCGCTTGACAGTAGAGTTCGCAGATCGCGTTGAACTCTTGCCGCTCGCTGTGGTCCTGCTTGCGCGCCCGGATGATCGCCCGGATGGCCTTGGCGTCGAAGCCGCGCCCTTTGAGTTCGGCGTAGACCTCCTTGATGTCCCCGGCGATGCCGACCTTCTCCTCCTCCAGGCGCTCGATGCGCTCGATGAACTGCTTCAGTTCGTCGGCGGCGACGCCTTCACCGCTGTTGTGCCCGACGCCGGGCTCTGCCTTCTTAGCCACGGGACACCTCCAGACGACCGGAGGCGATCTGGGCGGCGCGGCGCGTGATTTCGCGGTTGCCCTGGTGCGCGAGCCACCGCGAGCGATCCTCGATGCCGATGAAAAGCGTGTTGCCACGCTTGTCACGGAACACGTAGGCGCGCTGACGGCCCGTGAGGCGCCGCTTCGGATTGGCGTAGGGGTGGTCTTTAAGCCAGTTCATGGTGGTGCTCCTGCTGCGGTGGGAGACGGCGCGCCTCACAGCGCGCCGTCGTCGGATGACGGATCAGACGCTCAGGAGAACAGCGCGCCAGCGCCGTCGCCCGTGCCGCCATCCGAGGCGGCCTCGCCGTCGTCGTCGATCGCCTCGAAGTACTTCGTGGGATCGGCGACGCCCCCGCCCAGCTTCTCGCCGTCGCGGACCATCTGCACCATGGACAGGCCGATCGACACGCCCTTGCCGTTCTCGGCGTTCTCCCAGGTGTAGGCGTGAACCACGGCGTAGCCGTAGCAGCCGGAGTAGAGGTCCGTGCCCTCGACCGCCGCCGTCATCTTCTTGGAGAACAGCGCGGGCTGCAGGTTCGAGGCGCAGCGGATGAAGTACATGCCTTCGAGCTCCTTGTAGCGCTCGCCGGACTTCTTCGAGACACCCTGCGGCCCGTCGCCGTCGAGGATCGGCTGCTTGATCGCGCCGTTCTGCAGGAGCGTCTTGGCCTTCTCGCCCCACTCGGCGGTCGCGGCCTCGATGATCGCCTTCTTGATCTCACCTAAGTCCGTGGACTTCGGGAAGATCAGATTAACTTCGAATCGCTCCTTCTCATTGCGGGCGCGGGCCTTGAACAGGTTACAGCGCGACAGGCGAGCCAAGGGAGCGCGGAAATTCTCGGTACGGGACGTCATGTCAGTGCCTTTCAGTCTTCAACAGCGGATAAGAACTTGTGCGCGGCCGGTACGACCGGCTCCCGCACGGTTTTGTCCTGCCGGACCAGGGAGGTGCCGACAGTGGGCGTGATCGACAGACCGTCGATCAGCTTGGCGTGCTCCGGCGCGAGCGCCTTGCGGACCTGCTTCGGGGTCCGCAGCTTGGGAGCGTTGAGGTAGGTGCCCGTGGGCACGTCGAGAAATTCCAGCATGGCCCGGACCTGTTCGTCCGCGCCGTCGCGCCAGGCCTCGCGGCCGTGCTTCTCGACAAGCTGGTAGTTCGGGATGACGACGCCGCCTTCGGCCTGGCGGTGAGCATAGGCCCGGACCGAGTTGAGCCAGTCTTGGATCATGTCGGCGTTGTCGAGGATCCGGGCGACCTCCTCGGGGGCCAGCCGGTCCGTCGTGTTCGGCTGCTCGGCGCCGGTCTCGTCCTTGAAGAAGCGCTTGGCTTCGGCCTCGGCACGAGCGGCCAGGGCCGGGCAGAAGCCAGCCGCCGGGCAGAATTTGCAGTGGTCGCCGGGGGAGAGATAGGCGCGAGCCCACTCCTCGGCCGCTTCGGAATCGACGGGGCCAGCGCCGTAATCGACTTGCGCATCAGCGGCGCGGTCCCACGCCTCCCGTAGCTCGCCGGTCCAGTCGATCAGGTCGGCGAGGTGGATCGTCTCGGATCGCACCCGCCCCTCGGGGTGGGCCATGCGCGGCTGAACGATCGTCGACTTGACCCACTCGACGTCGAGGCCAGGATTCGCCAGGACCGCGCCCAGGGCGTAGGTGCGGGCCTGCTTGTTCTCCTTGGCCTCCACCCGGACGCCGCGCCCGCCCTTGAGGTCGATGACCTCCAGGGTGCGTGCCTCCGCATCGAAGACCACGGCGTCGGCCGTGCCTCCGGCATCGAACGGCGGGCCGAGCGCGGCGAGGCTGAACCGCTGCTCGATCCACAAGGCGCCCGCCTGGGAGGCCTTGCGGACGTAGTCGACGTAGACCTGCGCCGTCTCGGCCAGTTCCTCGTCGACCTCGATGCGATGGGACTTCGTCACGACGAAGCGCCCGATCCACTCCTCGGCCTGCTGCCCGCTGCGCAGGCAAGCTTCCGAGACCTCGTGGCAGGCGGTGCCCCAGGCCGCCGCCTCGCTCTCGACGTCGCCGATCGTCGAGGTGGCGGCCAGGGTGAGGCTGCCGGCGCACGCCCAGAGGCGCCCGCTGGCACTGGCGGACCATGTCGCGTGCGCCCGCTGGGCGTGGCCGGCGGACATTAGGCGCGCCCCATGGTCGCGATGACGGCCATCAGCAGGAACGCACCCGCGAAGGCGGCCGAGCCGCCGTAGAGCAGGTAGTCCCGCTGCGTCACCTCGTCGTCGCCCCAGCGCCGCGCATAGGCGTTGAGTCCGGCGGCGCCGAACAGGATCAGCGCGCCGCCGAAGATGAGCCCGAAGGCGTGAAGGACGGCCATCACGCCACCTTCTCGCGGCCGTAGGGGTTCTGCTCCAGCGCGTCGCGGAAGCGCTGCGTGACCGCCGCGATCTGGTCCTCCGGCACCTTCGACAGCGCCTTGATGCCCTCGATCGCGATGATCTTGCCGCCGTCCTCCTGGGCCGCCGGCATCCCGTAGGCCTTGGCGTAGGCGCCGGCCGCGCTGCGCATATCGTCGGCGGTGAAGACGACGGCGGCCGTGGGCTCGGCCTTGCCTTCCGCGACCGCCTTCTCCTTCGCCGCTTCGGCCTTGGCCTGCTGCTCGGCCACCTCGTCGGCGGCGTCCTGGGCGGCGGCTTCGGGGGCCGGATCGGCCGGCGGGGTCGGCTGCGGCTTGTCGGCCGCCTTGCGCGCGCGCTTGGCGGGCTCGGCCTTCGTCTCGGTAGCGTCGGACGACATATCAGACGAGCCGGACGTCATCTGCGCGCCGATGCTCGGCGTGCGGAAGAAGCCGATGGCGGCTAACGACTGCTTGATCTGGGTCTCCAGATCGCCCCGGTCCGGGTGCGCTTCGATGTGAATGCTAATCACGGCATGACCTCTCGAATGGATGCGACTTTGCGCACTAGAACCGCCGTCAACGTCTCGTCGATCGAGCCCGCCAACGCGGCAACTCTCACCAAACACTGCTTCTTCTGCGCGTGATTGGTGATTCTGAGGGCGGCCTGCTTCATGTCCTTCGGCGTAAAGCTCGATTCCACGAAGATCAGGTCGCTCGAAACGGAAAGGTCGATCGCCTCGCCCGCCGCGATCATCTGGCCGATGAAGACGCGGGCGCGGTTGCTCTGGAAGGCCTCGACGGTGGCGGCGCGCTCGCGGGCCGGGGTGGCGCCGGTCAGGGTGACGACGCCGAGATCGCGCAGGGCGTCGCGCAGGCATTCGACGACGTCGGTGTGCCAGCACATCAGCACGACCCGGTCCATGCGCCCGTCCGCGATCTCCTCCTTGACGACCTCCGCGACCGCGAAGGCCTTCATGTGCCCGGTGACGCGCCGGAGCGTGCCCATGTGCTGTTCGAGCGTCGCCGTGTCGCCGGTCTCAGCGGCGGTCAGGATCTCGTCGGCATCCTCGATCTCGGACAGGGCGGCGCGGTAGTCCTTGCCGTTGAAGCTGCCCGGGTCGAGCGCCAGGGTGGCGTAGATGGGCTCGCGAATCCCGACGTCCTGCTGGGTGCGCCGGAGGGCGAAGCCGTCGAGGCGCTGCTTCAACTCGGCCTCGTTCTTGCCGCGCAGCACGATCGGCTTCCACTCGCCCGCAATGAACTTCCGCCGGACGACGCAGTAGCGGTCGAGAAACTTGTCGTAGGACAGATCGGACACACGATCCGGCGCGAAGGTGCGCAGCATCGGCCACAGGTCGAGGGGCGAGTTCGGCATGGGCGTGCCCGAGAGGCAGATCGCTCGGTCGGCCTTGGCGCCGAGCATCATCGCGGCGCTGGTGCGCTTGGCGTCGAAGCTCTTGGCGTAGTGGCTCTCGTCGAGCACCACGACTTCGGCGGGCCACGTCTCCAGCCTGGGCTTGAGCCGCTTGTCCGCCACGATCGACCATGCCACGACCAGCACGTCGGCCTCGGAATCGATTTTCTCCGTCGCGCCGTAGAGAACCTGCACGCGACGGGGAAACGCCTGCCACTCCCGCACCTCGCGGCCGAAGTTGGCCCGGCCGGTCGCCGTGGTGACGACGAGCACGCGGCGCGCCATCATCAGGTCCAGGCCGATGATCGAGGCGCCGGTCTTGCCCACCCTGGGCTCGTCCGCCAGCAGCACCCCGCCGGACGCGAGGAACTGGCCGCCTTCGATCTGGTGCGGAAAGGGTGTGGGCATCAGCGCGAGCCGATCAGCGCGCCGGCCGTGGCCCCCAGGCCCGCGATCAGCGAGCCCAGCAGCGCGGGCGAGAGGCGGGCCTTCATCATCTTGCCGCCCGCCGGCAGCAACAGAACCGTGGGTACGCCTCGGTCGAGGAACACGCTGACGAGGTCGACCTGCACCGAATCGTCAAGACGATTGACGCTCGACACCTCCGCACCGTCCGCGACTCCGGCGCGCCGCTTGGCGATCTCGGTCTTCGCCTGTTCAACGGCATCGTCAGTCAAAGAGGTCATGGTCACGCTCCTGCAGGCGTCCGTACTCGGCGATCAGGGCTGCCTCCGCGAAGTCGACGCGGCGGCGGCGGAACTCGGCGGCAGCGTCGGGCCACAGCCGCATGGCGTGCATCCTGGCGTCGTCCTTGCCGCCGCGGATCTTGAAGACGGGCTTCCAGACGGTCGGTGGGACGCGAACGTGTCTGATCCGCAGACCCATCAACAGGTATTCGGCGGCCCCGGCGGCGCGACCGAAGTTAAACGCGGCGCTCGCGGATTGACCGTCCATGCCGCCGACCTGCTCCAGATAAGCCACGTCCGGCGACATATCAGACAAGATGTCCATTAGCGCGTAGCCGTCGACCTCGTCTTTGCTGCTCCGGCCGCGCTGCACCGACAGCTTCGGCATTTCGAACAGCTTGACGGAATGTCCGTCGACCAGCGCGAGCGCGCCCTTCGCGCCCGGATCTATCCCCAGAATCTTCACCGCAGCCACACCGCGAGCGCGCCGGCCACGAGTGGAACTGCGTGAGAGGTTCCCTGCAGATCGTCGTAGAACGGCTCGCGGGTAATCTCGGCGTCGCGAGCGGCGCAGAACTCGGCCATCAGCGATTCGCACTGCTGGCGCAGCCCGTCGTGTTTCGTGTGGAGCGCGAGGCTCGCGATCTCGTCGTAGCTTTCTTCCAAGGCGGCGGGAGCCCAGCCAGCTTCAAGGCCGTGCCGCATCAAAGCGGAGAAACGCCAATACATCTGCACGTCAGCAGCGCGTAAGCACATGGCGTCCTCAACGATCAATGAAGGGCAGGATAGACACGGGGGCGCCGTGTTCAAGTTCGAGGACGCCGAGAATCACCGGCAGCCACGCCCCTGGCACCGTCTCGCGGCTGCGCCACTTCTCCAGCGCGGCAGCCTGCGGCGCGTCGAAACCGTAGGCGGTCACTAGGCTCGATAAGCCGGCCATGTCCGGGAAATACCGAGCGAGAAACTTCTTGCTGTTGAACCGGGCCATGTCCGCCTCTGTCTGATTGGATGATAGCTAACGGACAAAATGTCCGCCGTCAACGCTGCGATTTGCAGTCCCGGACAAAATGTCTTACAGGTCCGATAGTGACAGACGAAACGGACAACGAGCATGAACGCTGAGGCTGACGACGTGTCTGAGGTTGCGTCTGACGGGCTTGTGGACCGCCTGCCCGACGCACCCGCCGACGATGCGGTGCGCAAGGCGAAGCTGCACATGATCGCGGGCCGGATCGCCGAGATGCGCCGCGATCGAGGCTGGTCGCAAGCCGAACTCGCCCGCCGCGCTGGGCTGAACCGGAATGTCGTCAACACGACCGAGAACGAGACGAGCTTCCCCACTCGGGAGAACTTGAGCCGTATGGCGCAGGCGCTCGGCGTCGAGATCCACAAGCTGACCGATCAGTATGTCGAGGAGGCCATGCACCGCGCGCCGGCCGCCCTCAACATCACGGAGGCCAAGAATCGGCCCGGCTTCGCGTGGCTGCAGGTAAACCGGCTGGTCCGAAGCGGCACGGCCGTAAAGGTCTATCAACTCGTGGCCGAAGATGACGCCGACGCTGCTGACCGAAGCTGACGTCGCCGCGCTGCTGCGCTGCTCCGTCTCTAAGGTGCGCAAGCTGAGATACGCGGGCCGCTTGGCGTTCATCCCAGGCAGGCCGGTCTTCGTGCGCCAAATCGACTTCGACGCCTTTCTGGAGACTGAGCGATGCCTGCGGCGCCCACACTCGAACTGCACGAAAACGGGCGCTACTACATCCACTGGATCGAGGGGCGGCGCACTCTCCGCGTTTCAACGCGGACTGGCGATCTCGCTACAGCGCAGCAGGTCTTCGGCGGCTGGCTCGTCGGCGAGAAGCAACGCGAGAAGCGGCCGGCGGCGGGGCTGACCTTCGCTGAGGTGTGGGATCAGTACGTCGAGGAGGTCGTCACTGGCACGCCGAGCGAGAAGCGCGTGCCGGCCATGGCCGGGCGGCTGAAGCAGGAGTTCGGCGCCCTCTCCGCTGCCGACGTCGGGCAAGCCCACTTCGACAAATACGCGCGTGACCGGCGCGCCGGGCGGCTCGGCAAGAAAGCTGTCGACGGCACGATATGGCTCGAACTCACGAAGGCGCGGGCTGCGATCAATCACGCGGTCAAGCGCAAGCGCCTGCCCGCGACCGCCCGGGTCGACGTCGAGATGCCCGTGTCGCCCTCGGAATCGCGGGACCGTTGGCTGCGGCAGGAGGAGTTCGCCAAGCTCGTCGTGGCTGCTCGCGCGCTGCGCCGCGACGGGCGGCTCGGCCGGGTCGAGCGCTTCCTGATGCTCGCCATTGAGACGGGCGCCCGTACCCGCGTGATCGAGATGCTGACGTGGGACCAAGTCGACTTCGAAACGGGCGTGATCCACTACCACCGAGCGGGCGACGCGCGCACGAAGAAGCGGCGCCCCAGCGTGCCCATCTCCAAGGCCCTGCGCCCGGTGCTGGAGCGGGCCTATGCCGAGCGGAACTCGAAGTACGTGCTCGACGCCCAGCGCGCGATCTACATGGCGCTGGTCGACGTCGCGGAGACGGCCGGCGTGCCGGGCGTGTCGCCCCACGTCCTACGCCACACCGCAGCGACGTGGATGGCGCGGCGGGGCGTGCCGCTGTGGAAGATCGCCGGGATCCTGGGCAACACCGTCGCCATGGTCGAGGCCGTCTACGCCAAGCATTCCCCCGATGGGCTCGCTGACGCCGTCGAGGCGATCTCAGCCGGGAGCCTCCACCTTGAAGACGCTTGAGCATTGTGCGCAAACCGGTGCGCATCTGTCTGATCCGTGTCTTTTGTGCGCACTTTCCATCAGACGCGTATCAGATATGGACATGACAGACCGAAGCGGGAAGATGTCTTTTCTGTCCGATCAGCATCTTACGGATTGTCTCGTTTAGTTCGTGCAGTACTACTCGCTCTGATGGGGCAAGGGCCGCGGGTCTCGCATCCGCGGCCTCCCCTTCGCAGTCTCGACCCGCGGAGGGGGTGACAGGGAAGCCGGGACCTTGATCTTCGACCACCTCGTCGTCGTGGCCCCGGATCTCGCCGAGGGTGTCGCGCATGTCCGCGCCTGCCTCGGCATCGACATGCCCGAGGGGGGACGACACCGCGAGATGGGCACGCGGAACCACCTCCTTCGCCTGAGCGAGGCGACGTTTCTGGAGGTGATCGCGGTCGATCCCGACGCGGACCGGCCGCAGCGGGCGCGATGGTTCGGCCTGAGCGATCGAACAGCCGTGTGGGCGGATTGGGATGCCGGGCGGCGGTTGCGCGGTTTCGTGGCTCGCACCGGCGACCTCGACGGCGTTCTGGCGCCTCACCGGGCTCTGCTGGGGGAGCCGGTCACCGTGTCGCGCAGCGGCCTATCGTGGCGTTTCGGTCTCCGCGCGGACGGCGCTTGGCCGGCCGACGGCGCCGCGCCGTGTGTGATCGATTGGGGTCCGGGCGGCAATCCCGCGCGATCGATGCCGGACCTCGGAGCGAGCCTGGAACAGGTCTCTCTCACGCATCCCGATCCGGCATGGGTGAGAGCGCTCCACGCGTCTCTCGATCTCGATTGGCTTATCGCCATCGAACGCGGGGAGATCCTGCGGTTCGAGGCCCGGATCGCCACCCCACAGGGGGTGCGGACATTGACGTGAGGTTCCGACGGACCCTCCTCGCCGGACTGATCGGGAAGCGACCGGCGAGGAGGATCTGGCCCAGTTGCTAAGCTCGGGCCCGTTCAGGCTATCAGTATCCTGAACGGAAACCGTCACCGCAAAACCTCACCCCCACTCGGATAAAGCGCGAATCCGCAGTCCTCCGCGGCTCTATGGTCGCAGTGTAGAGCTTTCGACCTCAGCTATGGGCGAAGATATCGGCCTCGTCCCATCCGAGCAGGTCGAGCCGGGCGCGCGACGGCAGGAACCGGAAGCACGCTTCCGCCAGATCGGTGCGCCCCTCGCGCGCGAGCATCGAATCGAGCTTCGCCCTGGCCGCATGGAGATGCAGCACGTCGGAGGCGGCGTAATCGAGTTGCGCCTGGGTGAGCGTGTCCGCCCCCCAATCCGAACTCTGCTGCTGCTTCGAGAGATCGACGCCCACCGTCTCGCGCACGACGTCCTTCAGGCCGTGCCGGTCGGTGTAGGTGCGGGCGAGCTTGGAGGCGATCTTGGTGCAGTAGACCGGCGTCGGCATTACGCCGAGCCGGTGGAACAGCACCGCGAGGTCGAACCGGGCGAAGTGAAAGAGCTTCAGAACCGATTCGTCACCGAGCACCCGGATCAGGTTCGCGGGGGCCGGGCCGCCGGGGACGATCTGCACGACGTCCGCCGTCCCGTCGCCCGTCGAGAGCTGCACCACGCAGAGCCGGTCGCGGTGCGGATTGAGCCCCAGCGTCTCCGTGTCGATGGCGACGGAGGCGCCGGGATCGTAGGAGGCGGGCAGGTCGCCACGATGGAGGCGGACGTTCGGGTTCTGTGACACGGGATCGGCTCGGGAAATGGGGTTTGCGGCCGGTATCATCCGAACCGAAGGGGAACAAGGCTGGGAGGCGGCGCGCGTTCGCCCTAAGCATAGCGGGCGCGGACGACGCGCGGAGAGGATCCGGACCCCATGCAGGACATCGCCTCCATGAGCGCAGCCGAGGTGATCAAGGCCCTCGGGCTGCAGCCGCACCCGGAGGGCGGGCATTACAAGGAGACGTTCCGCGATCCCCGCAGCGCGGATGGTCGCTCGGTCGGCACGGCGATCTACTTCCTGCTCGATGTCGGCGAGGTCTCGGCATGGCACCGGGTCGATGCCGCCGAGATCTGGCATTGGTACGCGGGCGCGCCCCTCGTGATCAGCGTGAGCCCGAACGGGCACGACGCCTCGGCTCACTATCTCGGCCCGGAGATCGGGCGGGGTCAGCGGCCGCAATTCGTCGTGCCGGCCAACCATTGGCAGACGGCCACCAGCCTCGGCGCCTGGACCCTCGTCGGGTGCACCGTGGCGCCGGGCTTCGACTTCGCCGGGTTCGAACTCGCCCCGCCGGATTGGCGCCCCCTCCCCCGCGCCTGACGCGTCACGCCGTCCGCGAGGCGCGCACGGCGAACAGCGCGCCGGCCACGATGAGCAGGCACGACAGGGCGAGCGCCGGCCGGGCCGGCGCATAGCCCGCCGCTACGAGAATCAACGTCGAGAGAACCGGCGCCGCGTAGGCCGCGACGCCGAGGAGGCGCACGTCACCGCGCTTGCAGCCGATGTCCCAGAGGTAGAACGCGGCCCCGACCGGCCCGATGCCGAGCAGGAGTATCGCGGCCCAGGCGCTGGCCTCCTGCGGCCAGACACTCGTCTCGAAGGCGAGATGGCAGACGAGGCTGAGCAATCCGGTCGCGAGACAGAAGCCGGCCACCGCCTCGGTCGGCACTGCGCCGACCCGCGCGGACAGGACGGAATAGGCCGCCCAGACGAAAGCCGCCGCGAGAGAGGCCGCATAGCCGGGCATCGCCCCTGTGCCGAAGCCGATATCCCGCCCTGCGAACAGGATGCCGACGCCAGCGAGGCCCATCAGCGCGCCCGCCACGTGGCCGAATCGCAGCCCCTTCGCGCCGGGCAGCAGCGCGGAGAACACCACGATCAGCAGCGGCCAGAGATAGTTGATGAGACCCGCCTCGGCCGGCGGCGCGAGTCGCAGGGCGGTGAAATAGAGCGCGTGGTAGCCGAACAGGCCCCCGACCCCGAGCAGCCAGATGGACAGCGGCTGCCGCAGAGCCCGCGCGCGCGCCGGTCTGACGAGGAACGGGAGGCACCCGAGGCCGCCGCCGATCAGGAAGGTGATCGTGGCCAGTTGGAAAGGCGGCATGCCGCCCGACGCGGCGGTGAACAGCGCCAGCAACGCCCAAAGGAGGATCGCCCCGAACCCGACGAGGGTGGCGCGCGAATCTTGAGTAGGCTTCGTCATCATCCATCCGCGAGACAGGCGATCCGACTCGCCATTGTGGAAAGTTCGACCGCCGAAAAGACCCTAGGCTGTCGAAAGACTGCACGTCCCCGGGGCAAAAGCCGCGCTTCGCCTGAGCTTCATGCGCGCAACGCAAACCTTTGCCGGCAATAGCCTTCGCAAGATGTTGCGGACCGGCAACATCACGTCGGAACGACGCCGCGACAGACAAATCCAAGTTGAACAGACTTAGCCGTTCGCACATGGTGATTGCGCACGGGGGCATCGCCAAGCGACGGCCCGCTGGAGCCCGCCACCTAAGACGCGGGCCAGATCAAATAAAAGAACGCGGTATGACCCGGAAACCGGGCGCTCCGCATCTTGGGTCTC
This sequence comes from Methylobacterium sp. Gmos3, assembly GCF_056430985.1. NCBI lineage: Bacteria > Pseudomonadati > Pseudomonadota > Alphaproteobacteria > Hyphomicrobiales > Methylobacteriaceae > Methylobacterium > Methylobacterium sp. Gmos3. Next base: position 390,766 of record NZ_JBWJYL010000002.1, read on the forward strand.
GAAGCTTTGGAGATGATGATGAAGCTCTTGAAGAGCTCTCTGCTCGGGTCGGCTGCGGCGCTCGCCGCCGTCGGCGCTGCCCACGCGGCCGATCTGCCCGTCAAGAAGGCCGCCCCGATCGAATACGTCCGTGTCTGCTCGGCCTACGGCGCAGGCTTCTTCTACATCCCGGGCACCGATACCTGCCTGCGTCTCTCGGGCCGCGCCCGTTTCGAGGGCGGCTACGAGACGACGTACTCGCGTCAGTCCGGCGGTAACCTCGGCGACACCGCCGGCTACCGTGGCCTGCTCCGCATCAACCTCGATGCCCGCACCCAGACCGGCTACGGCACCCTGCGCGCCTTCACCCGTCTCGAAGTCGCCTCGCGCACCGGCGGTTCGTACGGCGGCGGCACCTCCGGCACCAACCAGCGTTGGGGCAACGCCTTCCCGGGCACCGGCACCGACCAGTTCGGCCGCGCCCAGCAGTACGTGAACGCGGACAAGGCCTTCATCCAGTTCGCCGGCCTCACCGCCGGTCGCGCCTCCTCGTTCTTCGACTTCTACGCCCACGACTTCGAGTTCGCTGCCGCCACCGGCGGTTCGGACGTCGCGTCGACCAACCTGTTGGCCTACACCGCCACGATCGGCAACGGCTTCTCGGCCACGATCTCGATCGAAGATCCGACCTTCCGCCGCACACCGATCTTCTCGCCGAACAGCACCGCCGCGACGGTCGCCAACGGTTCGGTCGGCAACTTCGGTCTCACCAGCCTGCCGGCTCCGGTCTTCTTCTTCAACGCCGCCGGCGCGATCGCCGGCACGACCTCGATCGACGTGATCGAGCGCAACCGCCTGCCCGACTTCGTCGGCGTGGCCCGCTACGACGCCCCGTGGGGTTCGGCCCAGATCTCGGCCGCGTCGCACGAGCTGAACGTCGGCAACACCACGGCCGCGCTGCCGACCGGTGCCGTCGCCGGCCAATCCTTCGTCGCCCACACCAACAGCGTGATCGGTTACGCTGTGCAGGGTGGCCTCAAGGTCAACGCGCCGTTCATCGCTCCGGGCGATGCGTTCTACCTCCAGGGCGCGTATGCCGACGGCGCTCAGCTCTACACCGGCTACTGCGCCTACACGGGCTGCGCGGCGCAGACCGCCGGCACCCTGCAGGGTCAGAAGTTCGCTCAGTACTTCAACGACGCGACGGTCAACCCGTTCACCGGCCAGCTGGAGACGTCCACGTCCTTCACGGTTTCGGCGGCTTACCTTCACTACTGGGCGCCTGAGTGGCGTTCGGCGGTGTTCGGCAGCTACGGCGAGCAGAACTTCAATGCCGGCGCCCGTCAGGCGCAGGGTCAGCTCTCCCAGTTCGTCAGCGGTATCAACGGCAACACCTTCGGCACGAACGGCGTCGGCGCCCCCGGCACCCGCTTCTACCAGCTCAGCCAGGCTCTCCGCGACACCTACCAGTTCGTGGTCGGCGCCAACGTGATCTGGTCGCCGGTCAAGGACCTCGATATCGGTCTCGAGGGCTTCTACACCCAGTACGGCGTGAAGAGCGGCCGCGTCATCGACCAGGACAAGGACCCGACGGCCTACACCGCCGCCCGCGTCGCGTCGATCAACGCCGGTGGCCCGGTCCGCACCGCCACCTCGGATGGCGTCCAGCAGATCCGTATTCGCGTCCAGCGCGACTTCTAAGGCAAACAAAGCGCCGGGGAGGCACTTCCCCGGCGCTCCGGATGAACCCCGTGTCATGCGGTCTTCGAGGCCCGGCGCCAGCGCCGGGCCTTTTTTATTGTCTTGCCGCTTATTCTCACGCTGAGCCGTCCCACTCGCCCGGTCTTCGCGCGATAAGATTCGGCGGGGATGAAAGTCGCCGCTCGGTCGTCGTCTCTCCCGTCGCGTTGCCGGCCCGATAGCGCGCTGGTACGCCTGAGCGCTCTCTCCTGGCGCTGCCCGATCCGAAACCGGCCGGGGTCGCACCGCACGAATACCGACCGGCTCGCCAGAAGCCGGACTTCGGAGGACAGCGATGAATACCGCAGCCGCGCGCCCGAGCCCGAGCCCCGCCGCCGTGCCGCCGACGCTCGCGCCGGCCTCGCCGCGCTTCTGGCCGGACCGCTGGTGGCGCCTGATCGACATCAAGATCGGCATCATCCCGCTGCCGGTCTACGCGATCCTCGCCGCCCTCATCGCGATCCTGGTGCAGGAGGGCGAGATCAAGCCGGACGGGCCGACGATGATCGCCGTCCTTGTCCTCGGCGGCTTCACCTGCGCCGAGATCGGCAAGCGGCTCCCGGTTCTGAAACACATCGGCGCGGGCGCGATCTTCGCGACCTTCATCCCCTCGGCGCTCGTCTACTACAAGTTCGTGCCGCCCCAGATGGAGAAGGCGATCATCGACTTCACCAAGTTCACGAACTTCCTCTACATCTACATCGCGACGATCATCGTCGGGTCCATCCTGGGCATGGACCGCGAGGTGCTGATCAAGGGCTTCCTGAAGATCTTCGCGCCGCTGGCCATCGGCTCCGTGGTGGCGGCCATCGTCGGCACCCTGGTCGGCACGATGCTCGGCATCGGCGCCTACAAGACCTTCTTCTTCCTCGTCGTGCCGATCATGGCCGGCGGCGTCGGCGAGGGCGCGATCCCGCTCTCCATCGGCTATGCGGCGATCCTCGGCACCCAGCAGGGGGTGATGTTCGCGCAGGTGCTACCGCCGGTCATGCTCGGCTCGCTCACGGCCATCGTCCTGGCCGGCACCCTGAACTACGTTGGCAAGAAGAAGCCGCACCTCACCGGCAACGGCAAGCTCCAGCCCGACGCGGAGGAGTTCAAGTCCAGCGACGCCCAGGCCAAGGCCGAGGCCGCGCAGAAGGGCATCGACCCCGCCACGATCGGCGCCGCCGGCCTCACCGCCATCACGCTCTACCTGCTCGGCGTCATGTGCCACCACCTGACCGGGCTGCCCGCCCCGGTGGCGATGCTGTTCCTCGCGGTGTTCGCCAAGCTCGCCAGCGCCGTCTCGCCCCGGCTCCAGGCGGGCGGCTTCGTGGTCTACAAGTTCGTCCAGGTCAGCATGACCTACCCGCTGCTCTTCGCCATCGGCGTGGCGCTGACGCCGTGGAAGGACCTGATGGCCGCCTTCACCATCGTGAACCTCATCACCATCATCGCGACGGTGGGAACGCTGATGACGGTGGGATTCTTCGTCGGCCGGGCCTTGAACATGTACCCGATCGAAACCGCCATCGTGAATGCCTGCCACAGCGGCCAGGGCGGCACCGGCGACGTGGCGATCCTCACCGCCGCCGACCGCATGGCGTTGATGCCCTTCGCCCAGATCGCCACCCGCATCGGCGGCGCCCTGACGGTGACCGGCACCCTCATCGTGATGAAATGGATCGGCGCCTGAGGGCACCGGCCCGGCCACGACATGCTACCTCGTCGTGAGGCGAGGCAGCAACGAGGCTAGCGACCGGCTTGCGGGCCGGATGCGCCATCCAGCGCCACGCCGCGAACGGCCGCAGGCCGCTCCTTGCACCGCGTGACGTAGTCATCGAGGGCATTGCTCGACGGGAACGCCTGACGGGCGAAGCCCAAGGCGCTGCCGATCAGGAGATCGGCGCCGCTGAACGTCTCGCCCGTCACATAGGGGACGCGCGTCAGGGTGGTCTCGAGCCGGTGCATGACCGCTTCGTGGTTCCGCCGTTTCTGCGGCGATCCCGCCAGCTCGCCCGACAGGCCGGCGAACAGGGCCGGTTCGAGTTCGCAGGCGTACCACGCGATCCATGTCAGGAACGCGCCCCGGCGCGGATCGCCGACGGCGGGGGCCAACGCCGCCTGGGGGAACGCCTCGCAGAGGTGGAGCACGATCGCGACCGATTCGGTGATCAGCACGCCGTCGTGGTCGAGGGCGGGCACGCGCTTGTCGGGATGCGGGTTGTCGGCATCCGGCTCGCCCGTTCCCGTCATCGGCCGGTAGATCGACACCGGCCTGATGACGTAGGGGGCGCCGATTTCCTCCAGCAGCCAGATGATGCGCGAGGAGCGGGATTGGGGAGCGTGATACAGGGTGATCATGGTCTTCGTACCTCGGCCACGGAGCGGGACAGGCGCGGCCCGACGCTTGTAGAAGCACCCTCCTGACAGCATCCTGGCAGCAGGAGACGGGCGATGCGCCGGGCGGACAGACTTTTCCAGATCATCCAGATCCTGCGGCGCTCGTCACGGCCCGTCACCGCCGCCGCCATCTCCACCGAGTTGGAAGTCTCGGTGCGCACGATCTATCGCGACGTGGCCGATCTCATCGGGCAGCGCGTCCCGATCCAGGGCGAGGCCGGGCTCGGCTATGTGCTCAGTGACGCGTTCGACATGCCCCCGCTGATGCTGACGCCCGACGAGATCGAGGCGGTCGTGCTCGGCGCGCAATGGGTCGCCGGGCGCGGCGATCCGGTCCTCGCTCGGGCGGCCCTCGATCTCATCGCCAAGATCACCGCCGTCGTGCCCGAGCGCCTGCGGCCCCTGCTCACCGATCCGTCAATCGGTACGCCCCCCGGCCTCCCGCCGGCCGGCGACGGCATCGACGTGGCACAGGTCCGCCAGGCGATCCGCGACGCGCGCAAGATCTGCCTGAGCTATCGCGATATCCGGGGCGAACGGAGCGAGCGGATCGTCTGGCCCGTGATCGTCGGCTATTTCGATCAGGCGCGTGTCCTCGCGGCCTGGTGCGAGCTTCGCCAGGAGTTCCGGCATTTCCGCACCGATCGGATCGTCGATGCACGGTTCCTCGATGAGCGTCACGGGGTCAGGCCCGCCCTCCTTCGGGCGCGCTGGAAGCGCAACCTCGTCGAGACGCGGAAGACCACCCTCTCCAGACCGCCCGCGGCCGTGACGGCCGGGTGATGGCGCAGCGAAGTCGGCGCGAGCCTCACGCGACGCTGCGCTCGATCTCCTCCTCGTCGCAGATCACGCCGGCATTGCCCTCGAACTCGGCGGCGAGGTCGACGGGGGCCTGAGGCGGTGCCTTGGATCCCCTGTCCTTCGCGAAGGCGCCGAGAAACACGCGCATCACGTGGCGCACGCCCGCGTCGTTGATGGTGCGCTGATCGTCGTTGTAGTAGCGCCCGGCATTCACGTTGCTAGTGATGATCTCGTAGGACGGGAAATAGACCGCCCGCGAATCGTCTCGCGCGACGGCCTCGCCCGCTGCCGCGCGCAATACAGCCTTGGAATAGCTGTTCGACACCATCACGTGCCGGTCCATGTACGTGGCGATCAACGGCACGGGAGAGACGGTGAGGATCACCCGCGCCGCCGGGTTGACGCTCCTGAGGCGGTCGAGGAACCGGTTCAGGTCGGCCAGCACATCCGCCGAGCCGGCATTGACGTACGCGTAGAGGTCGGGATCGTAGGTGCCGCCGGCCACGCCCGGTGCCAGTGGCAGGGCCGCCCCATCCGCGCGCCAGCACCAGCCCTCGGTGAGGCCGAGGGTGAAGACGAAGATGTCCAGGGTTTCGAAGAGGTGCCGGACGGCGGCGAGGTGCGCGTCGCGGGCGGCGATGACCTCCGCCTCGCTGGCGAAGCCGCCCGGTTCGATGGTCGGGCGAAACGGATCGACATAGCGCCCGTCGTCCCGCAGCCACGCCTTCAACTCGGGCTCGAACCGGCCATAGGCGCGGTCGAAGAGCTGGACGAGCTGGCGCGTGTAGTAGAGGTTGCCGTACCGCGCGGAATAGGTGCCGAACTGCCGGGCCTTGGCCTCGGCCTCGCTCATGCCCGCAGGCGGCGGCTCGGTCAGGTAGAAATTGAAGCCGGCGCCGTGCAGCGCCTCCGACACCCGCTGCGCGAAACAGGAGCCGCCCGTCGCGACCTTGTCAGTCAGCGCGATGGTAAAGTCGCTCGTCGGCTGCGGATTGACTGCAAAGGGCGGCACGTTCGTCACAGCCTTGCGCCAGAAACGCTCGGCCGGTAGACCCGTATACGGATTATTCGCCATCGCCGAACCCTCTTGCCGCTGTGGCGGGTTACGCCGCAGCCGCCCACCGCTCAAGACCAGCGCGCAACGTGGCCCTGACCGATCTGCCCCGGCGCGCCCGCCATGCGCTTGCCCTGTCGGCCCCTTCCTGGGCGACAGCGTGGCGGAACCGGACCCGCGAGCATCCGGCCCGAAACGGCCCCTCCATCGCCATCGTCGGCAATTGCCAGGCACGGGCGCTGGCCCAGGCCATGCGGCTGCTCGCGCCACAGAGCCCCGTGCGCTACCTGTCCATGGGCACGCTGAAGCGCGACCACGGCCATCTCGACGCGCTGGCAGGCGTGCTGCACGGGCATGATCGTGTCTTCAGCCAGTCGTTCCCGGAGGGGCTGATCCCGGGCGGCGGCAGTCTCCGGCTCAAGGAGCGGGAACCGCGCCTGACGCTGGTGCCGTCCATCGTCTTCTCGGCCTTCCACCCGGACATGGTCTATGCCGGCGCGGCCTCGGACCTCGCGACCCTGAAGCTCGCCCCCTCCCCCCTTGGGCAATACCACTCGGCCATCGTGCTGGCCGCGCACAGGCTCGGGCTCGACGCGGAGCGCACGACCGCGCTGTTCCGCGAGGATGTCTTCGCCCGGCTCGGCTACCTCGATTGGTGGGAACCGGCGGTGCGCGAACTGACGAGCGCCGCAGAGCAGGCGGGCTTCGAGCTCGACCGCGAATTGGCCCGCTGGGCGAGGCGCGGCGCCTTCATGCACCTGATGAATCACCCGAAGGCCTTCGTGGTGGGCGACATCGCCAAGCGGCTGTTGCGCGAAGCCGGCATCGAACCGGCGCCGGTCGAGATCGAGGATTACCTCGCCGACGAACTCGTCCACGACGTGGTGTGGCCGATCTACCCGCCGATTGCCGCGCAATTCGGCCTTGCCGGCTCCTACCTGTTCAAGGCGAAGGCGCGGAACGGGGCTTTCCCCGTGCTCTACGATCTGCCGGGTTTCGTCGCCGCGAGCTACGCGCTCTATGCGGGCATGGTGGCCTCGGACCTGCATTGTCCGCGCGTCGAGGCGTGGCTCGCGGCGCCGGACATCGTCGCCCTGTTGCGCGGGTAGGGTCAGCCCGCCGCTTGCAGGGCCGCCGGGGCGAGGGTGCCCTCGGCCATGGCGCGGATGGTGGCGTCGATCTCGCGAACCTGGAACGGCTTGCGCAGGAACAGGCTGCCAGGCACGCCGCGATGCCGGGACGAGGTATCCGCCGACGTATAGACGACCTGCCCCTCCGGCCTGATCGCCCGGAAGGCCCCCGCCACCGTCCACCCGTCGATCAGGCCCGGCAGGTGGATGTCGGTGAACAATGCGTCGATCTCCTCGCCGCGCTTGCGCAGCATGGTGAGGGCGGCCTCTCCCGTCGAGGCTTCGAGCACCCGGATGCCGCGCGCTTCGCAGAGACTCGCGACGATCTCCAGCAGGAGATAACTGTCCTCGACGATCAGGACGCTCTGGGCACGAAGCATGGCGGGCGCACCGGTGAACGCGATGATTCAGGATCGAGCGACCGGATTAAGAGGCGGTTAATCATGCGCGGAGCTTTCGCGCGCGCTCAACCCCTGTGGCGCGTGCGCCACCGCAGCGGCGAAAACGCATGGTTGTCGCGGAGATGCCGTCGCCGGGCCGCAATTCGGGTGCCCTAGGCGGGCTGCGGGTGCGTCGTCGCACGCCGCAGCGGAGGCCGCCGGCAGAAGCACCGGTTCGGGCGCCGCGCTGAACCCAGGCTTAACCATCGTAGCCTTAATGGGAGGCAGGCAAACGGCCGCGTCCCAGCCTCGAAGACCCAAGCCGGCCTTCGGCACCGCGCGAGGAGTTCTTGTACACGATGTCCGCGATCATCACCCGGCGCCTGCGCGCCGTCGCCCTCGGTCTCTCCATCTGCGCCGCCCTCGGCCTCGGCGCGTGCAGCAAGGACAGCGACCTCGCCGACGCCTCGGCCTACGGTGCCGGCGGCGGCGCCTCGACCCCCGGCAGCGCCCAGGACTTCGTGGTGAATGTCGGCGACCGCGTCTTCTTCGAATCCGATTCGACCGACCTGACGCCCACCGCCACCGCCACCCTCGACAAGCAGGCCGCGTGGCTGCTGCGCTACCCGCGCTACACGTTCATCGTGGAAGGCCATGCCGACGAGCGCGGCACCCGCGAGTACAACTTCTCCCTCGGCGCCCGCCGCGCTCAGTCGGTATTCGACTACCTGAGCAGCCGTGGCGTCGCCGCGGGCCGGATGCGGACCGTCTCCTACGGCAAGGAGCGTCCGGTGGCGGTGTGCAACGACATCTCCTGCTGGTCGCAGAACCGCCGCGCGGTCATCGTGCTCGACAGGGGCGCGGGCGCCTGATCGGCGCCGCTGGCCGTCTTTTTGCCGCGGACGGGGCGTTCTGATACGGGGCGCCCCGCCCGCTGACTACAAGTCGAGCCCCATGCACGCCCGCCTCCGTACACGTCTCCTCGCCGCGTTCGTCATCCTGCCGGCCCTGTTCGGCCCGGCGGTGGCGCAGGACGCCTCCGAACTCGTCGTTCGCCTGGGCCGGCTGGAAAGCCAGTCCCGCACGATGTCGGGGCAGATCGAGACCCTCCAATACGAGAACCGGCAGCTCAAGGAGCAGCTGCGCAAGTTCCAGGAGGACGTGGAATTCCGCCTGAACGAGAAGGGCGGCGGTGGTGGTGCCGCCGCGGCGAAGCCCGCCCGGAGTTCCGCTCCCTCCGCCGCGCCGGCCCCCGCCGCCCCGGGCGCCGTTAACGGCGGCAACCCCGGCTTCGGCCCGGCCCCGACGCGCCCGCAGCCGCAGAAGCGCGGCGATGCGTTCGACCCCGAACAGAACCCCGATGCGCCCGGCGCGCCGATGCGCCTCGGCGCCGCCGAGCCGTCCGCGCCCCTGCCCCAGCGCGAGGCCGCCGAGGCGGCGCCCCTGCCGCGCGGCGCCATCGATGACGAGGGCGAAAAGCCTTACGATGAACCCGTCGATCTGAACCCGCCGCGCCGGACGGGCGCCATCCCGAGTGTCGCGCCACGGCCGAGTGAGAGCGTCGCCGCCACCGGCACGCCGGATGCCGGGGCCGATTACGACGCCGCCGTCGAGCTGATCCATTCGCAGCAATACGAGCAGGCCGAGATGAGCTTGCGCCAGTTCCTGCAATCGCATCCGCGCGACGCCCGCGTGCCCGGCGCGACGTATTGGCTGGGCGAGAGCTACCTCGCCCGGGGCCGCACCCGCGAGGCGGCCGAGCAGTTCCTGAAGGTCTCGACCGACTACGCCCGCTCGGCCCAGGCACCGGAGGCGATGCTGAAGCTCAGCGTCTCCCTGAACGCGCTCGGCGCCAAGGAGCAGGCCTGCGCCACCCTCGCCGAACTCGAGCGCAAGTTCCCGAACGCCGCCACCGGCGTGCGCCAGGGCGTGACGCGGGAACAGAAGCGCGCCCGCTGCGCGGCGTGAGCGAGGCGGACGACCCGCTCCTCGAAGCGCTGCGCCCCTGGCTGAGGCCGGGTGAAGCGCGCGGCATCCTCCTCGCCGTCTCCGGCGGCCCCGATTCGACCGCGCTGATGCACGCGGCGGCGATCCTGGCGCCGGCCATGCCGCTCCACGTCGCGACCGTCGATCACGGGCTGCGCCCGGAAGCGGCCGCCGAAGCGGTGTCCGTCGGACAAGCGGCTTCGGCCCTCGGCCTCCCGCACGCCATCCTGTCCTGGCAGGGCGACAAGCCCGATACCGGGCTGCAGGACGCCGCCCGCGACGCGCGCTATCGACTTCTCGCCGCCCATGCCGCCGCGACGGGCGCCGACCTCGTCCTCACCGCCCATACCCGCGACGATCAAGCCGAGACGGTGCTGATGCGCCTCGCCGCCGGCAGCGCCCTGGCCGGGCTCGCCGGGATGCGGAGAGAGCGCCTGCTGGCGCCGGGCCTGCGCCTCGGGCGGCCCTTCCTCGGCCTCGACAAGGCGGTTCTCGTCGCATGGTGCGCGGCGCGCGGCCTGTCCTTCCTGCGCGACCCGTCGAACACCAACCCGCGCTTCGCCCGCGCCCGCCTGCGGGCGGCCGCGTCGGCGCTCGCCGCCGAGGGCCTGACGAGCGCGCGGTTGGCGCGGCTCGCCGAGCGCGCGGCCCGCGACGAGGACGCCCTGCGGCAGGCGGCCGAGGCCGCGCTGGCGGAGGCGACGCTTCCCGCGCCGGCCGGCTCACTGCATCTCGACGGCAGGAGGCTGTGCGCTCAACCCGAGGCGATCACCCTTCGCTGCATCGATCTGGCGTTCACCCGCGCGGGCGGGCGCGGCTATCGATTGGAGAAGCTGGAAGCCCTGGTGTTTGGCGGCCTACTGCCGGCCCTGCACGCCGGGGCGAGCCTGCGGCGAACCCTCGCGGGATACAGCGTGTCGGTCGATGGCGCCCGCAGGGTGACATTCGGACCCGCTCCTCCCCGGAAGAATGCCGGGCCTGCGGCACCCACGCCCGACTTACTTGGCAACGAAGACCCCCCCGCCTACATTGGCGAAGCGTGATCGGACGGGCTGGCGCTGTTGCGCGAGGGCCATCTGGGGGACCGCGCGCGCCAAGGATCGATCGATGAACCCGAATTTCCGCAACTTCGCCTTGTGGGTCGTCATCTTCCTGCTTGTGCTCGCCCTCGTCACGCTGTTCCAGAATCCTGGGCATCGCGGCGGCGGCAGCGAGATCGCCTATAGCCAACTGCTGAACGATGCCGATGCCGGCAAGATCCAGTCGGTGGTGATCTCCGGGCAGGATGTGTCCGGCACCTATGTCGGCGGCGGCAACTTCACCAGTTACGCCCCCAATGACCCGAACCTCGTCACCAAGCTCCAGGGCAAGGGCGTGCAGATCACTGCGCGTCCGCCGTCCGACAACACACCGTGGTTCATCCAGCTTCTCGTGAGCTGGCTGCCCATCCTCGTGTTCATCGGCGCCTGGATCTTCCTGTCGCGCCAGATGCAGTCCGGCGCAGGCCGCGCCATGGGCTTCGGCAAGTCGAAGGCCAAGCTCCTGAACGAGGCCCACGGGCGCGTCTCCTTCGATGACGTCGCCGGCGTCGAGGAGGCCAAGGAGGATCTGCAGGAGATCGTGGAGTTCCTCCGCGACCCGCAGAAATTCCAGCGCCTCGGTGGCCGCATCCCGCGCGGTGTGCTCCTCGTGGGCCCGCCCGGCACGGGTAAGACGCTCATCGCCCGCGCCGTCGCGGGTGAGGCCAACGTGCCGTTCTTCACCATCTCCGGCTCGGACTTCGTGGAGATGTTCGTGGGCGTCGGCGCCAGCCGCGTGCGCGACATGTTCGAGCAGGCGAAGAAGAACGCGCCCTGCATCATCTTCATCGATGAGATCGACGCGGTCGGCCGCCATCGCGGCGCCGGCCTCGGCGGCGGCAACGACGAGCGCGAGCAGACCCTGAACCAGCTCCTCGTGGAGATGGATGGGTTCGAGGCGAACGAGGGCGTGATCATCATCGCGGCCACCAACCGCCCCGACGTGCTCGACCCCGCGCTGCTGCGCCCGGGCCGGTTCGACCGCCAGATCATGGTGCCGAACCCCGACGTCACCGGCCGTGAGCGCATCCTGCGCGTCCACGTCCGCAAGGTGCCGCTGGCGCCGGACGTCGATCTGAAGACCATCGCCCGCGGCACGCCCGGCTTCTCGGGCGCGGACCTGATGAACCTCGTCAACGAATCGGCCCTGCTCGCCGCCCGTCGCGGCAAGCGGATCGTGACGATGCACGAGTTCGAGGACGCCAAGGACAAGGTGATGATGGGCGCCGAGCGGCGCACCCTCGTCATGACCGAGGACGAGAAGCGGCTCACCGCCTATCACGAGGGCGGCCACGCCATCGTCGCCCTCAACGTCCCGGCGACCGACCCGGTCCACAAAGCGACGATCATCCCGCGCGGCCGTGCCCTCGGCATGGTCATGCAGCTGCCCGAGCGCGACAAGCTGTCGATGTCGTTCGAGCAGATGACGTCGCGTCTGGCGATCATGATGGGCGGCCGCGTCGCCGAGGAAATGATCTTCGGCCAGGACAAGGTGACCTCCGGTGCCCAGTCGGACATCGAGCAGGCCACCCGCCTCGCGAAGATGATGGTGACCCGCTGGGGCTTCTCGCCCGAGCTCGGCACCGTCGCCTACGGCGACAACAACGACGAGGTCTTCCTCGGCATGTCGATGGGCCGCCAGCAATCGGTGTCCGAGTCGACCGCCCAGAAGATCGACGCCGAGGTGCGCCGTCTGGTCGAGACCGGCCTGACCGATGCCCGGCGCATCCTCGCCGAGCGCAAGGACGACCTCGAGTCGCTGGCGCAGGGACTGCTCGAATACGAGACCCTGACCGGCGAGGAGATCCGCAACCTCATCAAGGGTCAGCCCCCGGTCCGCGATGGGGGCGACACGCCCTCGACGCCGGCCCGGCCCTCCTCCGTTCCCTCTGCCGGCCGTGGACGGCCGAAGGAAAGCGACGGCGGGATGGAACCGCAACCGCAGGTCTGAGGCTCGATGCACTGACGTGACGAGGGGCGCCGAGAGGCGCCCCTTTTTCGTCCGCCCACACGTCTCTCTCGTCGCTGCGAGGAACGAAGCAATCCAGGGACGACGCGCCGCTTCCCGAACGTGGCGCAACCCCAGATTGCTTCGTTCCTCGCAATGACGACGGTGAGGCGTATGGCGCGAGGGTCGGGCCGAAGCGATCCACAGAACCGGTGTGCCCGCCGCATTTCGACCGCCTTTGTCGCGGAGCACCCGATTCACCACGCCCCCGGCCGAAGCTCGGCCAGCGGGCGAAATCTGCTATGATGGCCGGGTGCGCCCCGAACGGCGCCGGAGACGCGACGTTGCGCAAGTATTTCGGGACCGACGGCATCCGTGGCCGCGCCAACGGGATCATCACGCCGGAGCTCGCCCTGAAGGTCGGGCAGGCGGCGGGCCTCGTGTTCCAGCGCGGCGACCACCGCCACCGGGTGGTGATCGGCAAGGACACGCGCCTCTCGGGCTACATGATCGAAACCGCCCTCGTCGCCGGCTTCACCTCGGTGGGCATGGACGTGCTGCTCCTCGGCCCGGTGCCGACCCCGGCGGTGGCGATGCTCACCCGCTCGATGCGCGCCGATATCGGCGTGATGATCTCGGCCTCGCACAACCCGTTCGAGGATAACGGCATCAAGCTGTTCGGCCCGGATGGCTTCAAGCTCAACGACGAGGTCGAGCGCGAGATCGAGGCGCTGATCGATGCCGAGCTGCACAAGCGGCTCGCCGGCTCCTCGGACCTCGGCCGCGCGAAGCGGATCGAGTCCGTCCACGCCCGCTACGTCGAATTCGCCAAGCGCACCCTGCCGCGTTCCGTGACCCTCGAAGGGCTGCGGGTGGTGGTCGATTGCGCCAACGGCGCCGCCTATCGCGTGGCGCCGGAAACCCTCTGGGAACTCGGCGCGGACGTGATCAGCATCGGCGTCGAGCCGGACGGGTTCAACATCAACCGCGATGTCGGCTCGACGGCGCCGACCGCCCTGGTCGACATGGTGCGCGAGCGCCGGGCCGATATCGGCATCGCCCTCGACGGTGACGCCGACCGGGTGCTGATCGTGGACGAGAAGGGCCACGTGGTCGACGGCGACCAGTTGATGGCCGTCATCGCCCGCTCGTGGAAGGAAGACGAGCGCCTCACCCAGCCGGGCGTGGTCGCGACCATCATGTCGAACCTCGGCCTGGAGCGCTTCCTCGGCGGGCTCGGCCTCAATCTCGCGCGCACCGCCGTGGGCGACCGCTACGTCCTCGAGCATATGCGCGAGCACGGCTACAACCTCGGCGGCGAACAATCCGGCCACATCATCATGTCGGATTACACCACGACCGGGGACGGTCTGGTCGCCGCCCTGCAATTGCTCAGCGTCGTCCAGCGCAGCGGCAAGCCGGTGAGTGAGGTCTGCCACTGCTTCGATCCGCTGCCGCAGATCCTGAAGAACGTCCGCTACCGCTCCGGCGAGCCCCTGCGGCAGGACAGCGTGGTGACGGTGATCGAGCAGGCGCGCGGCCGGCTCGGCCAGTCGGGCCGCCTCGTCATCCGCCCGTCGGGCACCGAGCCGGTGATCCGCGTGATGGCCGAGGGCGACGACCGCACCCTGGTCGCCGAAGTGGTGGACGAAGTGGTCGAGGCCGTCGCCAAGGCCGCCGCCTGACCCGAACTAGCCCGGCCGCCCCTCGTAGCGCAGCACGAGGTCGGCCGGCGCGGTGATCCGCCACGCCGCGAGCAACGCCTCGCGCAGGGTGTCCTCCTCGCAGTCGTACAAATCGAGATTGGTCCAGCCCCGGCGCCCCCAGGCGCCGTCGAGGGGCTGGAACAGGTCTGGTTCGGCCTCGCAGAAGGCCTCCTGCGCCTCCGGGCCGAGCCGCAGCACCACCCTCTCCTCCTCCACCCAGAGCGTGCCCAGCACCCGTCCGCCGACGCGGAAATCCGGGTTGCCGCGATGCGCGCCCTCGATCACCTGGGGCAGCAGACGGGCCAGCGCGCGTACATCGTCGCCGGTCATTGCGGGGCTCCGCCCTCGGGCGCTTCGAAAACTTGCAATCCCAAACCTTAACGCTGGCGAAAACAGTTGCCGAGATCTTAACGACTGCGCAACACTTCCCGCACTGGCTGAAATCTTTGTCAGGACTGAAACTTAACGTTAAGCTCGGTTTAAGGTGTTGCGGTCATCCTCATGAATGTCAATCGGCCGGCACTAAGCTTCCGGCACGCGATACGAGTGAAGGAATCCTTATGGCCCGCTCCAAGCTACATGCTGTGGTGCGCGTCGCGACGCTCGTGGCGAGCGTCGGCGCGCCCTGTCTGGCACTTGCTGCCGATCTTCTGCCGCCGCCCCCTCCCCCGCCGATGCCCCCGCCCGTCGATTTCGCGGGTGGCTGGTATCTGCGCGGCGACGTGGGCGCCAGCATCTACACCGCCCCGAAGTACAGTGTGAACGATATTCCGGGCACCGTCTTCTTCGGCGAGGCCCAGTCGGGTGGCCTCTTTGCCGGCGTCGGCGTCGGTTATCAGTTCAACAACTTTTTCCGCGGTGACGTGACCGGCGAATACCGCACCGCTTCGCTGCGCCTGTCGAGCTACAACGATTTCGGGTGTGGCTGCGGCGATGTCACCGGCCGCAACTTCAACCTGACGAACGGCCATTACGATGCCGCCGTGGTTCTCGCGAACGGCTATTTCGACCTCGGCACGTGGTACGGCGTCACGCCGTTCGTGGGCGGCGGTGTCGGCGTGGCGTTCAACTCCTTCTCCGGCTTCACCGACAGCGGCGTCACCAACTTCTACTCGCCGGACCGCTACAACCAGCCGACCTCGCCGGGCTTCTTCAAGGCGAAGACCACCGAGAGCCTGGCCTGGGCACTCCATGCCGGTCTCGCCTACGACGTGACCCCGAACTTCAAGGTCGAACTGGCCTACCGTTACCTCAACCTCGGCCACGCCCAGACCGGCGTGCTGACCTGCCTCGACGCCTCCTCGCCGAACTGCACCACCGTGCTGAAGGCGAAGAGCCTCGAAGCCCACGATATCAAGCTCGGTGTCCGCTACATGATCGGCAGCGCCTTCGTGCCCCCGCTCCCGCCGCTCATGCCCGAGCCGCTGGTGCGCAAGTACTGATCATCCCACAACGAGACGGGCGAACGGCGCGGGCTTCCCGCGCCGTTCGTGTTTTTGGCCCTTGCATCGATTGCGTTCGCGTCAAGGCAGAACACACTCAATTCGGCGATTGCAACGGTCGATTAAGGTTACTGTCGTATCTTTCAACCGTGGCGTGAAGACTCATCTGCTTCGCAGCCCCGAGGATTGTTGGGATGCGTAAGATCTTGCTTTCGCTGTTCGCCTTCGGCGCGATCGGGACAGCGCAATCGGCCGACCTCGATTACGATTACCTGCGCGGTGCCGATTTCGATCCGCCCCCCGCCCCGGTCATCGATTGGAGCGGCTTCTACATCGGCGGCCACGGCGGCTGGTCGACGCACAGCCTCGGATACGGCAACACGGCGCAGCCCATCGTCGCGAGCTACCTGCGGCAGACGGTGGCGGAAGCCGAATTGTCGGCCTCGACGCTCCTCTCCACCCCCACCAGCAAGCGCGTCTTCGGCGCGAGCTACGGCGCCTATGCCGGCTTCAACGCTCAGTTCGACGACATCGTGCTCGGCATCGAAGTCGATTACACGCATTTCGGCCTCGGCGGCGGCGTCAGCGATGCGATCGGGCGCTACAAGACCACGAGCGACGGCTACAACACGCTCGTCAACCTGACATCCAACTCGTCGACGAAGGTCACCGACTACGCGTCGTTGCGGGCCCGCGCGGGCTACGCCTTCGGCAATGTCCTGCCCTACGTGACGGGTGGCCTCGCGGTCGGCTCGGCGCAGATCACCGACCGGGTCACGATCCAGAATGCCGGCTACGACCAGGCGACGTACAAGTCGAACCTGGCCTTGGCGGCCGGCGCCACGCCGGCTTACGTCAACCGTTACGGCTACAGCTTCTTCGATCCGACCAACCCCGGCACGGCGGTGCTGGCGAGCCCCTACGTCTACAACCGGACGAAGACGAAGACGGTGGCCGGCATCGCGGCCGGCGCGGGTATCGAATACGCGATCACGCCGAACGTCCTGCTCCGCGCCGAGTACCAATACGTGCTGTTCAACAGCTTCGATGGGCACAAGGCCAACATCAACACCTTCCGCGGCGGCGCGGCGGTCAAGTTCTGATCCCGGAGCTTTCCATGACACGCGGTTCGCGGGCTCTCGGCCTGCCCCTGCTCGCGATCCTGCTGTGCGGCGGGTTCACCCCCGCCGTGGCGCGGGAGGACGCCTTCTCCGACGCTCCGCCCCGCCATGTGCGCGTCTACCGCCGCCCGGTGGCCCCGCCGCCCTTTGCCGGGCCGCCCGCGATCGTCAGCGGCTACCTGCCGCGCAACAATTCCGTGCCGCTCTACAACGAGCCGCCGGGCATCCGTTCGCCCTACGGCACCTACGGCCGCTGATCAGCTCTCCAGCTCGCTATCCCAGTAGAGATAGTCGAGCCAGGTGTGGTGATACTGCCGGTGGTCGAATTCCGGCTGGCGATGGTGCAACTCGTACCGCGTCGGCCGGCGCGGCGCGTTCATGAGCGGCATCTCGGCCTCCTCGGGCGTGCGGTTCGCCTTGCGCAGGTTGCAGGGCGAGCAGGCCGCGACGACGTTGTCCCAACTCGACAGGCCGCCCCGCGAGCGTGGCACCACATGGTCGAAGGTCAGGCCGCCCGAGGGGAGGCGCAGGCCGCAATACTGGCAGGCGAAGCCGTCGCGCAGGTAGATGTTGTAGCGGGTGAAGGCCGGGCTGCGCGCCAGGGCCACGTAGTTCTTCAGGGCCACCACGCTCGGCACCCGCAGCGACCGCGAGGGGGAGCGCGCCTCCACGTCGTAGCTGGCCACAAGGGTCACACGGTCGAGGAACAGGGCCGTGAACGCATCCTTCCAGGACCACAGAGACAACGGATTGTAGGAGAGCGGCCGATAATCCGCGTTCAGGACGAGGGTTTGAAGGTCCATCATCGGCGCGTCTCGCTCACGGCTATCTTTGGCGCGTCCAGCGCGCGGGAAGTGGCCCGCGCCCCGCCCACCCGCCGCTCTCGCGACCGGGAACAGGCGGCGAGCGGCGTCGAGAGACCGCCGTGGGGGGGGTCCCGTCGCGCGCCTCGCGCGGTGTCGGAATGTGGATGCGGATGGGCGACAGGGCCGGAAGCCGGCGCGAAGACACGCCGGGGCTGGCACTCGGATACGGTACGCGGCCGGGCCGGGACGCTAAATCCGTCGGCCGCGCCCCTTCGCTTAGTGACGAAAAGGCCCTGTCCATAAGGGCTTCATCTAATCCCACCGTGACACCCTTGTGAAGCTTTTCGCGCCTGTCGCAGGGACGCACCCACATCCCTTTCGGTTTTCGCGCCCGCACAGGGACAATCCGGCGGCGGGGGTTGGGTCACGCACGCTTTGGCCTTATTCGTCTGGCGAAACCGCCGCCTCGCGCGGCCTGCCCGTCGCGACTCGCCCGCGAATCGCCTGTGGCCCCGCATCCCGGCGCCAATCTGGCCACCCGTCGAGAGGTTTGCTCATGCTGTTTTCGCCAGTGCGCGTATCCACGCCGCACGGCCCGCGCCGGCTTCACGCCACGCCGCTCGCGTTTCTGGCCGCCCTCGGGGCAGCCCTGTGCCTTGCCTCCCCCCTCCCCGCCTCTGCCCAGGGTCCCGCGACCCAAGCGCCGCCAGCCTCACAAGCGCCATCCGCCGCCCAGGGGCCTGCCACCCAAGCCCCCGCGAAACCCGCCGAGGCCAAGAAGCCCGACGCGAAGCCGGCCGTCGCACAGGTTGAGCCGCCGGAGCAGTTCAAGATCGTCCGCGCCAAGCTCGACGAGGCCAAGTCCGAACTCGACAAGCGCGAGAAGGAACTTGGCCACACCGACCTGACCGCCGCCGACCTCTCAACCATCCGCGATTCCGTCACCACGGTGACGGACGAGGTGCGCGCCATCGTCAGCCGGCTGGACGACCCCCTGGCCTCCGCCCGCGAGCGCCTGTCGCAGCTCGGCCCCAAGCCGAAGGAGGGTGAGGAGAGCGCCGACGTCGCGCAGCAGCGCGCCGAGCGCGAAGCCGCCGTCACCCGCATCGACGAGACCCAGCGCCTCGCCCGCTCCCTCGTGGTGCAGGGCGACCAGCTGGTGGACCGGGTCTCGAACCGCCGCCGCGCCTCGTTCACCCGCGACCTGTTCCAGCGCACGCACCCGCTCATCAGCCCCAGCCTGTGGGAAAAGGTGGCCGCCGACATGCCGCGCGATATGCGCTCGCTGCAGAGCGCGGTGACGGATATCGGAGTGCTGTTCTCGCGCAACGGCAGCATCGGCAACCTGCTGCTCCTCGGCCTCGCCTTCGGCGTATCGGTGGCCCTGTATTTCGGCCGCCGCAACATCGCGCCCCGCGCCGCCCGCCGCGACGAGAATAAGACCGAACCCTCCCGCCGGGCGACGCTGATGGGGGCGTGGCGGGTCATCCTCGTCGGCACGGTGCCGGCGGTGGCCGGCTCCTACGCGGTGTTCTACGCCCTCGACGAGACCAACCTGCTCCCGTCCCGGCTCCTGCCGGTCGCGGGTGCGATCCTCGGCGGGCTCGCCTTCATCGCCGCCGTCGAGGCCCTGTGCGACGGGCTGCTGAGCCCGGACAAGCCGGCCTGGCGCCCCGCCCCGGTCAGCGACTCGGCGGCGACGCGCCTGAAGCTGCTCGCGGTGAGCATCGCCACCATTGCAACGGTGGTGAAATCCGTGGAGGCGCTCAATTCCGGCATCTCGGCGGCGCTCACCATCTCGATCGCGACGCGCGGCATCGGCGCCGTGGCGACCTCGCTGATCCTCGCCATCGGCCTGCACCGTTTCGCGGACACGGAACAGGAGGAAGAGGCCTGCTTCGGCCCCTACGTGCCCACCAAGACCACCACCGGCATCGGCGGACCGGCCCGACTCGTCGGCTGGGTCGCGGTGGTAGTGATCGGCTTCGCGGCGCTCGGCGGCTATGTCGCGCTGGCGACGTTCCTTACCGACCAGCTGATCTGGGCGACCTGCATCCTCGTGGTGCTGTACCTGCTCGTGCAGAGCGTCGACACGTTCCTCGGCAAGGCGCTCACCGACGAGAGCCGTCTCGCCACGGCACTGCAAGCCAATACCGGCCTGCGCAAACGCTCGCTCAACCAGATCTCGGTGCTGGCGACGGGCGCGGCCCGCGTGGTGCTGATCCTCGTCGCGGCCCTGCTGATCCTGGCGCCCTGGGGCCTGGATTCCACCGACATCACCTCCTCGATGCGCTCGGCCTTCTTCGGCTTCCAGGTCGGCGGGGTGACGATCTCCCTGTCCTCCATCGTGCTGGGGATCGGGGTGCTGGCGATCGGCGTGATCGTCACCCGGGCGATCCAGCGCTGGCTCGATCAGACCTACCTGCCTGCGACGGACCTCGATGCGGGCCTGCGCAACTCGATCTCGACGGTCGCGGGCTATTGCGGCTTCCTGCTCGCGCTGGCGATGGCCTTCTCGTATCTCGGCCTGAGCCTCGAGAAGATCACCATCGTGGCCGGCGCGCTGTCCGTCGGTATCGGTTTCGGTCTCCAATCCATCGTCAACAACTTCGTCTCGGGCCTGCTCCTGTTGTGGGAGCGGCCGATCCGCGTGGGCGATCAGGTGGTGATCGGCGATTCCGAGGGCATCGTGAAGCGCATCTCCGTGCGCTCCACCGAGATCCAGACCTTCGACCGCTCGGCGGTCATTGTGCCGAACTCGAACCTCATCTCCGGCATCGTGAAGAACCGGGTGCGGGGCGACCGCACCGGGCGGCTCTCTCTCACCGTCAACGTCCTGCGCAACCAGGATCCGGTGAAGGCGGCGGAACTCATCACCGGCTGCGCCGACGCGCATCCCAACGTGGTGCGCGATCCGCCGCCGCGGGTGGTGTTCCGCAAGATCGGCGACACCTTCCTCGAATTCGAGCTGCTGGCCTGGATCAGCGACGTGTCGCTCGGCCTCAAGGTGCAGACGGACCTGAACTTCGCGGTGTTCAGGACACTGACCGAGCAGGGACTGATCCCGCCGCTGGGTCCAGGTGCGAGCATCGTGACGGTCCAGGGGCTCGACGACATGCAGAACGCGATGGGCGCGATCGCCAAGACCTTCGTACGCCCGACCCAGGAGAATGCGAAGAGTCCGGCGCCCGAGACGATTCCGGCCGCGCCGCTCTAGTGCATCGATCCAGACAAAGGCGTCAGCCGTGTCTGGAAAAATTGATGCAAAAACAGGGAGCTAGTGCAGAGACGCATGAACGGAGTGAGTGCGTCACTGCACTAGCGGCGGCCCTGCGTCGCGGT
Organism: Methylobacterium sp. Gmos3; assembly: GCF_056430985.1. Taxonomy (NCBI): domain Bacteria; kingdom Pseudomonadati; phylum Pseudomonadota; class Alphaproteobacteria; order Hyphomicrobiales; family Methylobacteriaceae; genus Methylobacterium; species Methylobacterium sp. Gmos3. Next base: position 411,665 of record NZ_JBWJYL010000002.1, read on the forward strand.
GGGCCGCTCACCGATCTCATGGTCGAGCAGCGCCATGTTGCGACCGGATGCCTTCGCGGCATAGAGCGCGGCGTCGGCGCGGGCGAAGAGGTCCCGCGTCGGTCCCGTCCGCGCGCGGGCGATGCCCACCGAGGCGCCGACCGTGAGCACGAGGCCGGCATGGGCGAAGGGCCGCCCGAGGCCGGCGACGATGGCCGCGCCGAGGGTGCGAAGGGCGGCCGGCTCGGCCGGCGGCGGGACCAGCACGGCGAACTCGTCGCCTCCGAGGCGGGCCACGAGGTCGGCCCCGCTACAAATTCGCGCGAGCCGCGCCGCCGCGCGCTTGAGGCAGGCGTCGCCCGCCACGTGGCCATGCGCATCGTTGATGGCCTTGAACCCGTCGAGGTCGATCAGGATCAGCGCTCCCGGCGGCAGTCCATGGCAGCCATCCGGCTCGTGGAAGCAGCGCTCGAAGGCGCGCCGGTTGGCGAGGCCGGTGAGCGGATCGAGATCGGCGCTCCGGTGAAGCTCGGCGAGCCGCGCGATATCGGCCGTGATGTCCTGATGCGTGCCGAACAGGCGCACCGGAACGCCGGCCCGCGTCTCGATGCCGGCCCGCGTCCGCAGCCAGCGCCGCTCGCCCAGGGGCGTGACGATCTCGCTGTCGAACTCGAAATTGCAGATGCGCGCCAAAGCCTTGCTGCGCAACACGTTCAGCAGCCGGAGCGAGGACGCCTCGTACATGTCCAGGATGCGCGACCGCTGGAGGCGGCTCCCCCTGCGCATACCGAAGACATCGAAGCTGTTGCCGGACCATTCCAGCGCCTCGTCCCGCAGGCGGCACGACCACAATCCGACACCGCCGGGCAGGTCGGCCTGCCGCAAGATCCCGTCTTGCCGGCGCAGAAGCGCCGATTGCGCGCGGATGATCGCCGCCTGGATCGCGATCCGCGCGTCGGCATCGTCGCCATCGGTGGGGGAGGAGGTGGGCTCGGCGGATCCTGACATCTCACCGCGTTCGTCTTGTGCGCGATCAGAATGCCTGCGTCCGGTAAACACACGGTCACCTTTCACCCCGGATGTACAGTGCGGGCGCCATGATTATATGCCGCCTTCCACGGGGGGGATGGGGGATGTCGGGCGTGATCGGGTGGGGCGGACGGACAGCAATCAATCTGGCGGGTATGCTGGCGGCCACGGCGCTCCTCGGCGCCTGTGCCGCGAACGCGCCGACGACGAATGTCGTGCCGGCGCTGTATCTGCCGCTCGCGTCGAACACCGCGCAGGTCGATACCGAGACCGCGCGGGACATGATCTCGTCCTACCGCCGCAACCATGGGGCGGGACCGCTCACCGTCGATCCGGAATTGCAGAGGCTGGCCGAAACCGAGGTCGCCGCCATGGCCGCCGCCGACCGCCCGAGCAAGGCGCAGACGGTGAAGGCGGCGGTGACGCGCCTCGGCTATACGGACGTGAACGCCAATCTCTCGGCGGGCTACCACACCTTGGCCGAGGCCTTCTCCGGCTGGCGCGAGAGCCCGCCCCACAACGCGACGATGCTCGATCCGAATGCGGCGCGCATGGGCATCGCCACGGCCTACGCGCCCGGCTCCAAGTACAAGGTGTACTGGGCGCTGCTCACCGCGCGCTGAGGCGGCTTAGGGGATGCCCTTCATCAGCGGGGTCGGCGGCGCTTCCCTCAGAAGCGTCATGGTCACCCGGCGATTGGCCGGCATGTAGGGGTCGTCCGGGAACAGCGGCTCGGTGTCGGCCTTTCCGGCCACCGTACTGAAGCGATCATCGGGCACGCCGGCCCCGGCCAGGATGTCGCGCACGCTGATCGCCCGTCCGGCGGACAATTGCCACGGGGGCGCGGGCGGGCGGCGGCCCGGTCGGTCGGTGGCGGTGTAGCCGGTGATGACGATGCGGTTCGGCATCTTCCGCAGCGCCGGGGCGAGCCTTTCGAGAAGCTGCCGCGTGAGCTCGTTCGGCCGTGTCGATCCATCCGGGAACATCGAGCGCCCGTCCTGATCCACGATGGAGACGTCGAGCCCCTTCTCGTGACGGGTGATCACGACGTTCTTCGAAATCTCGGCGAAGTCCGGCATCTGCTGAAGCGCCTGCCGCAGGGAGGCGGCGGCGAGACCGAAATTCTCCGGCTCGCCGGCATCGCTCAAGCCGTCCTCGGCGCTCTGGTCGATGGACGGGGGCGTCGTGCGGTCGGTGGCCCTTTCCGGCGGGATGTTGCGCAGGTTCTTGAGCCGGTCGGCGGCCGGGATGCCGTCCGCCTCGGTGATGCCGGCGAAGCGCGAATCCTTGGCCACGCCGAACGCGTCGCGCATCGAGCCGGCCACGAGCTGGAGCTTCTTCTGGTCCTGCGTCGAATAGGCGGCGACCATGACGAAGAAGCTCATGAGGAGCGCCATCAGGTCGGCGAAGGTGACGAACCAGCCGTGGCCGCCATGCGCGCCGCCGCGCTTCCGCCTGGCCATGTCAGGCCGCCGCCTCCAAGATCGCGTCTCGATTGTTGTGCGGCAGGTAGGCGACCAGCATCTCACGCACGAGCGTCGCGCTCTTCTGGTCGCGGATCAGCAGGATGCCGTCGATGATGAGGGAGCGGGAGACGTCCTCCTCCTCGAGCTTGACGTGCAGCTTGTCGGCGAGCGGCAGTGTGATCAGGTTGGCGATCACCGCCCCGTAAAGGGTGGCGAGCAGGGCCGTCGCCATGGCCGGGCCGAGCTTCGACGGGTCGGACATGTTGGCGAACATCGCCACCATCCCGAGGATCGTGCCGATCATGCCCCAGGCCGGAGCGCAGTCGCCATAGGCCCGGTACACCTTCGAGCCCTCGTCCAGATGCAGCAGGAAGTTGTCGCGGTCCCGCTCCATCGTGTCGCGGATGAATTCCCGGTCGTAGCCATCGGCGATGTAGCGTGCGCCCTGGGCGAGGAACGGATCGGAAATCTCCATGTTCTCCAGGGCCATCGGCCCCGACCTCCGCACCACGTCGGCGATCCGGGTGAGTTCCTCGATCAGCTCCATCGGCTTCACGGAGCGCGTCATGAACGCGAACCGCAGGCCCATCGGGATGCCGTGCATGATGGTCGAGAAGGGAAAGCGGATCATGGTCGCGGCGGTGGCGCCGCCGAACACCACCACCATGGCGTGTTCCGACACGTAGGCGCCGAAATGCCCGCCATCGAGCATGATGAGGCCAATGACGACGCCGACGCCGGACAAGAGCCCTAGTGCGGTCGCGAGATCCATGAGATGTGGCCTGGCCCGATTTCGAGGGGCGCCGGATCTGACTCACGGCGCACCCGCCGGTAGCGTTAGGCCGGCGTGCTGAAAGAACGGTAAAGGACGGGGATCCTGTCACATCCCGTCATCGCCCGTTCAGCCGGGACACGGCATAAGCCCCTCGTCACAAGGGGGCATTGCCCTCGCACGATGACGAAGGGGCGGTTCCGAAGCCTGAACGGGCCGGAGCCGGCGGCGGAGCGGTACGATGGTTCGTCTGTACGGACGGGTTCTGGGTTTCCTGAAGGCCGAGCGGCGGCTCGCGATTTCGCTCGCCCTCGCCAACGTCCTGTTGGCGGTGGCGGCCTTCGCCGAACCTCTACTCATGGGCCGCATCATCGACGGGCTCACGCACCTGAACCGCGGCGGCAACGCCATGACCCAGATGCTGCCATTGATCCTGGCCTGGGTTGGTTTCGGATTCTTTACCATCGGCGCCGGGGTGTTCATCGCCCTGCATTCCGACCGGCTGTCGCACCGCAACCGCCTCTCCAGCATGGCCGCCTTCTTCGAGCACGTGCTCGACCTGCCGCTCGCCTTCCACTCGGCCAACCATTCCGGCCGCGTGCTCAAGGCGATGCTGGAGGGCACGAACGGCATGGCGTGGCTGTGGCTCGGCTTCTTCCGTGACCACCTCGTTGCCCTGGTCTCCCTCGGCGTGCTCCTGCCGATGACGCTGTTCATCAACTGGCAGCTCGGCTCGATCCTCGTGGTGCTGGTCCTCGCCTTCACGGCCCTGACCACCTTCGTCATGCGCCGCACCGAGACCCTTCAGGGCCAGGTGGAGCACTTCAATTCGGGCCTCGCCGCCCACGCCTCCGACGCCCTTGGCAATGTCGCGGTGATCCAGTCCTTCACCCGCGCCAAGGCCGAGAAGGACGCGATGCGCGACATCATCGCCAAGCTGCTCGCTGCGCAGATCCCGGTCCTGTCCTGGTGGGCGCTCGCCAACGTCGCGACCCGCGCCTCGGCGACGATCACCATGACCGCGATCTTCGTCACCGGCATCTCGCTCTATCAAACCGGCGCGACCACGGTCGGTGAGGTCGTAGCCTTCATGAGCCTCGCCACCGCCCTGGTCTCGCGCCTCGACCACGTGGTCGGCTTCGTGAACGGCCTGTTCCAGCAGACGCCGAAGATCGCCGAGTTCTTCGCGATCTACGACACGGTGCCTTCCGTGGCCGACCGGCCGCACGCCAAGCACGTCGCCCGCTTCGAGGGCGAGGTCACCTTCGAAGAGGTCGGCTTCAGCTATGACGGACGGCGCAAGGCGCTCGACGGCGTGTCCTTCTCGGCCAAGCCCGGCGAGACCATCGCGCTGGTCGGCACCACCGGCTCGGGCAAGTCGACCACGCTCGGCCTCCTGCACCGCAGCTTCGACCCGGCCTCCGGCGCGATCCGCATCGATGGGCTCGACGTGCGCGACATCGCCCTCTCGTCGCTGCGCCACAACATCGGCGTGGTGTTCCAGGAGCCGATGCTCTTCGCCCGCTCGATCCGCGAGAACCTGCAGGTCGGCCGTCCGGACGCGACCGACGCCGAGATGCTGGAAGCGCTCGACCGCGCCCAGGCCGGCGAGTTCATGGCCCGCCAAGCGGATGGGCTCAACACGGTGATCGGCGAACGCGGCCGGTCACTCTCGGGCGGTGAGCGCCAGCGGCTCTCCATCGCCCGCGCCCTTCTCAAGAACCCGCCGATCCTCATCCTCGATGAGGCGACCTCGGCCCTCGACGCCTCCACCGAGCGCAAGCTCCAGGGCGCACTCGAAGCGGTGATGGACGGCCGGACGACCTTCGTGATCGCCCACCGCCTCGCCACCATCCGCAACGCGGACAAGATCCTGGTCTTCCACGAGGGCCGGATCGTGGAGAGCGGCACCTTTGACGACCTCGTCGCCCAGGATGGCCGCTTCGCCGACCTCGCCCGGGCCCAGTTCATGGCCGCCCAGGCGGACGACGCCGAGGATCGGTTGGCCCTCGCGGCCTGATAAGCCGACCCCGAACGACAAAGGCCCCGGCGATGGGAATCGCCGGGGCCTTTTGTTTTCGGTCGAAGGGGATCAGACGGTAGCGTAGCGCGGAGCGGCGCGGCGAGCCGGGATGGCGGCCGGGGTCTCGCGCGGGCGCAGCACCTCGGCGAGCTTCACGAACCCGTCCGGCGTCCGGTCATCCACCGCGCGGATGCCGAAGCCCAGGGCGAAGGAGCGTGTCAGGTCCGTATCGCGCTCGATCCCGAAGCGGTCGAGGGCGGTGAGGAAGGCCTCACGGAACAGGCTCGGGCGGCACCAGCCCTTCTCGGCCATCTGTAAGGGCCAGTCCCACAGGCGCTCGGCCCGGCGCGCGGCGACCGTCCCGCGGGAGATGAAATAGCCCGTGCCGCGATGCTCCAGACCGTCCTCCTGGACGGACCACTCGGCGTTGCGGAAGAGTTCGACGGAGACCGCGCCGCTCATCGGGAAGCCCCAACTGTTAATGGAACGTTCCACGAACACTGACCCGGAACACGTCTCCCGTCAAGCGTCTGTTCCACTCCTGTTCGCCATGCCCCGCCGGTATGGCGGGCCGAAACTCAGCGCTTGGCGAACATCGGATGCTCGACTCGGTCGCCCGGCTTGATGCCGAGCTTGGCGGCCGTGCCGGCATTGAGTTCGAGCACGGCGAGGACGGGGCCGTTCGAGGGAATGATCGCCGTCGAGAGCGGCTCGGTATCCGCCGCGACGCGGGTGACCGTGCCGTCCTCGCGGATGAAGACCATGTCGAGCGGGAGATAGGTATTCTTCATCCACATCGTCACCGGCTCGCTGCGTTCGAAATCGAACAGCATCCCGTGGTCGGGGGCCATGTGGCGGCGGAACATCAGGCCGCGGCTGCGCCCGGCATCATCGCGCATCACCTCGACCGAGAACCGGCGTGCGCCGCCCTGGGTGGCGATGGTCAGCGGCTCGGTCGGCACCGGAGCGGCCTTCACGACGGTCTGCGCCGCGGCGATTCCCATCGCGGCAGGCGCGAGGCCGATCCCGGCGACGAGGAGGGAGGCGACAAGGCGGGCGGATCGGGACACGCTGATCAAGGGATCGAGCCTCACGCGGGACAGGCCGTCATGGCCCGTGAACGCACTGACATAGCGCGTCCTTGAGGGAAGCGCGACGCGTCCTCCCGACACCGAATCGTGTTCGGATTCAATGCGAGACGGGGAGACCGCCATCGATCAGCCGAACCTCGGCGGCCATCACGCCCTTGGAGCCGTCGCCGTAGCGCACGAGCACCGCTTCTCCCGGCTTCAGCTCGGCGATGCCGTAGCGGCGCAGGGTCTCCATGTGGACGAAGATGTCGGGCGTGCCGTCGCCGCGCGTGAGGAAGCCGAAGCCGCGCAGACGGTTGAACCACTTCACCACCGCCGTCTCGAGGCCGCTGGTCGGCGTCACCGTAACATGGGTGCGCGGCATCGGCAGTTCGGAGGGATGGAGCGCCGCCGATTGGTCGAGGGACACGACCCGGAAGGCCTGCCAGCCGCGCTGACGCTGGACCGCCTCCACGACGATGCGCGCGCCCTCGCTCGCGGCCTGGAACCCGTCCCGGCGCAGGCAGGTGACGTGCAGAAGGACGTCGGGCGACCCGTCATCGGGGACGATGAAGCCGAAGCCCTTGGCGACGTCGAACCATTTGATGCGCCCCGCCACCTCGACGAGGTGCAGCGGCTCCTCGACGTGCTCGGCGGCCTGCCCCTCAGGCAGTTGGGGGATCTCCGGCCCGGATCCGCGTTCGTCAGACATGGCCGAAACTACCTACACTGAATCGCGTTGCGCGCTCACGAGATAAGATTAACGAAGTCCTGAATCGCTGGAAGCCCATTTGGCCGGCAACCGAGCCCGCCCGCGTTGCAATCTTGCGCAGGGCGGCAGGCCCGCAACAGTTTTGAGCGGACCGTAAGGACAAGCTGTCCAGCCGCCCTGCGCACAAACCAATCGCCGATTGCCGCTTCAACCGAAGCGAAGACAGATCGAGGCCTTCACTGCGACTTTGCGGGCGCGTGGTCACGATCGCGAGAGCACGAAAGCTGTAGCGGCGGCGGCCCGGCCATGATTTGAGCGAGGCATGGTCGCGCTTTCCCCGTCCAGCACCGCCACCTCGCGGCGCCTGCCCGTCATCGACGTCGCCCGTGCCGTCGCCCTGCTCGCCATGGCGTGCTTCCATGCCCTGTGGGACCTCGGCAACCTGCGGCTGACACCGGAGAACTACGCCGCCACCGCCATCGGGCGCCATGCGGCGGAATGTATTGCCGGCTCTTTCCTGATCCTCGTCGGCATCGGGCTGGTGCTGATGAACGGCCGGGGCATCCGCCTTCGTCCGACGCTCATCCGCCTCGGGCGGATCGCGGCCGGAGCGCTTGCCGTCACCATTGCCACCCGCATCGTCTTCCCGGATGCCTATGTGTTCTTCGGCATCCTCCACTGCATCACGGTCGCGAGCGTGATCGGGCTGCCGTTCCTGTTCCTGCCCTGGCCGGTGACGCTCGCCGTGGCGGCCGCGATCCTCACCGCGCCCCTCTATGTCCAGGCGGATTGGCTGGATTCCCCGATGCTGTGGTTCATCGGGCTCGGGCGGATCACCCCGCGCACCAACGATTACGTTCCGCTGTTCCCGTGGTTCGGGCTGGTGCTGGTCGGGATCGTGCTGGGGCGGCTCGGCCTGCCGCTGCTGGCCCGTTCACGCCTCGGCACCTGGGCGCCGCGCGGAACCCTGGGCCGGACGGCGACCTTCGCCGGGCGGCACAGCCTCGCGGTGTACCTCATCCATCAGCCGCTGCTGTTCGGCCTCGCCTTCCTGCTGGCGCAGGTGATCGGGCCGAACCCGAAGGCTGGGCTCAAGGCGTTCCGGGCGGATTACCTCGCCATGTGCACGCAAGGCGGCGGCGAGAGCGGCCCCTGCCGGGTCGCGGCCCGCTGCACCAGCGAGGCGCTGGTGCGCGAGGATCTGTTCCGGGACGATGGGCGCCCCTACTCCGTGGAGGAGCGCGCCCGCGCCCAGGCGCTGTCGCGGAACTGCTACGCCGTCGCCGAGGGCGACGGCGCGCGCTGATCAGTCCTTGGCGCGCTCGACATAGGCACCGTCGGCGGTCATCACGACCACGCGAGTGCCGGCGGCGATGTGCGGCGGCACCGTGGTGCGCACGCCGTTCGAGAGCGTCGCGGGCTTGTAGGAGGACGAAGCGGTCTGGCCCTTCAGCACCGGCTCGGTCTCGGCGACCTCGAGGGTCACGCGCTGGGGCAGCTCGATGGTCAGCGGCACGCCGTTATGGACCGACAGCATCACCGCCATGCCTTCCTGCAGGTACGGGGCGGCATCGCCGACCACATCCTCCGGCACGGCGATCTGCTCATAATTCTCGGGGTTCATGAAGTGGAACCCCTCGCCGTCGTTGTAGAGGAAGGTGTGCTCACGATCCTCGACGAAGGCGCGCTCGACCTGCTCGGTCGTGCGGTAACGCTCGGAGACCTTCACGCCGTCGGTGATGCGGCGCATGTCGAGCTGCGTGACCGGGGTACCCTTGCCAGGGTGGATGTTCTCCGCGAACAGGATCACATACAGCTTGCCGTCTTTTTCGACGACGTTGCCCTTGCGGAGCGTCGAGGCGATCACCTTCACGGGAAATGGTCCTAAATTGACGAGGTTCTGGCGGCGCGCGGAAGGCGCAGTTCCGCGAGCGGATGTCCGCACCTATCTCATTCGCGGTTCGGTTGCCAGCCGCGCCACGCGACTTCCCCCGGAGCGCCCGCATCGTGGCTGACGCCCCCTCCCCCTGGTGGACGCCTGCCCGGCACGCCGACCGGCGGCCGAGGCTGATGCTGCGCAACCGAATCACCGCCCGCTTCCGCGCGTGGTTCGAGGCGCGCGACTTCGTGGAGATCGAGGCCGCCTGCCTTCAGGTCTCCCCCGGCAACGAGGCGCATCTCTCGGCCTTCTCGACGCAGGCCATCGGCGCTAGCGGCGCGCGCACGGCGCTTCACCTTCACACCTCGCCGGAATTCGCCTGCAAGAAGCTGCTCGCGGCGGGCGAGCCCCGGCTGTTCAGCTTCGCCCATGTCTTCCGCAACCGGGAGCGCGGGCCGCTGCACCATCCCGAATTCACGATGCTCGAATGGTACCGCGCCGGCGAGGGCTACGAGACGCTGATGCGCGACGCCGCCGCGCTCATGGCGCTCTCCGCCGAGACGGCCGAAGCGCGGACCTTCACATGGCGGGGCCGCGAGGCCGACCCCTTCGCCGAGCCGGAACGTCTGACCCTGGCGGAGGCCTTCGACCGGTACGCCGGCATCGACCTCCTCGCCTGCATCGCGGCCGATGGCGCCACCGATCGGGATCGCCTCGCGGCCGGCGTCGCGGAGGCCGGGCTGCGGGTGGCGGCGGACGACACTTTTGCGGACTTGTTCTCGCGGGTGCTGGTGGCCAAGGTGGAGCCGCATCTCGGCATGGGGCGGCCGACGATCCTGTGCGAGTACCCGATCAGCGAGGCCGCCCTCGCCCGGCCCTCGCCGCACGATCCCCGCGTGGCCGAACGGTTCGAGGTCTATGCCTGCGGCGTCGAACTCGCCAACGCCTTCGGCGAACTGACGGACCCGCCCGAGCAGCGCCGCCGCTTCGAAGCGGAGATGGACGAGAAGGAGCGCGTCTACGGCGAGCGCTACCCTGTGGACGAGGATTTCCTGGCCGCCCTCGCCCATATGCCGGAAGCCTCGGGCATCGCGCTCGGCTTCGACCGGCTCGTCATGCTGGCCTGCGGCGCCGGGCGGATCGAGGACGTTCTCTGGACGCCCGTCGCGGAGACCCCCCCGTGAGCGGCATCCTGCGCCACCCGGAGCAACTGACCGAAGCCGGCCTCGTCACGGAGGCCGATCTGGCGACGCTGCGGCCGGTGCTGGCGCGCTACGCCCTGTCGATCACCCCCGACATGGCCGAGTTGATCGACCCCGCGGACCCGGCCGACCCAATCGCCCGCCAATTCGTGCCCCGCGCCGAGGAACTGATCGCCACGCCGGAGGAGCGCGCCGACCCCATCGGCGACGGCGCTCACGAAAAGCTGCCCGGCCTGATCCACCGCTATCCCGACCGGGTGCTGCTGAAGCCGCTCCATGTCTGCCCGGTCTATTGCCGGTTCTGCTTCCGCCGGGAGAGCGTAGGACCGGACGGGCTCGGCACCCTCACCGAGGCCGAGTTCGCGGCGGCCTTCGCCTATATCGCGGCCGATCCGGCGATCTGGGAGGTGGTGCTGACGGGGGGCGATCCGCTCGCCCTCTCGCCCCGGCGCCTCGGCATGATCGCGCAGCGGCTCGGCGCCATCCCCCATGTGAAGGTGCTGCGCCTCCACACCCGCGTGCCGGTGGTGCAGCCCGCCCTCGTGACCGACGCGGTGGTCGAGGCCCTGTCCGGGTTCGGCGGCGCGGTGTTCGTGGCGCTCCACGCCAACCACCCCCGCGAATTCACGCCCCAGGCCCGCGAGGCCTGCGCACGGCTCGTCGGGGCCGGCATCCCGATGGTGAGCCAATCGGTGCTACTGCGCGGCGTCAACGACGATGCCGCCACCCTGGAAGCGCTGATGCGGACCTTCGTGGAGAACCGCATCAAGCCATATTACCTCCATCACGGCGATCTTGCGCCGGGTACGGGCCATCTGCGCACCGGCATCGCGGAGGGGCAGGCGCTGATGCGCGGGTTACGGGGGCGCCTCTCCGGTCTCGCGCAGCCGACCTTCGTGCTCGACATCCCCGGCGGGCACGGCAAGGTGCCGATCGGGCCGAACTACCTGAGCGAAACAGAAACCGGCCTGGACGTGACCGACCCCGCCGGCCGGGCGCACCCCTACCCACCCAAGGAGACCCGATGATGCGCAGGCTCTGGGGCCGATTGAGTTCGGTGAACGTCCAGAAGGCCGTCTGGGCACTGGACGAGGCGGAACTCGCCTACGAGCGCCTCGACGCGGGCGGCGCCTTCGGCGTGGTGCGCGAGCCGGCCTACCGCAGCATGAACCCGAACGGGCTGGTGCCGACCCTGGAGGAGGACGGCTTCGTCCTGTGGGAGTCGAACGCGATCATGCGCTACGTCGCCTCGCTGAGCCCCGTGCTCGCGCCCCCCATCGACCCGCGCCAGCGCGCCCAGATCGACCAGTGGCTCGATTGGCAGGCGACGAGCTTCACCCCGGCGATGCGCGACGCCTTCTGGCAATTGTTCCGCTCGGCCGATCCGAACCGCAGCCTCATTGCCGCTTCGCTGACGGCCTCGGAGGTCTATGCGGCGATTCTCGACGCGCATCTCGCCGGGCGCGACTATGCCGTGGGCGAGAGCTTCAGCATCGCCGACATTGCGCTGGGCTGCGCCACGCATCGCTGGCTGAACCTGCCGGCCGAGCGGCAGGACCGCCCGAACCTGCGCCGCTGGTACGAGCGCATCGCCGCCCGGCCCGGCGCCGCCCGCGCCCTCGCCGAGCCTGTGGGCTGAGGCAGTGGATCGGGGAAGGCGGCGCTTGCGTTGCCGCCGGGGTCACGCCATCCCCCCATGGCAAACCTGAGCCGGAGCGTCCGTATGGCCATCGACCCCACCCTGCGCGATGCCCTGAGCGCCGTCACGACGGCCAGCATCACGCGGGCTCTCGAACGGGCGGGCCTGCGCGACTTCGCCCCGGCGAACCTCGCGCGGCGGTCGGGCACCACCATCGTCGGCCCTGCCCACACGCTCCGCATGGTGCCCGCGCGGGGCGAGGGCATCGGTGACCTCGCCACGGCCATCGAATCGGTGCCGGAGGGCGCGGTGGTGGTGATCGATGCCGCCGGCACGGGCCGCAACCTGCCCTTTGGCGCCATCCTCGCCGGGCGCCTGTCGAGCCGGGGCGCGGCGGGCCTCGTCACCGACGCCACCGTGGCGGAAGAGGTCGGCCTGCCGGTCTGGGCGGCGCAGGGCGCGGCAGCGGGCGGCCTCACCCTCGCCGGCAGCTGGCAGCCGATCGCCTGCGGCGGCGCGGCGGTGCATCCCGGCGACATCGTGGTCTGCGGTCCGGACGGCGTCGTGGTGATCCCGCCGGACTTGGCGGAACAGGTCGCCCTCGAAGCCGTCGAGCAGCAGCGCCTCGACCTGTGGCTGCAACGGGAGGCCGAGAAGGGCACCAGTCTCTACGGGCTGCTGCCGCCGGACTCGACCGCCCTCGCGCGGTTCGAGGCCGAAACAGGCTCGGCCTGAGAGGCATGTTCTTCCCGCTGTCGAAGGTGATCTTCTTCCTAATCACCCCTTCGAACCTGCTGATCTTCCTGAGCGTCGCGGGCGTGGTCCTCCTCGCCGCCACGCGGCTGCGCCGCACGGGCACGGCCCTCGCCTTCACCGGCACGGTCGGCCTGCTGCTCGCGGGGATGGCGCCGCTGTCGGAACTCGCCCTCCTTCCCCTGGAGCAGCGCTTCCCGCCCTACGAGGCGGACACGCCCGCGCCGACCGGCATCATCCTGCTCGGCGGCGCCATCGAGGCCGGATTGTCCGAGGCGCGGGATCAGGTGATCGTCAACGATGCGGGCGAGCGGCCGGTCTACTTCGCCGACCTCGCCCGTCGCTTCCCGCAGGCACGGCTCGTCTTTTCCGGGGGCAGCGGCTTCATCGGCGGCGGGGTCTCGGAGGCCGACATCGTCAGCCGGCACGCGGACGCGATCGGCATACCCCGCAGCCGGATGATCCTGGAAAACCGCTCCCGCAACACGCGGGAGAACGCCGCCTTCACGGCCGATCTCGTCCACCCCAAGCCCGGCGAGCGCTGGCTGATCATCACCTCGGCGTGGCACATGCCGCGCGCGGTCGGCTGCTTCCGGCAGGCGGGCTTCACCGTCGAGGCCTTCCCCGTCGATTACCGCACCAAGGGCTGGCGCGACCTACTCCACTTCCATGGCTTCGCCTCGGACGGGCTGCTGCAGCTCGATCTCGCCGTGAAGGAATGGATCGGCCTCGTGGCCTATCGGATGGCGGGCTACATCCCCGATTGGCTGCCGGCGCCGGCCTCGCCGCCATCCTCGGGCAGCGCCAGCCGGTAGATGCCGCGAAAGTCGTCCGGGTCCACCGGGCGGCCCTTGCGCATGATGACGACGCGCCCCTCATGGGCGAGGCGCACGGCCACCCGCCGCACCGGCTGCATCAGCGGCCCCCACCCATCGGGATGCGGTCCGCCGAGGGCACGCGCCACCTCCGAGGGGCAGATCGTCTTGCCGGCCCCCCGCTCGTCGACCAGGCGCAGCATCGTCTCCGCGATGGCTTCGACATCCGCGCTCATCGCTGTCTCCCGCCCAATGGGCCTTCGTGCTCGCACTCGCCCAGGGCGAGCAACTCGCGCCGGATGCGCGAGAGGAATTGCCGGTGAAACATCACGCACACGACGAAGGTGGTTGAGCCGAACAGGATGATCGGGCTCACGAACCAGCCGAGATAGGCCAGCGCGAAGAAGAACGCGCGCTGGCCCCTGGCGAAATGGCTGCCCGCGCTGACGTTCATGGCGGCGATCCGGCTGACCGTGCGCAGCATCTCCGTTTCCGGCACGTCCGCGCCCTTCGGCGGAACGGCGCCCAGGAGGATCGCACTGTAATTGAACAGCCGGTACGCCCAGGCGAACTTGAAGAACGCGTAGGTGAAGACGCAGGCGAGACCCGCCACCTTCACCTCCCAGGTCAACCGGTTGGCCACGGTGCCGAAGGGCAGCGTCGCGAACAGGTTGATCACGTCGTCGCCCGAGCGCGACAGGGTGAGCACCGAGCCCAGGGCGATCAGCGAGGTCGACGCGAAGAAGGCCGTGCCGTTCTGCAAGGACGCGTTGATCTGCGTGTCCACCACCCGGTTGTCCCGCACGATCACCTGCCGCGCCCAGTTCTCCCGGTGGCGGTCCATGATGCGGCTGAGCGAGATGCGGCGGCCCCTCAGGCGGCCGACACCGAGGCCGTAGGCCGTCCACGCCGCGAGGAAATAGAGAAGGGCCGCGAGGTCGAGGGGCGAGAAGCCGGGTGCGGCGGCGGACAGGTCGGTCATGATCGTCGGGGCTTATCAGCCGGATCGCCGGGGCAGAACCCGTTTCGACTGACGATCAGCCCCGCTCGACGGTGAATCCGGGCGAGGCGGGCGCCTCGGCGCCCTCCGTGACGGCCACATCGTCGACGCGGGCCAGCAGCGGGCCGTTGCGGCACAGGCCGAGCATTCGCTCCACCGCGTCGGAAGGCCCGCTGAACAGGGCCTCGACGCTCTTGTCAGGGCGGTTGCGCACCCAGCCGGAGAGGCCGAGCCCATCCGCCTTGTCCTTGGTCCAGGCGCGGTACGACACGCCCTGGACGCGGCCCCGAACGATGACGGAGACGGTGCGATTTGCGCCGTCATGGGCAGCGCGATGGTCTTCTGTCATGCGAATCGCCTTCGTCTTAGCGAGCCTCGCGAGGCGCTGACGGCTGTGAGGCGGGCGGCCCGCGCAGCCAGCCGCCGATCTCCCGGAGATAGGGCGCCGGCAATTGCGCCGCCGAGGCCGCCGCGAGCACCGCTTCGAGATAGCCGGGCCTCGGCCGCCCCGGCGCCGTCGAGCGCCCGAGATAGATCAGCGCCCGGCGCACGCCTGTATCGGTGCGGATGGGCAGGCTCGCCTTGGCGTAGAGGCCGCTCGCGACGCCCTCGTAGCGGTCGAGGGCCGGAATGTCGTCGAGGGCCAGTTCCCACAGCACGCCGTGGACGACCCGCGCCGGATCGCGCACCACCGAGGCGTAGCCCTCGCGCATGACGATGAAGCGGTGGCCCGCCAGACGCCCCCGGCCGATCAGGCGCGAGACCGGGCAGCGCAGGACCATGGCGGCGGCGTCCATGTTGGCGCCGTAGGCGAAGTAGAGCGGCAACTCCCGCGACGCAGCGGCGCGATCACTCGCCCCGTTGGCGGGCCCGAGCGACCGCCCATTCATTGGCGCGCATCGCGGCATAGGCGAGGATGACGCCCGCCGCCGGGATCACGAAGATGACGAAGATCTCACCGGAACTCATAGCCTCAGGCTCCGAAGCACCCGTCTCGCCGTCCAATGTATGATGCCCCCGGCGCAAAGCCAGAGCAAGACGAACAGCAGGGTGGCGAGCTTCAGCGGCGGTGCGGTCGACACGCCGAAGCTGAAAGCGGTCATCGGCGTCACGAAACCGATGACGACGTAGGCGACGGCGACGTTGTTCAACGCCGTCGCCAGGAGCTTCGTCTGCTCGTTGTGGACCGCCGTCACCTTCGCCTGCGGCTCACGCGAATTCGAGGATCACCGCGTCGACGGCGAGGCTGTCGCCTTCCTTCGCGTGGATCTTGCCGACCGTGGCGTCGCGCTCGGCCCGCAGGACGTTCTCCATCTTCATCGCCTCGACCACCGCGATGGGCTCGCCGTTCTTCACCTCCTGGCCCTCGGCCACGAGGATCTGCTTCACGAGGCCGGGCATCGGGCAGAGCACCTGCTTGCCGGAGCCCGCCTGCTCCTTCACCGGCATGAGGGCGGCGAGCTCGGCCTCGCGGCGGGTGAACACCCGCGCCTCGGCCGCCGCGCCGGCATGCTGCAGGAACGCGCCGTTGAGCAGGCTGCGCACCTGGATGGCGCAGCGCTCGCCGTCGATGGTGCCGATCCAGACCGGCTGGCCGGGGCGCCAGTCGCTGGCAACGTGCAGGGCCGCACCGTCCTCACGGGTGACGATCACGCCCTCACCGTCGGTCTCGACGGTCACGGGGAAGCGCTCGCCGGCCAGCGTCACCACGCGCTCGTTCTCGAAGGCGAACAGGCCCGGCGCCCGCATCTGGCCGCTGATGCCGCGCTTGCGCTGGTTGAGCTTGTGGTCGATGGCCGCTGCCGCCGCCATCATCCGCGTCGCGACCTTGCCCTCGGGCTCCGGCGCGGCGAACCCGCTCGGGAATTCCTCGGCGATGAAGCCGGTGGAGAGCCGTCCTTCCTGCCAGCGCGGGTGCGCCATCAGGGCCGACAGGAACGGGATGTTGTGTCGGATGCCGTCGATGGCGAACGCGTCGAGCGCCTCGGCCTGGGCGTGGATCGCCTCCAGGCGGGTCGGCGCCCAGGTGACGAGCTTGGCGATCATCGGATCGTAGTGGATCGCGATCTCGCCGCCCTCCTCCACGCCGGTGTCGTTGCGGACGATGGCCTCGCCCTGCGGACCTTCCTCCGGGGGCTGATAGGTGGTCAGCCGGCCGATGGAGGGCAGGAAGTTGCGGGTCGGGTCCTCGGCGTAGACGCGGCTTTCCACAGCCCAGCCGTTCAGCTTCACCTGCTCCTGCGAAAGGGGCAGCGTCTCGCCGGCCGCGACGCGGATCATCAGCTCGACCAGATCGAGGCCGGTGATCATCTCGGTGACGGGATGCTCGACCTGCAGGCGGGTGTTCATTTCGAGGAAGTAGAAGGACTTGTCCTGCCCCGCCACGAACTCGACCGTGCCGGCGGAATCGTAGTTCACTGCCTTGGCGAGGGCGACGGCCTGCTCGCCCATCTTGCGACGGGTCTCCTCGTCCAGCAGCGGCGACGGCGCCTCCTCGATCACCTTCTGGTTACGGCGCTGGATCGAGCACTCGCGCTCGCCGAGGTAGATGACGTTGCCGTGCTTGTCGCCGATGACCTGGATCTCGATGTGGCGCGGGTCGGTGATGAACTTCTCCACGAACACCCGGTCATCGCCGAAGGAGGACGAAGCCTCGGACTTGGCGCGGGCGAAGCCCTCCGCGACCTCATCGGCGGAATGGGCAATGCGCATGCCCTTGCCGCCGCCGCCGGCCGAGGCCTTGATCATCACGGGGTAGCCGATCTCGTCGGCGATGGTCACCGCGTGCTCGGGGCTGTCGATGACGCCGAGGAAGCCCGGCACGGTCGACACGTTGGCGGCGGCGGCGGCCTTCTTCGACTCGATCTTGTCGCCCATCGCGGCGATGGCGCCGGGATTGGGGCCGATGAAGACGATGCCGGCGGCTTCGAGCGCCTTCGGGAAGGCCTCGCGCTCGGAGAGGAAGCCATAGCCGGGGTGCACGGCCTGCGCGCCCGTCTGCTTGCAAGCCTCCACGATCTTCTCGATGACGAGATAGGACTGCGACGCGGCGGCCGGGCCGATATGGACGGCCTCGTCGGCCATCGCCACGTGCACGGCATCCCGGTCGGCATCCGAATAGACCGCCACGGTCTTGATGCCCATGCGCCGCGCGGTCTTGATCACCCGGCAGGCGATCTCGCCGCGGTTCGCGATCAGAATCTTGTCGAACATCCTTCGGGCCGCCCTGCATCGGATCGCCGGATTGCACACCGGCTTATTCGTTCCGATAGAGCAGATGTGTCGCGGACGGAAGCTGTACCGATAGGCGGTTCACGCCGCGAGGGCGAAGTGCCGGCGCGAGCGGGCGGCCGGCTCGCGGATCCAGCGGTTCGCCTCGAGGGCGAAGGCGGTGAGCGCCTCGGCGGACCCTTGCGCCTCGCGGACGATCTCCTGCGCGATCCGCGCGGCGACCGGGCTCGGGCCGGAGCGGCCGGCGAACGTGGCGGCGAGCCAGGTGGCGGTTTCGCGGTCGACGTAGCCGGTGGAGCGCTCGCCCCACACCACGTAATCCACCACCGTCGCGACGAGGAAATCCGCGAAATCCTCGGACGCCGGCACCGCGCGCTCCAGGGCGACCAGCAGGTCGACCTCCTCGCGCCGGGTGATGCCGTCCGGGATCACCTCGCGCTTCAGGACCAGCAGGTCCTCCGGCGAGATGCCGCCCGATGAGACCGCATGGTTGCAGAATTGTTCAACCGAGATCTGGATCATCTTCGCCTGCCTCCGCGACCTTCTGTGAGGTCGTCCCTGTCGTTCCGTGTATCCGACAGTACGGGGCGGCTGATCTTCCAGAGGTTAACAGCCAAATCTGAACGGCTCTTCAGGTAAACACCTGACAACGAGAGAGCCTTATTCGAACGTTGCCGGGTTTCGTTAGCGGACGATGACCGAGGCCCCGACAGGCACGCGATTGTAGAGGTCGATCACGTCGATGTTGCGCATGCGGATGCAGCCCGACGAGACCGCTTGCCCGATCTTCTCCGGCTCGTTGGTGCCGTGGATCCGGTAGAGGGTGTCGCGCCCCTTGTCCGAGAGGTAGAGGGCGCGGGCGCCGAGCGGGTTGGCCGGGCCGCCCTGCATGGCGTGGACCTGCGGCCAACGCTTGATCATCTCGGCCGGAGGGTTCCAGGCGGGCCATTCGGCCTTGCGGTCGATCACCGCCGTGCCGTTCCAGCCATAGGCCTCGTCGCCGACGCTGACCCCGTAGCGCAGGGCCTTGCCGCCCGGCTGCACGAGGTAGAGCTGGCGCTCCTTCGTCTCCACCACGATGGTGCCCGGAGGCTCGTGGGTCGGGTCGTTCACCTCGTAGCGGGCGAAGTGCGGATCGAACTCGGCCTCCGGGACCAGCGCCATGAAGGACGCGTCACGGGCCGAGACGGCGGGGTCGGGCACCGCCTTGAAGCTGCATCCGGCCAGCAGCGCCGTCGCCGCGAGGATCGCCAGCGCCCGCATGATCGTGCCCCAATCAACCAGTGTGCGAATCAGACAGATGTCGGAAAACCTCCGATCCTTAACCTGGGCCGCTGACGACCCGTAGTCCGCACGCTCGCGGCGTGGCACATTGCCCGCTGCTGTTGCGGCGGCGTGACAGAGTGGATTTCGGGAGACAGCCCGCGTGACGACCCTCTACGTCAGCCATCCCGCGAGCTTCGACCATGTGGTGCCCGAGGGGCACCCGGAGCGGCCGGCGCGGATGCGGGCGATCGAGCGTGCCCTGGAGGACGAGCGGTTCGCGTCCCTGGTGCGGGTCCAGGCACCGCGCGCCGAGCCCGCCGTGGCCACCCTCGCCCACCCGGCCGAATATGTGGACGCCCTGATGGCCGCCGTGCCGGAGCACGGGATGGTCGGCATCGATTCCGACACGATCCTCTCGCCCGGCAGCATGGAAGCCGCCCTCCGGGCGACCGGGGGCGCGGTCCATGCCGTGGACGCGGTGATGCGCGGCGAATGCAGCAACGCCTTCGTGGCCATGCGCCCGCCGGGCCACCATGCCGAGCGGATGCAGGCGATGGGCTTCTGCCTGTTCAACCATGCGGCCATCGCCGCCCGCCATGCCCGCGCCGCCTTCGGCGTCGACCGCGTCGCGCTGGTCGATTGGGATGTCCATCACGGCAACGGCAGCCAGGACATCTTCTGGGACGACGGGGCGGTGCTCTATTGCTCCACCCACCAGATGCCGCTCTATCCGGGCAGCGGAGCGGCCTCCGAGCGGGGCAACAAGGATACGATCGTCAACGTGCCGCTGCGCGCCAACGACGACGGCGAGGTGTTCCGCGAGGTGTTCGAGGCGGGCATCCTCTCGCGCCTCGAAGCCTTCCGGCCGGACCTCGTCATCATCTCCGCCGGGTTCGACGCGCACCGGCTCGACCCGCTCGCCAACCTGCGCCTCGAGGCCGAGGATTTCGCCTGGGCGACGCGACGGCTGATGGAGGCCGCCGAGCGCAGCGCGGGGGGGCGCATCGTCTCGGTGCTCGAAGGCGGCTACAGCCTGGAGGGCCTGTCCCGCTCCGTGGCGGCCCATGTCAACGCCTTAATGGGGCATTGAACGCGGCGACTATCGCGTCGGTGGATGCTTTCGCGCCACTTGGGGCATATTCGATGCGTCGCCAATTTTCACGCAACGGTTGAATGAATCATTAGATCTTTGCCTGCAGGGTGATGACTCCCCACTGGGAGTGTTGCGCCGCCAGATGGCATCTTCGTTTCACACCTGCGCGACGGCGATCCGGCGGTTGCGCGGCGACCGGACGGGGACGACGGCTGTCGAGTTCGGCCTTCTCATCGTGCCGTTCATGCTAACGCTGATGGGTGCGTTCGAGGTCGGCTACACCTTCTTCATGATGTCGGCGCTCGATTCCGCCGCGCGAGGCAGCGCCCGTGCGGTGATGACGGGCGCCGTCTCGACCGCCGGCATGAACGCGACCACGTTCCGGACCACGATCGTGTGCCCGAAACTGCCGGCGAACTTCACCTGCAATGACGTATTCGTGAACGTCACCATCGTCCCGGCCACGTCGACCCAGACCGGCTACTACTCCTACGTCAATTCGGCGAAGAGCGCGCTGCTCATGCCGCCCCTGGATGCAACGCTGAACACGTTCTGCCCCGGCTCGGGCGGGCAATACGTGGTGGTACAGATCCTCTACCCGACGAGCTACTTTACCAAGCTGTTCGCGGGAGGATCCTCGACGGTCTACAAGAACAAGTCGGTCAACGTCCTGATGTCGACGGCGACGTTCAGGGCCGAGCCCTATAGCGGTGGCGCCGCCTATGCGGGCTGTTGAGCATGGCTCCCCCTGCTCTGCTTCGGCGCTTCCTGCGCGAGAGCCGCGGCATTGCCGCCGTGGAGTTCACCCTGATCTTCCCGATCCTGCTCGGCGTCTCAGCAGGCATCTTCGAGTATTCGAGCTTCGTGCGGCAATCGCGCCAGCTGACGGACACCGCGAACTCGATCGCGGAGATCCTCGCGGCCGATTCCGACACCAGCGTCACCTCGACCGACCTGCATTATGCGGTCGACTCGACGATGCTCACCTTTCCGAAGGTGTTGAGCGACGCCACGCGCAAGGGCATCGCCTGGGGGAACGACATCACCATCTCGCTGGCCGGGGTCAGCTTCGCGCCGACCGTGACCGGCTGCACCAGCAACTGCACCTACAAGGCCGCAATCAACTGGACCGGCGGAGCCAAGCAGAGGGCGTGCAACAGCACGCAATCCTCCGCCTTGGATACCGCCCTGCCGACCGCCGGGACGCTGCCCGCGAGCCTGTTCACCCCGGTCGCCAACCCGCAGGGCGGCAACGGACCGCCGCTCTTCGTGGTCGTGGCCGACATCACCTACACGTGGTCGCCGGCGGTGTTCACGGGGCTGCTCAACAGCGTCACCATGAAACGCTCCTCGTACATCAACCCCCGCTACGTCAGCTCGCTCAAGTACACGGTCGCCAGCAACGACGACGGCTTCGGCCAAGCCTGCGCCGGTTACTGACCATGCGCGCTCGCGATCTTCTCACAGGGGCCGGGACGACATGACGATGCGATCCCGCCTTCTCGCGCACCTGCGGCGCCTGCCGAAGCTGATGCAGCGCGCCTGGGCCGCGCGCTCGGGCAGCCTCACCACCATCACCGCCTTCTCGGCGATCCCGATGGTCGGCTTCATCGGCCTGTCGGTCGATTACGGCATGGAGTTGGCGGCCAAGTCGAAGCTCGATCACGCCGCCGACGCGGCCGTGATCGCCGCCATCACCAGTGCCCAGACCTACATCGTGAACTATACGGGCACGGCCGATCCGACCACCAACGCGATCGCCGTCGGCAAGGCGCAGGCGCTCGCGCAGTTCAAGGCCAATACCGGTTCGCTTCCGGCGGCCGTGCCGACGCCGACCATTTCCATGAACGTGTCCGGGCGCGTGCTCACCGCGACGACATCCTATTCCTTCACGATGCCGACGATCTTCATGAAGGCCCTCGGCACGAGCACGGCGAGCTTCAGCGGCTCGGCGAGTTCGACCCTCACGATCCCGGCCTTCACGAACATCTACATCGTGATCGACACGTCATCCTCGATGGGCATCGGCGCCACCACGGCCGATCAGCAAATCGTCTACAACGCCACGGGCGGCTGCGCGGTCGCCTGCCACCACACGAACACGACCGATACCGCCCGCAACAAGGGCGCGACCCTGCGGATCGACGTGGCCAAGAATGCCGTCGTCTCTGCGTTGAAGCAGATCATCGCCGCCGGCAACGCGACCCGTTTCCAGGTCTCGGTCTGGACGATGAGCACGCAGTTCAACAACGTGTTCACGCTCGGGAAGGTCGCGGATGCCATCTCGGTCGTGCAGGGTCTCGATATCACCGACAACGTGAAAGACGGGGGCACCAACACGACCTACAGCCTGAAGTCCCTGGGCAACACCCTCAATACGGATGGCAACGGGCTGACGTCGGCCACGGCTCAGGGATTCGTGATGTTGATCACGGACGGGGTGCAGGATTCGGACATGAAGGTGAAATCCGGCAGCAGCTGGATCGACGGCTACGATACGAACTTCGTGCCGTATTCCCCCTGTCAAAACCCGAACTGCAAGAGCCTCACCGGCTTCTCGGTGCCGATCGTCATCCAGGCCTTCGATCCGACGGCGTGTACCCCGATCAAAAACAAGGGCTACACGCTAATGACGCTGAACACGAAGTACATCGTGCCGCCGTCGAACCTCCAGAGCACCAGCCCGACTCTCAACAGTGTCTTCGACTTCGTGAAGACCTATCTGGCGAGTTCGATCGCCTCGAACCTCGCCTCCTGCGCGTCGGCGCCGAGCTACGCCTACGCGGCCGATTCGCCGAGCGAGATCAACACCGCCGTCCAGCAGATGTTCTTGGCGGCCGGGGCGCAGGCGCGGATCACCAACTGATCCGCGCCCCGGCGAGCCCTACAGCGGCTCGTCGCCGAGGAGTTCGATGCCGAAGCCCGACAGGCCGACATAGGAGCGCGACGACGTCGCGAGGTTGCGGATCGAGACCACGCCGAGGTCGCGCAGGATCTGCGCCCCGAGGCCGACCTCGCGCCATTGCCGGGCGCGGACGGCCTCGGCGCCTTCCTCGTTGACGCTCTTCACGGGCACGCCCGCCGTGCCGTCGCGCAGGTAGACGAGGACGCCCCTGCCCTTCTCGGCGAAGCGGCGCAGCACCGAGTCGATCTGCTGGCCGCCCCCGATCACGTCGGCGGCGACGTTCGAGCGGTGCAGGCGCACCAGCACGTCACGCCCGTCGCCGATGTCGCCCATCACGAAGGCGAATTGCTGGATCGTCTCGAACGGCGTCGAATAGACATGCGCCGTCATCGCCCCGTGGGCGGACTGAACCTGGAAATGGCCGATGCGCTCCACCAGCCGGTCGCGGGCCTGCCGGTAGGCGATGAGATCGGCGACCGAGATCCGCTTGAGCTTGTGTGTCTCGGCGAAGGCGTCGATCTGCGGCCCCTTCATCACGGTGCCGTCGTCGTTGGCGAGTTCGCAGATCACGCCTACCGGCGGCAGGTCGGCGAGCTTGCACAGGTCCACGGCCGCCTCGGTATGGCCGGAGCGCATCAGCACGCCGCCGTCGCGGGCGATGAGCGGGAAGACGTGGCCGGGGCGCACGAAATCCGCCGCGCCCATGTTGCCGTTGGCGAGCGCCCGCACCGTGTTGCAGCGCTGCTCGGCCGAGATGCCCGTGGTGAGGCCGTGCTTCACGTCCACCGTGACGGTGAAGGCCGTGCCGAGCGGCGCGTCGTTCGAGGCGACCATCGGGTCCAGGCGCAGGCGCCGCGCCTCGGACAGGCTCAACGGGGCGCAGACGATGCCGCAGGTGTTGCGGATGATGAACGCCATCTTCTCCGGCGTGCAGAGGGAGGCGGCGACGACGAGATCGCCTTCGTTCTCACGGTCGTCATCGTCGGTGACGACGACGATCTCGCCTCGGGCGAAGGCTTCGATCACTTCGGTGACGGTGCAATGGCTCACGGGTGACGTCCTAAAGTCGCGACGGGCCGTCCCACGGGGACGGCATCTCGGTCAGGGCTGCCCCACCTGACCGCGATGACGGAGATAGTGATCGGCCAGCACGCAGGCCATCATCGCCTCGGCGACCGGCACGGCGCGGATGCCGACGCAAGGGTCGTGGCGGCCCTTGGTGATGAGGTCCACTTCGGTGCCGTCCCGGCTCACCGACTGGCGGGGCGTGAGGATCGAGGAGGTCGGCTTCACCGCGAAGCGGACCACCACCGGCTCGCCGTTGGAGATGCCGCCCAGGATGCCGCCGGCATGGTTGGCGAGGAAGCGCGGGCGCCCGTCGTTGCCGGCGCGCATTTCATCGGCATTCTCCTCGCCGCGCAGGGCGGCGGCGGCGAACCCATCGCCGATCTCCACGCCCTTCACCGCGTTGATCGACATCATCGCCGCCGCGAGATCGGAATCGAGCTTGCCGTAGACCGGTGCGCCGAGGCCCGGCGGCACGCCCTCGGCCACCACCTCGACCACCGCGCCGACCGACGAGCCGTCCTTGCGGATGCCGTCGAGGTATTCCTCGTAGAAACGCGCCGTCTCGGCATCGGGGCAGAAGAACGGATTGCGGGCCACCTCGTCCCAATCCCAGCGGCTGCGGTCGATGGCGTGCGGGCCCATCTGGACGAGGGCCGCGCGGATCGTCACCCCGGGAATCACCTTGCGCGCCACCGCGCCGGCCGCCACCCGCGCGGCGGTCTCCCGCGCGGAGGAGCGCCCGCCGCCACGATAATCGCGGATGCCGTACTTGGCGTCGTAGGTGTAGTCCGCGTGGCCGGGCCGGTAGCTGTCGCGGATCTCGGAATAATCCTTCGAGCGCTGATCGGTGTTCTCGATCATCAGCGCGATCGGCGTGCCCGTGGTGAACTGGCGCCCCCCGGTGCGGTCGTCGGAGAAGACCCCGGAGAGGATCTTCACCTGATCGGGCTCGCGCCGCTGCGTGGTGAAGCGCGACTGGCCGGGCTTGCGCCGGTCGAGCTCGGCCTGGATCTCCTCGGCCTCCAGCGCGAGGCCGGGCGGGCAGCCGTCCACGACGCAGCCGAGCGCCACCCCGTGGCTCTCGCCGAAGGTGGTGACGCGGAACAGGTGGCCGAACGTGTTGTGAGACATGGCGGCCCGCTCTAGCGCGGGTCGGCGCGAGTCACAAACCGCCCGGAGAGCAGGCCGGCCGTGCGCTCGCCGCCCCCTCGCGATGGAGACAGTCGAATCATCAAAACTTACGTATTCGCGGTGGGAATAAAAATCCCCAGACCATCGTGGAACTCAGGCGGCATGGTCCCGCTTGTAACGGCAAAGGTTACTGCACAGGTAGGCACCATGAAGACCTCGGTCACTGCGCTCGCTGCGCTCCTCGGCGTCTGCGTTCTTTCCGCTCCCGCCCTCGCCGCCTCGTCCTACGATCCCTTCGGTGGGAGCGATGCCGAGGATTACTACGCTGACCAGAGCCCCTACGGGTATCAGGGCACGTCCAACCCCGGTTACGGCCAGGGCGTCCAGGCCGCGCCGCAGGCGCAGGTCCAGCCGATCCCGCGTGAAGTCGTCCCCTTCACCGCGAATTACGCCCCCGGCACCATGGTCGTCTCGACTTCCGAGCGGCGGCTGTATCTGGTTCTCGGGAACGGCGAGGCCCTGCGCTACGGCGTCGGCGTCGGCCGTCCGGGCTTCACCTGGGGTGGCGTGAAGACCATCACCGCCAAGAAGGAATGGCCGTCGTGGGTTCCGCCGAAGGCGATGCTCGCCCGCCGTCCCGACCTGCCGCGCTACATGGCCGGCGGCATCGAGAACCCGCTCGGCGCCCGCGCCATGTATATCGGCGGCACCGAGTACCGCATCCACGGCTCGAACGAGCCCGACACGATCGGTCAGGCGGTGTCGTCCGGCTGCATCCGCATGACCAACGACGACGTCAGCGATCTCTACGAGCGCGTGAAGGTCGGCGCCAAGGTCGTCGTGCTGAACTGATCGCGATCCGAGCGACGAGGATGAAGCCCTGCCCGGCGCGACCCGCCGGGCAGGGCTTCGTCGTTACGGAACGACCTGTCCGACCGCCGTCTGTGCCGGGCTGAACGAGGCGATCGGCAGATCGCAGAAGCAGCGGGCGCCCAGCGGACGCGGCCCCGGCAGCGGGCAGGAATAGGGCTTCGGCCCGGTCAGGCCGCGTTGCACGGCATCGCAATTGTAGCCGACCTCGCGCACCACCCGGCGGCGCGGCGGCGGCGGCGGCGCGTAATCGTCCTCGTAGGCCGGGGCGCGGCGGTCATAGCCGCCACGCGGGCCTTCGTAATATTGGGCGCCGGCCGTCGTGACCGACGACGCGAGCGCCAGTGCGCTCAAGGCGCCGCAGAGCCAGCGCGCTCCGCCACGGAATCCGTTCATCGTCGCACTCCCGTTTCCACCGGGCCGCTTCGGCCCCGCTTCGCCGCTGTCAGCGGGAATGGGGGCAAAAACGAGACGGCCCGCCCCAGCGCGGGACGGGCCGTCTACCTAGCCGGCGACTCGCACGCGGCGAATCGGTCAGTGGTTGGTGGCGCGATCGGCCGCGTTCTGGGCGTTCTCGACGGTCTGGTTGGCGGCGTCGCGGCCCTGCTCCATCGCGCGGCGGGCCTCGTCGGCGCCCTGCTGCATGACGGACTTGGCGCGCTCGGCGCCTTCCTGCATGGCACTCTGCGCGATGCCGGAGAACTCCTTGGCCTGGCTCTGCATCGCCGCGAACTGGCTGCGGACGAAGTCGGCCTGGATCTGCATGGCTTCCTGCACGTCCTTCGCGCGCACGATGCGCTTGGCGAAGTCGAACGCCGCATTGACGTTCTGCTCGGCGTACTCGAAACCGCGCGACGACGCGTTCTGCGCGTTGTTGCGGGCCACCTCAGCCGAACCCTGGACGGTGTCGGCCGTGCGGCGGGCCGCACCGATGAAGCTGTCGAACGCCTTGCGGGCCTGGTCGACGCTCTTCTCGGCGAAGTCGCGCATCTCGGTGGGGATCTCGTAGTTCGGGGTGTTGCTCATGTGGCTGTCCTCTCGTTAGCGGCTGTTGATGGCGCGTTGTGCACTGCACAATAATCGATTCGCAGCCATATGCCACCCGCGCCGCACGCATTAAGGTTGACATGACGTAAACGTGTGACGGCTAGCGCCATAGTCCAGCGATTGGCGGTACTAAGCGCTACAAAGAGGGTCGTTCGCATGCCGGAGTGGCGCGGCGGGCATACCGGACGGGACGGACATCTGGAGCCGGGAGCGGAGTCGCGGGGCTTGGACACCGACAGCACAATGCAGGACGAGCGCCTGTCGCCGGCGTTCGCGCTCTGGGAGCGCGACGCGGCCCTGGCCGCCACCCTGAACGATACGAGCGGGAGCCATCTCGTCCTCGATGCCGGGGACGGGCGGGTGCGCCATGCCTCACCGGCGGCCGAGCGGCTGGGCGAGGTCCTGCGCGGCCTCGACCTGCCCGGCATCGCGCGCCAGCTCGCCGCGTGCTGCCCGTCCGAGGGCGGCCATCGCCTCGTGCGCCTGCGCCTCGATCCGCGCCGGATCGTGCCGCCTTCCCTGTTCATGGTGTCCCGCGCGACGGATGCGGAGGGGCGTTCGGTCTATCTCGCCGTGCCCTCGGGTGTGCCGGCCTTGCCGCGCCTGCCAGCCCATCCGGTGGCCAGGACCGAGTCGCCCGCGGTGCCGGCGACGGTGCCTGTGCCGATGCCGGCGATCGAGCCGCCCCGCGAGGGCGACCGCTTCCTGTGGCGCAGCGACGAAGCGGGCACTCTCACGCGGCTGACCGGACCGCTCGCGGGCCTGTCGGGCCAGGATTGGCGGATGCTCGCCGGGGGGGATGCCGCTGGCCTGCGCACGCTGCTCGCCGCGCTGGCGGGGCGGACGACCTTTCGCAAGCAGCCGATCAGCTTCCGCCTCGGCCTCAACATCGTCCATGCCGAGGTCTCGGGGGCGCCCTCGGCGCGTGAGGGCGCGGCCTTCCGGGGCTTCGAGGGCTTCGGGACCATCCGGGGCGTGGCGCGGGCGGATGCCGGCGTCGCGACACTCGCCGACGACCTGATCGCGTTCGCCTCAGACGAAGACGACATCGCCGGGTCCGACGCGACGCTTTCGACAGACGAACACGCCGCTTTCCGCGAGATCGCCCGCGCCCTGGGCGCGCGCTATGCCGGCGACGACGACAGCGCCGCCCCCCTGGCCGAGCGGCTGGCCGGCTCCGTGATGCCCTTCCCCGGCCTGCGGGCGGACATCGCCCCTCCGGCGCAGGATGAGGGCGACGAAAGCGGCGGCCTCCTCGACAGCCTGCCCATGGCGGCCCTGGTCCATCGGGGCGAGGCGATCCTGGCGGTGAACCGTCCCTTCCTCGACATGACCCGCTTCGCCGATGTCGAAGCTTTGAGGGCGGCGGGGATCCATGCGGTGTTTCCCGGCGGGCCGCCGAACTTCCGCAGCGGCCAGTCGCACGAAACCGCCATCGGCATGGCGGAGGGCGGCGCGCTCCCCGTCGAAGTCACCCGAGGCATCTGCGCCTGGGACGGCGGGCCGGCGGCGATCCTCCTGCTGCGCGGCCTCGACGAGAACGATCCACGACGCGAACTCGCCGCCGAGCGGTTGGCGCGCGAGGCTCAGGCCGGGCGGGCCCTCGGCGCCGAAGCCGCCCTCGATGCCCTTCAGGCGGGTGTCGTCACCATCGACCGCGACGGGCGGGTCGTCACCCTGAATCGCGCGGCGGTCGCCTGCCTCGGAGGAGCCGCCACCGAACTCGTGGGCAGCGCCTTTGCCGGGTTGTTCGACGCCGGCAGCGCCGCCCCCCTTGCCAACGCCCTGGCCGGCGGCGGCGAGGCGCCCTCGGCCGTGCTCGCGCAGGGCCGGGCCATGACCCTCGCCCTCGCCCCTCCGCGCGCGGACGGGCACCGGGTCGCAGTGCTGCACCGCCTTCCCGACTCGACCCTCAGCGGCGCCGCCCCGGCCGCCCGGCCGGAGCCTTCCGCCCCCCGCGCCAGCAGCCTGCTGCGCCTCGACCGCGAGTTGCGCGAGCCGGTGGATGCCATCCTCTCATTGACCCACGCCATGCTGGAGGAGCGCTACGGCGCCCTCGGCGACCGACGCTACCGCGCCTGCCTCTCCGATATCCGCGATGCGGGCGAGCGGATCGTGGAGCGCATG
This sequence comes from Methylobacterium sp. Gmos3, assembly GCF_056430985.1. NCBI lineage: Bacteria > Pseudomonadati > Pseudomonadota > Alphaproteobacteria > Hyphomicrobiales > Methylobacteriaceae > Methylobacterium > Methylobacterium sp. Gmos3. The sequence goes on from NZ_JBWJYL010000002.1 coordinate 440,742, forward strand.
GCCGAACTCTCCGACCTCGCCGCCATCGAGGCCGGGCAGATCGACCTTTCGCCGCGCCCGCTGGCCCTGAACGAGGTGGTCGCCGCGTGCGTCGCCGAGCTCCATGCCGAAGCGGCGCGGGGGCGCATCGTCCTGCGCACCAGCTTCTCGGCCGACCTCGCCGAACTCGAAGTCGATGAACCGAGCGTGCGCCGGGCGGCCGCCCTCGTCATCGAACATGCCATCCGCCGCTCGGTCGCCGGGGGGCAGGTCATCGTTTCGACGGGACTCGGCGAAGGCGCCGAGGTGGCCCTGCGCGTCCGCGACGGAAGCCCGGCGCAGGAGAGCGCGGGATCCATCGCGGGCGAGGACGACCCGCGTCTCGCCCTGCCCCGGGCCTTGGTCCAGGCCAATGGCGGCCGTCTGCGCTCGACCGGCCGGGCCGAGGACGGAATGCTGGTCGAAATCCTGCTGCCGGCGCGGCGCGGCCTCCGCCCCGCCTTGCGAGACAAGTCCGCTACTTTGTCATCTCAAGAACCGGGCTGACCGAATTGTTAGTGGCACGTGACGGTTGAGTGGATGAAACCCGCTTGACAGTCCGGTGACTGGCCGTTCATCACGTTTCCATTGCGCTCAATTTAGTTCGAGCCCGTCGGGTTCTTGTGCGCATGGGGACGTCCGGGGGTTACCGGATCGGCCTCCATGACGCTACACGACTTTGGAAGTCCTGGCTGCGCGGTGTGAACCGCGATACGATCAGGCACCAAAAACAGGGATGGAACACGATGGAAGGCAAGGTCGTCGAAGTCCAGGACGCGTGGCGCGAGGGCGCGCTCGTCGATGATGCCAAGTATCGCGAGATGTACGAGGCGTCGGTCAAGAATCCCGACGCTTTCTGGGGCGAACACGGCAAGCGGATCGACTGGATGACGCCGTATACGCGCGTCAAGGACACCAGCTTCGAGCCCGGAAACGTCTCGATCAAGTGGTTCGAGGACGGCAAGACCAACGTCGCCTACAATTGCGTCGACCGCCATCTCGAGACCCGCGGCGAACAGACGGCCATCATCTGGGAAGGCGACAACCCGGACGAGTCGAGGCACATCACCTATCGCGAGTTGCACGCGCAAGTGTGCCGCTGGGCGAATGTGCTCCGCAACCGCGGCGTCGAGAAGGGCGACCGCGTCACCCTCTACCTGCCGATGATTCCCGAGGCCGCCTACGCCATGCTGGCCTGCGCCCGGCTCGGGGCGATCCACGCCATCGTGTTCGGCGGCTTCTCGCCGGATTCCCTCGCCCAGCGCATCCAGGGTTGCGCCTCGAAGGTGGTCATCACCGCCGACGAGGGTCTGCGCGGTGGCCGCAAGGTGCCGCTGAAGGCCAACGTGGACGAGGCGATCAAGCGCCTGGGCAGCCCGATCGTCGATCACGTCATCGTCGTGCGCCGCACGGGCAGCGCCATCGCCATGGAGCCCGGCCGCGACGTCTACTACGACGAGGCCGCCGAGCAGGTGACGGACGAGTGCCCGGCGGAGGCCGTGGAGGCCGAGCACCCGCTCTTCATCCTCTACACCTCGGGCTCGACCGGCCAGCCGAAAGGCGTGGTGCACACCACGGGCGGCTACCTCGTCTACGCCTCGATGACCCACCAGTACGTGTTCGATTACCGCGAGGGCGACGTCTACTGGTGCACGGCGGATGTCGGCTGGGTCACGGGCCACAGCTACATCGTGTACGGCCCGCTCGCGAACGGCGCGACCACGCTGATGTTCGAGGGCATCCCGACCTATCCGTCGAACTCCCGCTTCTGGGACGTCGTGGACAAGCACAAGGTCAACATCTTCTACACCGCGCCGACCGCGATCCGCTCCCTCATGGGCGGCGGCGAGGGTCCGGTGAAGAAGACCTCCCGCGCGAGCCTGCGGGTGCTGGGATCGGTCGGCGAGCCGATCAACCCGGAAGCCTGGGACTGGTACTACAAGGTCGTCGGCGACAGCCGCTGCGCCATCGTGGACACGTGGTGGCAGACCGAGACCGGCGGCATCCTCATCACCCCGCTTCCGGGCGCCACCGCCCTGAAGCCGGGCTCGGCCACGCGCCCGTTCTTCGGCGTGCAGCCGGAGATGGTCGATGCCGAGGGCAAGGTGTTGCAGGGTGCCTGCGAGGGCAACCTCTGCATCGCCGATTCCTGGCCGGGCCAGATGCGCACGGTCTACGGCGACCACGAGCGGTTCGAGCAGACCTACTTCTCGACCTATCCCGGCAAGTACTTCACCGGCGACGGCGCCCGGCGCGATGGGGACGGCTATTACTGGATCACCGGCCGCGTCGATGACGTCATCAACGTCTCCGGCCACCGGATGGGCACGGCGGAGGTCGAATCCTCCCTCGTCGCGCACCCGAAGGTCGCCGAGGCAGCGGTGGTCGGCTACCCGCACAACGTGAAGGGCCAGGGCATCTACGCCTACGTCACCCTGAACGAGGGCGAGGACGGCGACGACGCGCTCCGCAAGGAGCTCGTCGCCTGGGTGCGCAAGGATATCGGGCCGATCGCCTCGCCCGACCTGATCCAGTTCGCCCCCGGCCTGCCGAAGACCCGCTCCGGCAAGATCATGCGCCGCATCCTGCGCAAGATCGCGGAGGACGATTTCGGTTCGCTCGGCGACACCTCGACGCTCGCCGATCCCGCCGTGGTCGATGACTTGATCGACAACCGGCAGAACCGGGGCTGAACTGTCCCACCTCATGTGGGCCTCAGGACGGGGCGGTCGTCGGCAAGACGGCCGCCCCCAATAACAAGAGCGATCCAAGGCAAATCTTGGCAATGGATTGGAAGGCCGGAGACGCCTTCCGGGGAGATGACGCGATGAGTGGGTCAACGGTTGGACGTCTGGGGGCGAACGTCACGCCCATAGGAGCGGCGGGAACGGATACCGTCGATCCGCAGCTGGAACGCATCGCGCGGACGCCGGAATTCCAGCAACTCGTGGCCGAGCGCACGAAGTTCGGCTGGATCCTCACCGGGCTGATGCTGGTGGTCTATTTCGGGTTCATCGGCCTCATCGCGTTCGACAAGTCGGTGATGGCGATCAAGGTCGGCGGCGGCACGGCCTCGCTGGGCCTGTTCCTCGGCGTCTTCGTCATCCTGTTCGCCTTCCTGCTCACCGGCATCTACGTCGCCCGCGCGAATACGCGCTTCGACGCCCTGAGCGACGCCCTCACGCGCAAGGTCGCCCGCTGATGCGCCACGTTTCCCTCTTCCTCGGCCTGACCCTCGCCGCGATCGCGGCGACGGCGGCCTACGCGGCCGGACCCGATCTCGGCGCCGTGCAGCAATCGGCCACGAACTGGCCCGCCATCGGCATGTTCCTGTTCTTCGTGCTGCTGACCCTCGGCATCACCTACAAGGCGGCCAAGGGCACCAAGTCGGCCGCCGACTTCTACGCCGCCGGCGGCGGCATCTCGGCCGGCACCAACGCGCTGGCCATCGCGGGCGACTACATGTCGGCCGCGTCGTTCCTCGGCATTTCCGGCCTCGTCTACACCTCTGGCTTCGACGGGCTGATCTACTCGACGGGCTTCCTCGTCGGCTGGCCGATCGTGCTGTTCCTCATCGCGGAGCGGCTGCGCAACCTCGGCAAGTTCACCTTCGCCGACGTGGCGAGCTTTCGCCTCGACCAGACCGCGATCCGCATCATCTCGGCGGTGGGCACCCTGGTGGTGGTCGCCTTCTACCTCATCGCCCAGATGGTCGGCGCCGGTAAGCTGATCCAGCTCCTGTTCGGCCTGCCCTACCTCTACGCCGTGATCATCGTCGGCGTGCTGATGATCGTCTACGTCGCCTTCGGCGGCATGAAGGCGACCACCTGGGTGCAGGTGATCAAGGCCTGCCTGCTGCTCGGCGGCGCGACCTTTATGGCCGGCGCCGTGCTCTACTTCTACGGCTTCAACCCCGAGGTGTTGTTCAAGAAGGCGGTCGACGTCCACCCGAAGGGTGAGGCGATCATGGCGCCGGGCGGCCTGGTCTCGAACCCGGTCGAGGCGATTTCCCTCGGCGTCGGCCTGATGTTCGGCACCGCCGGCCTGCCGCACATCCTGATGCGGTTCTTCACGGTGTCGGACGCGCAGGCGGCCCGGAAGTCGGTGTTCTATGCCACCGGCCTGATCGGCTACTTCTACATCCTCACCTTCATCATCGGATTCGGCGGCATCGCGCTGCTCATGTCCGATCCGAGCTACTTCAAGCTCGGCGCGGCCGGGACCTTCGACAAGCTGAAGGACATGATCGGCGGCACCAACATGGTCGCCGTGAACCTCGCCAACGCGGTGGGCGGCCCGTACTTCCTGGGCTTCATCTCGGCGGTCGCCTTCGCGACGATCCTCGCGGTGGTGGCGGGCCTGACGCTGGCCGGCGCCTCGGCGGTCAGCCACGACCTCTACGCCCAGGTCATCGCCCGTGGACGCACCTCCGAGACGGCCGAGGTGCGGCTGTCGAAGATCGCCGCGGTGGTCATCGGCATCGTGGCCATCGTGCTCGGCTACGTCTTCGAGAACCAGAACGTCGCCTTCATGGTCGGCCTCGCCTTCTCGGTGGCGGCGAGCTGCAACTTCCCCGTGCTGGCGATGTCGATCCTCTGGCGCGGCACCACGACCTGGGGCGCGCTCGCGGGCGGCCTCGTAGGCCTGACGGCGGCGGTGGTGATGGTGGTGCTCTCGAAGGCCGTGTGGGTCACGACCTTCGGCCATCCGGTGGCTTTGTTCCCCTACGACAACCCGGCGCTGTTCTCGATGCCGCTGGCCTTCGCGACGATCTGGATCGTGTCCCTGATGGACAATTCCCGCCGCGCCCAGCGGGAGAGGGCCGCTTTCGAAGCTCAGTTCGTGCGCTCCGAGACCGGCATCGGCGCCGTGGGTGCCCACGCTCACTGATCGAACTTAATCCTTCGAAGAATGACAAAGGGGGCGCGGTGCAAACCGCGCCCCTTCTTCGTTCCACGGTCCGATTACGCTTCGTGTCTGTCGTGTTGATAGTTGGGATTCACGAATGCTTTATCTGTTGGGCTCGTCGCGCGTGTGATGTAACGCATAGGTGATCTGCGAAAAACGCAGACCGCGCCGCAAAGGCGTCGTCAATCACCTGGGAGGGCACGACAGATGGCAGTGGCAGCCGCGTTACCGCGGGCCGAAGAGACCGCAAGGCCGATGACCGCGGGCGAGAAGAAGGTCATCCTGGCCTCCTCGCTCGGGACCGTCTTCGAGTGGTACGACTTCTTCCTCTACGGCTCCCTCGCGACCGTGATCGGCGCGCAGTTCTTCTCGGCCTACCCGGAAGCCACGCGCAACATCTTCGCGCTCCTCGCCTTCGCGGCGGGGTTCATCGTGCGCCCCTTCGGCGCACTGGTGTTCGGCCGCCTCGGCGACCTCGTGGGCCGCAAGCACACCTTCCTCGTCACCATCCTGATCATGGGCATCTCGACCTTCGCGGTCGGCCTGCTGCCATCCTACAACGCGCTTAGCGTCTACGGCATCGGCTGGGTCGCGCCCGTGTCGCTGCTCATCCTGCGGATGCTCCAGGGCCTGGCGCTCGGCGGCGAGTATGGCGGCGCGGCGGTCTATGTGGCCGAGCATGCGCCCGTTGGCCGGCGCGGCTTCTACACCTCGTTCATCCAGGCGACCGCGACGCTGGGCCTGCTGCTCTCGCTGATCATCATCCTGTCGACGCAGGGCTACGTGAACAGCGCCTTCCCGGCCACCACGATCACCAACGCCGACGGCACCACGAGCACGCTCACCGCCTTCCAGGTGTGGGGCTGGCGCATTCCGTTCCTGGTCTCGGTGGCCCTGCTCGCGGTTTCGGTCTGGATCCGCCTTCAGATGAGCGAGAGCCCGGCCTTCAAGAAGATGAAGGAAGAGGGCACCCACTCCAAGGCGCCCCTCTCCGAAGCCTTCGGCCAGTGGAAGAACGCCAAATGGGCGCTGCTGGCCTTGCTCGGTCTCACCGCCGGCCAGGCGGTGGTCTGGTACACCGGCCAGTTCTACGCGCTGTTCTTCCTGCAGAGCATTCTGAAGGTCGATCAGTTCACCGCCAACGTGATGGTGGCGTGGTCTCTGATCGCGGTGACCGGCGGGTTCCTGGTCTTCGGTGCGCTCTCGGACAAGATCGGCCGCAAGCCGATCATTTTGGGCGGCTGCCTGCTCGCCGCCCTCACCTACTTACCGCTGTTCCACATGCTCACCGCCAGCGCCAACCCGGCGCTGCACGCGGCGCAGACGGACGTGCCGGTTGTGGTGAAGACCAACGCCGCCGAGTGCTCGTTCCAGTTCAATCCGGTCGGCACGGCCAAGTTCACGAAGGAGTGCGACGTCGCCAAGGCGCTGCTCGCCCGCTCGGCCGTGAACTACACCACCGAGAACCAGCCGGGCAGCACGGCGACCGTCGTCACCGTCAAGGGGAAGGATTTCCCCGTGGCCGACCCGGCCTTCGCCAAATCGGTGTCAGCCGCGCTCACGGAAGCCGGCTACCCCTCGGCCACGGCGAACCCGACCGTGATCAAGGCCGCGCATCCGCTCGACATCTTCACGAGCCAGAAGCTCGCGGTGATCGGGATCCTGTTCATCCTCGCGGTCTACGTGACGATGGTCTACGGCCCGATCGCCGCCGCGCTGGTGGAGCTGTTCCCGACCCGGATCCGCTACACCTCGATGTCGCTGCCCTACCATATCGGCAACGGCTGGTTCGGCGGTCTCCTGCCCGCCACCGCCTTCGCGATGGTGGCCCAGACCGGCGACATCTATTACGGCCTCTGGTACCCGATCGTGATCGCGCTCTTCACCTTCGTGGTGGGCCTGATCTTCATCCCCGAGACCAAGGACAGGGATCTCCTGGCCTGATCGGCGGCCCGGCGCAGCGATGCGCCGGGCCTCGAACACCCACCGTCATTGCGAGAGGGCGGTTCCCCGCCCCTCAGTGGCGGAAGTGGCGGTGTCCGGTGAAGACCATCGCCAGACCGGCCTCGTCGGCGGCGGCGATCACCTCGTTGTCGCGCATCGAGCCGCCCGGCTGAATCACCGCCGTGGCGCCGGCCTCCGCAGCGGCGAGCAGACCGTCCGCGAAGGGGAAGAAGGCGTCGGAGGCGACCACCGCCCCCTTGGCGAGGCTCTCGGCGAGGCCGAGCCGGTCGGCGCCCTCGCGGGCCTTCCAGGCGGCGATGCGGGAGGAATCGACCCGCGACATCTGCCCGGCCCCGACGCCCACCGTCGCGCCGTCCTTGGCGTAGACGATGGCGTTCGACTTCACGTGCTTGGCGACCCGGTAGGCGAAGCGCATGTCGGAGGATTCGGCCTCGGTGGGGGCACGCTTGGTGACGACCTGGAACGGCATGTCGTCGACCACCACCGCGTCGCGGCCCTGCACGAGCAGTCCGCCGGCCAGCGTCCGCACCGTCACGCCGGGGGCGCGCGGATCGGGCAGGCCGCCCGCGAGCAGCAGGCGCAGGTTCTTCTTGGCCGCCAGGATGGCGATGGCTTCCTCGCTCGCCTCGGGGGCGATGATGACCTCGGTGAAGATCTCCACGATCTTGCGCGCGGCCTCGGCGTCGAGGGTCCGGTTCAGGGCGACGATGCCGCCGAAGGCCGAGACCGGATCGCAGGCGAGCGCCCGCTCATAGGCTTCGAGCAGGCTCCCGCCCTCGGCCACGCCGCAGGGGTTGGCGTGCTTGATGATCGCCACCGCCGCCGTGCGCGCCGGATCGAACTCGGCGACGCATTCGTAGGCCGCGTCCGTGTCGTTGAAATTGTTGAACGACAGCTCCTTGCCCTGAAGCTGCCGGGCCGTCGCGACGCCCGCGCGCGGAATGCCCGGCGCGCGGTAGAAGGCGGCGCTCTGGTGCGGGTTCTCGCCGTAGCGCAGCCCCTGCGCGAGGGTGCCGCCGAAGGCCCGGAACGGTTGCGGCTCGTCCACCTCGAACCGCGTCGCCATCCAATTGGCGATGGCCGCGTCGTAGGCGGCGGTGCGGGCATAGGCCTTCTGCGCGAGCTTGCGGCGCAGGCCGAAGGAGAGCGTGCCGTCGCCGGCCTTGAGGGCGTCGAGGATCGTGCCGTAATCCGACACGTCGGTCACCACCGCCACGTCGGCGTGGTTCTTGGCCGCCGCGCGGATCATCGCCGGGCCGCCGATATCGATGTTCTCGATGCAATCCTCTTCGGGCTTGTCCGCCGCGATCGTCGCCTCGAACGGGTAGAGGTTCACCACCAGCAGGTCGATGGCGCCGATCCCGTGCGCAGCCAGCGCCGCCTGATGCTCCGGGTTGTCGCGGATCGCGAGCAGGCCGCCATGCACCGCCGGATGAAGGGTCTTCACCCGGCCGTCCATCATTTCCGGGAAGCCGGTCAGGTCCGCGACCTCAGTGACGGGGATGCCGGCATCCTTCAACGCCTTGAAAGTGCCGCCGGTCGAGACCAGGGCGATGCCGCGGCCGTCGAGGGCGCGGGCGAAATCGACGAGGCCGCCCTTGTCGGAAACGGACAGGAGCGCGCGGGACACCCGCACGTGATCGTGGGTCATGGGTCGGGCCGAAGTGGTTGTATGTCGCGGTGCGCTACCATGGAACCGCCGCGCGCGGCCAGCCTCGCGGGATGACCCTCCCCTCCCGCTGAAACCCTCAGCGGGTGCCGCCTGCGAGGCGGGCGAAGGTCCAGCGCACCTCGGCGGCGTCGGTGACGGCGAGGTAGAGCACGATCTGGTCGGTCCGGCGCGGCCCGCTGAGGCCGGCGAAGTAGACGCTCTCCTCGATGCGCACCTCGGCGCCCTCGGCGTCGAACAGCCAGACCTCTCCCAGCGCCGAGGCGAGTTCGATCCCGCCCGGCACGTGGCGCACGGCGATGGCGGGGTGGATGTGGAAGCGCACCGCCACGGAGAGCCCGCGCGAACGCCCCGGCAGGCGGGACTTCGCGCCCTTGCCCTGGCGCATGAAGGCATCGTGCCCTTCGAGGCGCCCCTCCTCCGGCATGAGGTGCCAGCGCCGCTCGTGGATGAGGCCGAATTCCTGCACGTAGCCGTCGTGCCGTGCGGCGAGGACGATGCCGTCCTCCTGCTCGACGCGCTCGGCGGCGACCGTTTCCGGGCCGCGCAGGACCACCGGTCCCATCCGCCGGCTGATCCAGGCGCTCATGCGCCGCTCCCACCACCAGCCGGATTTCACCACGAAGCGGCAGGAGGAGGCATCGGCCACCGTCGCGGTCGAATGGGCCGCCGTGGAACGCGCCAGTAGGCGCAGGTCGGGCCCGCTCGCGGGCAGGCCGCAATTGACGACGATGCGCTGCGGTCCGCTCGACATCTCGAAGGACAGGCAGCCCGCCCCGGCATTCATCGAATAGGGCAGCGGCGCGCAGGCCCCGACATCGGCGGTGAGCACGATGCGTCCGCCCTCGATCCGCTCGTAGCCGGAATTCGGGGCGTGCATCATCGGCCGCCCGAACGTGTCGTCATAGACGAGAAGCGTCGCGAGATGATCCGCGTCGGTGGCGCCCATGCCGTTGTAGTGGCTGAGCGAGGAATCCGGGTGCCGCAGCAACCGCAGCAGCGGCAGCATCCGGTCGACGGCGCGCAGGAGCGCGGCCGGCGGCTCGACGGAGCGGCTGAGGAAGGCCTGCCGCAGGGGCAGCAGATCGAGCAGCAATTCCATGCCGAAGCGCGGGTTGCGCGAGCGGTGGCCGCCATCGGTCAGGATCTGCCGTTCCAGTTCCCGCGTGAGCACCCGGGTCGCCCGCCGCAGGATCGATTGGAGCCCCTCGCAGCACAGGCCCGCGTAGCAGAGCGCCACCGCCGCGTTCAGCCGAGATGCCGGCAGCACGCCCTTGCGCAGGTCGCGCTCCAGTTGCTGCGCGTTACGGCCGATGGCCCGCAGGAAGCTGTCGTAGAAGCCGTGATCGGCTCCTTCGAGCACGAGGGGCGATTGGCACAGGAACGAGATCAGCCGCCGCGCGGCGACCGGCGTCTGCCGCGCCAGGACCGGATCGCCCCGTCCCGCGATGAAATCGGAGACGAAGCTGCGGGCGTTGGCGCGGGCCAGCGCCGTGTCCGCCGCCCGGAGGTGGCGCAGCCAGCCGAAGCCGTAGAGCTCGTCCGCCCATTCCGGCGAGGGCGGCGCGTAATCGAAGGGCGAGCCGCCGCCGGCCGCGAGGGAGCGCCCGGCGAAGACGAACAGCCCGGCATAGATATCGTCGGCGAAGGTGGCGTCGGAGGTTCGCAGATCCTGCGGCGCGATCACCAGGGCGCCGACGCGGACGCGCGCCAGGATCGCGGGCGGCGCGCTGGCGCGCGCGGCAGCGGCGCGCGTCGTGCGCGCGACTTCCCGGCCGACCAAGCGGTAGAGTCGCCAGCGGTCAGGCCCCCAGCCATCAGGCCCCCAAGCCACGCGTTCTCCCATGACTTCAGGCCCGGGAGACCTCACGGTCGAGGTTCGGCCGGCACCCTCCCTCCTCAAGGTAGGGCGGGCCTCTTAACCATTGGTTTACGCTGTGTCAGCCCACCCAGCCCGTCAGCGTGGCGCGAGAGCGGCCTCGAACGCCTTCACGTTGTAGGCGATCATCGCAAGGTAGGTCGGTGCCGGGCCGTCCGGCGGGGAGAGGGCGTCCGAATAGACCGCGCCGCCGATCCGCGCGCCGCTCTCTTGGGCGATGCGCTCCATTTGCCTGGGGTCCGACACCGTCTCGAGGAAGACCGCGGGCACCTTCTCCTTGCGGATCTGGGTGATGATCTTGGCCACGTCGCGCGGGCTAGCCTCGCTCTCGGTCGAGATGCCCTGCGGCGCGAGGATCGTCAGGCCGTAGGCCGCGCCGAAATAGCCGAAGGCATCGTGCGTGGTGATGAGCCGGCGGTTCTCCGGCGGGATCCGCTCCAGCGCGGCGCGCACGTCCCGGTCGAGGGCGTCGAGTTTGGCGATGTAGGCCGTTGCGGCGGCGGCATAATCGGCCGCGTGGGCCGGATCGACCTTCGCCAAGCCGTCGCGGATATTGGCCACGTAGACCTTCACGTTCGCCACGCTCTGCCAGGCATGGGGGTCGACATCGCCGTGATCGTGCCCGGCATGGCCGTGCGGATCGGCCTCGGCGATGGTCGGCACACCCTTGCTCGCCGTGACGATCGGAGCCTTCGTGCCGGAGGCGCGGATCAGCCGCTCGATCCAGCCTTCGAGGCCGAGCCCGTTCACGAAGACGATATCCGCCTTCGCGAGCGTGCGCGCATCGCCCGGCGCGGGGCTGAAGGTATGGACGTCCGAGCCCGGCCCGACCAGCGTCGCCACGTCGACATGGCTCCCGCCGACCTGCCGCACGAGGTCTCCGAGAATCGAGAAGGTCGCCACCGCGCGCACCGGCCCGTCCCCCGCGAGGGCCGAGGCCCACGACCCGAGAACGAGGGCGAGCACAGCCGCCATCCGCACCAATCCACGCACCGCGAGTCTCCCTGCCATCGCGGCCTGATAATGTAACACTATTACATACACAAGGCGGATACATCGCGGGCGCCTGATGGCGGTCGGACGCGCGTTTCGGCGCCTGTCCCGAACCACGAGGAGATCACGATGTCCCGTCGCACCACCGCCCTGCTCGCCACCGGCCTCGTCGGCCTCGGGCTCGCGGGGGCCGCCTGGGCGCACGACCGGCACCCCGGCGGAATGCACGGCCGCTGGAGCGCCCTGACGCCGGAAGACCGCGCCGCCTTCGCCGATGCCCGGATCGCCGCGATCCATGCCGGCCTCAAGCTGACGCCCGATCAGGAAAAGCTGTGGCCGCCGGTCGAGGCCGCGATGCACGACATGGCCAAGATGCGCCAGCAGCGCCGGGCCACCATGGAGAACGGGCCGCGCTTCGCCGACGATCCGCCCGCCGCCCTCCGCGCCATGGCCGACATGGCCTCTACGCGGGCCGACGCCCTGCGCAAGCTCGCCGACGCGACGCAACCGCTCTACGCGAGCCTCGATCAGGACCAGAAGCGCCGGGCGCTGATCCTGTCGCGCCCGATGGGGCCGATGGGCGGGCATGGTTGGCGCCATCACCACGATGATCGCGACGGCGACCACGGGCCGGAGGGCGAGGGCCGCTGAGACGGCTTTCGGCCGGAATAACTTGATCCGCGGCGGCGGGGGCGTCACACCGCCTCCGCCGCCCCGCATCCCGGGCCGGCGACGAGGTTCGAACCGGACTTTCCATGGCACGCCTGCCCGGCGACACGGCCCCCCTGCTCGCCCGGCTGTGGCGGGAATGGCTCTTCCCCCACCGCGCGGTGCTCGCCGTCGTCCTGGTGCTGATCGCCGTGGTCGGCGCCTCGACGGGGCTCTATCCGGCCCTCATCAAGGCCGCCTTCGACGCCTTCGACCGCAAGGACGCCTCGGCCATCGCCTATGGCCCCATCATCGTCGTGCTCGTCACGTCGCTGCGCGGCTTCGCGCTCTATGGGCAGACCGTGCTGACCAACAAGGTCGTCACCCGCGTCGAGGCCGACATGCAGGCCGCCCTCTACGGCCACCTCATCGAGGCCGACCTCGCCCAGCTCGGGCGGGAGAGCCCCGCCGCCCTCACCCAGCGCTTCACCACCGATTTCGCCTTCATCAAGGAGGCGCTGACCCGCATCTCGACGGTGCTCCTGCGCGACATCGCCATGCTGGCCGGGCTGGTGGCCGCCCTCCTCTGGATGGACCCGATCCTGACCCTGGTCGCGGGCGTCACCGTGCCCTTCGTGGCGGGACCCATCGGCAAGATCGGCAAGAAGCTACGGAAAGTCTCGACCTCGACGCAGGAGCAGATGGGTGCAACGGCGAGCCTGATCTCCGAGAGCCTGCAGGGCGCCCGCGTCGCCAAGACCTTCGCGATGGAGGGCTACCTGAAGGGCCGGGCCGCCGAATCCCTCAATGAAGTCCGACGCCTGAAGATGAAGGCCGCCAACGCACGCGGACGGCTCGACCCATTGCTCGAAATCGGCGGCGGCCTCGCGGTGGCGGTGGTGCTCGTCCTCGTCGGCCAGCGGGTGCTGAACGGCGACCGCACGGTCGGCGATTTCACCGGCTACGTCGCCGCTTTGCTGCTCGCCGCGCAGCCGGCGCGAGCCTTGGGCAACCTCAACGCCATCCTGCAGGAGGCGGCGGCGGCCCTGCGGCGCTACTTCGACCTGATGGACGAGGCGCCCACCATCCGCGAGGCGCCGAACGCCGTGCCGCTCGAAGTCGGGGCCGGAGAGATCCGTTTCGAAGCGGTGCGCTTCCGCTACCGCGCCGACGCGCCGGCCCTTGAGGGTATCGACCTGACCGCCCCGGCGGGTGGCGTGACGGCCCTGGTCGGCCGCTCCGGTTCCGGCAAGTCGAGCCTGCTCAACCTTGTGCCCCGCCTCTACGACGTCGATGCGGGGCGGGTGCTGATCGACGGGCAGGACGTGCGCGCCGTGACCCTCTCCTCCCTGCGCGCGGCGGTGGCCGTCGTCTCGCAGGAGGTCGTGCTGTTCGACGACACCATCGCCGCCAATATCGCCTTCGGGCGCCCCGGCGCCACGCAGGCCGAGATCGAGGCGGCGGCGAAGGCGGCCGCCGCGCACCGATTCGTATCGGCGCTTCCTGGGGGCTACGAATTCCGCGTCGGCTCCGGCGGGGGGCGGCTCTCGGGCGGCGAGCGGCAGCGCATCGCCCTGGCCCGCGCCTTCCTGAAGGACGCGCCGATCCTGCTCCTCGACGAGGCGACATCCGCGCTCGACTCCGAATCGGAGCGGCTGGTGCAGGAGGCGCTGGGCCAGCTGATGCGCGGGCGGACCGTCCTCGTCATCGCCCACCGCCTCTCGACCGTGCGCGACGCCGGGGTGATCGCGGTGATGGAGGCGGGCCGCGTCATCGAGACCGGCCACCATGACGACCTCGTGGTGCGCGGCGGTGCCTATGCCCGCCTGCGGCGGCTGCAACTCAGCGACGAACCGGGGGACGATCCCATGCGGCCGGAGGACAGTGGCGTCCCGGCGCAGACCACGCCATAAGGGACCGGATGCGCTCCCCGCTGCGGCGGCGGCCCGTCCCCTGCGGGAGCGCGCCGGAACATGCGGCCGGAGCCGCACCGTCCCGAATCGGGGATGGCACGGCTCCGCCCGAGAGGACCTGACCGTGAGCGACCTGACGTTCGAGATCGACAGCAACCCGGCCCCCCGCTCGGCCGAGGACCGCGCCGCCCTGATGGCCAATCCCGGCTTCGGCAAGGTGTTCACCGACCACATGGCCATTGCCCGCTACAGCGCGGCGCACGGCTGGCACGATGCGCGGATCACCGCGCGGGCGCCGATCCCCCTCGATCCGGCGGCGGCGGTGCTGCACTACGCCCAGGAGATCTTCGAGGGGCTGAAGGCCTATCGCACCGCCGATGGCGGCGCCGCCCTGTTCCGGCCGGAAGCGAACGCCCAGCGCTTCCGCCGCTCGGCCGAGCGCATGGCGATGGTGCCCTTCCCGGAAGACGCCTTCATCGAGGCGCAGCGCAAACTCGTCGAGATCGACCGCGCCTGGATCCCCGACACGGCGGACGGCAGCCTGTACCTGCGCCCGTTCATGATCGCCAACGAGGTGTTCCTCGGCGTGAAGCCGGCGACCGAATACCTCTTCATCACCATCGCTTCGGCGGTCGGCTCCTATTTCAAGGATCCGAACGGTACCGTCACCGTGTGGCTGTCCGAGCATTACACCCGCGCCGCTCCCGGCGGCACGGGCGCGGCCAAGTGCGGCGGCAATTACGCGTCGAGCCTCGCGGCGCAGGCCGAGGCGGCGAGCAAGGGCTGCGAGCAGGTGGTGTTCCTCGACGCGGCCGAGCGCCGCTACGTCGAGGAACTCGGCGGCATGAACGTGTTCTTCGTCTTCGAGGACGGCACGCTGCTGACCCCGCCGCTGTCCGACAGCATCCTGCCCGGAATCACGCGCGACTCGATCATCACCCTCGCCCGCGAGGCGGGGCTGACCGTGCGCGAGGAACTCTACGCCATCGACCAATGGCGCGCGGACGTGCGCTCCGGCCGCCAGACCGAGGCCTTCGCCTGCGGCACGGCGGCGGTGATCACGCCTATCGGCCGGGTGCGCGGGCGCGAGGACGACTTCACCATCGGCGATGCCGTCGCCGGTCCGGTGGCCCGCCGCCTGCGCAGCCTGCTGGTCGACATCCAGCGGGGCAACACCAACGACTCGCACGGCTGGTTCCAGAAGGTGTTCTGAGCAGCCTGCCGACGACATCGCGGAGGCCTGTTCGGCGAGCAGGCCTCCGCCGCCGTCGTTGCGCGTGTGAGCGACGCAATGCCGAACATGCCGCTCGATCCAGCGGGTCCGATCGGTCGTCGCATCACACAATTGCCGGTTGCATCGACATTTCTCAAGTATTCAGAATTGTATTTCGCCGCATTTCGTCGAAAGGACTTTTGATCGTCGCCGCGAGACGGTAGAGCGTTGGGCTCTGTCCCATTTCAAACGCACCGCCTAACGGAGACCCGTCCATGTTGCTGCCGGAATCGGCGCTGCGCTCCATGAAAGTGATGTTCGCGACGCCCTGTTACATCTCGGCGGTGTCGATGAACTTCGTGACCAGCATTTTCACCCTCGCCTATTCGTGTTCGGCCAAGGGTATGACGACCCGGCTGGCCATGCGCAGCGAGAGCCTGATCACCCGCGCCCGAAACCGCATGGTCCGAGATTTCCTAGCGGACGAATCCCTGACACACCTGTTCTGGATCGACTCGGACATCGCCTTCACGCCGCAGGCCGTCTACCGCATCCTTTTGGCGGATCGCGACATCTGCTCAGGCGTCTATCCGCTGAAGATCAATTATTGGCCGGAGGAGGGACTGCCGGCGGGCATGACCTACCCGGAATACCAGCGGCGCTACACCGCCTACGCCTTCAATCCCGTCGGGCAGGGCAGAGAGCCGTTGAAGCCGTATACCGACGACGACGGCTTCATCGAGGTCGCGGAGGCCACGACCGGCTTCATGGCGGTGAAGCGCGACGTCTTCCTGAAGATGATGCGGCATTACCCGGAACTGCAATACGTCCCGGACGGGCGGCACAAGGATCCGCTCGCCCATCTCTACTGGCTGTTCTTCGATTGCATGGTCGACCCCGATTCGGGACGCTACCTGTCGGAGGATTACGCCTTCTGCCGCCGCTGGCGCGACATGGGCGGCAAGGTCTACGCCGACCTGCATTCGAAGCTCGACCATCTCGGCCAGCACACCTACCAGGGCGATTTCCAGGCGAGCCTCATCGCCCAGGGCCATCTCTGAGGCGTAGCGGGATCCTCAGATTCGCCTCTTTCCTGCGGCAGGGGTCGGCCTTCGCACGGAGGCCCTCTCGTTGATCCGCTTCGAGAACGTCACGAAGATCTACAAGACGGACGGCCATCGGCGCACCATCCTGGAGCAGGCCTCCTTCACCCTGAAGCCGGGCATCTCCTACGGAATCCTCGGCATCAACGGTGCCGGCAAGTCGACCACGATGCGCCTCATCGCGGGCACGGAGGAGCCGACCCGCGGCCTCGTGAAGCGCGGCCTGCGCGTGTCCTGGCCGCTCGGCTTCGGCGGCGGCTTCCACCCGCAGATGACCGGGCGCGACAACGTCAAATTCATCGCCCGCATCTACGGCGAGGATCCCAAACGCGTGCTCGACTTCGTGGAGGATTTCTCCGAACTCGGCAGCTATCTCGACGTGCCGATCCGGACCTACTCCTCCGGCATGGGCGCCCGGCTCGCCTTCGGGATGAGCATGGCGATCCCGTTCGACTGCTACCTCATCGACGAAGTCACCTCGGTCGGCGACGGCCGCTTCGCCCGGCGCTGCGAGGAGGTGTTCTCGCAGCGGCGCAAGCATGCCGACGTCATCATGATCTCCCACTCGATGGAGGTCATCCGGGCGTGGTGCACGCAGGGCATCGTGCTGCTCAACGGCCGCGCCATCGTGTACGAGGACGTGAACGACGCCATCGAGGTGTATCACCGCCTCAACGCCTGATGCGGGCGGGCTGCGCCGACATGGTTTTGCCGTCTGGCGCTGGCATGGCGGATCCGCGCTAGCCATGACGGCCAGCCGTCATGGCAGCGCCGGACGCTCGGACAGATCGGGAATCGCTCGATGAACATGGAGATCGGCAAGCCCGAGGGCAGGCCGCTCACGCCGGCCGACCGGCAGCAGCAGATCGCGGAATCGCTCCGGCAATTCGCGCGGATGTCGCGCTTCGCCGACCGCCGCAAGGGCATCCGGTCGTACCAGAGCCACGTCAAGAGCGACCCGTGGGTCCCGGTCCTGTTCGTGGTCTGCTTCGTCCTGCCGGCGCTGGCGGGCGCCATCTATTACGGCCTGATCGCGTCCGACCGCTACGTGACCGAGGCGCGCTTCGCCCTTCGCCCGGCCATCGGCGGCGCGGAGAAGGCGAATCCGGACTCTGTCGGCACCAATTCGGGCGTGCCGGCGCAGATGGTCGCCCAGGATACGCTGATCACCCACAGCTACATCGTCAGCCGGCCGATGGTGGAGACCATCGAGAAGCAGCTTCCGATCCGAGAATGGTTCGGCCGCGACAGCATCGACTTCCTTTCGCGCATCGATCCCGACAAGCCGATCGAGAAGTTCCTGAAATATTGGAAGCAGCGCGTCGAGGTGGATGTCGAATCCTCCTCCGGCATCATGAGCCTTTGGGTCGAGGCCTTCGATCCCGACGAATCGCTGGCCATCTCCAAGGCCGTCCTCAAGGAGGCGGAGAGGATGGTCAACGAGCTCAGCGCGAACGCGCGGAACGACGCCTTGGCCGAGAGCAATCGCGAGCTGAAGCTCGCCGATGATCGCCTGCGGAAGGTCAGTCTCGCCGTCCGGGACCTGCGCAATCGCGAAGGCGTGCTCGACGCGCAGAAGAGCAACGAGGCGAACCTCAAGGTCATTTCGGAATTGCGGGCCAATCGCATCAACCTCGCGATCCAGCTCTCCGTCGGTCAGCGCGACCTCGGGCCGGAATCCCGCCGCATCATGGATCTCAAGCAGCAGATCCGTGACATCGACGACAACATCGCGCGGATCGAGAAGGCCTCGGCCACGCAGGACCCCGAGCAGAAGCGCGTTCTGTCCGAGGCGTTGACCCGGTTCGAGGCGCTCGAAAACGAGCGTAAGAACGCGACGAAATACTATGAGCAGGTCCTCGCCGCCCACGAGCGTGCCCGCATCGTGGCCGCGCGGCAGATCGAGTTCTTCAGCCCCATCGTCCAGCCGGTCAGGGCGGAATCCGCGACCCAGCCCCGGCGCATTCTGATGATCAGCCTCATCGCGGCGGGCTCGGCGGTCGCATTCGCGGTTGCCCTGTTCCTGCGCAAGGCAATGGATTGAACGACCCGTTCCGAAGCTTGATGGGGAGATAGGCACGGATTACACTACGCTGCGCACGCCAATACAATAGAAGTTGTTGTAATTACATACATACAACTTAGCGGCGCGCCCGGCGGGTGGATCGAGATGAAGGCCGAAGAACTCGCTGTCTGTGTCGCGATGAACGACAACGACAGGGCGTGGTACGAGATGCTGGTCCCCTTCATCCTCTCCCTGCGGCAGAGCGATTACGGGGGCCACATCGCGGTCATCAGCTTCGGGATGTCCCAGCGCAAGATCGATATCCTGCGCGGCCAGGGCATCAACGTGGTGGTGGCCGAGGAAGAATCCCTGCCCGTTGGGCGCTACATCGAGCTCGCGCGAATCTGCGAAATCAACTTCGCGTTGAAGAAAATCGCCCTCTACGACGCCGACATCTGGTTCCCGAGCGGGACCTTCGATCTGTTCTCGCTGGTCGAGGGCGACGACATCTTCGTCTGCAGGGATGCCTTCCTATGCGACTTCGTCTCCGATCCCCTGATCGGCCCGAACCAGCAGGCTCATCGCCAGATGGTGCGCGACGACGTCGTGCGTCTCCATGGCGGCGCGCTCCAGGCGGGGCTCATCGTCGGCACCGCGCGCGCCTGGAAGGATTTCGCGGCCCATGTCCACGATTGCGTCGGCCGCATCGGGACCGACTTCCGGGTAACCTACGGCCTGGACACGACCTTCCTGCACCTGTGGGCTGCGAACGGACGGGTGAAGCTGCTGCCGGAGACGCAGAACTTCGTCACCAAGAATGGGGTGGTGGAGGGACGGGATGCCCTGGCGCGCGTGATGCTCACCTCGGCTTCGGGGCCGATCCGAGGCCTGCACATGACGACGGACATCCGCTTCCTGAATTGCTGGCGCTACTACAGCATCCATAGCAGCCATGCGCTCGCCGCCGGCTCTCCCTATGCCCTCTCGGACTCGGCGGTCTCGCCCCTGGAGGCCCTGCCTGCCCAGGTCGCGGATGCGGCGACGGCGATGGGGTTCGAGATCCTGTCCATCGATGGCGAGGAGGGGGCGCAATGGCACGCCTTCCGTGACGGCGACGGGTTCAGCATCGTCGCCGCCGGCAACCACGCGATCCGGTTCCGAACCACCAAGACGTTCGGGTCGCTCGTCATAACGGTGATGTATCTGTCCGGCCATCCCGCGCCGATCCGGGCGCGGATCGTCGTGTGCGAGCAGGTAATGACCGTCACGAAGGATCTGAGCCTGTCGGCCTCGATGACCGCGCTCGAGGGCACGGAAGTGTCCCTACACTCGGACAGCCTGCCGGGGCAGAACTGCAAAATCGTCTGGATCCTGTCCGAGCGCCACGCCCTCCTGCAATAGCGCCCTCGTTCAGGGGCGGTTGCCGCCGAAGACCTGATGCGGCGCGTTGCCGGCGTCGTCCCCGGCGGTGCCACCGGTCCAGCCCTCGGCACGCCAGCCATCGGCCCGCCCGTCGAGATCGATGGACCCGGCCTCCTTGAAGGCGGCGATCACCTGATCCGCCCTGCCCTCGTCGCAGCGGGCCGTCACCAGGGTGCCGCCCCGGCGCACGCCTTCCGCATAGGCTTTCGCCTCGGTCTCGTTCATGCCGGCGCCGGTGAGGCCGCCGACAAGTCCGCCCGCGGCCGCCCCGATTCCCGCACCGGTCAAGGCCGTGACGAGCCAGCCCGCCGCCACGACCGGCCCGATGCCCGGCACGGCGAGCATCCCGAGCCCGGCGAGCAGGCCGGCGCCGCCGCCGATGATCCCACCGACCGTCGCCCCGGTCCCGGCGGTCCCGGCGCCCGTCGCTCCGGCGGCGGCATCGGCCTCCGTCTCGCCCGCCACGGGGGCGGTGCCGGGCGCGGAGATGTTCGGTGCATCGGGCGACCGGCTGCCGACGATGGCGATGTCGGCATGGGGGATGCCGAGGGCTTCCAGGCGCTCGATCGCGGCCTGCGCATCCGCGTAACGTTCGAACAGGGCGGTGACGGCGCGGTCCGGCATGGTGCCTCCTTCCGGTCTTGCCCGATCAAGCGCCGGAGCGGCGCGGGGTTCCGGTTAACGGGCCGCTAACCATCCGCCCGGCAAATCTTGCCGGGTGATGCGGGCGTGGCCCGGTGGGGGAGCGGAATGAGCGAGGCGGCCACGCCGACGGGCGGGCGGATCGGCGGCGCGGCGGCGATGCTCGGCCAGATCGGCCTGCCGAGCCGGGGCGACCTGCACGCGCTGTCGAAGCGGTCGGACCTGCTCCTCGCGACGGGCGTGCTCGGCATCCTCGCGGTGCTCATCTTCCCGCTGCCGTCGGTGCTGCTCGACCTGCTGCTCGCGGTGTCGATCATCATGTCGGTCCTGATCATGATGGTGGGACTGTCGATCGACAACCCGCTGGAATTCACCGTCTTCCCCACCCTGCTGCTCATCGCGACGATGCTGCGGCTCGCCTTGAACCTCGCCTCGACGCGGCTGATCCTCGGGCATGGGCACGAGGGTACCGCCGCCGCCGGCCACGTCATCGAGGCCTTCGGCCAGTTCGTGATGGGCGGCAACTTCCTGATCGGGATCATCGTCTTCGCGATCCTGATCATCGTGAACTTCGTCGTCATCACGAAGGGCTCGGGGCGCATCGCCGAGGTCGCGGCGCGCTTCACCCTCGATGCGATGCCCGGTAAGCAGATGGCCATCGACGCCGATCTCTCGGCGGGGCTCATCGACGAGAAGGCCGCCAAGGCCCGGCGCGCCGCGCTCGAGGAGGAATCGGCCTTCTTCGGCGCCATGGACGGTGCCTCGAAATTCGTGCGCGGCGACGCGGTGGCGGCGCTGCTCATCACCTTCATCAACGTCATCGGCGGCATCATCATCGGCGTCGCGCAGCAGAGCCTGAGCTTCGGCGACGCCGCCAAGAGCTACACCCTGCTCACCATCGGCGACGGGCTCGCGAGCCAAGTGCCGGCGCTCATCGTCTCGACGGCGGCGGGCATCCTCGTCTCGAAGGCGGGCGTGCGCGGCGCCGCCGACAAGGCGCTCGGCAAGCAGCTCGCCATGTACCCGAAGGCGCTCGGCATGTCGGCAGCCGTGATGCTGCTGATCGGGCTTTTGCCGGGCATGCCGATCCTGCCGTTCCTCCTGCTCGGCGGCGGAGCGGGCTACGCCGCCTGGAGGCTGAACAAGACGGCCAAGGAGGCGCCCGCCGTCGATGCGGAGGGCAAGCCGGTGGAGGCCGCGCCCGGCGGCGCCGCCGCGAAGGAGGAGACGGTCACAGACCTGCTGAAGCTCGACGATCTGAAGCTCGAAATGGGCTACGCCCTGCTGCCCCTGGTGAACGGCGAGGGACAGGACCGGCTCACCGACCAGATCAAGGCCCTGCGCCGCCAATTGGCGGCCGAGCTCGGCTTCGTGATGCCCTCGGTGCGCATCCTCGACAACGTGCAGCTCGAGGCCAACGCCTATGTCGTGCGGGTGAAGGAGATCGAGGCCGGCACGGGCAAGATCTTCCCCGGCCAGTACATGGCGATGGACCCGATGGGCGGGCAGGTGCAGTTGCCCGGCCAGCACATGCTGGAGCCGACCTTCGGCCTCCCCGCGACCTGGATCGACGCCTCCCTGCGCGACGATGCCCAGCTCAAGGGCTACACGGTGGTCGACGCGGCCACCGTCGTCTCGACGCACCTCACCGAGGTCATCAAGGCGCATGTCTCCGAGCTTCTGAACCATGTCGAGGTCCAGAAGCTGATGCGCGAATTGCCCAAGGAGCATGGCGATCTGCTGAAGGAGGTCTGCCCGTCGCAGATCTCCACCACCGGCATCCAGCGCGTGCTGCAATTCCTCCTGACCGAGCGGGTCTCGATCCGCGATCTCGGCACCATCGTGGAGGGTATCGCGGAGGTCGCGGGCGCCGTGAAGAACCCGCGCGACGTGGTGGAGCATGTCCGCGCCCGTCTCGGCCGGCAGATCTGCGCCCAGTATCAGGGGCCGGACGGGGCCCTGCCCATCGTGACCCTGTCGCCCGCCTGGGAGCAGGCCTTCGCGGAGTCCATCGTCGGCGAGCGCGAGGAACGCTACCTCGCGATGCAACCCTCGAAGCTCTCCGAGTTCGTGAACGCCGTGCGAGACCGGTTCGAGACGGCCGCACGGATGGGCGAGATGCCGGTCCTCGTGACCTCGGCCCAGTCCCGGCCCTTCGTGCGCTCGATCATCGAACGGTTCCGCCGGGAAACGCCCGTGATGAGCCAGGCGGAGATCCATCCCCGCGCCCGCCTGCGGACGGTCGGCTCGATCTGAGTGCATGACCGGATGGTTCGGGAAGACCCTTCCGCCTCATCGCGTCATGGCGCGTGACCTCTCGGGCCGGTCCTGAGAGCCCGACCGAAAACGTCGCGACGGCGCCTCACACCTCACCGTCTTTGCGAGCGTGAGCGAAGCAATGACGGAGGCGGACGCGACCTTTCCGGCCAGACTCTGAGGACCATTCCGCGCCACGACGTCGCGGGCGAACTGGACTGTATATAGTCAGATCGAGACCCGCATCGCGAAGAAGCAGCTCAATTTAACTGTCTCCGTGCCTGAGAAATCAACGCTTAGGGCGGAGAATGGCCTCTTCGCAGCATTGAAATGCGTGGGCAGTCAAAAGGTCCTTCCGTGGAGACCACCCGTCAGGACTCCTTTCGCGAAACGCCAGAAATCCGTGCGCTCCTCGTGGCGGACCTCGCGCATTCCGTGGTCCCGACCACCATCATGGGCGTGACCATCGTCGGGGTCAGCCTGTTCATCCATGCCGAGACCGGATTCGGGCTGCTGCTCGCCGCGGCGGTGTGGGGCGGGTTGGCGTGCATCGGCAAGCTGCTCCTGATGGCGGCGCAGCTTCGCGCCGCGCGGGCGGGCGGCGCCGATGCGCGGATGACCACCCTCTTCGAGGCGGCGCATGTGGTGGTCACGTTGGGTATGGGCTCGTCCGTGGGCGCCGTGGCCTACGGCGTGTTCCGGCAGCCCGACGTCCTGCTCCAGTTGCTCGCGACCGGGATGCTGTTCGGCTACGGATCGGGCGTCGTCTCGCGGGTCGCGATCCGTCCGAGGATCGCGATCGCGTCGATGCTCGTGGCGGGCGTTCCGGCCATCGTCTCGGTGGCGATGTGGGCGGATACCCCCCATCAGGTGATCGCCCTGACCTTCGCGGTGTTCCTGATCGGCTCGTTCGAGAGCGTGCGCCATTCCCACAGCACCGCCGTGCGGCACGTCGCCATGCGGATCGAGATGGCGCGGCTCGCGCGCAACGACCCGTTGACGGGCCTGGAGAATCGGCTCGGGCTGCGGCGGGCGTTCGAGCGGCTAGTCATGGCGCCCGGCACGTCCGTGGCGGTCCATTGCCTGGACCTCGACGGGTTCAAGGGCATCAACGACCGGTTCGGCCATGCGGCGGGGGATGCCGTGCTGGCCGAGGTGGCGCGGCGCCTCGCTGGTTCGGTGCCGGCGGGCGCGACGGTGGCGCGCATGGGGGGCGACGAGTTCGTCGTGCTGCAACGGCATGTCAGGCAGCCGGAGGACGCCGAGGATCTGGCGCAGCGGATTCACCGGCAGGTCCGGGAGCCGATGCGGATCGACAACCGCAGCCTCAGCGTCGGCGTGAGCCTCGGCTTCGCCCTGGCCGAGGCCGGCCACGCCCGGCTGGAAGACCTGCTTCGGCGCGCCGACGAGGCGTCCTACCGGATCAAGCGGTCGGGCGGCGGCGTCTCGGCCGGGGCGGTCGACCCGGCCCCCCGGCTGAGGGACGTGGCCTGAGCGGTCGCTCAGACGGCCTTGCGCTTCAGGTCCCGCTCCAGGTTATGGGCGTCGAGGCCGGGCACCGAGACCGGCGCCTCCGGCACGGGCTTCGGCGCCTGCGGGTGGGCGGCGGTGCCGATGGCGGCGGCGAGGCGCGACCGTTCGAAGGCCACCACCACGACGATCGAGATCAGCGCCGGGATCCAGAAGTAGAAGATGCGGAACACGATCACCGCCGCGATCACCGCGTCCTTCTGGGCGGCGTCGGTGATATGCATGGCGGTGATGAACACGATCTCGAACACGCCGAGGCCGCCGGGGGCGTGC
The DNA here is from genome assembly GCF_056430985.1 of Methylobacterium sp. Gmos3. Lineage (NCBI taxonomy): Bacteria > Pseudomonadati > Pseudomonadota > Alphaproteobacteria > Hyphomicrobiales > Methylobacteriaceae > Methylobacterium > Methylobacterium sp. Gmos3. The sequence continues at coordinate 465,179 of NZ_JBWJYL010000002.1, forward strand.
GAGGCGAGCGCCACGGAGAACGAGGCGAGGAAGATCGCGAGCACCGGGATGAAGCCGGGGTTCATGGCATCCGGCAGGGCGAAGTAGATGATGCCCGCCGCGCCGAGCAGTTCGAGGGGCGCCGCCATGAGCTGCCGCCCCATGATGCCGGGGCGCGGATATTCGAGCTTGAACGAGCGGATGTGCAGCGGCCGAAGCCGCAGGACCGAGCCCGCCGCGTAGAGCGCCACGAAGCCGAGCATACAGGCGCCGACGATGTAGGCGGTCTTCGGATCGGTGAGGAAGCCCGGCAGCCTCCCTTCGAGGCGTGCCAGCAATTCGGGATCGATGACCAGCGTCAGGCCGCCGAGGAAGATCGTGCCGAGGAAGAAGGTGAAGGAGCACAGCGCGACCAGCACCGCCACCTGCGCCGCCGTCAGGCCCTTGGCCGTGTAGGCCCGGTAGCGCACGAGGGCGCCGGAGAAGACCGAGGCGCCGATATTGTGCGAGAGCGCGTAGGTCGTGAACGAGCAGAGCGAGACGAACAGCCACGAGATGTGGCGCACCCCGAGATGCAGCAGCGCGATCCGGTCGTACCAGGCCAAAGCGGCGTAGGCGACGAGGGTCGAGAGCCCGGCGAGCATGATCCGGTGCGTCGGAATCGCGAGGATTGCGTCACCGATGGCCGAAATCGAAGTGGTCTTGAGCTCCTGATACAGGAAATAGCCCGAGATCACGACGGCCGCGAGGCCGATGAGCGGCCAGATGAACTCGCTGAGCTTCTTCATGGATGATGACGCCTCGGGAATGGCCCCTGATGCGCCACTATCCGGCGCGCCGCAACCCGGAGTATCCGGCTGCCGGCGCGCTCACATGTCATCCGATCGTGACGGTTTCGTGCAGGCTCAGGCGCGGGCGCGGTTGAGGCCGATTCCGTCCATGGCGGCCTGGTCCCGGGCGTTCTCGGCGGCGCGTTCGGCGGACCGTTCGCGATCGTCGAGGATCTCGACCTTCTTCAATTCCTCGAAGGCCTCGCCCAGCTCGGCCTTCGCTTCGGCCAGCTGGCCTTCGAGGGCCTGGGCCGATTGGCGCATGTTGTCCCGCCGGGTCGCCGCCGCGCGGGCATAGGTCGGGTACGCAAAGTGACCGACGTCGGTGATGCCGGCGCGGGACTCCTCCATGGCGACTTCCCGATCAAGCTCGGTCGCCATGCGGTTGAAGTCCGCCATCATCATCTCAATCTGGGTCACACGGCGACGCTTCTCATCGACCTGGAAGCGGCGCAGGCGGATCAGCGTGTCACGCGATTTCATGGAAGAACGCTCACTCCACGCGGTGCGCGCCGGCCATTGCCGCCCGATGCGCGACTAGTCTCAGGCTCCCCCGACGATCTGGGCGAGCCGTGCGTAACCATCGCTGATGGACGTTGCTTCTTCCTTACTCTGCCCCAGAAAAGCCTCAAGATCTGGAATGAGCGCGACTGCTTCGTCCACTTCCTGGGAAGAGCCGGCGCGGTAGGCGCCGAGCCGGATCAGTTCCTCCATGTCCGCATAGGTGGAGAGGACCCGCCGCGCCCGCCGCACGACCGGGAGATAGGCCGGATCGCAGGAGCGCGGCATGGTCCGCGACACCGACCGCAGAACGTTGATCGCCGGGTAGCGGCCCCGCTCCGCGATGGAGCGCTCCATCACGATGTGCCCGTCGAGGATGCCGCGCACGGCATCCGCCACCGGCTCGTTGTGATCGTCGCCCTCGACCAGCACCGTAAAGAGAGCGGAGATCGTGCCGGCCCCGACGCCCGGACCGGCGCGTTCGAGCAGGCGCGGGAGTTCGGAGAAGACGGTCGGCGTGTAGCCCTTCGCCGTCGGCGGCTCACCCGCCGCGAGGCCGATGTCGCGCTGGGCCATGGCGAAGCGGGTGATCGAGTCGATCATGCACAGCACGCGCGCGCCCTGGTCGCGAAAATGCTCGGCGACCGACAATGTTACATAGGCCGCGTTGCGCCGCATCAGCGCCGGCTCGTCGGAGGTCGCGACCACCACGACGGAGCGGGCGAGGCCCGCCGCGCCGAGATCGTCCTGCAGGAACTCCTGCACCTCGCGTCCGCGCTCGCCGACGAGGCCGATCACCGCCACATCCGCCGCCGTGTAGCGCGCGAGCATAGAGAGAAGCACCGATTTGCCGACGCCGCTGCCGGCGAAGATGCCCATGCGCTGCCCGGCGCACATCGTGAGGAAGGTGTTGATGCAGCGGATGCCGAGATCGAGGGGCGCCCCGACCCGCTGGCGCGCATGGGCGGGCGGCGGATCCGCCCGCAGCGGGTAGATCTGCCCGCCCTGCGGCAGGGGTCCGAGCCCGTCCACAGGTCGTCCCAGGGCGTCGATGACGCGGCCGAGCCATTCGGGCGACGGGCGGATCGCCCCGGCGGCCTCGTCGCGGACGAAGGCGGGACAGCCCCGGCGAACCCCTTCGAGCGAGCCGAACGGCATGGCGAGCGCCCGGTCGCCCTGGAAGCCGATGATCTCGCAGGGGATCGTTCCCTGCCCGCCTGCGCCCTCGATATCGAGGCGCCCGCCGAGGCGCATCGCGGCCACCGGCCCGGCCACCTCGACCAGCAGGCCGCGGATGGCGACGACGCGCCCATACGTCGACAGGGTTTCGACCCGCTCAATGCCGCCGAGCGCCGACGACAAATTCGCAACGGTTCTTGCCGGCTCGTTCGCCAACGGCCTCGCCCTCAACGGTTCGTTTACCCGCCTCCTTAACACTGCGGTCATCGGGCTTGTAGCGGCCTGGCGCCTGGACGGCTTTCCTCCCCTTCCCCTCGTAATGCCGTGGGGGTGTGGCAGGCGGGTGACGCCTCGGTGCCGAATCGTTGCGGCCGAAGCACTTAGTGACGTGTCGCAGGCGAAAGACGCCGCGATCGAAGGGGCGCTCAGGCGTTCCGCCATCGACGCCGGGGAAAATTTCTTCGGTCAAGCTGGGCGATCGCGCAAGTAAGAGCTTGCGGGCGGGAATCAGGTTTTGTTAACGATTAACTCATAGCGTTTCACGTCAAGAGCGGTGGGGCGCCTGTCCACAGGCCGGTGGCAGGCTGTCGACGGGGACGTGTGCGCGCACTGATACGGCCGGCTGGGCTGGGGACCGACGATGCGGGTACTTCTGATCGAGGACGATAGCGCCACGGCGCAAAGCATCGAGTTGATGCTCAAGTCCGAGAACTTCAACACGTACACGACAGATCTTGGGGAAGAAGGAATCGACCTCGGGAAGCTGTACGACTACGACATCATCCTCCTCGATCTGAATTTGCCCGACATGTCGGGCTACGAGGTGCTCCGCAACCTTCGCGTCGCGAAGGTGAAGACGCCGATCCTGATCCTCTCCGGCCTTGCCGGGATCGAGGACAAGGTGAAGGGCCTCGGCTTCGGCGCCGACGACTATCTCACCAAGCCGTTCCACAAGGATGAGCTGGTGGCGCGCATCCACGCCATCGTCCGCCGGTCGAAGGGCCACGCCCAGTCGGTCATCACCACGGGCGACCTGATCGTGAACCTCGATCAGAAGACCGTCGAGGTCGGCGGCGCCCGGGTCCACCTCACCGGCAAGGAGTACCAGATGCTGGAACTCCTCTCCCTCCGGAAGGGCACGACGCTCACCAAGGAGATGTTCCTCAACCATCTCTACGGCGGCATGGACGAGCCCGAGTTGAAGATCATCGACGTCTTCATCTGCAAGCTGCGCAAGAAGCTGGCCAATGCGAGCCAGGGAAAAAATTACATCGAGACCGTCTGGGGCCGCGGCTACGTGCTGCGCGAGCCCATGGACGGCGAGGAGCGCATGGCGGTCTGATTCGCCTCACCCTCCACCCGGACGCTTCAGACCCCGTCGGCCTCGGCCGGCGGGGTTTTTCGTTCCGCAAATGGAAAGCTTGTTATCGCCAGTAGTGATTTGATCGACCCATGTGATTGTTCATGGAAAATCGACTATTGCTCATAATATAAGATCATTTATAACGCGAAGAACAGATCGACATCCCTTTTGCCTAAGTATTTTTTAGGTTTAAAAGCCTCGTACGTTGCATCGAAGCAACATCATTGCCGATCTACGGCCCTATAAAGGCGCATCCGGCACTTAGTTCGGCCAACAGAGAAGGTAACGATGAAGCACAAGCTCCCATTATCACTGGTTGCAGCAGCACTTCTTACGTCGAGTGCATCGGCCGCCGACCTTCCGCGCCGTGCGGTTGCTCCGCCGGTCTTCACCCCGGTGCCGGCCTTCAACTGGACCGGGCTCTATGCCGGCGTGAATGCTGGCTACGCCCTCGGCCGCGACAGCATCGCGAACACAAGCACCGACCTGGCTTCCTCGTTCGCCGCGCTGAATGCCAACAAGGTCGGCCTGAAGAGCAACAACTTCACCGGCGGCGGCCAAGTCGGCTACAATTATCAGCTCACGCCGGGCAACGGTCTCGTTCTCGGCACCGAGGCCGACGCGGAATATGTCGGCCTGCATCGCAAGCGCAGCTTGCAGAACACGTCCACCAATGCGGCGCCGAACCTGCCGAACGTCTCTTTCACTGACGTCGACCGGTACGTCGGAGAATCATCCACCGACGCTCTCTTCACCGTCCGCGGCCGGGCCGGTTACGCGTTCGATCGCTTCCTCGTCTACGGAACCGGCGGTCTGGCCTTGGCCGATATTCGGACGCGCGGAACCTATACCTCGGCCGAGACGACGTATCAGGACGGCCAGGCCAAAAACGTCGACACGGGCACGATGAAGCATTTCCGGCAGACCGGCACTCAAACCGGCTACGCCGCCGGCGGTGGCGTCGAGTACGCGCTGCCGCAGTTCGACAAGTCGGGCAATGCCGTCACGCTCCGCGTCGAATATCTGCACTACGATCTCGGCCGCCGGACCATCAAGGTCGACGAGACCCTGAAGGCGAAGGTGACCAACGAAGGCAACCTCATCCGCGCCGGGCTGAACTACAAGTTCAGCGGACTCTGAGTCCACCGGCTCGATTGAGTTGAAGAACGGGCGCTCCCGAGCGGAATTCCGCGCGGGGGCGCCCTCACTTTTTTGGAAGCAAGAGCGTCGATACGGCGGGGCAACCGGCCAGCCCTTCTCGAGCCGCGACCGGTCACGGCGAGGCAGCCCCACCCTCTCAGCTCATCCTGAGAGTCCGGCCGGAGAGGCGAAGACCACCTCTGTCTTTGCGAGCGCAGAGCAGCAAAGACGGGGCGGGATGGAGGGGCCGTTCAGGCTTCTCGGCTAGCGCGGTTTCGGTTTGATTGGGATCACTCGCTCAACCGTCTTTGCGAGCGACAGCGAAGCAATCCAGGGCTGCGGGACCTCATCGGATGCGGCGGATCCCTGGATTGCTTCGCTCCGCTCGCAAAGACGGGGGACACGGTGTGAGCCGAGTTTCCCCGAAAATGCTGGAGACACTCAGGCGGGGCGCTATCGCACGTCCGACCCCGTGAACACCTGTGCCGCCGGAGCGACGATGACGTAGGTGCCGCAAGGCGCGGAGCGTGAGATCACCGCGCTGGCCACGCCCCAGACGTAGGTACCGCCCCGGTCCGTCGCGACGACCGGCCCGCCCGAATCACCGAGGCAAACCCGGCCGCCGCCATCGACGCGGGCGATGGTCAGCCCGGTGCTGGTCGAGGCCACAGGAGTCAGCCCCGCCGTCCGCAGGCGGCCGACGCCTGTGCGCGAGAGGCCGGCGCCGGCAAATCGCAGATGCTTCGGCACGCGGCTCGGGTCGCTCGCCAGCGGCACGGGGCGACGTCCACGCACCGGCTCGGTGAGGCGCAGCACCGCGAGGTCGACGGACAGGTCCGCAATGGAGATGTCCGGCGCCACGTTCGGCAGCATCTCGCCGGGATCCGGGCTGTAGCGAGCCGCGACGCGAGCGGCGTAGACCGGCCGAACCGGGTTCCCGCCCTTGAAGAACACGACGAGCGCGCCGAGCGGATCGCCATTCACGCAATGGGCCGCCGTGAGCACGAGGTCGGGGGCCACGAGCACCCCCGAGCAGCGGGTCAGGCGCAACGCCTCCTCCGGCTGGGTGATCGTGCCGATGCCGACCGTGGCCTGGGCGAGGGCATCGCCCCCCGCCACGGCGCCGCCGTCGAGGGCGTGGCCGGGCGAGGCGGCGAAGACCGCCATGGCCGCCGCGAGAAGAAGGCGACCCCTACCGACGTTGCGCAAATGCGTGCTCCCGAATGATCCGCGCTCAGCCGGCGACGGTCCAGGTGGTGGTGCCGTCCTTGTTGTCCTTCACCGCCACGCCCATCGCCGCGAGGGCGTCGCGGGCGCGGTCGGAGGCCGCCCAGTCCTTCGCCGCCCGCGCCTCCTTGCGGGCCGCGATCAGCGCTTCGACCGCAGCAACATCGATGCCGGAGGCCGCGACGCGGGTTTGCTCACGCTCGGAGCGCGTCTGCCCGAGGAAGCCGAGGACGTTCGCCGCCGCGCGCAGAGAGTCCGGTGCGGTCAGCTTGTGCAACTCGGCGATGGCCGCCGGGGTGTTCAGATCGTCGAGAAGCGGCGCGAGCACGCTCTCCGGCATCCCGCCCGCCGGCGCGGCATCCCCGGCCGTGGCGTACCAGCGGTCCAGCATCCGGCTGGATTCCTCCAGTCCGCGCAGGGTCCAGTCGATCGGCTGACGGTAATGCGTCTTGAGCATGTTGAGGCGCACGACCTCGCCGGGCCAGTCGTCGAGAACCTGCCGGATGGTGATGAAGTTGCCGAGGGACTTCGACATCTTCTCCCCTTCGACCTGCAGGAAGCCGTTGTGCATCCACACATTGGCCATGACCGGCGTGCCGAAGCAGCAGCGCGACTGCGCCACCTCGTTCTCATGGTGGGGGAAGATCAGGTCGATCCCGCCGGCATGGATGTCGAAGGTCTGGCCGAGGTGCTTGGCCGACATGGCCGAGCACTCGATGTGCCAGCCCGGCCGCCCCGGCGCCGCGATCCCGCAGGGCGAGGGCCATGAGGGTTCGCCCGGCTTCGAGGGCTTCCACAGCACGAAATCGAGGGGCGAGCGCTTGTAAGGCGCGACCTCGACGCGGGCGCCGGCCTCCATCTCGTCCAGCGGCCGCTTCGAGAGCCGGCCGTAATCCGGCATGGAGGGCACGTCGAACAGGACGTGCCCGTCCGCCACGTAGGCGTGGCCCGCCGCGACCAGACCCTCGATCATCGCCGTCATCTCGGCAATGTGATCGGTGGCGCGGGGCTCGATGAAGCGCGGAGGTTCGCCCGGACGGTTCACGTCCTCCGGCATCAGGATGCCGAGGTCGCGCACGTCCTTGTGGAACTGCGCCAGCGTGCCATCCGTCAGTTCGCGGATGGTGATGCCGCGCTCGGCGGCGCGGGCGTTGATCTTGTCGTCCACGTCCGTGACGTTGCGGGCGTAGGTGACATGCGCCGGCCCGTAGAGGTGGCGCAGCAGGCGGAACAGCAGGTCGAAGACGATGATCGGCCTGGCATTTCCGATATGGGCGGCGTCGTAGACGGTGGGGCCGCAGGCGTAGAGGCGCACGTTGCCGGGATCGATCGGGCGGAAGGCGTCCTTCTGCCCGGTCAGCGTGTTGTAGAGCCGCAACATCGGCGCCATGAAACCCCGTTCCTCCCCGCCGCCCTCGCCCCGCGGCCGATCTCCAAATCGCCTTTGCCCCGAGGGGGCTGGGCGGCCATCCGGCGGCGGCGCGGCGAAACCGTGGCATCCCGCCGCGCTCGGCCCGGACGCCTGTTGCACCGCCGCGACGGTGTTCGGCGCCCGATGGGGCTAACGCAAAAGGGTGAGGATTTCGAGAAGGGAGACGGGCGGCCGGACCACGCAGGCGCGTAAGGGTTCCTTAACGCTCCTCTCCGACCGTCCCCTCAGCGATCGTCACGTCACCCTTCCCGTGACAGAGGAAACCCCATGCGACGCAAAGCTGCCGGATCCCTTGCCATTGCCGCGCTCACGGCACTCTCCCTTGCGGGGCAGGCCCTCGCGGGCAGCGACGGCGAGACGCCCCGCGTGGCGGCGAACCATGTCGAGAAGACCTTCCTGATCCCCTCCAGCGACGGCTATGGCGTCGCCGATTGCCTGACCTCGCCGGGCAGCCAGTGCGGCCAGGTCGTCGCCAATGCGTGGTGCGAGGCCCAGGGCTTCGCCTCGGCCGGCTCCTACGGCACCGCCGCCGCCGACGAGTATACCGGCGCCATCGAGCAGCCGGCCGTCACCAAGCCGGCCGACCGCCCGATCCGCATCACCTGCCAGGACTGACCGGAAGCCCCGTTATTTCACGAAGTCGGAGCATTTGGCCGCCGGCTCCGTGCCCCAGGGCGCCAGCGGCACCGCCGAGGTGGAGTTCTTCGGCGACCCCTGGATGACCTTATCCGAATAGACCATGTAGATCAGTGTGTTACGGGCCGCATCGCAGCCCCGCACGATCTGCATCGACTTGAAGATCAGCGAGCGCCGCTCGCTGAACACCACCTCGCCCTGCTTGAGGTTGTTCTGCTTGAACTGCACCGGGCCGGTCTGGCGACAGGCGAGGGAAATGTCGGACACATCCTCGGCAAGGCCGAGGGTGCCCTTGATCCCGCCCTTCTCGGGCTGTGTGTACCAGCAGGCGACGCCCGAGACGGCCGGGTCGTCGATCCCGTAGACGACGAGCTTGTCGTTCGGCGTGAGCGGACGCCACACCGTGGACTTGTCGAAGATCCGGTCGGGGTCCTGCGCCAGGGCCGCCGAGGCGGCCGAGACCGCCAGAGCGGCGGCGAGACCGAACCGAGTGAGACTGCGAAACAACATGGGCTACGAATTCCCCCGTGACATTGCGACGACGCATGTAGGAGGGGTGACGCCGGGCTGCGAGGAGATCTAATGTTGTATTCGTCTCCCACGCGAACACGAACCGGCCGCGCCGCGGTGGCTGCCTGATTCTGAGCGCGATTTCAGCGATGACACGGATGCGTTTGACGCCGTTTGCCAGCCGGGCCCGCCATGTCCTCGCGGCGCTGGCGCTCGCCTTTGGGCTCGGCGCGGCTCCGGTCATGGCCCTGCCCTCGCCGATGCCGGAGCCATCGAACCCTTCCGCCAGGGTCGAGCCCGTGGCGCCGCAGCCGCAATTGCCGTCGCCGGAATGCCGCCGATACCGGGCGGAACTCGCCTCGGTGCAGAACGGTGTCAGCGCCACCCGCGCCCTTCAGGACGAGATCGGCCGGCTGCAGACCTATTTCCGCTCCCTCAATTGCGAGGGCGGAAAGTTCCTGTTCTTCGACACGAGGCCCCCGCAATGCGGCGCGGTGGAGCAGCGCATCCGCGCGCTCAACGCCACCTATGGCGGCGCGGTGATCGACGATACCGGCGCCCGCAAGCGCGAATTGCAGTCCCTCGTCGCCCGCACCTGTCCGGCGCGCGAGGGTGTGTCCACAGGCGAGAGCTATGCCAGGGGCGGCGCGCAGGTGATCTGCGTACGCACCTGTGACGGCGGCTACTTCCCGATGCCGAACCTGCCGGAAGGCCGCGGCGGGGCCGACGACATGTGCCAGGCGCTCTGCCCCGGCACCGAGGCGGTGGCCTATTCGATGCCGCACGGCGACGAGGCCCTGAAGCAGGCGGCGACCGTGAAGGGCAGCCGCGCCTATACGAGCCTCGCCAACGCCTTCAAATTCCGCAAGGCCTTCGTGCCGAACTGCTCCTGCAAGCCGGACGGCAAGACCTGGGCTCAATCCCTGGTGAAGGCCGAGAGCATGTTGGTGCGGCACAAGGGCGACATCTTCGTCACGCCGATGCAGGCCGAGGCCCTGTCGCGTCCGAAGGTCCGCCTGACCCTCGTCGGCCGGGCCGACCGCACGGCGGCCGAACTCGCCGCCGACGCCGCCGGCCGGGCCGGGATCGACGGAAAGGACGGCGTGAAAGCGGCCGATGCCACGGGCGACACGCCGAAGGCTGACGCGGCGGAGCCCCACAAGGGCGAGCATGTCGCCGTCAGGGTGATCGCACCGGGATTGGTGGCCGTCCCGGCCCGCATGACTCCCTGAACATCGGAACCATTCGGCCTCTCTGCAGTTCGGTAGCGCTCGAACCGAACGAGATGCCGATGCAGCGTTACCGCCTTCTCCTCCTGGCCGGCACCGTCTTGCCCGCCCTTGCCCTCGCCCAGGTCGCCGCCGCGCGACCAGAGGGCATGGTCGTGGCCCAGGGTGGGCCGGAGGAGCGCGGCCCCGGCGGCCCCGGTCATGGCGGCCCGGGCGGCCCCGGAGGTCCTCGCGGTGGTCCCGAGCGCGCCGGCCCCGGACCCGAGCGGGGAGGACCCGAGCGCGGTGCCCCGGCCCCGGCCCAGCGGGAGCGGCCCGAACCGCGCCCCGAGCGCGCACCGCCCGCCGCCCGGCCGGAGGCACCCGAGCCGCGCCAGCAGCGCCCGGAGCCGCGTGAGGAGCGTCAGGCTCCGCCGCGTCCCCAGCCTCAGGCTCAGCCGCAACCTCAGCGCGAGCGCCCGGAGCCGCGTCAGGAGCAGCCGCAGCGGGAAGACCGCCGGCAGCCGCAACCGGACCAGCGCCAGCAGCAGCCAGAGCAGCGCCAGCAGCGCGAGGATCGTCGTCCGGATGCCCGGCCCGACCGTTCGGACCCGCGCGACGACCGCCCCGGCCCGCCCGCCGGCCGTCCGGCGCCAGACCGTGCGCCGCCGGCCGCCAACGCCCCACGCCAGCAGCCCCAGCCGCAGGGCGGTCCCGACCGCCCGGATCGCGGCCCGCAGGATCGCGACAACCGCCCCGGTCCCGACCGTGCGGCCCCCGGCACCGAACGCAACGCCGTGCCCGCCGCGCCGAACGCGGCGCCCGGCGTGCCGGGTCGTCCCGTGCAGCGTCTGGAGGATGGTCAGCGCCCTGGCGGCGACCGCAACACTCCGCCCCCGCCGCCTCCGCCCGCGAACGCCGCCCCCGCTGCGCCGGGCCAGCCCGGTCCGGGTCGCGAAGGCGCGCCGGGCGCCGAGCCGAACCGTCCGGTGCCGCCGAACATGCGTCCCGGCGTGCCCGGCCGTCCGTTCCAGCCGCCGGGACAGCCGGTCCCCGGCCAGCCCGGAGCGCCGGGCGTGGCACCCGGCCAGCCGCCCGCGCCCGGGCAGCCGCCCGGCCAGGGGCAAGGTCAGTTCCGCAACGACCAGTTCCAGGGCGACCGTGGCGGGCCCGGGGGGCCGGCGCGCGGCGACTTCAACGTGCCCGGCCGACCCGGCTACATCTCCGGCGGCTTCCGCGAAAACGAGGACGTGCGCGACTACGATCAGGTCCGTCGCGACCGGCGCGAGTTCAGCGCGGACGGCCGCACCTATTACCGCGAGCCCGGCCGCCTCATCGTGCAGGACCGCAACGGCTACCTGATCCGCCACGACGAGAACGAGCGCTTCCGCGAGCTCGACCCGCGCGGCTACCGCTACGAGCGTCAAGGCAGCGACTACGTCAGCTACATCGACCGCCCCGGCGGCGACCGGATCTACACGATCACCGACGACGATGGCCGGCTGGTGCGCCGCTACCGCCGCTTCGCGGACGGGCGCGAGGTCGTCATCATCGACAACAGCTATGCCGGCCCGCCGCGTCCGATCTACGACGACGTGGTGGTCCTGCCTCCGCCGGACATTCGCATCCCGCGCGAGCGCTACGTGGTCGAGTACGATCAGGCCGATCCGGGTCTCGTCTACGAGGCCCTGACCGCGCCGCCGGTGGTGGCGGTGGACCGCCGCTACACCCTGGACCAGATCCGCTACAGCCCGGATCTGCGCGCCCGGATGCGCTCGGTCGACATCGACACGATCAACTTCGACACCGGATCGTGGACGGTCACTCCTGATCAGGGCCGCCGCCTCTCGGTGATCGCCGACGCGATCAACAAGGCGGTCCGTGCCAACCCGCAGGAGGTATTCCTCATCGAGGGCTACACCGACGCGGTTGGGTCCGACATCGACAACCTGTCCCTGTCGGATCGTCGGGCGCAATCGGTGGCCACGGTGCTCACGCAGCAGTTCCAGGTGCCGCCGGAGAACCTGACCACCCAGGGCTACGGCGAGCAGTACCTGAAGGTGAACACGCAAGGGGCGAGTCGCGAGAACCGCCGCGTCACGGTCCGGCGGATCACCCCGCTGCTGCAACAGGGTAGCGGCCAAGGCTCTGCCCCGCCGCCACCGCGCTAAAGGCGAAGCGCCCCTCCCCCGTCATCGCGGAGAGGGGCGCTTTCGTGCGTGAGGGTGCAGGCGGTGTATGAGGCGGCGTGCCGATTCCCGCCTCCTACGCCGCCCACATCGCGGCCCTCGCCCACCGCGCCCTGATCGACGAACTCGAGGCTTATCCGAAGCCGGGGCTCGTGAGCCCGGTCGATTCGGGTAGCCATCGCGACATGGACGTCGATACCCTCCGGCGCAGCGCCGGGGCGATCGCGCCCTACTTCAGCGAACTCGTCGTGGCCGGTGCCGAGGGGGCTCCGCTCTCTGAACTGCGCCGGATCGGCTTGGCCGCCGAAGCGGCGATGCTCGTCGCCACCGGTGGCATCAACGCCCATCGCGGGACGATCTTCTCCCTCGGGCTGATCTGCGCCGCCGCCGGATACGCGGGCGGTTCACCCATGTCGGCCGAAGCGCGGGCCGAGCAGGTCGGCGCCCTGTGGGGGCATGAGATCGCCAAGCGCCCCGCCTCCCCCGTCACCCACGGCGGGCGGGCCTCGCTCCGCTATGGCGTCGGGGGAGCGAGCGCGGAGGCGGCAGCCGGCTTTCCAGCGGTGCGCGAGTTGGGGCTTCCGGCCCTGCGCCTGGGGCGCCGCCTCGCGCCGGATGACGGGCAGGCGGCGCGGATCCAGTGCCTGTTCGCCCTGATGGCCGAACTCGACGACACCAACCTGCTGCACAGGGGTGGCCCGGACGGTTTGCACTTCGCCCGCAGCGCGGCGCGGGCCTTCCTGGACGCGGGCGGGGTCGGCGCGCCGGCGTGGCGGGAGCAGGCGCTGGCCCTTCACCGCGCCTTCGTGGACGCTCGACTGAGCCCCGGCGGGGCCGCCGATTTGCTGGCGGTGACGCTGTTCCTCGACAGCCTCTCCGACGCCTGACCGCTCAGTTGCGCGCCATCTGCATGGCACCGGACGCAGCGAGGTTCGGCGGCGCGGCACCCGATCCGGCGACGACGACGAGCTGGCGGATTTCGCCGCGCAGGTACGAATCGAGGAAGCGGTTGTAATCCCGGAACGAGACGCAGCCATTCGAGGCGCCCGTCGGACCGAGCATGAAGGTGTGGGCCAGCAGCCCGACCCGGCCATAGACCGCGTCCGCCCCGCCGACCGGGGTCAGGCGGATCGCCCGCACCCCGTGGAAAAGCTGCTCGCGCTCGGTCAGGGTGTAGATGCCGGGGGGCGTCGCCCCGCGCATCCGGACGTTGACGTGGCGGGGATCGTCCATGATCTCGCCGAGGCCGGAATGGGCTTCGAGCTTCTCGCCGTTCGGCAGCGTCACGATCCGCGCGGAGATATCGTAGGTCGCCGTGCCGCCGTCACCCGAAGGCGGGGCCAGCGGCGGGCTCAGGCGCGGGCGCGGGGTAAGGTCGGCCGGCTTGGTCTCTAGCGCCGTGTAGGCGCGGGCCGGCGAGGATTCCACGCCGAACAGCTTTTCGAAGAAGGATCGATTGTCCTCCGGCGCCGGCTGAGCCGGTAGGGCAGCCTCCTGGCGAATGGGCGCGCGACTGGCGCGGCGGGGCGCCGTACCGCGCAGTTCCGGCGGACGCGGCACCGGCAGCGGCACCGTCATGGCCGTCCGTGGCGGGCTCGCCCCGGCCGCGGGGGGCGTCGGTGCGGGCATCTCTTCCCCGGCGGGGGCCGTCCAGGCCCAGCGCGAGAGCTTGCCGGCGAGGTCCGTGTGCCACGGATCGAGCATGTCTTCGGATGGGATCGGCGCCGCTTGCGCCTGGATCTGCTCCTGAGCCGTCTCGGCCTCGGGCAACCGCAAGGCGATCCGCTCCTCGGCGCGCGGCACGGGAAGGTCGGCGACCCGGCCGTGGCCGAGGGCGGCGAGCGCCACCACGGCCGTGAGGAGGCCAAGCGGCGGCAGGCAGGAACGGCGGCGGCCCTTCAGTCGGCCGGCGGCGGGCTGCGTGCGGTCGGTCATCGGTGCGCCCATGCTCCTCGTCACGGATGGGCTGCCGCAGCACCGCGTCGGCGAATCGCCTGAACGTCGGCAAACGGGCGGATCCCACGAGGATGAATCAGCGTAATGGGACCGGCGAATTCAGGGCAGGGTTGTGGTCGATCCGGGACGCAACTGGACGGTTTCTGGGCGAGACGGGTCTTGAGCCTGTTTTCCGCCGCAATCCACACAGGCGCGCTCGGCCGATTCCTGGCCGGGACTCGCTGACAAATTGTTTCAAAAAATTACATTGCCGCAGCTTCGGTGGATTCGGCGGCGACCGGTCAGGACCGAACACTGCCGCTCTTCAAAAATAACAGGGCCCATCGTGGCGGTGGTTCAACGTCGATCTTGGCCCCTCGCCAAGTCTACTCGCCGAATCTTCAGCGGCAAAATATATTTCCATACCTTATTCAAACGAAATTCCCCGAACATCGTCCAAGCTCAACCATCGAGTTCGAGATCGATTTATAAAGTGCACTTTCCTTGAACGTAATATAGTTGGCTCGGTTTATTCCTCAGTTCATACGGATCTTCGTTGCCGTGCTGAGCAGTCTTGCGGCCGGCCGTGTTTGACAACAATTGCGGCTTAGTTAACCAATTGTCCAAAGTTCGACAGATTCGCGCGCATTCGCTCGGCCGAGCCAGCAACGAAAAGAGTATCGAGCGAATCAAATTTCAGTACTTAAGTAAGAGAGGGGACTGAGCCATGTCACTGTCGGGATCCTATACATTTGTCGGCAAGGGAAACTGGTCGCTCGATGCGACCAGCGGGAGCGCAACCGGTGGTGGCGAGATCGACGCGCTCGTTCCGACCGGATCGCGCATCGAGAAGGCGTTCCTGTATGAGTCGACCTTCGACGCCAGCCAGCCCGCCGGCAGCGTTACCCTGTCATCGGGAAGCAGCTCGGTCTCGGTGTCCGACTTCACCGACCTCGGTGCCAACGGCTTCCTCGAAGCTCACCGGGCGGATGTGACGTCCTTCGTCAGCCAAATCGTCGGGAGCGGAAGCGCGAACGGGTATGCGTTCAACGTTGGCAACATCGTCGGCAACAACTCCGTGGACGGATACGCGCTGGTGATCGTGTATTCGAACCCCAACGAGACTAACCGGACGATTTCCCTTCTCGACGGGTTCAGTGCCTCGAGCGGCGACAACTTCACGCTGAACTTCGGCACGCCGCTGAACCCCGATGCGAACTTCTCCGCGCAGATGTCGTTGGGCATCGGCTTCGGCTTCCAACCGAGCGGGCAGTACTCGACCATCAACGTCAACGGCCGACCGCTGACCTCGTCCGCCGGCGGACAGGATGACGGCGTGAGCAACAACGGCGGCCTCATCACGATCGGCGGCATCGGCGACAGCCCGACCAATCCGACGGATCCGACGGCCAACGACAGCGCCGGCTTCCGCACCGACGACGAGCTGTACAACCTCGCGCTGGGCAACGGCCAGAGCAGCACGCCGTTCGTCAAAGCCGGCGATACCGTCATCAAGGTCGACACGCTGAACCCGTCGAACGACGACAACATCTTCTTCGCCGGCTTCAACATCACGTCGAAGGTCGTGGTCGATTCAAACCAGAACGATGCGCCCGTCGCGGTCGGTGATTCCGGTGCGGGCTTCGTGACGACGAAGGGCAAGGCGTTCACGACGGCGAGCGTGCTCGCGAACGACTTCGATCCGGATCAGGGCGATTCCTTCACGCTCAAGAGCTTCGACGCCAGCAAGCTGCACGGGACCCTTAAGTCGAACGGCGACGGCACCTTCGTCTACACGCCGGATGCCTCCTTCGTCGGGACGGACACCTTCACCTATACGATCGCCGACAAGGCCGGCCTGACCTCCACCGCGCAGGTCGACTTGACCGTATCGAACACCGCCCCGCCCTCCTCCTCGGGCGGGATCATCTTCGGCGACCAGGATCTGACGCCGAACACGATCAGCAAGGTGAGCGACAACGGGCACGGTCTGAACGACAAGCTGCAGAGCGGCTACGCGAGCGGCGCCGCCTACAAGGACTACCAGCAATTCCACGGGGGCGACGGCAGCGACACGTTCATCCTGCGGGCCAAGGATTTCGGTGGCGAAACCGCCTATGGCGGCATCTCGAAATACATCACCGATTTCCAGGGCGCGGGCGGCTACAGCCCCACGAACAACGACTTCCTGGCCCTGAACGGCTTCGGAAGCGGAAGCACGCTCACCTACGAAACCAGCCGCGCCCCCGCTTCGGGTGGGCCGGACAGCATCGACGTCTACAAGATCCACTCGGCGTCGACTGGCCAGGATTATGAAATCCTGGTCCACTCGCTGAACGGCAAGCATCTGGCTGCGAGCGATTTCGCTTTCTACGGTTGAAGCGTGGTCGTCGGCTGCAGCCGACGCTGAGACGACGAGAGGCGGAACCCCACTGCCTCTCGCCAAACGATCCGCCCGGCGAAGATACCCGGCGCGAAAGAGGATTGGATCGGGGAAGAGGTGGTGCCGGAGGAGGGATTTGAACCCCCGACCTTCGCTTTACGAAAGCGCTGCTCTACCACTGAGCTACACCGGCAACCGGCCGAACCCAGGGCTCGGACGCGGGAACGCTCATAGCTCCCCGTCCGGCTCAAAGCAAGACGCGCGGACGCCTCACTGCGCCGCCAACTCGTCTTCGAGGAAGGCGCGCACCGCCGCGCGGTCGACGCCCGGCGCGATGAAGCTCTTGCCGATGCCCCGGGCGAGGATGAACGTGAGCGCGCCGTCGCGGACCTTCTTGTCCTGCGCCATGGCGTCGAGGATCGCCTCCGCGTCGCCGCTGCCGCCCGGCACCTGCTGGAGGCGGGTGGGAAGACCGGCGAGCGCCAGATGGTTCGCCACCCGCCCCGCCTCCTGCCCCCCGCACAGACCGAGCCGGGCCGAGAAGCGGAAGGCCAGGGCAAGGCCGATGGCGACGCCCTCGCCGTGGACGAGACGTTCCGAGGAATAGCCGGTGATCCGCTCCAGCGCGTGGCCGAACGTGTGGCCGAGGTTGAGGAGGGCGCGCTCGCCATCCTCGCGCTCGTCGCGGATCACCACGCCCGCCTTGGCGCGGCAGCAGGCGGCGACCGCCTCGTCCCGCTCCGGCCCGCCGGAGAAGATGCCCCGCCAATTGGCCTCGCACCACGCGAAGAAGCCCTCGTCTGCGATGAGCCCGTATTTCGCGACCTCGGCATAGCCGGCGCGCATCTCGCGCTCGGACAGGGTGTCGAGGCTCGCCGTATCGGCCAGCACGAGGCGCGGCTGATGGAAGGCGCCGATCAGGTTCTTGCCAAGCGGCGAGTTGATGCCGGTCTTGCCGCCGACCGAGGAATCGACCTGAGCGAGGAGGCTCGTCGGCACCTGCACGAAGCGCACGCCCCGGCGCAGGCTCGCGGCGGCGAAGCCCGCGAGGTCGCCCACCACGCCGCCGCCGAGGGCCACGACGAGATCGTTGCGCTCGATCTTCAAGGCAAGGAGCCCGTCGCAGACCTCGGCGAAGCGCGCGTAGGATTTCGACGCCTCGCCCGGCGGCACGGTGACGGTGCCCGCCCGCAGCCCGGCGGCTTCCAGGCTGGCCTTCAGGTCTTGGGCGTAGAGGGCGCCGACATTCGCATCGGTGACGATGCCGGCCGCCTTGGCGCCGAGCGCCGCGAGGCGGGCGCCGGCCTCCGCCACGAGGCCGCGCCCGATCAGGATGTCGTAATCGCGTCCGCCGTCGAGGGCGACATAGACGGAAAGCGGTTCGGTCACGGCTGGCGGCTCACTGGGCCGCCAGGGCGGGCGGCGGATCGAGAAAGGCGACGAGGGATTCCATCACGTCGTCCACGACGCGGTCATGCGACACGTCGCGGGAGATGACCACCACGTCCGCCTCGGCATAGACCGGGTGGCGTATCTCCATCAGCGCCCGCATCGTCGCCTCGGGATCCTCGGTCTGGAGCAGGGGGCGGTTGCCGCGCTTGCGCACCCGGCGCATCAGCACGTCGAGATCCGCCTTGAGCCACACGGAAACGCCCCGCTCGCGCACGCGCTCGCGCGTGGACTCGCGCAGGAAGGCGCCGCCGCCCGTGGCGAGCACCAGCGGGCCGGCGCGCAGCAGGCGGGCGATCACCCGCTCCTCGCCATCGCGAAAGCTCGGCTCGCCGTAGATGGAGAAGATGTCGGGGATGGTGAGGCCGGCGGCGGCCTCGATCTCGTTGTCCGCGTCCTTGAACAGCAGGCCCAGCCGGCTCGCGAGGCGGCGGCCCACCGTGCTCTTGCCCGCGCCCATCAAACCGACGAGCACGATCGACCGGAGCCCGAGGCCCCGCCGCAGCCGCGCTTCGATAGGCTCGCCGGCCTCCGTTTCGTTCATCGGACCCACAACAGACATTCTACTCGATACCGACACCGGATCGCCCCCCACGGCGACCCGGCTGCGGCCCTACGTGCCGCACCCTGCGGGTGGCTCTTAGCGCGTTTCACGGTCAGCGCGAAACACGCCGTTCGTGGGAAGTCTGTGGCGCCGCCGGCCTTGTCAGCGCCGCGTTCACATGGTGGAACCCGGCGGTCCGATGCGGCTCAGCAGGGCGGCCCTTGTCGGCCTTCCCGACCCCGCGCCCGTCCGCCCCGAGGATCGACCGACGTGCCGACCCTGTTCCGTTTCTTCGCCACCATCGCGATCCTCGCCGGGCTCGTCTTCGCCGGCATGTTCGCTCTGGCGACCTTCGTGAAGCCGACCCCGCGGGAGATGTCCGTCTCCATCCCCGCCTCGAAGCTCCAGCCCCCCCGGTGAGCGGGACGGCGGGACGGCTTCCGCCGGAGGTCGGCGACTACCTTGAGATGCTGGCGGCCGAGCGCGGCGCGGGTGCCAACACCATCGAGGCGTACCGGCGGGACCTGACGGACTATCTCGCCTACCTCGCGCGCGCCGGGCTCGACATCGAGGCCGTCGATACCGCTGCGCTTCGCGCCTTCATGGTCGAATTGGAAACGCGGGGCCTTTCGGCCTCGACCGCCGCCCGGCGCCTGTCCTGCGTGCGCGGCTTCCACAAGTTCCTGTACGCGGAGGGGATGGCCAAGGCCGATCCGAGCGCTCCGGTCTCGGGTCCGCGCAAGGGCCGCCCCCTGCCGAAGGTGCTCTCGGTCGCGGAGGTGGACCGCTTGCTCGCGGGGGCGCAGCAGGCCGCGTCCCTCCCAGACCAAGCGCCGGGTCCCGCCCGGCGGGCGCGGCGGATGGCCTGCCTGCTCGAATTGCTCTACGCGACGGGCCTGCGCGTGTCGGAACTCGTGGCCCTGCCGCGCTCGGCCGCCAGCAGCGACGCGCGGATCCTCATGGTGAAGGGCAAGGGCGGTCGCGAGCGCATGGTGCCGCTGACGGAGGCCGCGCGGGCCGCCATGGCCGCGCATCTGCCCGCGGTGCCGGAGGAAAGCCCCTGGCTGTTCCCCGCCGACAGCGAGAGCGGCCACCTGACCCGCCAGGCCTTCGCCCGCGACCTGAAGGACGCCGCCGCCGCCGCCGGGCTGCGGGTGGATACGATCAGCCCGCACGTGTTGCGCCATGCCTTCGCGAGCCACCTGCTCCATAACGGCGCGGATCTGCGCATCGTCCAGGAATTGCTGGGCCACGCGGACATCTCAACCACGCAGATCTACACACATGTGCTGGACGACCGCTTGAAGGCGATGGTCCGAGATCTGCATCCCTTGATGGACAACCCGTCGGATGCGGCATGAACCGCAATTGAATTCATTGTGCCAGCGCACCTAAATGTCTAGATATCGACTCTAAGGCTGGACGGCGCGCCGTCGCGGATGTTCGAGAGGTAGACGGAATGGCGGGGCCCGCCACACAGCGCAAAGGCGCGACATCGACCGAGGGCGAGTTTGACACGGAAGGACGGGAAGCCGGCCTCAACGAGTCGCAGCGTCTCGACAATCAGCTCTGCTTCGCGGTCTACGCAGCGGCCCATGCCTTCGGGCGGGCCTACCGCAACCTGCTCGGGCGCCACGACCTCACCTACCCGCAGTACCTCGTGCTGATGGTGCTGTGGGAGGAAGACGGGCTGACCGTGAAGGAGATCGGCGAGAAGCTCTTCCTCGACTCCGGCACGTTGACGCCCCTGCTGAAGCGGCTGGAAGCCTCGGGCCGGGTCCGGCGCGCCCGCGACCGGCCGGACGAGCGGCAGGTGAGCATCTTCCTCACCGAGGCCGGCGAGCGCCTGCGCGGCACCCTGGCCTGCATCCCGGACGAGGCCGGCGGCATGACCGGCTTCGACATGAAGGGCCGGAAGGACCTGCTGCAGGAGCTGGTGATGCTTCGGGACGGGCTGCGCGGCAACGATCCGTCCTGACCATCGGGCCGAGGCCACTCTCCGACCGGATGTCTGAAACGCACAGTAAAAAGCCCGGCCGAGGAGGCCGGGCCTGTCATGACGAAGCCCGGCCGCAGGGGCCGGGCACAGAACGCCTTACGACTGGCTCTTGAGGTAGGCGATGACGTCGCTGACCTTCTTGTCGTCCGGGTAGCCCTGGAAGATCATCTTGGTGCCCGGCACCTTCGCCTTCGGGTTCTTCAGCCACTCGTGCAGGTTGGCCTCGTCCCAGGTGATGCCCGAGTTCTTGAGGGCGGCCGAGTAGTTGTAGCCCTCGTAGGTGCCCGCCTTGCGGCCGACGACGCCCTTCAGGTCCGGCCCGACGCCGTTCTTCTGGAAGTTGTGGCACGCCTTGCACGGCGCGAACGCCTTCTCACCGGCTGCCACATCGCCGGCCTCTTGAGCCTGGGCCGACAGGGGGATCATGGCGGCGAGGATGGCACCGAGAACGAGCTGACGCATGAATTTCCTCCTGGTTACGGCTTAGGCCGGCGCGCGGGTCATACCCGTCGCGACTGGAACAGGTCTAAGCTGATACGCTCAATGCTGGCAACGCCCCAAGGATGCCGGAGGATGCGTCTTTTCTCCCTATCCGTCACGAATCGCCGCAAGCGGGACGGATTAAAATGCGGTGCAACGCACCATCGCACCGATCCGTGCTAGGGCTCGCGGATGCCGCGCTGGATCTTCATCCTATTCTGCATCGCACTGGGGCTCTCGGTGGTGGGGAGCCTCCTCATCGTGCTGCACAGCCCGAACTCGCTGCCGCCGGTCACGAACGCGGCCCGTCCGCCGTCCTGACCGAACGGTCGCTCCGGCCCCGCGAACCCTGGCCGTCCTTGCGAGCGGAGCGCAGCAAGCCAGGGAGACACCCCATCCGGGACCAGCCCGCCGCATTGGATCGCTTCGCTCCGCCCACAACGGCGGACTAGCGCGTTTTCGGGAAAACCCGGATCATGCTGCGTCTCCCGTCTTTGCGAGCAAAGCGAAGCAACCCAGGGATCCGCCACATCCATTCAGGTCCCGCTGCCCTGGATTGCTTCGCTGTCGCTCGCAAAGACGGTGAAGCGGGTGATCCGGATCAAACCGAAACCGCTCTAGCGGATCACAACCGCCAGAGATTGATGCCGGGGGGCGCGGTGGCGCGGTCGAGGGCGCCGGTCACGTCGAGGACGTCTCCCCTGCCCTCCGCCAGCAGCGGGACGATGCCGCCCCAGCCGTTCTCGCGCAGCACCCGGTGAGGGACCGCGAGGATCACCGCGTCGGCGGGCTCGAGGGCGTCGAGGGGCGTGAGCGCGAAGCCGTGCTCGTCCCGAACCGCACGCCCGTCGGCCATGGGGTCGGCGGCCTGCACCGCGACCCCGAACGCGGCGAGCCCCCGCACCACATCCGCCGCGCGGCTGTTGCGGATGTCGGGGATGTCCTCCTTGAAGGTCACACCCAGCACGGTGACGCGGGGCGCCGGCCGTCCCCGCCGCAACAGGCGGCGGATACAGGTCTCGACCACGTGGGGCGCCATGGATTCGTTGATCCGCCGCCCGGCGAGGACGAGTTCGGGGTGGTGCCCCGCCTCCTGCGCGCGGTGGGTGAGGTAATACGGATCGACCCCAATGCAGTGGCCGCCGACGAGGCCGGGGCGGAAGGGCAGGAAGTTCCACTTGGTCCGGGCGGCGGCGAGCACGTCGCCGGTATCGAGGCCGATCTTCGCGAAGATCAGGGCGAGCTCGTTCATCAGGGCGATGTTCACGTCGCGCTGGACGTTCTCGATCACCTTCGCGGCCTCCGCGACGCGGATGGTGGGCGCGCGATGCACCCCCGCCAGGGCGACGGCGCCGTAGGTCCGCGCCACGATGTCGAGGCTCGCCGGGTCGCTGGCCGCGACGACCTTCATCACGCTGTCGAGGCGATGCTCCCGGTCCCCCGGATTGATCCGCTCCGGCGAGTAGCCGAGGCCGAAATCCGTCCCGGCCGTCAGGCCCGACGCCGCTTCGAGGATCGGGGCGCAGACGTCCTCGGTGACGCCGGGATAGACCGTCGACTCGAACACCACGATGGCGCCGGGCGCGAGCGCTTCGCCGACGAGGCGCGAGGCGGCTTCGAGCGCCCGAAGATCGGGGCTGCGCGCCGCCGTGATCGGGGTGGGCACCGTGACGATGAAGAAGTCGCGATCCCGAAGGTCGTCGGGCACGGCGCTGACCCTCAAGGCCGGCAGGTCGGCCTCGGGCACCTCTCCGGTGCGGTCCCGGCCGGCGGCGATCTCGGCGACGCGGGCCGGGTCGATGTCGAAGCCCAGCGTCTCGAACCCCGCCTTGGCGAAGGCCACCGCGACCGGCAGGCCGACATAGCCGAGCCCGATCACCGCGATCCTGCGACCACCCATATCCCGCGCCTCGCCAGCAGCCGTTGCGGCGCCACCGGAGGCGCCCCGGGCGCTTCCGTCAAGCTCGGTGATACGCGCGGTACCATTCCACGAACCGGTCGATGCCGGTTTCGAGGGCCGTCGCGGGCGAGAAGCCGACATCCTCGGCGAGGTCGGTGACGTCGGCATAGGTCTCCGGCACGTCGCCCGGCTGCATCGGCCGCAGGTCCAGCACCGCCTTGCGCCCGAGTTTTTTCTCCAGCAGCCCGATCATCCCCATCAGATCGGCGGGTTCGGAATTGCCGATGTTGTAGAGCCGGTAGGGCGCGAGGCTGGTGCCGGGATCGGGCGCGCGCCCATCCCACGCAGGATTGGCGGAGGCCGGGCGATCGATGAGGCGCACGATCGCCTCGACCACGTCGTCGATATAGGTGAAGTCCCTCCGCATCCGGCCCTCGTTGAAGACCGGGATGGGTTCGCCCGCCAGGATGGCCTTGGTGAACAGGTAGAGGGCCATGTCCGGCCGACCCCACGGGCCGTAGACGGTGAAGAACCGCAAGCCCGTCGTCGGGATCCGGTAGAGGTGGCTGTAGCTGTGGGCCATCAGCTCGTTGGCCTTCTTCGTCGCCGCGTAGAGGCTGACGGGGTGGTCCACGTTCTGGTGAATCGAGAACGGCATCGCCGTCACCGCACCGTAGACGGAGCTGGACGAGGCGTAGATCAGATGCCCCACCTCATGGTGGCGGCAGCATTCGAGCACGTTGAGGAAGCCGGTGAGATTGCTCGCGGCATAGGCGTGCGGGGCGGTCAGCGAGTAGCGGACACCCGCCTGGGCGGCGAGGTGGATCACGGTGGTGAAGCGCCCTTCCCGGAACAGGGATTCGAGGGCCGGCAGGTCCGTTAGATCGGTGCGGTGGAACGTGAAGCGCTCGGACGGAAGTCGGCGCAGGCGCGCCTCCTTCAGAGCGGTGTCGTAATACGCGTTGACGTTGTCGAGGCCGGTCACGGCCCGCCCCTCCCCGAGCAGGCGGTATGCGACGTGATGGCCGACGAAGCCGGCGACGCCCGTGATCAAGATGCGCTTTTCGGTCATGCTCGGACGGGTATCTCCTCGCCGCCACCTTGCCGCGCGCGGGCTCGCGCCTCAAGTTCGAGAGATCGTGATCGTAGGAAATTAGCCGACAAGCATTTCGCGCTGGGCAGCTTCGCGCTATTGCGCAAAATTGGCCGAATGCGCTTGCCGTTGAACATAGCGAGTCCGATCTGTTGATGATGTCCGAGACCACGCGCCGCGCCGGAGCCTTTACGCTCAAGACCGTTCCGATTCAGGCGCAAGCGCCCCTCCTTGACGAATTCACCCGTCGCCGGCTCGGGCGGGAGCTTCGCGCGCTCTACGATCCCGTGATCGACGAGCCCATCGACCCGCGCCTGGCCGAGTTGCTGCAGCAGCTGGAAACCGACCGCGCCGATACCGGAAACTGATGTTCCGCTCACACCGTTTGGTGAGCTTTTCGCGATAGACGCATCTCCTCGCCGGAGGACTTGCGATGCGGCTCAGCGTGGTGATCTGCACCTATGAGCGGCCGGCGCTGCTCGGCGCCCTCCTTCGTTCCCTGATCGCGCAACGCGGCGCCGGGAACGGGAATGTCGAGATCGTCGTCGTCGACAACAGCGACGGAGAGACCGCCCGGCCGGTGGTCGAGGCGCTGGCCCAGGGCGCGCCCCTGCCGATGCGCTATCTGACGGCTCACCCGGCCAACATCTCGGTCGCCCGCAATGCCGGTTGCCGGGCGAGCCGGGGCGAGGCGCTGGCCTTCCTCGACGACGATCAGCAAGCGGAGCCCGGCTGGCTGGCGGCGGTAATCGACGGGCTTGACCGCTTGCCCCACGACGCGTTCTTCGGGCCGATCACCCCGCATTTCGAGGATCCCGGCGCGGTGACGCCCGCCTCCCGCACCCTGTTCACCCGCCAGGGCGGGCAGGCGGCCGGGCACGACCTGTTCGCCATCGGCCGTCCGGCCTCGCAGAGCTTCGTGCTTTCGACCGCCAACAGCGTGATCCGCCGGGCGGCGATGCCGGCGGCGGCCGAGCCGTTCGATCCGTCTTTCGGGGAATGCGGCGGCGAGGACCTGCACCTGTTCTGCCGCCTCGCCCGCGACGGGCGCCGGTTCGGATGGCTGCCGGAGGCGCGGGCCACCGATTTCGTGCCCCGGCACCGCTGCGGCACCGGCTATCTCGTCCGCCGGCATTTCGCGGGCGGTCAAGCCTATGCCGCGACGCTGATCCGCACGAGCCCGACCCCCCTGCGGGACGAGGGCATCATGACCGCGAAGTCGCTGGTGCAGGTCGGCCTGCTCCCGCTGACGGCCCTCGCCATGCTCCGACGGGACGCGCCGGGGCGCAGCCTCGCCATCCGTGCAGCCGGCATTGCCGGCAAGCTCCTGTGGCGGAGGCTCTACCCCCTCTACCGGACGGAGGCGGCCTCGCTCGCACCCGCCGCGACTTCGTGAGCCCGCACGGCAGAACTTAGTCAATCGTCGCCGTTTTTCGTCTCAACGAAGACAATATTAACGCTGAGAACAAACGCGGCATCGACTTCGATGGTCGTTTTAACTCAGGACGAGCGACCGCGCGTTACGAAACAGTCGATACGGGTCACGCACCCGCCGGCATGACGGCTCGGGTCGGTTTCGTCCCGGAACGGGGCAGAACGGGCTGGGCAGCGTCTTGCATCGTCGGGGTGCGGGACGCCGCGATATCGGGGAAAGCCGGTCGATGCAGTTGATCGAACGTCAAAGCCCTCGCAGCACCTATGCTGCCGAGACCGACGAGTGGGATGCGTTCCGCCTGGAGATCCGCGAGGCGGTGGCGTCGATGCGCCGCCACGCCCTCGGGATCACCCTGTGCGTCGTCGGCGCCATCGCGCTCGCCACGCCGATCATCGTGCTGCGCACACCGAACTATCTCGGCACGGCGCAGGTGCTGCTCGATCCGCGCGGGCTGAACGTCGTCAGCAACGAGCTCGTGCCGCAGCCGCCCTCGGCGGATGTGAACGACGCGGTGATCGAAACCCAGTCGCGCTTCCTCCATTTCGATGCGGTGCTGCAGGAGGTCGTGAAGCGCCTCCACCTCACCGAGGATCCGGCCTACATGGCGCGGCCGGGCCTCGGCGCGCGGATCAAGGCCATGCTCGGCCTGTCGAGTGCCGCACCCACGGCCGATCCCGTCGACGTCGCGAGCAAGATCCTCAGCAAGCAGACCACCTTCCAGCGCGAGGGCAAGAGCTTCGTCGTGAACCTGACGGTGCGCGCGAACGATCCGGTCAAGGCGGCCCGCCTCGCGACCGCGATCGGGCAGGCCTTCGTGGACGACACCGAGCACCGCCGGAAGGAAGTGGTGGTCAAGGCGCGCGACGCCATCGGCGCGACCCTCAAGGGCCAGGGCGAGCACGTCATCGCCGCCGAGCAGGCGGTGGAAAAGTACAAGCGCGAGATCGGCGTGGTCGATCAGGACGGGCGCAGCCTCAACGCCGCGCGCATCGCCGAGTTGAACTCGCAGCTCCTCGCCGCCAAGGCGCAGACTCGCGCCGCCGCCTCGCGGGTGGCGGCCCTCGAAGGCCGCAGCGCCACGCCCTCCGACGGCGCCGGGGCCGACACGGTGGAATCGACCACCCTCTCGCAGTTGCGTCTGAACCTCGCCGAGGTCGTGCGCCAGCAGGACAACCTGCGCGCCACTTTGGGACCGCGCCATCCGGCGGCGGTGGAGGTCGATGCGCAGGTCCGCTCCCTGCGCGCCGCCATCAGCCGCGAGACCGGGCGCCTGCAATCCTCGCTGCGCAGCGAACTCGCAGCCGCCCGCAACCGCGAATCCGCCCTGGAACGCGACCTCGCCCGCGCCGAGGCCGATACATCGCGCACCAACACCGCCCTCGTGACCCTGCGCCAGTTGGAGCGCGAGGCCCTGGCGCAGCGCTCCGTCTACGAGAAGACGCTGGGCCGCGAGCGCGAACTCCTCGAACAGGAAAGCGTCGGCACCTCGAACGTGTCGCTGGTCGGGGCCTCGAAGCCCGATCCGCAATCGGCCGACCTCTCGCCGGCCCTGGTGCTCGCCGCCGCCGGTCTCCTCGGGCTGCTGGCGGGTTCCGGCGGCGCGATCCTCTTCGACCGCCGCGGCGGACGCCTGCACTCGGCCGAACGGCTCACCGCCCGCACGGGCATCCCGGTCCTCGGCACGCTGCCCCTGTCGCGCAAGCGCCTGCGGGAGGCGAGCGAGACCGTGGCCGTGCTCGCAGGAGCGCGCGGATCGCCCTCGGCACGGATCCTCACCCGCCTCGCGGACTACCTCGACGAGGCCGCCGAGCACGGGCAGGTGCGCCTGCTGATCGTCTCCGCCTCGGACGGCCCGATCTCCACCATCATCGCCCAGAACCTCGTCCTGGCGCAGGCGGCGCGCGGGCGCCGGGCGCTGCTGGTCGATGGCGATGCCCGCTCCGGCCGGCTGACCTGGATGATCCCGCGCGATCCGCATGCAGGCGTCGTGTCCTGCACCGTGGAGGGCTATCCGCCCTTCTGCGCCACGGCAGCGAGCGAGCGGGTAAGCCCGGATGCCGTCCCGGACCCCGACGAGGGCTACGATTGCGTCGTGATCGACGGCGGCGAGGGCCAGGACGAGACGCGCCTGCGCCGCTCGGCGGCCACCGCCACGGCCATCGTCATCATCGCCGAGGCCGGCGTCGCCACCGCCGAGCGGATCGAGGATCTGCGCGCGGCCCTCCTGTCGAGCGCCGACAAGATTGCGGGCGCGCTGTTCGTGGTCTCGGGTGCCGATCCTGTCGTGCCGGCCCCGGCCCGCTCGCGGCCCCTGCCCCAGCGTTTCGCCCTGGCCGGCGAGAAGGGGGCGCTGGCGTGAGCGCGCGTTTCCGTTGACGACCGCGCTTCCGAGCCTGACCCAGGCGCAGGGCCTTTCGGCCCTCGCCGAGACGCGTCCCACCGGCAGCCGCCGCGCGCCCTGGTTCCTGCGGGCCCTGCCCGTTGCCCTCACCCTCGCCTTCCTGGCCTACATGTTCATCGGCGTGATGCCGATGTCGGATGCCAGCGCCATCACCTCCGGCGACGGCAACTCCACCGAGCGCCTCGCGGTGCTCGCGATGACAGGGCTCGCCCTGATCGAGATCGTGCGGCGGCGACGGATCGTGCTGCCCCTGGTGATGCGCTCCTGGCCGGTCTGGCTGGTGCTCGGCTGGTTCTGCGCCAGCGTCTCCTGGGCCGCCTTCCCGGACATCGCCGTGCGGCGCGTGATGGTGATGGTGTTCCTGTGCCTCATCACCCTCGCCATCGCGGCGGGGATCGGGCCGCTGCGCCGGATCCTCGGCCTGATGGCCGGCATCCTCGTCGTGGTGATCGCGGGCGACCTCGCCGTCACCGCCCTCAACCCGGCCTTCGCCTTCACCGAGATCGGCGTGCGCGGATACCACCAGCAGAAGAACGTCGCCGGCCTCGTAGCGATGCTGGCCGTGATCGTCAGCGTCGGCTGGGCGTTGATGCGTCCGACCCCGCGCCGGATCGCCGCCGGGCTCGCCTTCTTCCTCGCGGCGGTGGGCTTCCTCATCCTCACCAAGAGCAAGACTTCGATGATGCTGGCACTGCTCGGCGTCGGGCTCCTGCCCTGCATGCTGGTGCTGCGCCGCCTCGGCCCCGCCGCCGCCCTGTTCCTCACGCTGATGGCCGTGGGAGCGGTGGGCGTGACCTATCTCGGCGTCACGGCCTTCGGGGGCGATTTCGTCGGCCTGCTCACCCCCGGAAACGATTCGAGCTTCACCGGCCGCACCCAGATCTGGGACTTCGCGGCCTCGGAGATCGCGCGCCGGCCCTGGACCGGCTATGGGTTCGGTTCATTCTGGGACGTGGGCGATGCCAACGATCCCTTGCTGCGCGCGCCACCCGGCTCCTGGCTCGCCACCCTGAAGATCGGAGAGCGGGCCGACGTGGTCATCAACGAAGCGCATAACGGCTATCTCGACCTGCGGCTCCAGGGCGGCGCCCCCGCGCTGATCTTCGCGGTGCTGGCACAGGTCCTGACCATCCTGGCGCTCGCGCGGAAGCTGTTCTCCCGCAGCGTCCTGCGCGCCGATGCGGTGGCGGCGGCGACCTTCCTGGTGATCGCGCTGGTGGTGCTCGTCCACAACGCCACGGAATCGAGCCTCTGGATGCGCGGGCAGGTGCTCGCCAACGTCTCGATCCTCATCAGCCTGCTGGCGTTCCGCCGGGAGCCGACATGACGATCCGCCGGATCGGCGGCTGGATCGGAGCGGGGCTCGCCGACGCGGCGGGCCGGCTCGTCATCCTGTCCGCCACGACCGCCTTCCTCGCCCGCCTGCTCCCGCCGGGGGATTTCGGCGCCACCGCGCTGACGCTCTCCATCGTCACCGCCTTTTCCATGGCGGTGGGCACGCCCTACGAAGAGGCGCTGACGCAGGCGAAGGTCGTCCGCCGGTCGGACCTCGGGGCCGTGCTCGGCCTCTCGACCGTGGCCGCCCTCGCCTTCCTCGCCCTCTGCGTGCCGGTGGGCCTCCTGCTCGATCACATCTACCAGCGCCACGATCTCCACCTGCTCCTGCCGAGCACCGGCGTCCTCCTCCTGGCCCAGGGACCGATGACGATGGCGACCGCCGTCGCGCGGCGGCGGAAGGCGTTCTACGTCATCAACGCATCGAGCATCTTCGGCCATGTCGCGGGCGCGGTGGTCGCCATCGGGCTCGGCTTCGCCGGGGCCGGGATCTGGGCCCTGGTGAGCCTGCGCATCGTCCTCGTCTTCGCGAGCGCGGCGAGCCTGTTCTGGATGCTGGGCCTGCGGGTCGCGCCGAGCTGGTCCTTCGGGCGCCTGCGCCGGTTCAACCGCTTTGCCGGGCTGGTGCTGGCCTCCCGCGTCGTCGAGAACGCGACCTACGTCGTCTACAACACCCTCGTCGGCGCGCTGTTCGGGCTCACCGTGCTCGGCTACCTCAACATCGCCATGCGGCTCATCGAGCCGGTGCGCGGTGCCATCGTCGCGGTCACGCACAACCTCTGCTTCCCACACTTCAGGGGAAGCGCCCTGTCCCGGGAGAATGTCGGCGAGGCGGCGGCCGAAGTGGCCCGCGAGACCTCGGCCCTCGTGGCGCCGACCATGATGGGTCTCGCCGCCGTCAGTCCCCTCGTCGTACCGCTCATGGCCGGGCCGGGCTGGACCACGGCCGAACCCATCGCGGCGGCGCTGGCGGCGGGCGGCCTCCTCGCCCTGCCCTCCCAGGTGGTGCAGACCGCGCTGTCCGCGAGCGGTCGCCCGCAGAGCGTGCTCCTGTCCTACGTCGTCGCCCTCGTGACGCTGGCCGCCGCCCTGGTGGCGACGGTGGGGATGCACCCGGCCACGATCGGCCTCGCGCGGCTCGCCGGCGATCTCGCGCTGACCGTCACCACCGTGCTCGTCAACGGCCCTCGGATCGGGCTCTCGCCCTGGCCGCTGCTGCGGCGGCTCTCGGGCGTGTGGCTCGCGGCGGCCGCGATGGCGGTGATCGTCGCGTGGCTCGGCATCCGCATCGCGGAATCGCACGGGCAGGTGCTCGCCCTGCTCGTCGCCATCCCCGCCGGGGTGATCATCTATATCCCGCTGCTGTTCCTCATCAGCCGCGCGAGCTTCGATTCCCTCGTGGAGCGGATCCGCCCCCTCCTCGGGCGGACGGCCCTGGCCGACGCGCGATGACCGGCCCGATCCTCGTCACCGGCGCGGGGGGATTCATCGGCAGGGCCACGGTCGGGCGGCTGCGGGAGTCGGGCCTGCCCGTCCGGGCCGGGCTCCACCGCCTGCCCGATGGGCGCAATTCGGACGAGGGCAGCGTGCGCTGCGACCTCGACGCGCCGCGCAGCCTCGACGCCGCCCTCGCCGGGGCGTCCGCCATCGTCCATGCGGGCGGTCGCTCCGCCGCCGCCATGCCCGGCCAGTTGCGCAACCTCCTCGCCGCGGCCGACCGGGGGGGCATCGACCGCATCGTCCATCTCAGTTCCATCGCCGTCTACGGCCCTTCGGAGGGACGGGTCGGCGAACCCGACGCGCCGCCGACTCTCGCGGCGCCCGACGATCCCTATTGCGCCGCCAAGCGCGCCTGCGAGGCGATGCTCCGCGCCTGGGTCGCGGCGCGGCCGGGGCGTCGGGTGGCGATCCTGCGTCCGGGCATCGTCTACGGGCGCGGGAGCGACCTCTGGGTCGAGCGGCCCGCCGCTGCGCTCCGCGCCGGGGCGCTGGGGGACCTCGGCCCGCGCGGACAGGGCGTGGCGGCCCTGATCCACATCTCCGACGTCGCGGAGGCGATCCGCTGCGCCCTCGCCGCCCTCACCGGACCGGGCAAGGGCCTGATCGCCGCCAACCTCGTCGGGCCCGACACGCCGACCTGGAACGCCTATTTCGCCATGCTCGCCGGACCGAAGCCGCCGCGCCCGCTGCCGCCGGGGAGGCTCGCGTGGCTCCGCGCCCTCGCCCTGCCGGCCAAGGCGCTGGCGAAGTTGCGCGTGCCCGTGCCGCGCGCCCTGCGCCTCGTCCCCGCGTCGGGCGAGCTCCGGCTGTTCGCGCGGGCCGCCCAGTACGACACGGCCCGCGCCCGCGCCGAACTCGGCTTCCGCCCGGCGGTCCGGCTGGCGGACGGATTGGCGGAATCCCTCGGCCCGATCCGTGCAGCGAACGCGGAAAGCGGCGCCGCCCCGGCCCAGAATGGGACGGATCGCCCTGTTTCAGGACAAGAGTAGCGTGAGCGAGGGACGAGCCATGGCGACCACAGCCGAACCGGCCTTTTTCCCATCGATTGCCGGACCGCGCACGGACTTCCTCGACCTCCCCTTCCATCGGCTCGACCTCGACTCCACGCTGCAGACCCTGCTCGCGGTGCCGCCGGGGCAGAGCTTCCGCTACCTCGTGACGCCGAACGTCGATCACATGGTGCGGATCGCGGACGAACCGGGGATCGCCCGCCTCTATCGGGAGGCGTGGCTGTGCATCAACGACAGCCGCATCCTCGCCCTGCTGGCGCGGAGCTGCGGCACCGACCTTCCCCCCGTGCCGGGCTCAGACCTCGTCGCCGCGCTCCTCACCCATCCGAAGCTCACCGCCGACTCGCCGATCCTCATCGTCGGCGGCGGCGAGGGGCTGGCGGAAACCGTGGCGGACTTGTGCGGGTTGACGCGTGTCGAGCAGATCCGCCCGCCCATGGGCCTGCGCAAGGACCCGGCCAAGCTCGCGGCCACCGTCGAGGCG
Source organism: Methylobacterium sp. Gmos3 (assembly GCF_056430985.1). Classification (NCBI taxonomy): domain Bacteria; kingdom Pseudomonadati; phylum Pseudomonadota; class Alphaproteobacteria; order Hyphomicrobiales; family Methylobacteriaceae; genus Methylobacterium; species Methylobacterium sp. Gmos3. Next base: position 497,321 of record NZ_JBWJYL010000002.1, read on the forward strand.
ATCGAGGCGAAGCCGGCGCGCTTCGTTCTGCTGGCGGTGGGCTCGCCGCAGCAGGAACTCCTGGCCAACGCCCTCGCCCGCCGGGGCATCGCGACGGGGGTCGGCCTCTGCATCGGCGCCGGCCTCGACTTCCTGGTGGGCGACCGCCGCCGGGCGCCCACGCTCTTCCGGATGCTCAACCTCGAATGGCTGTTCCGCCTCGCCTGCGAACCCAAGAGGCTCGGCCGGCGCTACCTGATCGACGGACCCCGCATCTTCCAGCTCGTCCGGGATTATCGCCGCAAGACCCGCTGAGGTCCCCCAGCAGGTTCGGTCGCGCGGAACCGGGGTCAGCCCCGCGCGATGGCCTGCCCGACGATCGTCCGCCGGGCATCCCACGAGAGCGGGATGGTCGATTGGATGCCGAGCCCATAGCGGCCCGGCCGGACCTCGGGGATGCCGCCGCCCTCGGACCAGACCGTCTCACACAGGCTCTCCTCCGCGCCGGCATGGCCGGAGGCGGCGAGGCCGAGCACGTGCTCGCAATAGACGCCGTAGAGAATGTATTCGGAGAAATCGCGGGTCGCGGCCAGGGCCTCGATGGGATCGCGGCCCGTGACCTCGCCGATCCGCTCCAGCAGACCGCGCACGTTGGCCCGGCGCCACGTCACGAACTGATCGATGTAGTCGGCCCCGTGGTAATCCGTCGGCCGCAGGCCGAGCAGGGTCGAGGCCGAGCGGTGCCAGGGCGCGTGCATGGCATCGTCCGCCGCGCCGGGAAAGCGCGCCAGCCGCAACAGCCCGTCCTTCGCCAGCGCCTCGGCGGAGAGCGCGCGCACGAAGGCGGTATCGCTGTCGAGGTGAAGCACGGTGTCGGTGGCGGCCCCGGCGGCGGCGTTGAGCTTCATGATCTGCTGGGCGATCCAGCCCCGGACGGGGCGCCCCTTGAACGAGACGTAGACGTTGCGCCGGGGCAGCCGCAGGCGCCGCCGCCAGTCCGGCCCCGGCAGGGGGAGCTTGCGCAGCCAGCGCGGCAGCAACTCCTCCTGCGGCACCAGCGCCCGGCGTCCGCCGGCCAGCGGACGGAACAGCGCCATATCCGCCGCCGGCACGGCGAGCAGATGTGCCGCTCCGGCGGGGGCGAAGCGGTCGGCCGTCTCGCAGAGCAGGCGGCAGCAATCGAAATCCCCCGAGAAGGACAGGGTGATCAGGGTCGGCGGGTTCGCGCTATCCACGGGTCGAGTCCTCTCGCGGGTCGTCAGACCGCCCATTCCATTGGCCGCATCGCCCCGGGCGCGGACGAGACCATCGCCGGGCGCGGGAAGCGTTCGGGGTGCTGCAACATCTCGGTGACTTCGGTGATGTGGACCGCGAGATCCGCATCCATCCGGCCCGGCGCGCCGGACGCGATGGCGTCCGCGAAATCACGGATGCCGCGCATGAAATCCATCGGCGGCCGCCCGCGCCCCGCCCGGAACGGCACGGGGCGGGCCGCCGGCACCACCCGGCCCCGTCTTACGGGGAAGCGTCGTTCCAGGAAGCGGTCGAGGCGGCTCGTCGCCGTGCGCTTCAGGCGGACGGGGCCGGCGAAATCCCACGGCTCCTCCACCTGCAAGACGCCCCGGTCGCCCACGATCCGCAGGCGGTGGTCGTAGGGCGCGACGATGGAGTTCGTGACCCGCGCGACGATGCCGCCGTCGAACTCCAGCAGGCCGCAGGAGAAATCCGGCGCCGGATGCACCGGGTGGTCGCATTCCTTGTCCGGGACCAGCAGGGAGGCGTAGGCGGTGACCCGCCGCACCGGCCCGAACATCGCCACGAGGAGCGTGACGACGTAGCCCGCATGTTCGAAGGTGCAGCCGGTCTCGAATTCGCCTTCCGCCGGCCAGCGCCGCCCGCTGCGGCTGATCCAGTTCCGGTAATCGGCCTTGTGGACCATGCCGTCGTCGAGTTCGGCGTAGATGAGCCGCACCCGCCCGACCGCGCCATTGCTCACCGCGCGCCAGAGCGTCTGCGCCTGCTCGCCGAGGACGTTGCTCGGCGCGGCGGCGAGGCGCAGCCCGGCCGAGGCCGCAGCCTCCTTCAGGCTCCGCGCCTCGGTCAGCGTCAGGCCCAGGGGCTTCTCCGAATAGACGTGCCGCCCCGCCGCGATGGCCGCGCGGGTGACGGGGGCGTGGTTCTCCGGGTCGGTGAGGTTCACGACGATGACATCCGGCTCGGCCAGCAACTCGGCCAGCGAGCCGTAGGCCCTGTCGCCCCAGGTGCGGACGAAGGCCGAAAGCCGTTCCGAATCGCGGTCGTAAACCCCTGCCAAGTCGAGACCGTCGGCATGCAAATCGAGGCATTGCCGGTACATATCCGCGACATACCCGCAGCCGACAAAGGCGATCTTGGCCCGATGGCCACCCGAGACCGGCATTCGTTTACCATTCCCGGAGAAATTTACGCGCAAATGCGGTATTGATCTCACGTTATCAGGTGCCGACTTTACTTCCGGCTGGAATAAGTCGCATCGACATACAAATTATATCACGCCAGTTATCTATTAATGAACTTCGCAGGGAGCATCGGAGACGGTATGCCCGGAACCGAGCCGGTCGCGGTCAGCGTGGTCATCCCCACGCTGAACCGTCATAGGGCGCTCGAGCGCGCCCTGGGGTGCATCCTCGCGCAGCACCTGCCCCCCGACACGGGGGCCGAGATCGTGGTGGTCGACAACTCCGTCGACGGCAACGCCCGCGACCTGATCGAGCGGATCGCGGAGGGCGCGCCCATGCCGCTCCGCTACGTATCGGTGCCGAAGCCCGGCATCGCCACCGCGCGCAACGCCGGGATCGCGGCGGCGCGGGGCGAGTGGATCGCCTTCATCGACGACGACGAGACAGGCGGGCCGCACTGGCTCGCGGCGTTGCTCGCCGTCGCCCGGCGCGGCGGCTACGACGCGGTGTTCGGCCCCGTCAGCGCGCTGGCCGACGACGACCGTGAGATCGGCCCCTTCGCCGCCTACTTCGCGCGCGGCGTCACCGCCGAGGATGGCGGCGACGTCACCCACCGCGCCGCCTATCTCGGCACCAACAACTCGCTCTTCGCGGCCTCCGTCTGCGCGGGTCCGGGCGGCCCGTTCGAGGAGAGGCTGAACAGCATCGGCGGCGAAGACAGCCTGTTCCTCCAGCGCCTCGTCCACGAGGGGCGCCGCTTCGGCTGGGCGGCCGGGGCCGAAGTGACCGAATGGGTGCCTCCGCGCCGGCTCGACTGGGCCTATGTCCGCCGCCGCCGCTTCCTCAGCGGGCAGATCCGCACCTTCGTGCACGAGATGGCCTATCCCCGTCGCCGCGTGGAGGTTGTCCGCTGGATGCTGGTCGGCGTCGCGCAGGCGATCATCTCGGGGACGCTGGCCGTGCTCCTGAAGCCGATCAACCCGCCCGCCGCGCGCCACCACCGGATCGCGGCCTGCGGCGGGCTCGGCAAGGTGTTCTGGATGACCCGCTTCCGGGGCTCGCTCTACGGGTCCGGACTGGTCTCGTGAGGCCGAGCCGCCGGGCGCTGCTCGCGGGCGCCGGGGCGACGATCTGGGCCGGTGCGTCCCGCGCCGGCGAGCCGCTGAGCGTGCGGGTGCGCAACGGCGCCGCTCCGGTGGCGGTGAGCCCGCTGATCTACGGCTCTGGCGAGATCGGCACCCTCGACGGCGGCCCGCCCTCGGCGGAGCTTGACCGGGCGGCCGGCGTCACGCTCCGCCGTTTCGGCGGCAACTTCGCCACGAGCTACAACTGGACCAGCAATGCCTGCAACGCCGGCAAGGACTGGCAGCAGGCGAACGGCGATTTCCTGAGCCAGAGCCTCGGCCTCCCCCCCGCCGAGCGCGGCGTCCCCGGCGCGGTGATCGCGGCGATGCACGGCGCGTCGCTGGCGATGGGCGCGCGCAGCATCGTCACCCTGCCGCTCGTGAGTTTCGTCGCGGCGGACAAGGACGGACCCGTCCCGGCCGATCAAGCCGCCCCCTCCCGGCGCTTCGTGCCGGTCTCGTGGGAGGGACGGCGCGCGGCCTCCGCGCCCGTGGACCCGCGCGTCGCCGATATCCCGCACCTCCTGGCGCGGCTCGTCGCCCGCTACGGCCCAGCCTCCGGCGCCACCGGCATCCGCGGCTACATCCTCGACAACGAGCCCGGCCTTTGGGCGACGCAGCACCCGCGCATCGTGCGGGCGCCCGTGCGGATCGCGGACCTGCTCGCCCGGTCGATCAAGGCGGCGCGGGCGATCAAGGCCATCGATCCCGAAGCCTGGGTGATCGGCCCGGCGAGTTGGGGCGCCACGGGGATGGTGAACCTGCAGAACGCCCCCGATTGGAACGCCTACCGGCACCACGGCAGCTTCCTCGCCGCCTATCTCGACGCCTTCCGCCTCGCCTCGGAGCGCGAAGGCAAGCGCCTGCTCGATGTCCTCGACGTGCATTGGTATCCATTCAGCACGCGGGGCAACCTGTTCCGCACGGAGGACCCTGTGCTGGCCGGGCCGTTGCTCGACGCACCGCGCTCCCTCACCGAGCCGGGCTTTCGCGAGGCGAGCTGGGTGTCTCAGGCTCTGCCAGTGTCGAACGAGGGCGGCCTCGCCCTGCCGCTGCTGCCGAGCCTCGAACGGCTGACGGCGGCGAACTTCCCCGGCACCCGCATCGCCGTGACGGAGTACAATTACGGCGGCGCGGGGCAACTCGCCTCCGGCCTCGCCCTCGCCGACGCCCTCGCACGCTTCGCCCGGCCGGACATGCTGCTCGCCGCCCATTGGGGGGCGCTCGCCGACTGGCTCGGAACGGCCTTCCGGCTCTACCGGAACTACGACGGCCAAGGCGGGCGCTTCCCCGACAACACCCTGCCCGTCGAGGCCGCGCGCCCCGAGGCGCTGACGGTCCGGGCCGGCACCGACGGAGGGCGTCTGCACCTCGTGGCGATCAACCGCGCGGCCGAGCCGCAGCCGGTGGAGATCGTCTTCGAGCGGCCCCTGCCGGCCTCCCGTCTCACGCAGTACGGCTTCGACGCCCGCCATCCCGAGATGACCGCGATGGGTGCGCCCGAGCCGGTCTCCGGGGGCACCCTGCGCCTGATGCTGCCGGCGCGCTCGGCCCGGCATTGCGTGGTCGCCCCCGCCTGATCGGACTTTCGTCGCCGTTGTGCCGGGAACGGACTCCGTCTACACAGGGCGGATGACGGTGCCCCGAGAGGGGTGAAAAGGGAACGCGGTGAGGGTCTGCCCGAACCCGCGGCTGCCCCCGCAACTGTAAGCGGCGAGCGTCTGCCAACAGCCACCGGAGCGATCCGGGAAGGCGGCGGGCGCGCCGAGCCGCGAGCCAGGAGACCTGCCGTCATCCCGACTTTTCGCAACGCCGCCGGTGGGGCGGCTGGAGAGCCCAGATGACGACCACGACGCAGTCCTCGTCCTTTGCCCCCGTCGCCACCCGCGCCAACGAGCGCCTGATGGCGGCCGCGCTGGCGGCGTTCCTCGGCCTCAGCCTCGTGTTCATGGCGGGCTTCTCGCCGGCCATCGCGCTCCACAACGCGGCGCACGATTTCCGGCACGCCCAGAACTTCCCCTGCCACTGACGCGAACGCGCCAGGAATGATCCTTCGCCTTCTGTCGGCGGCGCTGGCCGCCGGCTTCCTCGCGGCCGTCGTCGCCACGGGGCTGCAACTCGCCTTGACCTCGCCCCTCATCATTGAGGCGGAGAAGTACGAGCAGCGGGAGCCCAGCCGCGCGGCGCAGGCCCTGCCGCCCGCCCTGCCGATCGTGCTCGCCCATGCGGGCCACGACCACGCGGCGCCCGATGCGGCGCCGGAATGGCAACCCGCCCCCGGCATCCAGCGCATGGCCTTCACCGGCCTCGCGACCCTCGTCGGCGGCGTGGGCTACGCCCTGATGCTCGGCGCGGTGCTGATCGCCTGCGGCCGGGAGCCGACCTTGCAGACCGGCCTCGCCTTCGCGCTGGCCGGCTTCGCCAGCGTCTCCCTGGCGCCCTCCCTCGGCCTGCCGCCGGAATTGCCGGGGCAGGAGGCGGCGCCGCTGCTGGCGCGGCAGGCATGGTGGGTGATGACCGCCGCCGCGACGGCGATGGGCCTCTACCTCATCGGCCTGCGCCGCTCGTTCATCGCCATCCTGGGCGGGCTCGTGCTGATCGTCGCGCCCCATATCGCCGGAGCGCCGCAGCCCCCCGACGGCGCCTCGGAACTGCCGGCCGCCCTCGCGGCGCAGTTCGCGGCCCGATCCCTCGCCATCGGCGCGGTGTTCTGGGTGATGATCGGTCTCGGCTTCGGCTGGGCATGGCAGAATGTCGGCCCGGCGAGGCGCCGCCATGCCTGAGGCCGGCACGATCCTCTACGTCTGCACCACGTGCAAGCGCGAGGGCGACGACCCGGAGGGCCCCCGCGCCGGGGCGCGCCTCCATGCCGAATTGGCGCGACGGGCCGAGGGCCTGCGCGTCGAGCCGGTGGAATGCCTCTCGGTCTGCAAGCGGCCCTGCACGGTGGCCGTCGCGTCGGCCGGCCGCTGGACCTACGTCTACGGCGACCTCGACGCGGAAGCTGCCGCGACCACCATCCTCGACGGCCTCAAGGCGTATGACGGCACCCCGGACGGGATCGTCCCCTGGCGGGAGCGCCCGAAGGAATTCCGCTCGGGCGTGATCGCCCGTATCCCGCCGTTTCCCCCTCTGCCCCCCATCCCCGAGGCCGCCGAATGACCATCGTCGCCAAGATCCCCTGCACGATCGTCACCGGCTTCCTCGGCGCCGGCAAGACGACCCTCGTCCGCCACGTCGTGGAGAACGCGAAGGGCCGCAAGCTCGCGATCCTCGTCAACGAGTTCGGCGATGTCGGCTTCGACCGCTCGTTCCTCGCCGCCTGCGGCATCGAGGGCTGCACCGAGGATTCCATCGTCGAGCTGCCGAACGGCTGCATCTGCTGCACCGTGGCGGACGATTTCGTGCCGGCGCTGGAAACTCTGCTCTCTCGCGCCGAGCCGCCGGAGCACATCCTGATCGAGACCTCCGGCCTCGCTTTGCCGAAGCCCCTCGTCCAGGCGTTCCAGTGGCCGGCGATCCGCTCGCGCGTGACCGTCGACGGCGTGGTGGCGGTGGTGGACGGCCCGGCGATCGCGACCGGCGCCTTCGCCGAGGACCCGGAGGCGCTGGCCGCCCAGCGGGCGGCCGACACCTCCGTCGATCACGACAACCCGCTGGAAGAGGTGTTCGAGGATCAGCTCCTCTGCGCCGACCTCGTGGTGCTGAACAAGACCGACCTGATGGATGCCGACGGCCTCGCCAAGGTGCGGGCCGAGGTGCAGGGCCATCTGCCCCGCGCCGTAAAGGTGGTGGAGACCGCCAACGGCGTCATCGACCCGCGCGTGCTGCTCGGCCTCGGCGCGGCGGCCGAGGACGACCTCGCCAACCGCCCCTCGCATCACGGCGAGGGCGAGGACCACGACCACGACGACTTCGAGACCGTGGCGCTGCCGGTCCGCGCCGCCGTGACGGCGGGCGACCTCGCCGCGCGCGTCGAGAAGGCGGCCGAGACCGAGGGCGTGCTGCGGATCAAGGGCTTCGTGGAAGTCGAGGGCAAGCCGATGCGCCTCGTGGTGCAGGGCGTCGGCCGCCGGGTGTCGCACCATTTCGACCGGCCGTGGCGCGCGGGCGAGGCCCGTGACGGGCGCCTCGTGGTGATCGGCCTGAAGGGTTTCGACCAGAACGCCGTCGCCAGCGCCCTGGCGGGATAAGCCGAGGAGGCGCCATGCACCTCCTGCGCGTCGATACGGTCTCCCTCGACGAGGGCGAGGCGGCGATCGATCTCGGCCAGGAGCCGGGCGACCTCGTGATCCTGTCCTTCACGGACAGCGACCTCGCCGGCCTCGCGCGCGCGCATGCCGCGATGCCGGACCTGCCCTCGCTGCGGCTCGCGAAGCTCGCCAAGCTGCGGCATCCGCTCTCCGTCGACCTCTATGTGGAGAAGGTCGTCGCCCGCGCCCGCGCGGTGGTGATCCGCTGCCTCGGCGGGCTCGATTACTGGCGCTACGGCATCGAGCGCTGCGCGCAGGCCGCGCGGGCGCATGGCGTGGTGCTCGCGGTGCTGCCGGGGGACGACCGGCCCGATCCGCGCCTCGCCGCTTTCAGCACCGACGCCGCCTTGGCCGAGGACTTGGATGGTTACTTCCGGGCCGGCGGCCCCGTTAACCTGCGCCGTCTGTTCCGCCGCCTCGCGGCCCATCTCGACGGCGGCGGCCCGGTGGACCCGCCCCAGCCGCTGCCGAGGGGGTTCGCATGGTGCCCCGGCTGCGGGCCGGTGGCGGTAGACACGGCTCTTGCGGCAGGCCGGAGTGCCGTGCCGTTGCCCACCGTCATTGCGAGCGAAGCGAAGCAATCCAGGGAAGCACCCCGTCCTGAAGCGGCCCGCCGCCCTAAATTGCTTCGCTTCGCTCGCAATGACGGGGCGGGTGGTTTGGGCCGGGACGAGCCTCCGCTGGCCCTCCTCCTCGTCTACCGCTCGGCCGTGCTCGGCGGCGACACCGCGCCGTTCGAGGCCCTGGCGCTCGCCCTACAAGAGCGCGGGATCGGCGTGCTGACGCTGGCGGTTTCGAGCCTGAAGGACCCGGAGGCCGTCGCCGCCGTCAAATCGGCGCTTGCCGCGCAACGACCGGACATCGTGATTGCGGCCACGGCCTTCTCGGCGCGGGACGATGCCGGCTTCGTCCTCGACCGGGCGGGATGCCCCGTGTTGCAGGCCTTCACGGTGGGCTCGCCCCGCGCGGCCTGGGAGGCCTCGTCGCGGGGGCTCGGCGCCTCCGACCTCGCCATGCAGATCGCCCTGCCGGAATTCGACGGGCGGCTCTCGGGCTTCCCCATCGCCTTTAAGGAGGAAGCCCCGGAGGCCGAGGGCTTCTCCGAGCGCCGGCTGGTGCCCCATGATGAGGGCATCGCGGCCATCGCGGAGCGGGCGCGCGGTTGGCTGCGCCTCGCCGCCCTACCCCCGGCCGAACGGCGGGTGGCGGTGGTGATGTCCGACTATCCCGCACGGGGCGGCCGTGCCGGGTTCGCGGTAGGGCTCGACACGCCGGAAAGCGCCCGCGCCCTCTTCGCCGACCTCGCGGAGGCCGGCTACCCGGCGGCGCCGCTGCCGGACGATGTGATGACGGGGCTCACCGAGGGGGAGGCGACCTTCGCGGTCCCCCTCGCCGATTACGCCGCGTGGCTCGCCACGCTGCCGGAGGACGCCCGCGCCGCCCTCGCCGAGAGTTGGGACGCGCCGGAAGACGATCCGCTCTGCCGCGACGGGGCCTTCCGCTTCCGCTGCGTCGGCGAGACCTGCGCCCTGTTCCTCCAGCCCGACCGGGGCCGCGATGCCGACCGCAAGGCCGGCTACCACGACCCCGACCGGGTGCCGACGCACGCCTACCTCGCCTTCCATCTCGGCCTGCGCCGCCACTTCGACGCCCTGGTCCAACTCGGCACCCACGGCACCACCGAATGGCTGCCGGGCAAGGCCGTGGCGCTCTCGCCTCGGTGCTGGCCCTCGCTCTGCGTCGGGGCGCTGCCGGTGGTCTATCCCTTCGTGGTGGACGATCCCGGCGAGGCGGCGCCGGTGAAGCGGCGCCTCGGCGGCATCGCGCTCGGCCACCTGACCCCGACCGTCGCCCGCGCCGGCCTGCCGCCTGAGACGGCCCGCCTGCGCGAGCTGGTGGAGGAATATTCCGCCGCCACGGTCCTCGACCCGCGCCGGGCCAAGCTGCTGGCCGCCGCCATCTTGGAGGAAGCCGAGGGCCATGGCCTCCTGGCCGGCGCCGGCATCCCGCAGGGCGCGCCGATGGAGGAGGCGCTGACCGCCCTCGACGCCCATCTCTGCGATCTCGGCGAAACCTCATTCCGGGACGGGCTGCACGTCTTCGGCCGCGCCCCGGACGATGCGCCCGAACCCATCCGCGCCTGCGCGGCGGGCGAGCGCGCCGGCCTGCTCGCGGCCCTCGACGGACGCTTCGTGCCCCCCGGCCCGGCCGGCTCGCCCTCGCGCGGGCGGCTCGACGTGATGCCGACCGGGCGCAACCTCACCACCCTCGATCCGCGCGCCATCCCGAGCCGGGCGGCGACGCTGCTCGGCGAGAAGGCCGCGCAGGCGGTAGTGACGCGCTACCTGCAGGACGAGGGCGCCTATCCGGCGCGGATCGTCATGGACCTCTGGGCCTCGCCGACCCTGCGCACGGGGGGCGAGGACGTGGCGCACGCCCTGGCGCTGATGGGCGTGCGGCCGGTCTGGGACCACGCCAGCACCCGCGTCACCGGCTTCGAGGTGTTGCCGCTCGCCGTGCTCGACCGCCCCCGGATCGACGTGACGATGCGCGTCTCCGGCGCCTTCCGCGACACCTTCCCGGATACGCTCGCCCTCCTCGACCGGGCGGTGCGCGCCGTCGCCGCCCGCGACGAGGACGAGGAAGACAACCCGCTGGCCGCCGCCGCCCGCCGGGGCGAGGCCGGGGCGCGGGTCTATGGCGCGGCGCCGGGCCGCTACGGCGCGGGCGCCGCCGCCCTCGTCCTCGACGGCGATTGGCAGGAGCGCGACGCCATCGGCCGGGCCTACCTCGCCGCCAGCGGCTACGCCTATGGCGACCGCGAGGGGCCGGATGCCGGCTTCGGCCGGCGGGTGGCGCAGGCGGATGCCTATGCCCACGCCTTCGACGTGGCCGAGCGCGACCTGTTCGACGGCGACGCCGCCGTCGACGCGATGGGCGGGTTCGCTGCGGCCGCCTCGCTCAGCGGCGCCAAGCCGGCCCTCTACAGCCTCGACGTGTCCGAGCCCGAGCGCCCGAAGGCCCGCACCGCGCGGGAGGATTCCGCCCGTCTGATCCGTGCCCGCCTCGCCGATCCCCGCTGGATCGCGGCGCAGCTGCGCCACGGCTATCGCGGCGCGCAGGAACTGGCGCAGGGGCTCGATGCCGTGTTCGTCCTGGCCGCCGGCAGCGACGCCGTGACCGATGCCGGATTCGAGGCGCTCTATTCCGCCTGGATCGCCGACCCAGACGTGTTCGAGCGCCTGCGCGCCGCCAACCCCGCCGCCACGCGGGCGATCCTCGACCGGTTCGACGAGGCCCGCGACCGGGGCCTCTGGACGAGCCGCCGCAACGCGCTCCCCGCCGATGCGCTCCTCGGCGAGGTGGCCGGATGACCCGCGCCCTGCCCGATTCCGCCCGCCGGGGCTGGTGCCCCGGTCTCAGCCGGCCGATGCCGACCGGCGATGGGCTCCTCGCGCGCATCCATCCGCCGCTGGGCGTGCTGAGCCTGGCGCAAGCCTGTGCCGTGGCCGAGGGCGCGCGCCTTTACGGCAACGGTCATCTCGACCTGACGGCGCGGGCGAACCTTCAGATCCGGGGCGTCACCGACGCGACCACCGCGCCGCTCGCCGCCCTGCTCGATCATGTCGGCCTCGGGGATACCCGCCGGGATGGCGGCCCGCAGCGCCTGACCCTGACAAGCCCCCTCGCCGGGGACGGCATTTCCGCGTTGGCGAAAGCCATCGAGGAAGCCGGGCGCGGCGTGCCCGGCCTGCCGCCGAAGACACTGGTCGCGGTGGGCATGGCGATGGCCGAAGCGGACCTGTCCGTCCTGCCGCTGGCGGCGGATCGGGTCACCATCGTCGCGGGGACTTCCGTATGGGAAAGCGATGTGGCGGACGCTCCCTCCGCCATCGCCGCCCTGCTCACCGCCTTCGCCGCGACGGGTCAACGGCGGATGAGGGATGTGAATCCGGACGCTCTCCGTCATTGCGAGCGAAGCGAAGCAATCCAGGGCAGCGCGACGTCTCGGAGTCTGGGCGAAAAGCCGAGTTCTCCCCTCACTCCGCCTCATCCTGAGGTGCCGCGCAGCGGCCTCGAAGGAGGGCTCCAGACGGCGCTGCGATCGCTGGAGCCCTCCTTCGAGGCCTCCGCTGCGCTCCGGCACCTCAGGATGAGGTCGAGCGTGAACGAACCGCCGAACTCTCGGCCAGACACTCAAAACGTGCCGCCGCTGGATTGCTTCGCTCCGCTCGCAATGACGGTGGCGGTTCCGGCGCCAGGCCCCTCCACCCATGACGGCCGGCCCGTCCTCGCCCTCGACGCCCCGTTCGGCCGCTGCACCGTCGACGCCTTCGAGCGGCTGATCGCCGTGGCGGAGGACATCGGCGCGCCGGAAATCCGCCTGTCGCCCTCGCGCGGCGTGGTGCTGCTCCCCTCCCAGCCGGAGCGGATCCGCCTCGGCGACCTCGCGGCGGACTTCATCGTCGCGGCGGACGATCCGCGCCGCGCTGTGGCCGCCTGCACCGGGGCGCCGGCCTGCGCCTCCGGCTCGACGCCGACGCTCGTCGATGCCGCCCGCCTCGCGGAGAGCTTTCGCCCCCTCGCGGCGCGGGGCCTCTCGGCGCATGTCTCGGGCTGCGCCAAGGGCTGCGCGAAGCCCGGCCCGGCCGACCTGACCCTCGTCGGGCACGAGGGGGCGTACGCCATCATCGTCGGTGGAGCGCCCGGCGATTCACACCAACTGCAAGTCCCTATCGAGGCGGCTTTGGAGCGGTTAGGAAGGGCGGCAACTCTCGGGCTTGCCGCCGCCTTCGCGTCGGCTACCAACGACGGGGGGAGGAACCGGAGACCGGCATGAGCGCGAGCCCGACCGCCGTGCAGCACGACACGTCGCGTTACGAGTATGTCCGCGATGGCGGCGCGATCTACGCGAAGTCCTTCGCGATCATCCGCGCCGAGGCCGACCTCGCCCGCTGGTCCGGCGCGGCGGAGCGCTGCGTCGTGCGCATGATCCACGCCTGCGGCATGACCGACCTGCCCGCCGACGTCGAGATGTCGGACGGCTTCGCCGAGGCCGGCGCGCGGGCGCTCGCCAACGGCGCGCCGATCCTGTGCGACGTCCACATGGTGGCCGACGGCGTCACCCGCGCCCGTCTTCCCGCCGAGAACCGGGTCGTCTGCACCCTGCGCGACCCCCGCGTGCCGGAGATGGCCCAGCGCCAGGGCACCACCCGCTCGGCGGCGGCGATGGAATTGTGGCGCGAGCATCTGCCCGGCAGCGTCGTCGCGGTCGGCAACGCGCCGACCTCCCTGTTCCGCCTGCTCGAATTGCTGGACGAGGGCGTCGCGCCGCCCGCCGCCGTGATCGGTATCCCGGTCGGGTTCGTGGGCGCAGCGGAGTCCAAGGAGGCGCTGGCGCGAGACGGGCGGGTGCCCTTCGTCGTCGTCCACGGGCGCCGGGGCGGCAGCGCCATGGCGGCGGCGGCCGTCAACGCGCTCGCCAGCGAGGTCGAGTGATGGACGGGCTGAGGCCCTTCGAGGGCGAGACGGAAGAGGTGGCGCGTACAGTCGCCACCGGCACGCTCTACGGCGTCGGCATGGGGCCGGGCGATCCGGACCTGCTCACCGTGAAGGCCCTGCGCATCCTGCAGCGGGCGCCGGTCCTCGTGCATTTCTGCAAGCAGGGGAAGCGCGGCAACGCGCGCGGCATCGCGGACGCAATCTTCAGCGATCCGTCCCGCGAGATGGCGCTGGCCTACCCCTACACGACCGAGCTTCACCCGGAGCACCCGGATTACGTCTCCGCCCTCGCGACCTTCTACGACGAGGCGTCGGACAAGCTCGCCGGGCATCTTGATGCCGGCCGCGACGTGGCGATCCTGTCGGAGGGCGATCCTTTCTTCTACGGCTCGTTCATGCACCTGTGGCGGCGCTTGAAGGACCGCTTCCCCGTGGACGTCATTCCCGGCGTCACCGGCATGTCCGGCTGCTGGACGCGGGCCGGCACGCCGATCACCTGGGGCGACGACGTGCTCACCGTGCTGCCCGCGACCCTGCCGCTGCCGGTGCTGACCGAGCGCCTGAAGGGCACCGACGCCGCCGTGGTGATGAAGCTCGGCCGGCACCTGCCGAAGGTCCGCGCGGCGCTGACCGAGGCGGGGCTCCTGTCCCGCGCGGTCTATGTCGAGCGCGGGACCATGGCGGGCGAGCGGGTGATCCCCCTCGAGGTGAAGGCCGACGACTCGGCGCCCTACTTCTCCATGGTCCTCGTGCCGGGCGAAGGCCGCCGGCCGTGAGCGGCAGCGTCACGGTGGTCGGGCTCGGCCCCGGCGACCCGTCTCTCCTGACGGAGTCCGCCCGCCGCGCCCTCGACGCGGCCACCGACCTGATCGGCTACTTTCCCTACGTTGCCCGCGTGCCGGAGCGCGGCGGCCTCGTGCGCCATGCCAGCGACAACCGCGTCGAGGTCGACCGCGCCCGCCATGCCCTGAGCCTCGCCGCCGCCGGCCGGCATGTGGCGGTGGTGTCGGGGGGCGATCCCGGCGTCTTCGCCATGGCCTCGGCGGTGTTCGAGGCGGTGGAGCACGGCGAGCCCGGCTGGCGCGACCTCGCGATCACCGTCGAGCCCGGCATCACCGCCATGCTCGCCGCCGCCGCGCGCCTCGGGGCGCCGCTCGGCGGGGATTTCTGCGCGATGTCGCTCTCGGACAACCTTAAGCCCTGGCCGGTCGTGACGGCGCGGCTGGAGGCGGTGCTGCGGGCCGATTTCGTGATCGCCCTCTACAATCCGATCTCCTCGGCCCGGCCCTGGCAGCTCGGCGCCGCGCTGGAGCTGGCCGCCGGCATCCGCCCGCCGGAAACCCCGGTGATGTTCGCCCGCGCCATCAGCCGGCCGGACGAGGCGATCCGTGTGACCACGCTCGCCGAAGCGCCCTCCGCCCCCGCCGACATGGCGACGATGGTGATCCTCGGCGCTTCCGGCACGCGGCTGATCCCCCGCGAGGGCAAGGCACCCTTCGTCTACACCCTGCGCAGCGTGCCGGGGGCGGCGTGACGGCGCAGCCAGGCCAGCGCCTCGTCGGCATCCGCCACGCTCGGCACCTCCGGCTTGGCGGGCCGGCGCACCATCACCACCGGCAGGCCGAGGCGGCGGGCCGCGACGATCTTGCCGTGGGTCGCCGCGCCACCGGCATTCTTGCTGACCACCACCTCGATGCCGGCCTCGCGCATCAGCGCGGCTTCGGCCTCGGCGTCGAAGGGGCCGCGCGCGGCGATGGTGGTGAGGCGCGGCACCGGCAGGGCATCGCCCACCGGCTCGATGCTGCGCACGACGTAGGCATGGTGAGGCGCCCCGGCGAAGGCCGAGACCTCCTGCCGGCCGATGGTGAGGAACACCACGCGCGGCACCGGTCCGAGGGCGCCGGCCGCCGCCGCCATGTCATCGACCTCGATCCAGGCATCGCCTGCCTCCCGCTCCCAGGCCGGGCGGCGGATCGCGAGCAACGGCACCCGTGCGAGCGTGGCGGCACGGGCCGCGTTGGCGGAGATCCGCGCGGCGAAGGGATGCGTGGAGTCGATCAGCGCCTCGATTCCCTCCTCGCGGAGAAAGCTGGCCAGTCCCTCGGCGCCGCCGAACCCGCCGACCCGCATGGGGACGGGGCTCGCCATCGGCGCGCTGGTGCGGCCGGCGAGCGACAGCACGGGCGCGAAGGCCGGATCGTCGGCGAGCGCCCGCGCGAGGGCGGTCGCCTCCGTGGTGCCGCCGAGGATCAGGAGTCGCGTCGGGGATTCGGGCATGGCCGCCTTGTCCCCGTCCGGTGAGCCCGTGTCGAGCCGCTGGCTGACGATCGTGGGGATCGGCGAGGACGGCCGCGCCGGCCTCTCGCCCGCCGCCGCCGCCGCCCTCGACGCCGCCGAGATCGTCTATGGCGGGCGCCGCCACCTCGACCTCGCCGCGCCGCTCATGGCCGAGACCCGGATCTGGCCGAGCCCGATCTCCGACGCCTATCCCGGCATCCTCGCCCGGCGCGGACGGCCGACCTGCCTCCTCGCGACGGGCGACCCGTTCCATTACGGCATCGGCGCCGAGATCGCCCGGCTGGTGCCGGCGGACGAGATCGCCGCCTTCCCACAGCCTTCCGCCTTCAGCCTCGCCTGCGCCCGGCTCGGCTGGCCGCTGGCCGAGATCGGCCTCGTGACGCTGCATGGGCGGGCGTTGGAGCGGATCGTGCCGCATCTGCGGCCGGGGGCGCGGCTCCTCGTCCTCGCCTGGGACGGCGGCACCGCGTCCGCCCTGGCCGGGCTCCTGACCGCGCGCGGGTTCGGCGCCAGCGTCGTGACGGTGCTCGAAGCGATGGGCGGCCCGCGCGAGCGCATCCGCCGCGCCCGCGCCGAGGGCTTCGACCTCGGTGACATCGCCGCCCTCAACACCCTGGCCATCGAGGTTTCGGGCGAGGCCGAGGGCCTGCCCCTCGCGCCGGGCCTCGATGACGAGCTGTTCGAGAATGACGGTCAGCTCACCAAGGCCGAAATCCGCGCGCTGACCCTCTCGGCCCTGAAGCCGCAGCCGGGGCAGCACCTGTGGGATATCGGCGGGGGCGCCGGCTCGGTCTCCATCGAATGGATGCTGCGGGGGCCGTCCCTGCGGGCCACCGCCATCGAGGCGCGGCCCGAGCGGGCCGAGCGGATCCGCCGCAACGCCCTCTCCTTCGGCGTGCCGGACCTCGCCGTGGTGCTCGGGCGGGCGCCGGCCGCCCTCGACGGGCTGGTGCTGCCGGATGCAATCTTCGTCGGCGGCGGCGTGTCGGAACCGGGGCTGATCGACCTTGCGGCCGGGGCGTTGAAGCCGGGCGGGCGGTTCGTCGCCAATGCCGTGACCCTCGAAGGCGAAGCCGCCCTGCTCGCAGCCTACGCCGCAAGGGGCGGAAGCCTGCGCCGGGTCTCGGTGGCGCGCGCCAGCGCTGTCGGCGGGCTGCAAGGCTGGCGGACGGCGATGCCGGTGACGCAATGGGCCTGGACGAAGCCGCGATGATCGTCGCCGGCATCGGCTTCCGCCGGGGCGCCGAGGCTTCCGAGATCGCGGCGCTGATCCGGCGCGCCCTGTCGGAGGCCGGCATCGCGCCCGGCCGCCTCGCCGCCATCGCCACCGCCCACGACCGGGCCGGCGATGCGGCGCTGCACGAGGCGGCGAGCGCCTTCGGCCTCGTGCCGCAGGGCATTGCCCCCGAAGCGCTCCTCGCCTGCGATGCCCGCGTGCCGACCCGCTCGGCACGGATCGAAGCCCTGCGCGGCGTCGGCTCCCTCTGCGAGGCGGCGGCGCTCGCCTGCGCCGGGACGGATTCGCGCCTCGTGCTCGACAGGATCGCCAGCGGCAGCGTCACCTGCGCACTGGCCTTCCGGCACGAAACCCGCCAGAGGGCTGAAGGATGACGGTCCATTTCATCGGCGCCGGCCCCGGCGCGGCCGACCTCATCACCGTGCGCGGGCGTGATCGCATCGCCGCCTGCCCGGTCTGCCTCTATGCGGGCTCCCTGGTCGCCCCGGAGATCCTGTCATGGTGCCCGCAGGGCGCGCGGATCGTCGACACGGCGCCGCTCTCCCTCGACGCGATCCTGGCCGAGATTGAGGCGGCCCACGCGGAGGGCCACGACGTGGCGCGCCTGCATTCGGGCGATCTCTCGATCTGGAGCGCCCTGGCGGAACAGCTGCGCCGGCTCGACCGGCTCGGCATCCCCTACACGATCACCCCCGGCGTTCCGGCCTTCGCGGCGGCGGCCTCGGTGCTCGGCCGGGAACTCACCGTGCCGGGCCTCGCCCAGTCCGTGGTGCTCACCCGGACCTCGGGCCGCGCCAGCGCCATGCCGGAGCGAGAGCGGCTGGCCGCCTTCGCCGCGACGGGGGCGACGCTGGCAATCCACCTCTCGATTCACGTCATCGATGCGGTCGCCGCCGAATTGACGCCCTACTACGGCGCCGATTGCCCGGCCGCCGTGGTGTTTCGCGCGACTTGGCCCGACGAGATAGTTGTCCGTGGAAAGCTTCGGACGATCCCACAACTTGTGAACGAGAAAAAACTTGAGCGGGCGGCGATTATTTTCGTCGGACCGGCCCTTGACGCCGAGAACTTCCGCGAAAGCGCGCTTTATGCCGCCGATTACGACCGCCGATTCCGCCCGAACGGGGCCGTCGGGGGCAAATCACCATGAGTGCGCCGGGGCTCCTGATCGCCGCGCCGCGCTCCGGCTCGGGCAAGACCACCGTCACGCTGGCCCTGATGCGCGCCCTGCGCCGCCGGGGATTGCGCGTCCGGGGCGCCAAATGCGGACCCGATTACATCGATCCCGCCTTCCATCGGGCCGCCACCGGATTGCCGAGCTTCAACCTCGACAGCTTCGCCATGGGGCCTTCGTTGCTCGACACCCTGGCCGGCGCCTCGGCGGCGGAGGCCGACCTCATCGTCGCGGAGGGGTCGATGGGCCTGTTCGACGGCGTCCGCGCCGCCGAAAACCGCTCCGGCGCCAATGCCGACATCGCCGCGCGCTACGGCTGGCCGGTGATCCTGGTGGTGGATGTGTCGGGCGCGGCCCAATCCGCCGCCGCCGTGGCGCTCGGCTGCAAGGTCTACGACCCGCGCGTGACCATCGCGGGAGTGATCCTCAACAAGGTCGCGAGCCCCCGCCACCGCCGTCTCGTGGAGGCGGGCATGGAGCGGGCGGGGCTGCGGGTCTTCGGCGCCCTTTCGCGGGAGGCGGGGCTGGTTCTGCCGGAGCGGCATCTCGGCCTCGTCCAGGCCGGTGAGACGGCCGACCTCGCCGCGCGTCTGGAGCAATTAGCCGGCATGGCCGAGGCGGGGATCGACCTCGATGCCCTGGTCGCGGCGGCGGGCGGCGCGATCCCGACCGATGGAAGCCGGCCCTTCGTGCCGCCGCCGGGCCAGCGGATCGCCATCGCGCAGGATGAGGCGTTCAGCTTCGTCTACCCGCACATGGAGGCCGGCTGGCGCGGGGCCGGAGCGGAGCTCGTGCCATTCTCGCCCCTCGCCGACGAGGGGCCCTCCGAGGATTGCGATTGCTGCTGGCTTCCAGGGGGTTACCCGGAGCTACACGCCGGGCGCATCGCCGCCGCGACCCACTTCCTGGGACGAACACGAGCGTTTGCGCG
Source organism: Methylobacterium sp. Gmos3 (assembly GCF_056430985.1). NCBI lineage: Bacteria > Pseudomonadati > Pseudomonadota > Alphaproteobacteria > Hyphomicrobiales > Methylobacteriaceae > Methylobacterium > Methylobacterium sp. Gmos3. The sequence goes on from NZ_JBWJYL010000002.1 coordinate 516,257, forward strand.
GACCCGCCCGGTCCATGGCGAGTGCGGCGGCTACATGGTGCTGGGCGAAAGCCTCGAAGATGCGGACGGGGCGGTCCATCCGATGCTGGACCTTCTCCCCGTCGCCACATCCTATCGCCGGCGGAAACTGCATCTCGGCTATCGCGTGGCGCGGCTTGCCGCCGATTGCATTCTCGGCCGGGCTCAGACAGGCCTGGTCGGACACGAATTCCACTACGCCAGCGTCACGTCGGACGCGCCGGACGAGAGCATTGCGCTCGCCCGGATCGCCGATGCCGAAGGTGCCGACCTCGGTTTCATGGGGCACCGTCTCGGGCGTGTGAGCGGAAGCTTCTTCCACCTGATCGCCGCCGGAGGTTGATTCGCGCGCCCCCGGAGGGGCGGCCGATCCTCACTGCTTCGGATCGGCTTCACCGCCAGTGGCGCGAAGATGCGCGAGCCGGGCAGCGCTTCGGACCAGCGCCAGGACGTCGCGGCGCATCTGGTCGTCCACGATCTGCGTGTAGGCGCGCAGCAGATCCACCGAACCCTGCGCGTTGAGGAAGCTGAACACGTCCTCCTGGGGGCCGTCCGACGCGTTGTTGTCGTCGAAGAAGGCCGAGACCGGCACTTCCAGAAGCCGGGCGATTTCCCGCAGGCGGCCGGCGCCGACGCGGTTCTGGCCCTTCTCGTATTTCTGGACCTGCTGGAAAGTCACGCCCACGGCATTACCCAGGGCGGTCTGGCTCAGCCCACGGGCCTTGCGCAGTGCCGTGATTCGCAGACCCACCAGACGATCAACATCGGTGGTCTGCTTCGGCATCGACGGAGGCATAGCGTCCTTCCCCAGAGGGCGATCGGCTTTCAAATGCAGGTCCGTCAATTTATTCTCGCTTCTTTCCACCTTCCCCAACCCCATTTTCGTTTGCGCATCCGGATTGCGCCCCTCGTGCCTCGGCCCGGTGCATTTTGCCGTCGACGCAATTACTAGGACCTCAAATCGTCTAAATTCGCAAGTCTCCCGATACATCCTGTGGTTTATGGATCAGGAATGAGTTATTTCGAGGCAATTCGCAGATTGTAGTCAGGGGTTGTGTTCTATTATACATCTCAACCGCCAGGGATGGCGTTGCGAACGACCACGCAGGGGCTCCAAGGTTCGACCTAGTCTTTGATAGCTTTAAGGAGACAAACGCATGTTCGTCGCGATGAATCGGTTCAAGGTGATGAAAGAGGAGACTGATGAGTTCGAGGCCGTATGGCGCGGACGCGAGAGTCACCTGGCCGAGATGAAAGGATTTGTTAATTTTCATCTGCTCCGCGGCCCGGAAATGTCTGATTATATTTTGTACGCCTCGCACACCGTTTGGCACTCTCGGGAAGACTTCGACGCGTGGACCCGATCCGAGCAATTCCGAAAGGTACATAGTCGCGCACCGTCGACTCGCTCGCTTTACCTGGAACATCCGATCTTCGAAGGGTTCGAATCGGTCGAATAGCGTTTGAAGCCGACCTCATTTGCGTCGAACGCAGATCTGGCAAATAAGGTGAGCCGGTAATTTCGCCGGCTCAATCCGCACGATTCGCGCGCCGGCCGCATGTGAACCCTAAGTTAAGTACTTCGCGGAGTTGCCGTAGGGCCACGGCCCCGTTAACCATCGCTAGACTTTACACCTGCACCAAACCGAAGACCTGTTGCAGGGGAGAACATCGCGCACGCACTGACCCGGCCTGGGACCATGAAACTCCCTCGCCGGTCCGGAACCAGGGTGTCTCACGGCGGCAGGCTCGGCGCTTGCTCACACCCCCGGTGAGAGCCGTGACTGAAACCACGTTCGTTTCAAAACGGCACAGACACCGACCGGTACGGGACAGGCAGGCCGATGCTTCAAGAGCGGGTCCCAGAATCGTACGAGCCCATCAGCCTCGCGACCGCGACGCGCCGTCGCCGCGTGTGGGCAGCGCTGCTGCCCCAGCGCGGGCGCGGGATCATGCGGGTGATGCTGTCCATCGCCGCTGCGATGGCGGATCTGGCAGCGATCGCGGCGGTGACGCTGGTGAGCGAGCTCGCCTACCGCCTCGCCTTCTCGAACGATGACGCATGGCCGACCGAGACGCGCGGCTTGCAACTGACGGCACTCCTCAGTCTCGTGATCGTGACCACCAATGCCCTGCGCGGTGAATACGCACTCGACAAGCTGGTCGAGGGTCGCGCCGGCCTGCGCAGGGTCGTCTCGCTCTGGTTCGTGGCCTGGGCGGTCGTGCTGGTCATCGGCTTCCTCACCAAGACGACCACCGACTATTCGCGTCTCGTCTCCATCGTGGTGTTCGTCGTCGGCCTGCCGACCCTGTTCGCCAGCCGGCTGGCGATGAGCCGCCTCATCGGCCGCAGCCTCAACCCGGCCTCGCCCACGGTGAGCCGCGTCCACCTCGTCGGTTACGAGGAGGACATCCACGCCTTCTATGCCAGCAACCACACCGGCGGGCCGGGCCTGCGCGTGGTCGGCACCAGCTACCTGCGCCGCACCGATCCGCAGGCCGACGCCGCCACGCGCTACGAGCAGCTTCAGGAAGACCTCGATCTCGCCGTATCGGTGGTGCGCTTCCTGCGGCCGGACGACGTGTTCGTCCTGGTGCCCTGGGCCGACGCCGCCGAGGTGGAGCGCTGCATCGATGCGTTCCTGCGCGTGCCCGCCGCCCTGCACTTGCGCCCCGGTACGGTCCTCGACCGCTTCCCCGACATGCAGGTCGCCCGCGTCGGCAAGGTCTCGGGCATCAACATCGGCCGCCGGCCCCTGAACCTCGGCGAGATCGTGCTGAAGCGCTGCTTCGACGTCGTTGTCGCGCTGCTCGCCCTCTTCGCCCTCTCGCCGCTGCTGGCGGTGATCGCGGTGGCGATCAAGCTCGACAGCCCCGGCCCGGTCTTCTTCCGTCAGCGCCGCTACGGCTTCAACCAGCAGCCGTTCGACGTGTTCAAGTTCCGCTCCATGAAGACCGAGCGCAACGCGGCCTTCGTGCAGGCGACCCGCAACGACAGCCGCATCACCCGCATCGGCGCGCTGCTGCGGCGGACGAACCTCGACGAGTTGCCCCAGCTCCTCAACGTGATTCTGGGCGACATGTCCCTCGTCGGCCCGCGCCCGCACGCCCTCGCCCACGACCGCAGCTTCGAGCGGCGGATCGCTCTCTACGCCCGCCGGCACAACGTAAAGCCGGGCATCACCGGCTGGGCACAGGTCAACGGCTTCCGGGGCGAGACGCAGACCGACCAGGCCATGGCCGGCCGCGTCGAGCACGACCTGTTCTACATCGACAACTGGTCGATCTGGCTCGACATCCAGATCATGATCCTCACCGTGCTGTCTCGCCGCGCCTATCGGAACGCGTTCTGAAGAGGGGCCGCTCCGGCCGGCTTGCGTTCGCGCGGCTTGCCGGCCATATAGCCGGCGGGGGGTTGGCGGGGGACGTTTCACTCGCCAACCGGGTCAGGTCCGGAAGGAAGCAGCCCTAACGAGACCGAGCGGGTCTCTGTCCAGCCTCCCACCCTATTCCGGGGCGCGAACCTCCTTACCCGACACGTCATGGACGCTTCGACCGGCACGCCTGACGACGAGCCGGGACTCCCCGGGCTCAAACCCTCGGCTTCGCAGCCGGCCCCCTACCGGGTCCTGGCGCGCAAGTACCGCCCCACGCATTTCGGCGACCTGATCGGCCAGGAGGCCATGGTCCGCACGCTGGGCAACGCCTTCGCGGCCCAGCGCATTCCCCAGGCCTGGATGCTGACCGGCGTGCGCGGCGTCGGCAAGACCACCACCGCCCGCATCCTGGCCCGCGGCCTCAACTATGCCCGCGCGGGCGTGCCCGACACCGGCCCGACCGTGGACATGCCGGAGCTCGGCCTGCACTGCCAAGCGATCATGGAATCCCGGCACATGGACGTGCTGGAGATGGACGCCGCCTCCCATACCGGCATCGACGACGTCCGCGCCATCATCGACGGCATCCGCTACGGACCGGTCTCGGCCCGCTACAAGGTCTACATCGTGGACGAGGTCCACATGCTGTCGGAGAAGGCGTTCAACGCCTTCCTGAAGACCCTGGAAGAGCCGCCGCCCCACGCCAAGTTCGTCTTCGCCACCACCGAGATCCGCAAGGTCCCGGTGACGATCCTGTCGCGCTGCCAGCGCTTCGACCTGCGCCGGGTCGAGGCGCCGGTGCTGCGCGCCCACCTCGCCCGCATCTGCGAGGCCGAGAAGGTCGGCGTCGAGGACGAGGCGCTGGCCGCCATCGTCCGCGCGGCGGAGGGCTCGGTGCGCGACTCGCTCTCGCTCCTCGATCAGGCCATCGCCCACGGGGCCGGTACGGTCACGGCTCAGGGCGTGCGCGACATGCTCGGCCTCGCCGACCGCGCGCGGATCGTGGATCTGTTCGAGGCGGTGATGCGCGGCGCCGTGCCGGCCGCTTTCGCGGAATTGCGGGCGCAATACGATTCCGGCGCAGACCCGGCGGTGGTGATGTCGGACCTTGCGGCCTTCACCCACCTCGTCACCCGCCTGAAGATCGTCCCCGACGCCGCGGCCGACCCGTCGCTCAGCGAGACCGAGCGGCTGCGCGGGGCCGACTTTGCCGGCAAACTCTCCATGCGGGCGCTGTCGCGGGCGTGGCAGATCCTGCTCAAGGCGATCCCCGAGGTGCAATCCGCGCCCCGGCCGCTGGCCGCCGCCGAGATGGCCCTCGTCCGCCTCGCCTACGCCGCCGATCTGCCGACGCCGGACGAAGCCCTGCGCCGCCTGCGCGACGACGCTGCCGCCGGAGGCGAAGGCGAGACGCGCCAAGCCCTTCCGCCGGCATCGCCGGCGCCGGTCGCCGTCGTGTCGACGCCGCGCCCGGTGCCTGAACGGATCGTCCCCCCCTCGCCCCCGGCCCAGGCTCAGGCGGTGAACGCGGCGCCCGCCCTGCGCGCGGTCGCACCCGCCCCCGCCCGCAGCCCGGCCCCCGCGCCGGAAGCGGGGCCTAGGCTCGCGCGCTTCGAGGACGTGGTCGCCCTGGCCGATGCGCGTCGCGATATCCTGATGAAGGCCGCCCTGGAGCGGGACGTCCATATCGTGCGTTTCGAGGAAGGCCGGATCGAGCTGCGTGTCGCGGCCGGTGGCCGCCCGAGCCTCGCCAACGATCTCGCGGCGTCGCTCGCGGCCTGGACGGGACGCCGCTGGGTCGTCACCCTCTCGCAGGAGGAAGGCGCCCCGACGCTCGCCGAGAACAGCCGCATGGCGAGCGAGACCCGCCGGGAGAACGCCGCCGCCGACCCGTTCGTGCGCGAGGCCCTGTCCCGGTTTCCGGGGGCCGAGATCGTGGATGTGCGGGAGACGGCAACGGACGCCCGCGCAACCGCCGAGGAGGAAATCCTCGGTGATGTCGATGCGGCCCGCGTCGAGGAAGCGGAGAGCGACGACCTCTAGGGGCGTCGCAGGGAATCGGCCGACCCGCGACCTCATCCTGAGGTGCCGCGGAGCGGCCTCGAAGGAGACCTCCAGGGACCGCCGCGGCCGCTGGAGCCCTCCTTCGAGGCCCCTTGCTTTCGCAAGGGGCACCTCAGGATGAGGTTTTCGGGCGGGAGGCGCGGTGCCCCCCGTTGAGGCACGATCGATGGGTGGAAGGAATCCGGCATGCGCGACCTGATGGGCATCATGAAGCAGGCTCAGGCCATGCAGGAGAAGATGGCCGGGATGCAGGCCGAACTCGAGACCGTCGAGGTCGAGGGCGCCTCCGGCGGCGGCTCCGTCCGCGTGACCATGACCGCGAAGGGCCAGTTGCGCCGGGTCAGCATCGAGCCCTCGCTGATGGTGGCCGACGAGCGCGAAATCCTCGAAGACCTCATCGTCGCCGCCTGCAACGATGCACGCGGCAAGGCCGAGCACGTCATGCAGGAGCGCATGGGCGAGCTCACAAAGGGCCTCCCCCTTCCCCCCGGCATGAAGCTGCCCTTCTAGGCACCCGATGCCGACCGACGCGCTGGTCTTCTCCTGTCCGGAGACGATTGCGCAGGCCGAGCCCGCCTTCGCGGGCAACGCGGACCTCTACGCGGCGATGCGCGGGCGGATCAGCGCGCGCACCCGTGCGGTGGCGACGCTGTTCCCGGCCTATTCCTACCGCCGCCCCGTCCCGAAAATGCTCGCCGGCCCCGACCCTGCCGGGGTCGCGGCCGTGGCACGCTGGTATGGCGAACTGGATGAGACCTTTCGGGGCTTCCCGGCATCCGTCCTCTGCGAGGCGTCGGACATCCGCCTCGGCGGCAACGTCCTGCATTACCGCGAGGGCGGCGACCTGCGGGTGCTGTTCGAGACCCATCGCCTGAGCGATCTCAAGATGATCGAGGCGATCGGTCTCGATCACGAGGGGATCGATGAGCGTTTCGATCCGCAGGGTGTGTATTTCTACCTCGGCTCGGTCGGCTCGTTCAATTACGGCCATTGGCTCGTCGACGACCTGCCCCGGCTCGAAGGCTTCTTCGTCCTGCGGCGCCTGCATCCCGGTCGGACGATCACGATCCTTCTGCCGGGCTACGATCCGCAGATCGATGAGGTGCGACGGCGGATGATCGCGCTCGCCCTCGGGCGCGACGCCAAATGGCGGGCTGTCTTCTACGACCGGAAGCGGGTCTACGCGCTCCCTCGCCTGTATTTCGCGACCCCTTGCAGCCAGGAGCCCTACGGCAAGTCGCCGGAGGCCGTCGCCGCAATCCGATCACGCTTCCTGAAACGGACCCGCATCGCCCGTGCCGAGGCGGCGATCCGGCGGATCGCGGCGGGGAATGACGGCCGGCGTCTCTTCGTGGATCGGTCGGGCGCGAGGGGGCGTACCCTCGTCAACCGCGCGGAGATCGTGGCGGTGATGGAGCGGCGGGGCTTCGAGGTGATCGACCCCGAGCAATACAGCCCGCGCCAGCAGATCGTGCGCTTCGCCAGGGCCGAGGTGATCGTCGGCCTCGCGGGGGCGGCGATGACCAACACGATCTTCAGCCCGACCGGGGCGCGGATCCTGACGATCGCCCCCGACAGCGGATGGAACGACCCGTTCTTCTGGGATCTCGCCGCCGTCTGCGGCCACCCCTATGCGGCGTTGTTCGGCCGCTGGAGCGACCGGGAGGAAGTCATCGCCCGACGCGACTTCTCGGTGGCGGTGCCGGACCTCGAAGCCGCGCTGGACGCGCTGTAGGGCGGCGGCGCCCGGAGGGGCGCCGCCTGCGGGATCAGGCTGCGATGGCCTGGGCGCTCGGGCCGGCGGCGCGCACGTCGGAATCCACGTGGTCCTCGAAGCGCTTGAAGTTGTCCTCGAACATCTTCACGAGGCGGGCGGCCGTCTCGACGAAGGCGCTCTTGTTGCCCCAGGTCTTCACCGGCTGGAGGATATGCGGCTCGACGCCCGGCACGAAGACCGGCACCGCGAAGCCGAAATACGGATCGCGGCGGAACTCGGCGTTCGAGAGCGAACCGTCGAGGGCGGCGGACAGCAGGCGACGGGTGACGCGGATCGGCATGCGGCGGCCGGTGCCGACGCCGCCGCCGGTCCAGCCGGTGTTGACCAGCCAGCAATCGACGCTGTGCTTGGCGATCAGATCGCGCAGCAGGTTGCCGTAGGTGCTCGGGTGGCGCGGCATGAACGGCGCGCCGAAGCAGGTCGAGAAGGTCGCCTCCGGCCCGGTCAGGCCGCGCTCGGTACCCGCCACCTTGGCGGTGTAGCCCGAGAGGAAGTGGTACATCGCCTCGGCGCCGGTCAGCTTGGCGATCGGCGGCATCACGCCGAACGCGTCGCAGGTGAGCATCACGATGTTCTTCGGATGCCCGGCCCGGCCGGTGCTGCTCGCGTTGGCGATGAAGTCGAGCGGATAGGCGCACCGGGTGTTCTCGGTGAGCGAGGCGTCGTCGAAGTCCGGCACGCGGGTCAGCGGGTCGATGACGACGTTCTCCATCACCGTGCCGAAGCGCTCGGTGGTGGCGTAGATCTCCGGCTCGGCGTTCCGCGAGAGGCGGATCGTCTTGGCGTAGCAGCCGCCCTCGAAGTTGAAGATGCCCTCGTTCGACCAGCCGTGCTCGTCGTCACCGAGAAGCTGGCGGGAGGAATCGTTCGACAGCGTCGTCTTGCCGGTGCCGGACAGGCCGAAGAAGATCGCCGAGCCGCCCTCGGCGTTGAGCGCGGCGTTGGCCGAGCAGTGCATCGGCATCACGCCCTGGCCGGGCAGGATGTAGTTCAGGTAGGTGAAGACCGACTTCTTCATCTCGCCGGCGTAGGCCGAGCCGCCGATCAGCACGAGCTTCTTGGAAAAGTCGATGGCGATGACCGTCTTGGAGCGGCAACCGTGCCGGGCCGGATCGGCCTGGAAGCTCGGCAGGTCGATGATCGTCATGTCCGGCACGTAGGACGCGATCTCGGAATGGTCCGGCCGGATCAGCAGGTTGCGGATGAACAACGAGTGCCACGCGAACTCGGTGAAGACGCGGGCCTTCACCCGGTGGGCCGGATCGGCGCCGCCGTAGAGATCCTGGGCGAACAGCTCCTTGCCCTCGGCGTGCTTCAGGAAATCCTGACGCAGGGTCTCGAACTGGTCCGGCGTGATGGCGCCGTTGTTGTCCCACCAGATCTCGTTCTCGGTGGAGGCGTCCCGCACCACGAACTTGTCCTTGGGCGAGCGGCCGGTATGCGAGCCGGTGGTGGCGACGAAGGCACCGCCGCGGGCGAGCTGGCCCTCCTTGCGGGTCAGCGCCTCCTCATAGAGACGGGGCGCCTCGAAGTTCCAGTGAACCGCCTTCAGTTCCCGGAAGCCGGCAGCCTCAGCGCCATGGGCCGCGTTGAAATCACCGATGTTGTTCAAATGCGAATCTCCCGGGCACCTTGCGCGCGGCGCACCCTGACAAGCGGACGGCAAGGCCGTCACACGGCTCTTCCGTTGCGTAAACCGCGAAGCGTCGCCGTCAATATGACCTTCGTAGGGGCCTCGCAACGTCGCCTGAGCCCAATTATATCAAAGCGGCCCAAACGTCATGGCGATCAGCATAGCAATCCGCCAGTAACCTGAACGGAGGGAGCCCCTCCAACACCATTACAAAATCCACGAAGTCTATCGTGCGCGGCTGGATATTGCCGCGTCCGCTTCTTGGCGCCGCACCCGCTTCCCCTTCGGCCGGCAGCGTTCTAGACGGAGACACGAGCCGCCGAAGACACACGAGACCCGATGCCTCAAGCCGTCGCCGGCCCGGAGATCGAACGCCTGATCCAGTTGCTGGGCCGGATGCCGGGGCTGGGTCCACGCTCCGCCCGCCGGGCCGCGCTCCAACTCATCAAGAAGCGGGACACGCTCCTCGCGCCGCTGGCCGAGGCGATGCGCGTCGCCTCGGAGCGGATCGTCGTCTGCTCGAACTGCGGCAACGTCGATACGAGCGACCCCTGCACCGTCTGCCGCGATCCCGGCCGCGATCCGACCACCCTCGTGGTGGTGGAGGATGTCTCGGACCTCTGGGCGCTCGAACGCTCCGGGGCGGTGAAGGCGCGCTACCATGTGCTCGGCGGCGTGCTCTCGGCCCTCGACGGGGTGCGGCCTGACCACCTGAACATCGCGCGCCTCGTGGAACGGGCGGCCGACCCGGCGGTGACGGAGGTCATCCTGGCGCTCAACGCCACCGTCGATGGGCAGACCACGGCGCATTACATCACCGAGGCGATCCGGCACCTCGACCGCCGGATCACCCGCCTCGCGCACGGCGTGCCGGTGGGCGGCGAACTCGATTACCTCGATGAAGGCACCCTCTCGGCGGCCATCCGCAGCCGGACTCTGTTCTAGACCCGGCGGAATTTGACCACCTCCGGGTGCCGCCATATTGCCACAACTGATTAGGGCGCCCTCTTCCGGCGCCGCGCCGGTAGACGCCATGACCATACGCCCCCTCGTCATCCTTCCCGATCCGCGCCTGAAGCTCGTGTCCGAGCCGGTCGGGCCGATCACCGACGAGATCCGCACCCTCGTCGCCGACATGTTCGAGACCATGTACGACGCGCCCGGCGTCGGGCTGGCCGCGATCCAGGTCGGCGTGGCCAAGCGGGTCGTCACCATCGACACCTCGAAGGAAGAGGGCGTGCGCGAGCCGCGCGTCTTCATCGACCCCGAGGTCGTCTGGGCGTCCGAGGAGAAGCGCGTCTATGAAGAGGGCTGCCTCTCGATCCCGGAATACTATTCCGAGGTCGAGCGGCCGGACCGCGTGCGGGTGAAGTTCCGCGATCTCGACGGCAAGGAGCAGGAGATCGCCGCCGACGGGCTGCTCGCCACCTGCATCCAGCACGAGATCGACCACTTGGACGGCGTGCTTTTCATCGACCACCTGTCGAAGCTGAAGCGCGACCGGGTGATGAAGAAGTTCACCAAGGCCGCCAAGCGCGACGCGGCCTGATCCGGCCATGCGCGTCGTCTTCATGGGCACCCCGGATTTCGCGGTGCCGACCCTGGCGCGGCTAGCCGCCGATGGGCACGAGATCGCCGCCGTCTACACCCGCGCTCCGGCGCGGGCCGGGCGGGGGATGACGCTGCGACCCTCCCCCGTCCATGCCCTCGCCGACAGCCTTGGCGCGCCCGTCCTGACGCCCTCGACGCTGCGCACGAAGGAGGCCGCCGAGACCTTCGCCGGCCATGGCGCCGACGTGGCGGTGGTGGTAGCCTACGGGATGCTGCTGCCGCAGGCGATCCTCGATCTGCCCCACCACGGCTGCCTGAACCTGCACGGCTCGCTGCTGCCGCGCTGGCGGGGCGCCGCGCCGATCCAGCGGGCGGTGATGGCGGGCGATGCCGAGAGCGGCGTCGGGGTGATGCGGATGGAAGCCGGGCTCGACACCGGCCCCGTCGCCCTGGAGGCGCGGGTGCCGATCACCCCCGGCCTGACGGCGGGCGAGTTGCACGATGCGCTGATGCCGGTCGGCGCCGGGCTGATGTCCGATGCGCTGAAGGCCCTCGACAGCGAGGGCCTCACCTTCACGCCGCAACCCGAGGAGGGCGTAGTCTACGCCCACAAGATCACCAACGAGGAGGCGCGGATCGACTGGTCGCGGGACGCCGCGACGGTGGCCGCCCATATCAACGGCCTGTCGCCCTTCCCCGGCGCCTTCCTGGAGACCGATCTCGGCAAGGGGCCGGAGCGGGTGAAGGTGCTGCGCGCCCTCCCCGCCGAGGGCAGGGGCGAGCCCGGCACGCTCCTCGACGGCGAGGCGACCGTCGCCTGCGGCACGGGGGCCGTGCGGCTTCTGGAACTGCGCCGCGCCGGAAAGGGCGGCAGCGCCACCGGCGGCGAATTCGTGCGTGGTGCCCGCTTGGCGCCGGGCGTGCGCCTCGGCTGATGCCCCGCTACAAGCTGATCATCGAATACGACGGCGCGCCGTTCTGCGGCTGGCAGCGGCAGGCGGACGACCCGACCGTGCAGGGCGCCATTGAGGCGGCGGTGACGCGCTTCTCCGGCGCGGAGAGCCGCCTCACCTGCGCGGGCCGCACCGACGCTGGCGTCCACGCGACGCATCAGGTCGCCCATCTCGACCTCGCCAAGGACTGGCGGACGGACACGGTGCGCGACGCGATCAACGCACATCTGCGCCCGCGTCCGGTGGCGGTGATCGCGGCCGAGATCGTGCCCGAGACCTTCGACGCCCGGCATTCGGCGATCCGCCGGCACTACCGCTACCGCATCCTCAATCGGCGCAGCCCGGCGGCGCTGACCCGCGCCCATGTCTGGCACGTCCCCTGGCCGCTCGACGCGGAGCTGATGCACGCCGCCGCGCAGCGGCTCACCGGCCTGCACGACTTCACCGCCTTCCGCGCCGCCGAGTGCCAGGCCAAGAGCCCCGTGCGCACCCTCGAAAAGCTCGATGTGAGCCGGCAATGGAAGGGCCAGCACGGGGAGATCGTGATCGAGACCTGCGCCCGCTCCTTCCTGCACCATCAGGTGCGGGCGATGGTCGGCACGCTGATGCTGGCGGGCTGCCGCCGTCTCTCGGCGAACGACGTGGCGGATATTCTCGCCACCGGTGACAAGACCCGCTGCGGCCCCCTGGCGCCGGCTTGTGGGCTCACCTTCGTGGGCGTGGATTACTCGTAGGCCCCCCGTCATTGCGAGGGGAGCGAAGCAATCCAGGGAAGCGCTGCGTTCGGAAGCGGCCCGCCTCCCTGGATTGCTTCACTGCGTTCGCAATGACGATGAGGGTTCCTGTTAGGCGAAATACGCGTCGAGCACCCGGCCGTAGATCGCCGTCAGCCGCTCGATGTCGGCGACCGCGACGCATTCATCGACCTGATGCATCGTCTCGCCCACGAGGCCGAACTCGATCACCGGGCAGACATCCTTGATGAACCGCGCATCAGAGGTGCCGCCCGTGGTGGAGAGCACCGGGGTCAGGCCGGTCTCGGCGCGGACCGCCTCGCAGACGAGGTCCACGAAGGCGTTCGGCCGGGTCAGGAAGGCCGGAGAGTTCGACGGCTGAAGGTCGAGAAGGTAGCGCACGGAATTGCCGGCGGCCTTGTCGAGTCGGCGTCGGATCTCGGCGCCGAGGCTGTCGGCCGTCCAGTCGTCGTTGAAGCGGATGTTGAACACCGCACGCGCGGTCGCCGGGATGACGTTGTTCGCCGTGTTGCCGACGTCGATGGTGGTGAATTCGAGGTTCGACGCGTCGAAATGCGCGCTGCCGCCGTCGAGCGGTTCGGCAATGAGCGCCGTGGTCAGGCGCAGCAGGCCGGGAATCGGGTTCTCGGCCTTGTGCGGATAGGCGACGTGGCCCTGTCGCCCGAGCACCGTGAGCTTGCCCGTGAGCGAACCCCGCCGGCCGATCTTGATCATCTCGCCAAGGGTGCCGGGATTGGTCGGCTCGCCGAGGAGGCAATGGTCGAACCGCTCGCCCCGCGCCCGCGCCCATTCGAGGAGCTTCACCGTGCCGTTCACGGCCGGCCCCTCCTCGTCCCCGGTGATGAGGAAGGCGATGGAGCCGGGGACATCGCCGCGCCGCTTCTCCACGAAGGCGAGGGCCGCCGCCATCATGCAGGCGACGCCGCCCTTCATGTCGGCCGCGCCGCGCCCGTAGAGCATCCCGCCCTCGATCACCGCGCCGAACGGGTCGTGCCGCCACGCTTGCCTATCGCCCGTGGGCACAACGTCGGTGTGTCCCGCGAAGGCGAGGCACGGCCCCTCGCGGCCGATCCGCGCGAACAGGTTGGGCGTGTCGGGATGGCCCGCTTCCGCGAAGACCGGCCGCTCCACCGTGAAACCGGCCTCCGCCAACGCCCCCGCCACCACGCCGAGCGCCCCCGCATCCTCCGGGGTGACGGAGGGGCAGCGGATGAGGGCCTGGGCGAGGTCGAGGGCGGAGGCGGACACCGGGGTTCCCTTACTTCATCACCACCACCCGCGCGTCGCCGTGGCGGCGCATCACGCTCACGGTGACGTCGCCGTCGTAGGATTGGAAGCGCAGGTCGAGCCGCGAATCGCGGAGCTTCACGTTGTACAGCGTCACCCCGTCGAGGAAGCCCGGCAGGATCGGGTTCTTCAACAGGACCCGGTTGCGGTCGTGGTCGAGTTCGAGGCCGAGGCAGGCCGCGAGGAAGGCGAAGGGCGCCGCCGCCGCCCAGGCCTGCGGGCTGCACGCCACCGGATAGGAGACCGGCCCGCGCTGAGGCCGGCGCATGAAGCCGCAGAACAGCTCCGGCAGGCGCTTCTGGTCCTGATAGAGGGAGGTGTCGAACATCCCTTGGAAGATCCGCGCCGCCTCGGCCTTGCGGTCGTATCGGGCGAGGCCCATCGCGATCAGCGCGTTGTCGTGCGGCCAGATCGAGCCGTTGTGGTACGACATCGGGTTGTAGCGCGCCTCGCCCTTGGCGATGGTGCGCACGCCCCAGCCGTTGAACCCGTCATTGCCCAGCAGGGTCTCCGCGACGCGAGCGGCCCGCTCCGGCTTGGCGATGCCGGTGAACAGGGCGTGGCCGGCATTGGACGAGCGCACGGCGCATTGCTTCTTCGCGCCGTCGAGGGCGAGGGCGTAGGTGCCGATCTCCTCGTTCCAGAAGGCCTGATCGAACTTTTCGCGCAGGCCCTTGGCCTCGGCCGTCAGTTGCTCGGCCATGTCGTCGTGGCCGAGCAGGCCGGCGAGCTGCCCCATGCCGTTCTTGGCGGCGTAGACGTAGCCCTGCACCTCGCACAGCGCGATCGGCCCCTTCGCGAGATGGCCGTCCGCGTGGAAGATCGAATCGTGGCTGTCCTTCCAGCCCTGGTTCTCCAGGCCCTTGTCGGTGTCGCGGGCGTATTCCACGAAGCCGTCGCCGTCGCGGTCGCCGTACTTGTTCATCCATTCGAGCGCGAGTTCGAGCGCCGGCCAGATGTCGCGGATCGTCTGCAGGTCGCCGGAGACGAGGTAGTATTCCCAGGCCAGCATCACGAAGAGCGGCGTGCCGTCGATGGTGCCGTAGTAGTGCCGGAACGGCACCTCCCCAAGCATCGCCATCTCGCCGCGGCGGGTCTCGTGCAGCACCTTGCCGGGCTGCGCGTCGGCGGCCGGATCGACCACCTTCGCCTGCGTGGCGGCGAGGTAGCGCAGCACGCCCCGGCCGAATTTCGGGTCGATCCACAGGGCCATCATCGCGGTGATGATGCCGTCACGGCCGAACACCGTGGAGTACCAGGGGATGCCGGCGAAGGGGTAGATGCCCTCCGGCGTCCGGCTCGCCAGCATGTAGAGGTCGGCGGTGGCGCGGCAGAGCCCCTCGTTGAACTGGTCGTTCGAGGAGATGATCGTGGTGATGCCGGCCGTCAGCGCCCGCAGGTCGCGGCGGGAATCGCGGTAGGCGCGGGCGAAGATCGTGCCCTCGCCGAGGCCCTTCGGGTGCTTGGGCGAGCCGCCGCCATTGGCCACCTGCGTCAGGCGCGCGGCGGCATCCTCGCCGATCATCGTCTCGGTCGGCGGCTTGGTGAAGGCGCGGTGCGATTCGAACACCACGCGGATGAAGATGGAGGTCTGCGCGCCGGGCGACAGGGAGATCTCGAACTCGGCCTTGCCGGGCTCCAGCAGGGCGGGCTTCGGCCCGAAATGCAGGCTCGTGGTGCGCACCACGTCGTCGAGACCGACATAGCGGAACTGCACCTCGGTGGGGGTCGCGACCAGCACGCCGCGCTTGCCGCGCTCCTTTCGGTCGGTGCCGCGCACCTCGAACAGGTCGCGGTAATCGGCGTCGAACGTCACGCTAACGCGCAGGCGGCGGTGCTTGGTGTCGTAGGAGCGCAGGCCGATCCGGTCGTAGCAGGCGCCCCGGAACAGGAACTTGGTGCGCTCGATCGCCACCGTCTCGCGGGGGATCGAGGTTTCGTCATGGGCGTCGAGGCGGATGTCAGGCGTCGTCATGTCGACGCTGAGCGCGCCGTTGTCGTCCTGCATGACGGAGGAGAGCATCAGGGGCCGCTGGCCCTCGATCTTCACCTCGAGGCGGGAGAGGTAGCGGGTATCCTGGAAGTACAGGCCCTCGGGGCCGGGCTGCACGCCGATGTCGCCGTAGGAATCGAGGACGCCGAAGGCCTCGCCGAACTTCAGCGAGCGCAGCGGGCGCTCGACCAGGGAGGTCTGCGCCTCGATGTGATAGGTCGGCAGAACCTCGTCCGCATCCTGAAAGCCGTGGCCGAACGGGGTTTCCGTCGCGAGGTCTGTCTTTGCCGCCATGCAGGCTTCTCCGGGGTGTCGCGGAATCGAGAGGGCCGCCGCATCGGCCTCGATGCGGCGGCCCTGTCTCAAGCAGTCGGATGAGTCGCTTTCGCGACGCTAGGACGGGCGACCGGTCCCTCGCAAGCCCGATGCCGCCCGAATTCGCGCCCTCAGGCCGGGAAGGCCGCAGCCGGCATGGCCGGGCGCGAGGACCCGTTCACGTCGCTCGGCACCGTCTTGAACGTGGCCTTCGGCAGGCGGATCACCTCGGCGGAACGGGAGAGAAGCTCCTCGTAGGCCGCGACGTACTTCTGCACCATGCGCTCGGCGGTGAAGCCGCCCTCGAAATGGCGGCGCACGCCCGCGCGGCTCATGGCCTTCACCTTCGCCACGGCGGCGACGGCATCGTCCATCGAATCGCACAGCACGCCGCTTACGCCGTCGGCGATGACCTCCGGCACGGAGCCGTTGCGGAAGGCGATCACCGGCGTGCCGGCCGACATCGCCTCGATCATCACGAGGCCGAAGGGCTCCGGCCAGTCGATCGGGAAGGCGAGCGCCAGGGCGTTGCCGAGGAAGTCCTTCTTCTGCTCCTCGTTGATCTCACCGATGAACTCCACCAGCGGATGGTGGATCATGGGCTCGATCACCTCGTCCCAGTAATCCTGGTCCGCCTTGTCGACCTTGGCGGCGATCTTCAGCGGCGTGCCCGAGCGGATCGCCATCTCGATGGCGCGGTCGGGGCGCTTCTCGGGAGAGATGCGGCCGAGGAAGGCGAGGTAGCCGCCCTTAGCCTCGGGGTAGTAGGGGCAGTTCTGCGCCGGCAGGCCGTGATGGATCGTGGAGAGCCAGTTCACGTTCGGCGGCATCGGCAGGCGCTGGTTGTCGGAGATCGACACCAGGGGCATGCCCGTGAAGGTGCGGTAGACCGGCATGAAGTCCGGCACGTCGAGGCGACCGTGCATCGTGGTGATGCACTTGTGGTTCATGTCCTCGAACATCGGATACTGCAGCAGATCGATGTGGAAATGCAGCACGTCGAACTCGTGCGCCCGGCGATGCACCTGATGCAGCATCGCGAGGTGGCTCGCGGTATGGTCGCGGTAGCCGAGCAGGCGCAGGCCCTCGGGGGTGCAGGACGCGAGCTTCGCCAATGTCTCCGAATCGCCGCTCGCGAACAGGGTCACGTCATGGCCCTGGCGGACCAGTTCTTCCGTGATCCAGCTGACGACACGCTCCGTGCCGCCGTAGAACTTCGGAGGGACCGCCTCCGAGAGCGGAGCAATCTGAGCAATGCGCACGAAGTGTCTCCTTGGTGACCGACTTTGAGCGGGGTCTAGCGAGATCGGCCTGAGCGGGACATGAATGAAACAGAAAGCCAAGGTTATGGTTCCTGAGCCCTGTGCGTCACGGCTGCGTGACCCCCGCGAACCGCCCCTTCCCCGCTTTCCCCGGCATCCCTCCTGCCCGAGAAACCGGCTTGCATTTCGCGCGCCGCCACGAAGGCGTTGCCGGAACGGGCGGTTTCTGCCATAAGCCGCCCCGCGTCGAACCGCCCGGCCGATCAAGGGCTGCCGTGGCGGTTCATGCTGCTCCACCAGAAGCATCATCGCGCAAACCCAACCCGGTCCTCGCGGGCCGCGCTGGCGTTTCGCGCAACAGGAGAGCCAAATGCCCAAGCTGAAGACCAAATCGGGCGCCAAGAAGCGCTTCAAGATCACCGGCACCGGCAAGGTGATGTACGCCCAGGCCGGCAAGCGCCACGGGATGATCAAGCGGACGACGAAGCAGATCCGCAACCTGCGCGGCACGACGACCCTGTTCGAGGGCGATGCCGCCAACGTGAAGAAGTACTTCCTGCCGAACGCGCGGTAAGCCTTCCCACAAGCCGATACTGTTTCAGTCGAAATCCAGGAGATAACCGATGGCCCGCGTCAAACGCGGCGTGACCTCTCACGCCAAGCACAAGAAAGTCCTGAAGGCCGCCAAGGGCTATTACGGCCGGCGCAAGAATACCATCCGGATCGCCAAGCAGGCGGTCGAGAAGGGCATGCAGTATGCCTATCGCGACCGGAAGAATAAGAAGCGCACGTTCCGCGCCCTGTGGATTCAGCGCCTCAACGCCGCCGTCCGCGAGCAGGGCCTGACCTATTCGCGCTTCATCAACGCCCTGGCGTTGGCCGGCATCGTGGTGGACCGCAAGGCCCTGTCCGAGCTCGCCATCCACGAGCCGGCCGCGTTCGCCGCCGTGGTGGAGAAGGCCAAGGCCGCGATGCCCGCTCAGCCGGAGAAGAAGGCCGCCTGAGCGGACCCTTCACTGACCGGACGGAAGGCGCGGTGCCCGAAGGGTGCCGCGCCTTCGTCGTTTTTGGAGCCGCGCGGCTTGCATGAATGCGAGCGGCGCGCAAAAGCACACCCGTCGGCGGCACGGCCCCCGCGATCCGAATGAAGCGATGACCGATCTCGACAGCCTCGAACGCGATCTCCTGGCGCAGGTGTCCGCCGCCCCCGACGAGGGCGCCCTCGACGCCGTGCGCGTGGCCGCCCTGGGCAAGAAGGGCAGCGTCTCCGAACTCCTGAAGACGCTCGGCGCGATGACGCCGGACGAGCGCAAAGAGCGCGGCCCCCTCATCAACGGCCTGCGCGACCGGGTCGCCACCGCCCTGACGGCGCGCAAGACCGACCTCGCGGAAGCGGCCCTCGAAGCACGACTCGCCTCCGAGCGGATCGACGTCACCCTGCCGGGCCGGGAGGCGCCGGAGGCGCGCGGGCGCATCCACCCGATCAGCCAGGTGATCGACGAGGTGACGGCGATCTTCGCCGACATGGGCTTCGCGGTCGCCGAAGGGCCCGACATCGAGACGGACGAGCTGAACTTCACCGCTCTGAACTTCCCGCCGGGCCATCCGGCGCGGGAGATGCACGACACGTTCTTCCTGGCGCCCGACGCCAACGGCAAGCGCAAGGTGCTGCGCACGCACACCTCGCCGGTCCAGATCCGCACCATGCGGAGCCAGCAGCCGCCGATCCGGGTGATCATCCCCGGCCGCACCTACCGGCACGATTCGGACCAGACCCACACGCCGATGTTCCATCAGGTCGAGGGGCTGGTGATCGACACGGCGGCCAACATCGCCAACCTGAAATGGGTGCTGGAAGAGTTCTGCAAGGCGTTCTTCGAGGTGGACGGGGTGAAGATGCGCTTCCGCCCCTCGTTCTTCCCCTTCACCGAGCCTTCGGCGGAGGTGGACATCCAGTGCTCGCGCAAGGGCGGCGAAATCCGCTTCGGCGAGGGCACCGACTGGCTGGAAATCCTCGGCTGCGGGATGGTCCACCCGAACGTGCTGCGCAATTGCGGGCTGGACCCGGACGTCGTGCAGGGCTTCGCCTTCGGCGTCGGCCTCGACCGCATCGCCATGCTGAAATACGCCATGCCCGACCTGCGCCCGTTCTTCGAGGCGGATGTCCGCTGGCTGGATCATTACGGCTTCCGGCCCCTCGACGTGCCGAGCCTCGTGGGCGGGCTGACGGGGTGAGCGGAGCGGCACGATGACAGACCAGGAGTTGCATACGGTCGTCTCCGGCATCCTGCGCAGCCGTGTGCCCGACGCCGGCTTCCAGGGCGTCGAGGTCAGGTCCGGTCTCGACTCGGGCGGCGAGCCGGTGATCCACGTCGTGGCCCACTACCGGCGGCGGCCGAACGTGAAGCCCGACCCGCTGCTGGCGGTCGGCCCGGTGCTCCAGTCCGAACTATTCGCCCGGGGCGAGGACCGCTTCATCCTGCTGAAGAACGAAGTCGATGAGGAGCAGGACGTCGGCGAGGACATCGACTGACCATGCCCTCGATGATCGACTCCATGCTGAGGCAGGCGGCCGACCTCGTCGAACGGAACCCCCGCAGTTCGGCGGCGAAGCGCCGTGCGGTCAGTTCCGCCTACTATGCCGCCTTCCACCAGCTTCTGGCGCTCTGTGCCGGCAGCATCCTTCCCGACGGGGACGTGGGCACGCCGGAATTCGAGCGGGTGTACCGCACCCTCGATCACGGGACGTTGCGGCACGCCTTCAGTGCGGCTCCCCTTCGGTCGAACCCGGTGCTCAGCCCCATCGGCTTCGGGTTCGTCCAGTTGCAGGAAGCCCGAATCAAGGCAGACTATTCGCCGCCCCGCCGCAATCTCTTCTCGCTCGCCGAGGTCACCGAGTACCTCGCGCGGGCCAGAGCCCTCGTCAGCGCCCTGACCGAGTTGGATGACCCGGATCGTCGCGTCCTCGTCGTTCATCTCCTCTTCCCGAGCCGCAAGAAATGAAATTCACCCTCTCCTGGCTCAAGGATCACCTCGACACCGAGGCGTCCCTCGACACTGTCGCCGAGACCCTGACCCGCATCGGCCTGGAGGTCGAAGGGATCGAGGACAAGGCGGCGACGCTGAAGCCCTATGTCATCGCCCATGTCCTCACCGCCGAGCAGCACCCGAACGCCGACCGGCTGCGGGTCTGCTCGGTCGACACCGGCGAGGGCGCGCCGGTGCAGGTGGTCTGCGGCGCGCCGAACGCGCGGGCGGGGATGCGCACCGTGTTCGCGCCCCCCGGCACCTACGTGCCCGGCAAGAACATCACCCTGTCGGTGGGCAACATCCGCGGCGTCGAGAGCCGGGGCATGCTGTGCTCGGCCGCCGAACTCGGCCTCGGCGAGGACCATGACGGCATCATCGACCTGACGACCGAGGCCCCCGCCGGCACGCCCTACGCCGCCTTCGCGGGGCTGGACGACCCGGTCATCGAGATTAATCTCACGCCCAACCGGCCGGATTGCACCTCAATCCACGGCATCGCCCGCGACCTCGCGGCCGCGGGGCTCGGCGTGCTGAGGCGCGAGACCGCGACGCAGATCCGGGGCGAAGGCCCCTGCCCCGTGTCGGTCGTCCGCGACTTCGCGCCGGAGGATGCCGGCCTGTGCCCGATGTTCGCCCTGCGCCTCGTACGCGGCGTCCGGAACGGCCCCTCGCCCGAGTGGATGCAGGCTCGGCTCCGGGCCATCGGGCTCCGGCCGATCAACACGCTGGTGGACATCACCAACTACATCACCTTCGACCGGGGGCGCCCGCTCCACGTCTTCGACGCCGCCAAGGTGAAGGGCGCGCTCACCATCCGCCGGGCCAAGGCGGGGGAGACGCTGCTCGCCCTCGACGGCAAGACGCACACGCTGACCGACGACACCGTGGTGATCGCCGACGAGGCCGGCGTGGAATCCATCGCCGGCATCATGGGCGGCGAGGCCTCGGGCTGCGACGAGAGCACCACCGACGTGCTGATCGAATCGGCCCTGTGGGATCCGGCCAACATCGCCCAGAGCGGGCGGCGGCTCGGCATCGTCACGGATGCCCGCTACCGCTTCGAACGCGGCGTCGATCCGCTCTCGACCGTTCCGGGCCTCGACCTCGCGACGCAGCTCGTCCTCGACCTCTGCGGCGGCACCGCCACCGAGGCGAGCATCACAGGCGAGCCGCCGGAGACCGAGCGGATCATCGACTTCCCCTGGACCGAGGTGCGCCGCCTCGCCGGGCTCGACCTGCCCCGGCCCGAGATGAAGGTGACGCTGGAGGCGCTGGGCTTCCACGTTTCCGGCACGGGCGACCGCGTGAAGGTGCTCACCCCGTCCTGGCGGCCGGATGTCGAGGGCAAGGCCGACCTCGTGGAGGAGGTGATCCGCATCGCCGGCCTCGACCGGATCGAGGCGAAGCCGCTCCCCCGCCCGGCGGGAATCGGCCGCCCGCTGCTCACGCCCATGCAGAAGCGCACCCGCACCGCCAAGCGCGCACTGGCGAGCCGGGGCCTGATGGAAGCGGTGACGTGGTCGTTCATCCCCCACGCCGACGCGAGGCTGTTCGGCGGCGGCGGGGCGGACCTGAAGCTCGCCAACCCCATCGCGTCCGATCTGTCGGACATGCGCCCGAGCCTCGTGCCGGGCCTTCTGCGCGCCGCGCAGCGCAACGCCGACCGGGGCTACCCGGACGCCGCCCTGTTCGAGGTCGGCCAGTGCTTCGCCAACGACCAGCCGGAGGGCCAGACCACCCGCGCGGCGGGAATCCGGCGCAACACGGCCATTCTCCTCGGCGCCGGCCGGCACTGGGACGGCGCGACCCGCACCGTCGATGCCTTCGACGCCAAGGCCGATGCGATGGCGCTGCTCGCCAGCCTCGGCATCCCAACCGGCGGTTTGCAGGTCACGCCCGGCGGCCCGGCCTGGCTTCATCCCGGCCGCTCCGGCACCCTGCGCTTCGGGCCGAAGACCGAGATCGGCTGGTTCGGCGAGGTCCACCCGCGCACGATGCAGGCCCTCGACCTGAAGGGCAGCCTTGTGGCCTTCGAGCTGATCCTCGATGCGCTGCCGCTGCCCAAGCACAAGCCGACCAAGGCGAAGCCGGCTCTGGCCCTCTCAGAGTTCCAGCCGCTGACCCGCGACTTCGCCTTCGTGGTGGGCCGCGACGTGCCGGCGGGCGATGTCGTGAAGGCCGCCCAGCACGCCGAGCGCAAGCTCATCGCCGGTGTCGAGGTGTTCGATCTCTACGAGGGGCCGGGCGTGGCCGAGGGGTCGAAGTCCATCGCCGTCGCGGTGCGGCTGCAGCCCACCGACAAGACGCTGACGGATGCCGAGATCGAGGCGGTGAGCGCCAAGATCGTCGCCGAGGTCGCCAAGCGCACCGGGGCGAGCCTGAGAGGCTGAGACGACCATGACCGCCCTTTCGCTGCTGATCGAGGATCTGGCCGGGGCCATCCACCTGCCGCCCGCCGCCCTGCGCAAGGCGGCGGAGCACCCCGAGGCTATCGCCGGGGCGGTGCTGCCGCTGCTGGGAAAGGCCGCGGCGGGGGCCGTGCTGGAAGAGCGCGAGGCGAACCTCGCCTTCTGGGGGCTGCACCTGATGGCGCAGGCGCGGGATAGCCGCGCCCTCCCCCCGCTCCTCGCCCTGCTGAAGCAAGACCTCGATGTGGTGGACGCGGTGCTGGGCGATGCCGTCACCGGCACGCTCTCCCGCGTACTGGCGAGCCTGTTCGACGGGCAGGCCGATCCGCTGTTCCGGCTGATCCTCGACAGCAGCCAGGACGACGCCATCCGGCAGGCGGCGCTCGATGCCTGCACCTTCCTGTGCATCGATGGGCGGATCGAGCGGGAGGCCATGCACCGGCTGCTCATCCGGTTCGACGATGCCAGGGCCGCCGTCGAAGGCGATCTCGGCTGGGGCGCCTGGGAGGAGTCCATCGCCTATCTCGGCTTTGGCGACCTCGCTCCCCGCGTCGAGACGGCGCGGAAGGACGGCCGCATCGATCTGGCGCTCGCCGACCCTCACTGGTTCAAGGACGCCCTCCGCGAGGCCGAGCGCTATCCGCAGAATCGGGAACGACTGCCCCCGGACCAGTACGGCTACCTCGACGACGCCGTCGCCGCCCTCCATTGGACCGCCGAAGGCTTCGGCGAGCCGGTGCGCAACCCGTTGAAGGATGTCGGCCGCAACGACCCCTGCCCCTGCGGCTCCGGCAAGAAATTCAAGAAGTGCTGCCTCGGCAAGGTCGAGGCCGAGGCGCCCTGGATGCCGACCGCCCCATGAGGGAGGCAGCGTCCCACGGAGTGAGTCTGCGCGAGGCGACCTCCGTATGGGCGCGGATCGCCGCCCTGTCCTTCGGAGGGCCGGCGGGGCAGATCGCGGTGATGCACCGGATCGTCGTGGAAGAGCGGCGCTGGGTCGATGAGGGCCGCTTCCTGCACGCCCTCAACGTCTGCATGTTGCTCCCTGGCCCGGAGGCGCAGCAACTCGCCACCTATCTCGGCTGGCTGATGCACCGGACGCTCGGCGGGGTGATCGCCGGGGTGCTGTTCGTGCTGCCGGGCGCCGTGTCGATCATGGCGCTGTCGATCGTCTATGCGCTCTACGGGCAGGTGCCGGCCATCGGCGCGCTGTTCTTCGGGCTGAAGGCCGCCGTGCTGGCCATCGTGCTCCAGGCGGTGCTGCGGGTGGGACGCCGGGCCCTGCGGAGCCGGGCGCAATGGGCACTGGCCGCCGCCTCCTTCCTCGGCATCTTCCTGTTCGGCATCCCCTTCCCGCTGATCGTGCTGGGCGCGGGGCTGATCGGCTTCGTCGCGGCACGCTCCGGCTCGACGGCCTTCGCGGGCACGGCCTCCTCGGCCGAGGCCACGAGCCTGCTCGGCGACGCCCTGCCAGCCCATACCCGCGACCGGCGCGCGGCCTTCCGCATCGCCGCGATCTGCCTCGCCCTGTGGCTGGTGCCGGTGGGGGCGATCCTCCTGGGGCTCGGCTCCGGCGACGTGTTCGCGCGGATCGCGACCTTCTTCTCGACCATGGCCGTCGTGACCTTCGGTGGGGCCTATGCCGCCCTGGCCTACGTCGCGCAGCAGGCGGTGGAGAGCTTCCACTGGCTCTCCGCGCGGGAGATGCTCGACGGGCTCGGCCTCGCGGAGACGACGCCGGGGCCGCTCATCATGGTGATGCAGTTCGTCGCCTTCATCGGGGCCTATCGCAACCCGGGCGATCTCGCGCCGCTGGTGGCGGGCATCCTCGGCGGGCTGCTCGCCACCTGGGTGACGTTCGTGCCCTGTTTCCTGTTCGTGTTCCTCGCCGCGCCCTTCGCCGAGGCGTTGCGCGGCAATTCACGGGTGGTCGGGGCGCTGAACGCCGTGACGGCGGCGGTGGTGGGGGTGATCCTCAACCTCGCGGTCTGGTTCTCCCTGCACACGATCTTCCGGGAGGTGCAGCCCATGCGCACGCTGGGCCTCGCCTTCGACGTGCCGGTCCTGACGAGCCTCGATCCGGCGGCGCTCATCCTATCGCTCGCCGCCATCGTCGCGACGCTGCGGTTCGGCGCGGGGCTCGCCACCGTCCTCGGCGGCTGCGCGGCGGCGGGGCTGCTGCTCCACCTCGCCGGCTACGCGACGGGGTGAACGCTCAGTTCCGGCGCAGCAGCCGCTCGAAGTAGTCCAGCTCCTCCTGCGGCCGGCTCGGGTCGCCGAGCTTGCGGCGCAGCTCTTCCATGATCCGGCGGGCGCGCTGGACGGCCGACTCATCGGCGGTCGGCACGCGGACGCGACCGTCGCTCATCTCCTTGCCGCGCGTCGGGCGGCCGAGCGGGTCGTCGTCGCGGGCGCCGGCCTGGCCCTCCTGACCCGGCTGCTGGCCCTCGCCCTGCTGGCCTTCGCCCTGGGCTTGCGCCATCTCCTGCATCTGCTGCGCCATGCCCTCGGCCCCGCGCTGGAGCCCGTCGAGGGCGCGGCCCTGGGCATCGACGGCATCGCCCTCCTGGCCGTCCTTCAGGGCCTGCTCGGCGTCGCGCATGGCCTCCTCGGCATCGGCGAGACCCTGCTCGCCGCGCATGCCGTTCTCCTTCATGCGCTGTTCGAGGTCCTGAAGCCGCTGACGCAGCGCCTCCTGCCGGTCGCCGGGGCTGCCGCCCTGCTGGCCCTGCTGCTTCTTCCCGCCCTGTTGGCCCTGCTGCCCCTGTTGCCCCTGCTGCTGGCCTTGTTGCTGCTGGCCGCCGCGCTGGCCCTGCTGCTGCTCGCCCCGGTTCGAGGGGCGCTGCTGACCGCTGCGCGGCTGCTGACCATCCTTGAACGTCTCGTCGCGCAGCTCCTGCTGGTCGCGGGTCATCTGGTCGAGGTCGCGCATCTGCTTCTGCATCTGCTTGGCGGCCTCGTTGCCCTGCTGGCCCTTCTGCGCCGTCTGGAGGTTTTCCAGGATGTTGCGCAGCTGGTCCATCAGCCGCTGCGCCTCGGCGGTGTCACCGCGCTTCATCGCGTCGGCCATGTCCTGGATCATCTTGTTGAGATCGTCCGGCGTGACCGACTTCGCGTTCTTCTGATCGCCGCGCTGCTGCTGGCTCTGCTGGTTCGGATCACGACCCTGCTTCTGAGCCATCTCGTTGAGGAACTTGTCGAGGGCCTGCTTCAGGTCCTGCGTCAGGCGATTGATCTCGTCGTCCGGTGCGTTCCGGTCGATGGCCTCCTTCAGGCGGTCCTGGGCCTGCCGCAACTGCTTCTCGGCGTCGGACAGGTCGCCGTCCTCGATCTTGAGGGCCATCTCCCAAAGGAGGTCGGCGACATCCGTCAGATCGGCATCGGTCTTCGCCCGGCGCAGGCGGTTGGTCGCCGTGCGCAGGCCGAGGAAGATCGCCGGCTGCGGGGTGAACAGGTTCGGTGCGATGAGCAAGGCGTCGAGTCCCGCCTGCACGCGCGGACGGCCGCTGTCGGGCTCGGTGACGAGGCGCCGCCGCTCCTCGGCGAGGGCGCGCGCGAGGGGATCGCGGAATGGGCGGCCCGGCAGGGTCATCTCGCTGACGGGGGTGGTGCCTTCCTGCCCGGCCTCGTCCTTCACGACGATGTGGAAGCGCACCCGCGCGCCGGCCCATGGGTTGTCGGTCAGGTCCACCAGGGACTTCGTGTCCGCCTGCCCGCTCGGATCGGAGGGCAGCGCCAGGGCGATGTGCGGCGGCGGCACCAGGGAGCGGCCCGGCTTCAGCGGCTGCACCAGCCCCTCGGCGGAGGCGATGCCGTAATCGTCCTTGGCGCGGTAGGTCAGGTTGAACGTGCCGCGCCCGTTCACCTCCGGCCCGCCCACGAGCGTGACCTCGGGGGCGTTGTCGGGGATCGCGTCGATGGTCAGGCGCTGCGTGCCGGCGGGGGTGGCGAGCGTCAGGTCGGCGGCGCCGGTGACGCGGAAGCGCTCCTCGCGCAGGTCCGGGCGCGGGGCCTGCCCCGGCACGGAGACAAGGCCACGCGCGGGGGTGAGGTTCGTGTGCGCGCCCTGCCCCTCGCCCGCGATGCGGACGATGAGTTGCGAGTTCACGGGCGCCCGCAAATGCTGGTCGCCCGCGCCGATGGAGATCAGCAGCGGCGGCATCCGCGTGTAGAGCGGCGGGTCGATCCAGGCATCGACGCGGAAATTCGGGCCGGGGGCCGGCGGGGCGGTCCAATCGAAGGCGGCGCCGAGGCGCTGGCGCCATTCCGGCCCCGCGACGAACAGGGCGGCGACGGCGGCCACGATCAGCCCGGCGCGGAGCGCGTAGGGGTCGCGCCGCACCATGCCCGGCTTCGGACGGCCGACCCGGAGGGCGGCCACCGCCCGCGCGGCCCGCGCCCGGTGCAAGTCCCACAGGGCGCGGCTGCCCGCGTCGCCCATGCCGACGGCGAGTACGTCCTCCGCCGCCGAGGCGGGGCCGTGGGCGAAGATCGGATCGCGGCCGGCGGCCTCCCGGTCGAGGCGGGCGAGCGCGGCGCTGCGGCCGGGACGCGGCAGGCGGACGAGGGGGATCAGCGTGGCGACGAAGGCCAGGGCGAAGAGGCCAAGGCCGATCTTCCGCCAGGACGGCGAGAGATCAAGCCACAGCCCGGCCCAGGACAGGGCGAGGAAGGCGAGGATGAGGGCGAGGCTGCGCCACAGGATCGGCCACGCGGCTTCCCACAGGACGACGGCCTTGGCCTGGGCGACGAGGCGATCGAGCCGCGCGGCCTCGCCGGACTTCGTCCGCTGGCCGCCTGCCCCGTCACCGCCTCGGCTGCTTGTCACTCTGCCCGATCCGCCGTTCCGCCCCGGCGCCGCGGCGCCCACAATCCCAGGCTAGCATGGTGGCCCCGGCCCGACGCCGGGTCAAATCGGCGCTGCGGGCTCGGACGATCCGCGATCCCGTCATTGCGAGCGACAGCGAAGCAATCCAGGGGCGGAGGGCCGTTGGCCGGACGCGGCGCTTCCCTGGATTGCTTCGCTCCGCTCGCAATGACGAAGGACGGGGTTCAGGCGTGCGACTGGATGAAGTTGCGCACCTGCGGGTAGATCTGGTTCTCCCATTTCCGCCCGGCGAAGACGCCGTAATGGCCGACGCCCGCCTGGAGATGGTGGGTGCGCATGTTGGGCGGCAGGCTGGAGCACAGGTCGTGCGCCGCCATGGTCTGGCCCACGGCGCAGATGTCGTCGCGCTCGCCCTCCACCGTCATCAGCGCCGTCTTGCGCACGGCGCGCATGTCGATGGCCTCGCCACGCCACGTCAGCTCGTTCTTGGCCAGCGTGTAGTCCTGGAACACGGTCTTGACCGTCTCCAGGTAGAAATCCGCCGCGAGGTCGAGGACGGCGAAATACTCGTCGTAGAAGGATTCGATGGCCGTCGCCTTGTCGACCTCGCCGTTGGCGAAGTGCCAGAACAGGTCGGCATGGCCCTGGACGTGCCGCTTGGCGTTCATCGACATGAAGGCTGAGACCTGCACGAAGCCGGGATAGACCTTCCGCCCCGCCCCCTTGTGCCGCGAGGGCACGGTGGCGATCAGGTTGCGCTCGAACCACTCTATGGGCTTCGAGGTGGCGAGTTCGTTCACCCCCGTGGGGTTCACCCGGCAATCCACCGGTCCGGCCATCAGCGTCATGCTGCGCGGCGCGGCGGGGTCCTTGGTCTGGGCCATCACGGCGGCGGCGGCCAGCGCCTGCACCGCCGGCTGGCAGACGGCGACGATGTGTGACCCCTCGCCCATCGTCCGCAGGAAGCCGACGAGATGGGCGACGTAATCGTCGAAGCCGAACACCCCGTCCGCCAGGGGCACGTCGCGGGCATTGTGCCAGTCGGTGATGTAGACGTCGTGGTCCGGCAGCATGGTCCGCACGGTGGCGCGGAGCAGCGTCGCGAAATGACCCGAGAGCGGCGCCACCACGAGCACCTTCGGCTGCTCGGTCACGATGTCCTTGCGGAAGCGCAGCAGCGTGCCGAAGGGCGTGACCTCGACCTTCTCCTCCGCGACCGCCACCTCGCGGTTGCCGACCATCACGCTCTCGATGCCGTAGGCGGGCCGGGCGAAGGTCAGGCCGGAGCGCATCATCATGCGCGCGCCCGCCGACATCCAGTTGATCGGCTCGCCCCACATCGCCCACGGGGTCCAGGCGGAATCGAGGAGCCGGCCCCAGCCCCTCATCTGCTCGGCGAAATCGCTTTGCAGATCGAACGCATCGTACAGCATCGGTCGGGAGCTCGCAGGTGCGCGGCCCGGCACGCGGGCGAAGAGATGGGAAGGCGGAGGCGCAGGCCTTACGGGCAAATGCATCAGCATGACCCTCCAACGATGTGCCTCGACCGCCTGCCCGGCAACTCCCCCTTAGGAGAGTCTCCTCCCGAAACGGTTCACCTGTGGCAACGATGCACCAATTTTAATGCGTACTCCACGTGTTTCCCGCCGACCTGCCCGTCAGATCGGCAGGAAACTGCAACTTCACGCTGAAAAGATCATCAGATCGTCTGATTATAAGGCCCGACTTCCGGGCTTTCCCGCAGAACCGAGTCGACCGCCTTGAACATGGCGTGGAGCCGCGCCTCGGAGGCCGGGCTCTCGATCACCACGACCAGTTCGGGCTTGTTGGACGAGGCGCGCACCAGCCCCCAGGTGCCGTCCTCGGTGGTGATGCGCACGCCGTTGACGGTGACGAGATCGACGATCCTGGACCCCGCGATGGGCTCGCCCGTCCCCAGCATTGAGCGGAAGCGCTCCGTTACCTTCTCGACCACCCCGTACTTCACCTCGTCGTCGCAATGGGGCGACATGGTGGGCGAACCCCAGGTCTTGGGCAGGGCGCGGTAGAGGTCGGCCATGGACCTGTCGGGGTTGCGATCGAGCATCTCGATGACGGCGATGGCGGTGAGCAACCCGTCGTCGTAGCCGCGCCCGATCGGCTCGTTGAAGAAGAAGTGGCCGGATTTCTCGAAGCCCGCCAGGGCGCCGAGTTCGTTCACCCGGCGCTTGATGTAGGAATGGCCGGTCTTCCAGTAGTCGGTCTTCACCGCCACCTTCTGCAACTCGGGATCGGTGTTGTAGAGGCCGGTGGACTTCACATCGACCACGAAGGTCGCGCCGGGGTGCAGCTTGCCGAGGTCGCGGGCGAGCATCACGCCGATCTTGTCGGCGAAGATCTCCTCGCCCTCGTTGTCGACCACGCCGCAGCGGTCGCCATCGCCGTCGAAGCCGAGGCCGACATCGGCGCCGGTCTCCTTCACCTTGGCCGCGATGGCATGGAGCATCGCCATGTCCTCGGGGTTCGGGTTGTAGCGGGGGAAGGTGTAGTCGGGCTCGACGTCGAGGGGCACGACCTCGACGCCGAGCGCCTCCAGCAGGCGCGGGGCGAAGGCCCCGGCCGTGCCGTTGCCGCAGGCGGCCACGACCTTCAGCTTGCGCGAGATCGGCTTGGCGCGGGACTTCAGGTCCTTCAGGTAGGTCTCGGCGAAGCCCTCGACGAACTCATAGGAGCCGCCGTCGCGATACTGGTAGGTGCCGCCGAGCACGATCTCCTTCAGCCGGCCCATCTCGTCGGGGCCGAAGGTCATCGGGCGGTTGGCGCCCATCTTCACGCCGGTCCAGCCGTTGTCGTTGTGCGAGGCGGTGACCATCGCCACGCAGGGGCAATCGAGGGCGAACTGGCCGAAATAGGCCATGGGCGACAGGGCGAGGCCGATATCCTTCACGCGCAGGCCCGCCGCCTGCATCCCCGCGATCAGCGCGAGCTTGATCGCCGAGGAATAGCTGCGGAAATCGTGGCCGGTGACGATGTCCGGCCGCACCCCTAGTTCGTGCACCAGCGTGCCGATGCCGAGGCCGAGGGCCTGCACGCCCATCAGGTTGATCTCGCCGGGATAGAGCCAGCGCGCATCGTATTCCCGGAAGCCTGTCGGCTTCACCAGAGGAAGCTGCTCGAAGGTGAAGCTGTTGGGCTTGAGGCCCGATTCAGGCTTGGGAAACATCGCGCGCTCCGGTCGGTCGCTGATGGCCTTGCCGTATAGAAACGGGCTGTGCCGCGATAGCCGAAAAGGCGCGAATGCTGATCTCGCGCCCAGGAGCCTGTCAGGATGCTTGCCGCGCAATGACGGCCCGGTCGCTCCGGCGATGCTCGCAGGCGACCTTCAGGTAGCGGTCGCCGCCGCCCGGCAGCCCGGCCTGGGCCGCCATGGCCTGGGCGTGCATCAGGCACTCCATAGGCGATTGCGCGGGGGAGACGATGACATCGAGGGCGGTGTCGCGCGAGCAATCCTGCGCGATCAACGTCCCGGCACAGACCAGGGCAACGGCTAACAATTCGGGCATGACGGACCTCGTGTTCGAGTGATCGAAAGGTCCGCGGAATGCTCCGGCGTGCGAGCGACCGCGTTCTTGTTGCCTGGACATTCCCTCCACTATCGAACGGCTAAGCACGGGCCGTGCCAGCCGCTCCTTACGACTGATTTCAGTCGATCGGTCTCAGCCACGCGCCGGAAGCCACCGGGTCTCGGGCTCCGCTGTGGGCAGCACCATCGCGACCGCGTCGAGATCGACCACGAACCGCTCGGTCAGCAGGCGCCACATCTCGGCGGTGTTGCCGGCCTTCTGGCGCAAGTCGTTCATGGCGCTCGCGACACCTGTCGTGTTGGTCAAGACCGGGCGGAGAATTCGGGGATCTACGTTCGGCATCGGCTTCGAACCCGCTACAGTATTCGGGATTGTTGTCGTTCATGGTTAACATCCCGTTAACATCAGGCATTCGCGCGGTTCGGGAGAGTTGAAGCGGCTTCACATCCGCGTGGTTCACAAGATGGACGCCTTCCCCTATCAAGCGCGCAGCAAAGGGCCGGCCCGGCATTGCCATGGCGGGGGCCGGCCGGACCGGAGCAACATGGACGCCTCCCCCGACACCGTCGGCGCCCCGGCGCGCGCGACCCGCCTCGTCCTCGCCTCGGCCTCGCCGCGCCGCCTCGCGCTGCTGCAGCAGATCGGGATCGAGCCGGACGCGCTGCTGCCCGCCGACATCGACGAGACGCCGCGCAAGTCCGAGCCGCCGCGCGATCTCGCCCGCCGTCTCGCGCGCTCGAAGCTCGCGGCGGCGGAAGCCGCCCTCCACGGCTCGCAGGACGCCACCCAGACCTGGCTCCTCGCCGCCGACACCGTGGTCGCCGTCGGGCGGCGGGTTCTGCCCAAGGCCGAATTGCCGGACGAGGCGGCCGATTGCCTGCGCTTGCTCTCGGGGCGGCAGCACCGGGTCTATACGGCGGTGTGCCTGCTCTCCCCGAAGGGACGGCGCGAGAGGGTGATCGAGACGCGGGTGCGCTTCAAGCGCCTGTCCGGCCGCGACATCCAGGGCTACCTCGATTCCGGCGAGTGGCGCGGCAAGGCCGGCGGCTACGCCATCCAGGGTATCGCGGGCGCCTTCGTCGTGAAGCTCGTGGGCTCCTACAGCGCCGTGGTCGGGCTGCCGCTCTACGAGACGATGAGCCTTCTCGACGGCGAGGGCTATCCCGTCCGCGCGGGCTGGGGGGCGGCGGCATGAGCGGCGCGCGCTGCCCGATCTGCCGCAAGCCGGCGGTGCCGGAATTCACGCCGTTCTGCTCGCAGCGCTGCGCCGACGCCGACCTCGGCCGCTGGTTCAACGAGCGCTACGCGATCCCCGTCGAGGAGGACGAGGAGGAGGCGCAGCCGGAGCCGCGCCACCCCCTGTCGGACGACGCGTGAGCCGCCCTCACGCCGCCTTGCGCTGAAGCGGGGCGAGAAGCTCCGGCAGGGCCTTGAGGTCGAGGGGCTTGGCGAGGAACCCGTCGAACCCGGCCGCATGAGCCTTGATCTCGTCCTCTCGGCTGGCATTGGCCGTGAGCGCGATGAGCCGCAGGCGGTCGCCCTGGGCGGCCTCGGCCGCGCGGATCTGCCGGGCGACCTCGTGCCCGTCGAGCCGGGGCATGCGGATGTCGATGAGGGCGAGGTCGAACGGCCCGGAATCCCGGTAGCGCTCCACCGCGTCGGCTCCATCCGGGGCATGGACGACGTGGCAGCCGAGGCGTTCCAGGGCGCGGGTGGCGAGGAGCGTGTTGATCGGGTTGTCCTCGGCGAGCAGCACCCGCAGGCTCGCGGAGGCGGGCACGGGCTGGGGTGCCGGACGCAGCGGGGCGGTGACGGTCGGGGTCGCGGCGAGCTGCTCCACCAGCGAGCGTGCCCGCACCGGCTTGATCAGGTAGCCGTCGAACCCGGCCGCCGCCGGGGCGCCGAAATCCCGGCGGTCGAAGGGCGAGAGCAGCACGAGCCGTCGGCGAACGCCGCAGCTTCGGGCAGCCTCGGCGATCCGCCGCACCGCCGCGTCGCCGAGCGCCCGATCCGCGATCACCGCGTCGAACGCCACCGCCGAGAGAGCATCGAGCCCTTCCTCCAGCCCACGCACGATCACGGCCGCACCGCCATGGCGGGCGAGCGCGCTGGCGAGATACGGCGCCTGGAACGGTGAATCGGCCACGATCAGGCAGCGGCGGCCGGCGAGGCGCGGCGCCTCGGCCGTGCCTTCGCCCTCGACGGGAGCGGCCGGAAGCGGCAGCACCGCGCGGAACGTCGAGCCCGCGCCGACGCGCGACTGCGCATCGACCCGCCCGCCCATCCGGGTGGCGAGGCGTCGGGTGATGGCGAGGCCGAGCCCCGTGCCCTCGTGGCGGTTGGCGGCCTTGTCGTCGCCCTGCTCGAATTCCTCGAACAGGCGCGGCAGACGCTCCTCGGCGATGCCGGGTCCGGTATCGGTGACGGAGACGACCACTCCCTCGCGGCCGAAGGACAGGGCGACGCCGACGCCGCCGCGCTCGGTGAACTTGATGGCGTTGCCCGCGAGGTTGAGCAGGATCTGGCGGAAGCGGTCGGCATCGCCGATCAGCGAGGCCGGCACCTCGGCGGCGACGTCGAGGGCGATTTCCAGCCCCTTGTCCTGGGCGCGGGGCGCCAGAAGCTCCACCACGCCCTCGGCCACGGCGGCCGCGTCGAAGGGTTCGGCGGCGAGGTCGATGCGTCCGGCTTCGATCCGCGAGAAATCGAGGATGCCGTCGATCAGTCCGAGCAGCGCCTTTCCGCTCGCCCGCACCGCCTCGACATAGGTCGTCTGTTCAGGGTCGAGGCCCGTGCCGATCAGCAGGTCGGTCATGCCGATGATGCCGTTGAGCGGCGTGCGCATCTCGTGGCTGACCGTCGCCAGGAAGCGGGATTTCGCCACGCTGGCGCTCTCGGCCCGCGCCAGGGCGGCGTCGAGGGCCTTCACCGCCTCGACGCGCTCGGTGATGTCGCGGCCCGCGCGCATCCATTGCATCGGCCCGTCGCCGTCCGCGACCGGCACCTCCACCACGTCGAACCAGCGCTCGCGACCATCGGCGGCGACGATGCGGGTCTCGATCCGGCGCAGCCCGTCGGCGCGCACGGAGACCGTTTCCCCATCGAGCACATGCGGCTCGATCGACTCGCCGAGCAGATCGGCCGGCTCGCGGTCGAACAGCCGCGCATAGCCCTCGTCGGCGTAGGTGATGCGTCCGCTCACGTCCCGCTGCACCACGAGGTCGGTGGTCGCCGCCACGAGGGTGCGGTAGCGTTCCTCGCCCTCGCTCGCCCGCCAGACGCGGTCGTGCAGGTTCTCTTCCTCGCTGTCCGTCACCTTCCGGCGGCGGGCTCGGGACACCATCGCGATGCCGCCCGCCAGCGCGAGCAGGATGGCAGCCAGGACAAGTTCGGTGAACGGCATGAACGTCTCCGCGCCGGGTCGAGCGGTGACGTTCGCAAACGAACCTGAAGGTGACGTCAGGAAAAGCACTTAACCACTGGTTGCTGTGGACACACGCCACGCGTGAATTTGAACGCGGTGCCCGATCCGAGCGGCGCCTTGGGCGTTGGCTGCGCGCAACCGATCCAACGGAGACGTGGATGCCAGGCGAACGCTACGACGTCATCATCATCGGCTCCGGCCCCGGCGGGGGAACGATGGCTTGGCGCCTCGCCCAGACCGGCAAGCGCATCCTGCTGGTGGAGCGCGGGGATTACCTGCGCCGGGAGCCGCGCAACTGGGACAGCCAGGCGGTGATCGTCGATGGGTACTATCAGGCCAAGGAGACGTGGTATTCCTCGGACGGGAAGAGCTTTCATCCCGGCCTGCACTATTATGTCGGCGGCAACTCGAAGTTCTACGGCTCGATCCTGTTTCGCCTGCGCGAGAAGGATTTCGGCGAGATCCGCCATCAGGACGGGCTCTCGCCCGGATGGCCGGTCGGCTACGACGAACTCGAGCCGTATTATCAGGCGGCCGAGGAGCTGTTCCACGTCCATGGCTTGCGCGGCGAGGACCCGACCGAGCCGTGGGCCAGGAAGCCCTACGCGCATCCGCCTGTCACCCACGAGCCGCGCATCGAGCAACTCTCCGAGGATCTGAAGCGCGAGGGCCATCACCCGTTCCACCTGCCGGTGGGGGTGCGCCTCCAGGAGCGCGACGGCCAGCCGCTCTCGACCTCGCCCTGCGTGAAGTGCGAGTCGTTCGACGGCTTCCCCTGCCCCACCAACGGCAAATCCGACGCGCAGGTGATGTGCGTCGATCCGGCGCTGCGCGATTGCCCGAACCTCACCCTCTCGACGCGGACCTATGTCGAGCGCCTCGTCACCGACGCGGCGGGCCACAGCGTCACCGGCATCGAGGGCACCCGCGACGGCCAGCCCTTCGCGGCCAGCGCCGACCTCGTGGTCGTGGCCTGCGGCGCCCTCTCCTCCGCGCTGCTGATGCTGCGCTCGGCGACGGACAAGCATCCGGACGGGCTCGCCAACGCCTCGGGGCAGGTCGGGCGCAACTACATGCGCCACAACAACTCGACGGTGCTGGCGATCTCGAAGATCCCCAACCCGACGCGCTTCCAGAAGACGCTCGGCGTCAACGACTTCTATTTCGGCGACCCCGATCCGAAGGACAATTGGGATTTCCCCCTCGGCCATATCCAGATGGTCGGCAAGTCGGACGGGGCGCAGGTCCACGGAGAGGGCCTGCCGGGCTTCCTGCAATGGTTTCCCGAGAAGCCGTTCGACTGGATCGCCCAGCACTCCGTCGATTTCTGGCTGACCTCGGAGGACATCCCGAAGGCGGAGAACCGCATTTTCTACAAGGGCGGCAAGGTCCACCTCGACCTCACCGAGACCAACGCGGAGGCGCACAAGCGCCTGCGCCGCAAACTGCAGGAGCTGTGCGACAAGACCCACATCCACCCGCACCTGTTCGACCGCTCGCTCTATCTCGGCAAGGACGTGCCTATCGGCGGCACCGCCCACCAGGCCGGGACGCTGCGCTTCGGCACCGATCCGGCGACCTCCGTCCTCGACCGGGACTGCAAGGCTCATGGGCTCGACAACCTGTACGTGACGGATGCAAGCTTCTTCCCGTCGATCGGGGCGGTGAACCCGACGCTGACGATCATCGCCAACGCCCTGCGGGTGGCCGACCGGCTGATCGCGCGCCTGGGCGCCCGTGACGAGATCCCCGCGCCCCGTCTTTTCGACCACACGGAACCCAGCGAGCCCCTTCCCGCGTGAGGCGGGCGAGGGCATCCTCATCGGGGAGAGAATCCTGCATCGATGGCGCGGGACCGGCGTTGCCATCGGCGGAGCCAAGCGAGTCGAGTCATGAGTACGCCCGCTGCCGGTCTGTCGCCCCTGTGCGAGGCCATCGCCCTTTGTCTTTACGAGCATGACGGGAGCGGCCTCGCCGGCGCGCCGGTCTGGGACGGAGACCGGATTGACGGCGAGCATCCGGGCCTGCGCGAGCGTTATCGCGCCCGCGCCGAGGCCCTGCTCGACGGGCCGCTGAAGGACTTCATCGCGGGTCTGGAGCGCAGCGACCAGTTGCGCGGCGAGATGGAGGAGGAGCTGCGCGTCCTGCGCCGCCAGCGGATCGCGGCGGAGCGGGAGCGCGAATTGCTCGAAGCCAATAACCGGATGCTGGAGCGCGCCCGCAACGCGGATGCCGCCCGCGCCGAGGCCGAGGCCGCGCTGAAGACCCTGGAACGGGAGCGGGACGTCGCCCGCGAGGCGGAATCCTTCTGGCAGCAATTCGCCTTCGATGCCGACGACCTCGCCACCCAGCGCCTCGTGGCGGCGGGCGACGCCCAGGCGGCGGCCGAGCGCGAGGCGATCCGCGAGCGGGCCCAGCGGGAACGCGTCGAGGGCGCGCTGAAGCTGTTCGCCGACCGCGCCGACATGATGCCGAAGGAGGGCTGGATCTCGGACCTCGTGGGGTCGAACCGCGATCTGCCGCTCTGGTGGTTCCACGCCGCGCAGGTGGCCCTTCAGCGGGCCGAACCCGCCGCCGACTACAAGCCGCCGGCGGCGGACCGGCCCGGCGAGCGCGGGGTCCGCTGATGCAGAGCACCGGCCGGAACTGGGCGGCCCGCTGATGGCGATCGACCACGTCGATCTCGCGCGCATCGACCTCAACCTGCTGGTGGCCCTCGACGCGCTGTTGCAGGAACGCAGCGTCACGCGGGCCGCCGCCCGGATCGGCATCGGTCAATCGGCCATGAGCGCCAGCCTCGCCCGCCTGCGTCGGCTCTTCGATGACGAGTTGCTGACCCGCGCGCCGGACGGGATGCGCCCGACGCCCCGCGCCATCGCCCTGGCCGAACCCCTGCGCGGCGTGCTGCGCGGCGTGCAGGCCCTGGTCCACCGCGAGGAGCAGTTCGATCCGGCGACCGTCGAGCGGACCTTCATCGTCAGCCTGCCGGACAGTCTCGAAATCCTGCTGGGGCCGCGCCTCGTGGCGCATCTGCGCGCCCATGCGCCCGGCATCCGGCTGCTGCTGCGCTCGGTGGAGGCGGTACGCATCCTCGACGAACTCGACGCCGACCGGGTCGACCTCGCCCTCGGCCTGTTCACGAAAGGACAGGTGCACCACAAGCAGCGCCAGCTCTACCGCGACAGCTACGTGGTGCTGTTCAACGCCGATCTCGTCGGGCTCCGCGCTCCGATCGGCCTCGACGATTACCTGCGCTTCCCCCATGTCCTGACCTCCCTGCGCGAGACCGCGCACGGCGTGGTGGACGATGCGCTCGCGCTGATCGGGCGCTCACGGGTGCTCGCCGTGACGACGCCGCGCTTCCTGGTGGTGCCCTCCCTGGTGCGGGCGGCCCCCCTCCTCGCGACGATGCATGCGCGACTCGCCACCTCCTTCGCCGGATCGCTCGGGCTCAGCGTCAGCCCCGTGCCGGTCGCCCTCGACGAGGTTTCGGTGTCGATGCTCTGGCATGCCTCATACGACAAGGATCCCGCTCATCGCTGGCTTCGGAACCTGCTTGTGCAGCTCTCGGGAGAGAATACGACAGCAGTGGAATGAGAACCGGCGCTATCTGTGACTTGTCGGCGGGTCCTGGCCTTGACCGGGTGGGTGCGGGAATCCTCTAACCGGGCAAGAAGGGACGAACAGCATCGTCCCGAACGGACCCGTGAGCGGGCCGCCGTGGCGACGGGCGGTGCCGCGCTTCAGCCGAACGCACCCGTTCCGCCCCCTCGTCACCTCAGCGGAAGATACGATGCCCAAAGGATCAGACCTCCTCGTCGCAGCCCTGGAGAACGAGGGCGTCGACCGCATCTTCGGCATTCCCGGCGAGGAAAACCTCGACGTGGTGGAATCGCTGCGCACCTCGAAGATCCAGCTGGTGCTGACCCGGCACGAGCAGGCCGCCGCCTTCATGGCCGCGACCCATGGGCGCCTCACCGGCCGTCCCGGCGTGTGCCTCTCGACCCTCGGCCCGGGGGCGCTCAACTTCTCCACCGGCGCGGCCTACGCCCATCTCGGCGCCATGCCGATGATCATCATCACCGGCCAGAAGGGCATCCTGTCCTCGCGGCAGGCCAAGTTCCAGATCGTGGACGTGATCAGCTCGATGAAGCCGATCACCAAGATGGCCCGGCAGATCGTCTCGGCCTCCTCGATCCCGACCATCGTGCGCGACGCCTTCCGCGTCGCCATGGAGGAGCGGCCCGGCCCGGTCCTGCTCGAACTGCCGGAGGACATCGCCTCCGAGCAGGCCGAGGCCAGCCTCGTGCCCTCGCACCCGATCGACATCCCGGTCGCTCACCCGAAGGCCATCGCCCGCGCGGCCGAGCTGATCCTCCAGGCCAAGCGCCCGCTCATCATGCTCGGCGCCGCCGCGAGCCGGCCCCGCGCCACGGGCGAGCTCGGCGGATTCGTCCACCGGACGCAGATCCCGTTCTTCACCACGCAGATGGGCAAGGGCACCGTCGCGGGCGGCACGCAGCTCTACATGGGCACGGCCGCCCTCTCCGAGCGCGACTACGTCCACGAGGCCATCGACCGGGCGGACGTGATCATCGCCATCGGCCACGACACGATCGAGAAGCCGCCCTTCTTCATGGGCCAGAAGGACCAGAAGGTGGTCCATATCGGCTACATGCCGGCCAACGTGGAGGAGGTGTACTACCCCGACGCGGAGGTGGTGGGCGATCTCGGGCCGACCCTGAAGCTGCTCGCCGACGAGCTGGAGGGCAAGCTCCCCAACGCGGGCGCGCTCCTGCACCTGCGCGAGCACATCCTCAGCCACATCTCCGATCGCGCCACCGAGGACCGCTTCCCGGTGACGCCGCAGCGCCTCGTCCACGACGTGCGCCAGGTGATCCCCGAGGACGGAATCGTGTGTCTCGACAACGGGATGTACAAGATCTGGTTCGCCCGGAACTACCGCACCTACGTCGCCAACACGCTGCTCCTCGACAACGCGCTGGCCACGATGGGCGCGGGCCTGCCCTCCGCGATGATGGCGGCGATGCTGAACCCCGGCAGCCGCGTGATGGCGGTGTGCGGCGACGGCGGCTTCATGATGAACAGCCAGGAGATGGAGACCGCGGTGCGCCTCGGCCTCAACCTCGTGGTGCTGGTGCTGGACGATTCGGCCTACGGGATGATCCGCTGGAAGCAGGCGGTGGATCATTTCAAGGATTACGGCATGACGTTCCGCAACCCGGACTTCGTGAAATACGCTGAATCCTACGGTGCCACGGGCCACCGCATCGAGGCGGTGCAGGACCTCGTGCCGACCCTCGACAAGGCGTTCAACGCGGGCGGCGTCCACCTCGTGGCCGTGCCGATCGACTACTCGGAGAACACCCGCGTGCTGGTCGAGGAGCTGCGCGCGAAGGTGAAGCCCTTCGAGCAGGCGAACTAACGGGAAAGCCGCCCTGGATCGCGCCTCCTCCGTCATTGCGAGCGGAGTGAAGCAATCCAGGGCAGCGGGCCTTCTCAGGACGTGGCGGATCCCTGGATTGCTTCGCTCCGCTCGCAAAGACGAGGGTGGGCTTGGCAAGTGAGCGAGAGAACTGAGAGCGAAACGGAAAGCCCATGAACCCGTTCACCTTCCAGACCACGCCGAACGTCCTGTTCGAGGCCGGCGCCTCGAAGAAGCTCCCCGACATCGTGGCGAGCTACGGCGCCAAGCGCGTCATGCTCGTCACCGACAAGGGCGTCCGGGCGGCGGGCCTCACCCGCTCCGCCGAGGAGGCCCTGGCCAAGGCGGGCATCGCCATCGACGTCTACGAGGATGTCGTGGCCGATCCGCCCTCGTCGGTGATCGAGGCCGCCGCCGCCCGCGCGCGGGACCTCGGCACGGACCTCGTGCTCTCCATCGGCGGCGGCTCGGCGCTCGATACGGCCAAGCTCGTCGCCTACCTCGCCAAGTCGGACGACAAGCTGGAGGACATCTACGGCGTCGGCCTCGCCAAGGGTGATCGCCTGCCGCTGATCCTCGCGCCGACCACCGCCGGCACAGGCTCGGAAGTGACGCCGATCTCCATCGTCACCACGCCGACCACCGAGAAGAAGGGCGTCGTGGCCCCGAAGCTCCTGCCCGATTGGGCGGTGCTCGACCCGGAGCTGACGCTGGGCCTGCCCGCCCACGTCACCGCCGCCACCGGTATCGACGCGATGGTGCACGCCATCGAGGCCTTCACCAGCAAGAACAAGAAGAACCCGATCTCGGACCAGCTCGCCAAGCAGGCGCTGGCGCTGCTCTCGGCCAACATCCGCACCGCCTGCTCGGACGGCAAGAACGTTGAGGCGCGCTCCGGGATGCTGCTCGGCTCGATGCTGGCCGGCATGGCCTTCGCGAACGCGCCGGTCGCCGCCGTCCATGCGCTCGCCTATCCGGTAGGGGCGATCTTCCACGTGCCGCACGGGCTCTCGAACGCGCTGGTCCTGATGGGCGTGATGCGCTTCAACCTCAGCCACGCGCAGGGGCTCTACGCGGAACTGGCGCCGATCCTCGACCCCGCCGCCGCCGACCTGCCGGAGGCCGAAGCCGCCGCCCGCTTCGTGGAATGCCTCCAGGCGATCTGCCACGATTGCAAGGTGCCGGCCTCGCTGAGCGAAGTCGGCGTCAAGGAGGGCGATCTGGAGCGCATGGCGACGGACGCCATGAAGCAGACCCGCCTCCTCGTGAACAACCCGCGCGAGGTCACCTACGACGACGCCTACGCGATCTACGCCGGGGCGCTCGGCGAGGTCCGCCCGGCGGCCTGACGCCCATGACGGAGGATGGGCCACGCATCCCATCCTCCGAATCATTCCGGGACTCGATCGAGAAGCCCGTTTTCCCTCCACTAGACCTCATCCTGAGGTGCCCGGCTTGCCGGGCCTCGAAGGAGGGCTCCAGGGATCGCAGCGACATCTGGATGCCTCCTTCGAGGCTGCTTCGCAGCACCTCAGGATGAGGAGACGGATGGGAACGAAGGGCTTCTCGGTTAGTCTCAAAGGTCGAGAGCGAAATAAGCAACGGACGGGGGACACGCCGGGATGGACCAGTTCGACGCGTTCAAGGCGATGGGCGAGTTCTGGGCCCGCACGGGGATGGGCTTCCTCACGCCCCCCGGCATGGGCAACAACGCGGCGGGCTTCGGCGCCTTCCCGCCGGCCCCCGACCTCGGCCAGTTCGCGGAGGCGCAGACCTCCCTCACCCAAGCCTGGGCGGCGGCGACCTCCCTGTCGCAGACGCTGGCCGCCTCGCTCCAGGGCGTGGCCGCGACCAGCGACCCCACGGCGGGCGCCGTTCTCGCGCGGATCTTCGACCCCCAGGCCTGGCTCGGCGGCACCAGCGATTTCAGCGCGACCCTCAACCGGATGTCCGAGGGGCCGCAACTCGCCGACCTGTGGCAATCCGAGAAGCGCTTCGCCGCCCTGTTCACGGCCTTCGCCGCCCTGCGGCAGGCGCAGGGCAAGCATCAGGCGGTGATGCTCGACGCCTGGACGCGGGCCGCCGGCACCTTCGCCCGCGAGGCCAATGCCCGCGCCGCGCGGGGCGAGACCTACCCGACCGGCCGGGACATGATGCAGCACTGGATCGAGACCGCGAACGGCGTGCTCCTCGACGTGCAGCGCTCGGACGCCTTCCTCGCCTCCCAGCGGGACGTACTCAAGGCGGCCACCGAGTTGCGCCTCGCGCAGCAGGACGTGGCCGGCTTCATGAGCGACCTCTACGGCCAGCCGAGCCGCGCGGAACTGGACGACGTCCACCGCAGCCTCACCGAGCTTCGCCGGGAGGTCCGCTCCCTGAAGAAGGACAAGCGCGCCGCCACGAAGCGCGCGAAGGCCGGGGCGACACGGGAGGAAAGCCATGGCTGAGACCACAGACAGCGGGCACGGCTTGCCGGCCGCCACGCCCCTCGACCTCACCCCCGCCGAGATGATGGCGGAGGTCGGCGCCCTCGGACGCAAGATGGCCGAGGGCGCCAAGCTCTTCGCCAGCGTCCGCGACGAGGACGTGCGCATCGCCACGACCCCGAAGGATCTCGTCTGGAGCCAGGACAAGGTCAGCCTCTACCGCTACCGGCCGCTCACGGAGAGCCGGGGCCTGCCCCCCATCCTGATCGTCTACGGGCTGATCGGCCGCTACACGATGGCCGACCTGCAGGAGGACCGCTCGCTCGTCCGCAACCTGCTGAACCTCGGTCTCGACCTCTACGTGGTCGATTGGGGCAATCCCGGCCGGGCCGACCGTTTCGTCACCATCGACGATTACGTCGATGGCTACCTCGCGGAGTGTGTCGCCTTCATCAACGACACGACGAACCGCGAAAAGGTGAACCTCCTCGGCATCTGCGAGGGCGGTGTCTTTACCACTTGCTACGCGGCGCTCTACCCCGAGACCGTCAACGCCATGGTGCTGACGATCACGCCGGTCGATTTCCACGCCGACACCGTGGAGAACCGCAAGGGCCACGGCTTCATCAATATCTGGGTGCGGTCGCTCTCGGCCGAGGACATCGACCAGTTGATCGCCGCGCAGGGCTCCCTACCGGGGGAGTTCATGGGCTCGGTCTTCTCCATGATGACGCCCATGCGCACCATGACGAAGTACAATCTCGATTTGCTCGAAGCCCTCGATGATCGCAAGAAGTTCCTGAACTTCCTGCGCATGGAGAAATGGATCTCCGACCGGCCGGACCATCCCGGCGAGGCGGCCAAGCAATGGCTGAAGGACCTCTACCAGGACAACAAGCTGGTGAAGAGCGACTTCGAACTCGGTGGGCGCAAGGTGGAGCTGAAGAACATCACCTGCCCGGTGCTCAACGTGTTCGCGCAGGACGATCACATCATCCCGCCCGCGACCTCGCAGGCCCTGCGCGGCAAGATCGGCACCGAGGATTACACCGAACTCGGCCTGCCCGGCGGGCATGTCGGCGTGTTCGTCGGCGGCAAGGCGCAGAAGCTCCTGGGTTCGGGCATCGCGGATTGGATCGCCGCCCGTGGCTGACGGACAACGCCTCCCCACCGGCCTCAAGAACAAGATCGTCACCGCCGACGAGGCCGTGGCCATCGTGCAGGACGGCGACATGGTCGCCGTCTCCGGCTTCGTCGGCATCGGCACGCCCGACGAACTCATCCTGGCGCTCGCCCGGCGCTTCACCGAGGGCAAGGGCCCCCGCGACCTCGGCCTGATGTTTGCCGCCGCCCCCGGCGACGGCAAGGATCGCGGCCTCAACCGCCTCGCCATGCCGGGCCTGATCCGCCGCGTCGTCGGGGGGCACTGGTCCCTCGTGCCGAAGCTCGGCGCCATGGCGATCGAGGGCACGATCGAGGCTTACAACCTGCCGCTGGGCGTGGTCTCGCACCTCTACCGGGACATCGCCGCCAAGACCGCCGGCCACATCACCAAGGTGGGGCTCCACACCTTCGTGGATCCGCGCAAGGGCGGCGGCAAGCTCAACGACCGGACTTTGGAAGACCTCGTCAGCCTGATCGACCTGCACGGCGAGCCGTGGCTGCATTACCGGACCTTCCCGGTGAACGTCGCGCTCATTCGCGGCACCACCGCCGACCCGGCCGGCAACGTCACCATGGAGCGCGAGGCGCTGACGCTCGACAACCTCGCCGCCGCCATGGCCGCGAAGAATTCCGGCGGCTTCGTCATCGCGCAGGTGGAGCGCATCGCCGAGAACGGATCGCTGGCCCCGCGCGAGGTGACGGTGCCGGGCGTGCTGGTGGATTGCGTGGTGCTCTCGAAGCCCGAGAACCACCACCAGACCTACGCGACGCCCTACAACCACGCTTTCACCGGCCGCCAGCGGGTGCCGCTCGACCGGATCGGCACCCTGCCCCTCGACATCCGCAAGGTGATCGCACGGCGCTGCGCCTTCGAATTGCCGATGGGCGGCGTCGTGAATCTCGGCATCGGCGTGCCGGAGGGCGTCGCCAAGGTGGCGGCGGAAGAGCGGGTGCTGAAATACCTGACACTCACCGCCGAGCCCGGCGTGATCGGCGGCCTGCCCCAGGGCGGGCTCGATTTCGGCGCGGCGCTGAACCCGGCCGCCGTGCTCCACCAGAACCAGCAATTCGACTTCTACGACGGTGGCGGCCTCGACCTCGCCTGCCTCGGCCTCGCGGAGGCGGACGAAGAGGGCAACGTCAACGTCAGCCGCTTCGGCACCAAGCTCGCCGGGGCCGGCGGCTTCATCAACATCTCGCAGAACGCCAAGCGCCTCGTCTTCGCCGGGAGCTTCACGGCGGGGGGCCTCGACATCAGCCTCACGGACGGGACGCTGCGCATCCTGAAGGAGGGCAAATCCAGGAAGTTCGTGCGCGCCGTGGAGCAGGTGACGTTCTCCGGCGCCTACGCGGCCGAGCGCGGCCAGCCGGTGCTCTACGTGACCGAGCGCTGCGTCTTCCGCCGCACCACCGAGGGCGTGGAACTGGTGGAGGTGGCGCCGGGCATCGACATCGACCGGGACATCCTCGCTCACATGGACTTCACGCCCATCGTGCGCGACCCCGCGCCGATGGATCCGCGCCTGTTCCGGGACGAGGCGATGGGCCTGGAACAGTGGCTGCTGGGCATGAGCCTGTCGGAGCGCATGTCCTACGATGCCGAG
The DNA here is from genome assembly GCF_056430985.1 of Methylobacterium sp. Gmos3. Taxonomy (NCBI): domain Bacteria; kingdom Pseudomonadati; phylum Pseudomonadota; class Alphaproteobacteria; order Hyphomicrobiales; family Methylobacteriaceae; genus Methylobacterium; species Methylobacterium sp. Gmos3. The sequence continues at coordinate 561,135 of NZ_JBWJYL010000002.1, forward strand.
CGGAATACACTCTTCGCCAATTACGAGGGCTTCCAGGTCCGCACGGTGGAGGATGTCGACCTCGTGCGGCGGGAATTCGAGCGGACCTGCCAACAGATCGGCAAGCGTGTCCACTTGATCGCCAACTACGACGGCTTCGAGCTTGATCCCGCCGTGGCCGAAGCCTACTTCTCGATGATCGCCTATCTGGAAAGCCGCTACTACGCCACGGCCTCGCGGTACACGACGAGTGCCTTCATGCGGCTCAAGCTCGGCGCCTCCCTGCAATCGCGGGATCTTGCGCCCCACGTGTTCGAGACGCGCGCGGAGGCTCAGGCCCGCAGCACGGCTCGCAGCGTGCCCCCGCGCGCCCAGACCGAGCCGTCGCCGCCCAAGGAACCGTTGGATGCCTGAGACCGGTGATCGGTTAACGCTGAAGAACCCCGAGCTTCTCGTGGAAGCCTGCCTGATCGGCGGGGAATGGTCGAAATCCGGCGCGGGCCGGATCGACGTCACCAACCCGGCCACCGGCGCGGTCATCGCGCGGGTGCCGAATGCCGGCGCCGAGGAGACGAAGCGCGCCATCCAGGCCGCGCACGCCGCCTATCCGGCCTGGCGGGCCAAGACCGCCAACGAGCGCGCCGTGCTCCTGCGCAGGCTCGCCGCCGTGATCACCGAGAACCAGGAGGATCTGGCGCAGATCCTCACCGCCGAGCAGGGCAAGTCCCTCACCGAGGCGCGGGGCGAGGTCGGCATGTCGGCCGCCTACGTCCTGTGGTTCGCCGAGGAAGCCCGCCGCGTCTACGGCGAGACCGTCCCCTCCCCCTGGGCGGACCGGAAGATCCTCGTCACCAAGGAGCCGATCGGCGTGGTGGCGGCGATCACCCCGTGGAACTTCCCCTCCTCGATGATCGCCCGCAAGCTCGCCCCGGCGCTCGCGGCCGGCTGCCCCATCGTCATCAAGCCCGCCTCGCAGACGTCCCTCTCGGGCCTTGCCTGGGGCAAGCTCTGCCAGATGGCCGGCATCCCGGACGGGCTGGTCTCGATCCTCACCGGCCCGGCCCGCGCCATCGGCGGCGAGCTGACCGGCAACCCGCTGGTGAAGAAGGTGACGTTCACCGGCTCCACCGAGGTGGGCAAGGTGCTGCTGCAGCAGGCTGCCAGCACGGTGAAGAAGGTCTCGATGGAACTGGGCGGCAACGCGCCCTTCATCGTGTTCGACGACGCCGACCTCGACCGCGCGGTGGCGGGCGCCATGCTCGCGAAGTTCCGCAACTCCGGCCAAACCTGCATCTGCACGAACCGCTTCCTCGTGCAGGACGGCATCTACGACGCCTTCGCCGAGAAGCTGGCCGAGGCGGCGAACAAGCTGAAGGTCGGCGACGGCACGCACGAGGGCGTGGCCCAGGGTCCACTCATCGACATGGCCGCCGTGGAGAAGACCGAGGCCCATATCCGCGACGCCCTCGACAAGGGCGGCAAGGTCATCGCGGGCGGCCACCGCCACGCCCTGGGCGGCCAGTTCTTCGAGCCGACCGTCGTCGTGAACGCGACGCCTGCCATGGATGTCGCCCGCGAGGAGACGTTCGGGCCGCTCGCCCCCCTCTTCCGCTTCAAGGACGAGGCCGAGGCGATCCACATGGCCAACGACACCGAATACGGCCTCGCCTGCTACTTCTACACCCGCGATCTCGGCCGGATGTTCCGGGTCTCCGAGGCGCTGGAATACGGCATGGTCGGCGTCAACGAGGGCATCATCACCACCGAGGTAGCGCCCTTCGGCGGCGTGAAGGAGTCGGGCCTGGGCCGCGAGGGCGGCCGGCTCGGCATCGAGGATTACCTCGAGGTGAAGTACATCTGCGTCGGCGGCCTCGGCGCCTGACGTCCCGCGGGGAGGCCTCAGGCCTCCTCGCTCTGCCTTTCTGCGGCGAGGGTGCCCTCCGGCTTCGGCTGGAGTGGCGGCGCCATGCCCTCCGCCTGCGACACGAGGCGAACCGCCCGCGCGGTCAGGAACCAGCATCCCGGCTCGGAGGCGCGGTCGCGCCCGCGGTCGCGCGTGCGGAGCAGGCCGCGCCGCACGAGGGAGCGCACGGTGCGCATCTCACCGGGATCGGGGGTGGGCAGAGGCCCTTCGCACCACAGGCGGCGCAACATCGCCCGTTGAGCGGGGGTTAATTGCCACCAGAGACTTGGTGCTGTGCGTTCAGGCATCTTGAGATTGGAATCAATCCAGAATCTCCCGCAAACGCAAGGGATAATTTGGCAATCCTCAATGACATTCTCGTGCCTCGCCTGATCCCGAGCCGCGCGGGGACGCCCCGTCGCGTTGACGGATCGCCCGTCCTCGCGCCTATAGCGCCGGGCGGCTCTGGCTCAGGCGGCCTTGAGCGGGTGGGGGCGATTCCGGGGCGCATGTCGGTCGCCGAGGAGCAGAGACGCAGTGTGACGGGAGCGGGCGACGGGCAACCGGAGACCGATCGCTCGGCCGTGGGCCTCGTGGCGGTGATCGTGGCCGCCAATGAGGGCGAGCCCCGTGCCTTGACGATCCGCGTGCCCGGACAGGCCACCTGCCGGGGCGACGGCCTTCCCGCCGGCCCGCTGGTGCCGGAGCACGCCACCCTGGAGAAGGGCCTGCGGGCCTGGGTGGAGCGGCAGACCAATCAGCGACTCGGCTATGTCGAGCAGCTCTACACCTTCGGCGACCGCGACCGTTCCGGCAGCGAGGCCGCGCCGGCCGCGCACGCCCTGTCGGTCGCCTATCTCGCCCTGGTGCGGGAGGAGCGCCCCGCCGGCCTCGCCGAGGCCGCGTGGCACAATTGGTATCGCTACCTGCCCTACGAGGATTTCCGCCGGGGCCGCCCCGCGCAGCTCGATGCCATCGCGCCCCGCCTCATGGCCTGGGCCGCCGAGACGCCGGACAAGGCCCTGCGCCAGCGCCGCCTCGACCGTCTGGGCCTGACCTTCGGCATGAACGGCGGCACGTGGAACGAGGAGCGGGTGCTCGAACGCTACGAATTGCTGTTCGAGGCGGGGCTGATCCCCGAATCGCGGGGCAATCTGGGGCCGGGCCGGGCGGGCGACCCGACCGGCGTGCCCATGGCCTTCGACCATCGCCGGGTCCTCGCCACGGCGATCGGGCGCCTGCGCGGCAAGATCAAATACCGCCCGGTCGTGTTCGAGCTGATGCCGCCGGAATTCACGCTGCTGCAATTGCAGCGGACCGTCGAGGCGCTGTCGGGCGTGCAACTGCACAAGCAGAATTTCCGCCGCCTCGTCGCCCAGCAGGGACTGGTCGAGGAGACGGAGAGCCTGACCAGCGGCGCCGCCGGCCGCCCGGCCCGGCTCGTGCGCTTTCGCCGGGAGGTGCTGCTGGAGCGCCCCGCGCCGGGCCTGCGCCTGTCCGCGCGCCGGGTCGGGTAGCTTCAACCGTAGGTCTGGTCCTGCCCTGGGAATGTGCCGGCGCGGACCTCCTCCGCATAGGCCTGCACCGCCCCCTCGATATGGGCGCGCAGCGACCCGAACTGGCGCACGAATTTCGGCGTCCGCTCGGACAGGCCGAGCATGTCTTCCAGCACCAGGATCTGCCCGTCGCAGACGGAGGAGGCGCCGATGCCGATGGTGGCGGCTGTCACCTTGGGCGAGGTCGCGATGGCCCGTGCCACCGGCTCCACGATGCCCTCCAGCACGATGGCGAAGGCCCCCGCCTCGGAGATGGCGCGGGCATCCTCCAACAGGCGGCGCTCGTCGTCGGGCGCGCGGCCCTGCACCTTGAAGCCCCCCATCACGTTGACCGCCTGCGGGGTGAGGCCGATATGGCCCATCACCGGCACGCCGCGCTGCACGAGGAAGGCCACCGTGTCGGCGAAATGGGCGCCGCCCTCCATCTTGATCGCCCCGGCGCCGGTCTCCTTGAGCACGCGGGAGGCGTTGACGAAGGCCTGCTCGCGGCTCGCCTCGTAGGAGCCGAAGGGCATGTCCACGACGACCAGCGCCTTCGATGTCCCGCGCATCACCGCCTGCGCCTGGAGGATCATCATCTCCAAGGTCACGGGGATGGTCGATTCCATCCCGTGCATCACCATGCCGAGGGAATCGCCCACGAGGATGAAGTCGCAGAAGGGATCGACGATACCGGCGGTATGGGCGTGATAGGCGGTGAGGGAGACGATCTTCCGCCCCTCGGCCTTGCGCTTGCCGATATCCACCGCCCGCAGGCGGCGGGATTGGATGACCTGGGACATCCCGCGCTCCCCAACGCTCACCGCCGGGATCCGGCGTGGCGCCTTATACGACAGGCGACGCCGCGAGCCAGGGGCCGGTCGCGGCGGAACGGGGGAGATGTCAGGGGCCTTCGGCGCGCTTCCACTCCGGGTCCTCGGTGAGGTTCCGGGTCTCGTGGGTGTCCTGCCAGCCCTCGACGCCCAGCGGGAACCAGTTCACCGCCGTGTAGCCCTTCTCCACGAGGCGCTTGCCCGCGTTCCAGCTTCCCCAGCATTCCACGTGGCAGAACACCACGATGGGCTTGGCCTTGTCGCCGCCGGTCAGTTGCTCGACGCGGCTGAAGAACAGGGCCTCGCGCTCCGGCGGTAGCGGCACCGCGCCCGCGTTCGGCAACCACACGGCGCCGGGGATCGAGGGATGGACCGGCAGCCACAGCCGGCCCTCGGGAAAGTTCGCGGGCTTGCGCTCGCGCATGGCGACGTCGATCAGCACCGGCTTATCCGGCCCGTCGAGCATCGCGGCGACCGTCGCCGCGTCGACCACGCGGGCCCCCTTCAGAGTCGGCGGCGTGTAGCCCCGCTGCGGGCCGGTATAGAGGCCCGGCGGCTCCGGCACGTCGACCGGCGAAACGGCCGGCTCGGCGGCGGCGAGGCACAGGGCGGCCGCCGCGACGGCCGCCGCCCGCCCCAGAAAGGTACCGCGAAGCCCCATCAGTTCGTCGGGCTCGGCGCGTTGAAGCTGTGCGACCAGCGACCGCCCTGGTTGTCGCTCGCGGCGACCTTGATCGCCTGCCCGTCCGGCTTGAAGCCAAAATTGATCACCGGGTTCGAGGCGATGGAGATGTCGCCCGTCATGGTGAAGACGGTCTTGTCGCCCGCCGAGACGGTGAGCTTGTCGATGTAACGGGCCGGCGTGAAATCGCGCGTGACCTGGTTCATCTGCATGCCCGAGAAGTTCGGGTGGCGGATCATCAGCGTCGCCTCGACGGGCTTGCCGGGCTGCGCCTCCGCGAACTTCATGCGCATGTCGCCCATGCCCTTCATGGCCTCCTCGTCGCTCATGCCCATGGGGGCCGAGCAGCCGCCGGACGCCTTCACGAACTGCTTGGCCTCGTAGAGCTTGCCGTCCGAGGTCTCCACGACCGCGTGCATGTCCGTATAGTTGTTCACCCGCACGCGCAGCTTCAGCTCGTTCGTATCGGCGGCCGGGCCGAACTCGAACTTGGCGGCGTAGGGCGCCGGGTTGTCGTCGATGATGAGCGAGACCGACTTGATCTTGTCGCGGTCGGGCATCGACAGGGTGATCGGCACCAGGGCCGCATCCTCGGCGCGCTTGGGCGCTTCGAGCTTCACCAGCGTGTCGGTCGGTTCGATCTTTTTGTCGCCGAAGATCGACTTGGCGATCTCCTGCCAGCGGGCATTGCGCTCCTGGTCGGTGTCCGACGCGCCCGCCGCATGGGCGAGCGGCGCGACCAGCGTCGCGGCGGAGAAAGCGAGGGCGAAGGCGAGGGTCGGGCGCATGGCGTTGTCTCCCAATGTTCGGTTTATCGATGAATGACGGATCAGTCCCACTCGAGTTCCTGGTAAGCCACCGTCACGTTCCGGCGGTTATAGTGATCGAACAACTTCCACTTGTCCTGTTGGCCTTGCGCCACCGTTCCGACCGCCTTGTCGATCGGCACGTCCTTGGCGATGGCCGCCTTGGTCTCGTCGCGGAGGGCGGTGAGGTAGGCGGTCAGGTCCGCCACGGCGGGGGCCAGCTCGACCCGCACCGGCCCGTGGCCGGGCACCGCCTGCGCGGCGCCGGTCGCCTTGATGCGATCCAGCTCCTTCAGCCAGCCCTTCAGACTGCCGTCGAGGGACGGGATTCGCTCCACGAAGAGGAGGTCCGCTGGGAAGAGCAGGCCGCTCTTAGAATCCCGCATCGAGAGGTCGCTCGTCGTGTGCGCTGGGCCGTGGGCTGTGAAGGCGAGCTTGCGGTCACCGAGGTCGATCTCGGCCGTGTCGGATACGGTCATGGTCGGGTAGACGACCGGGCCGGTCTTCTCCTCGCCGAACAGGTCGATGAGGCGCTTGCGGTAGAACTCGCCGCGCGCGTCCAGCGCCTCCCGCAGCTTGGCATGGCCGACGAAGACCGGCCTGTCCGCCGTGAAGGCCCCGGCGCCGAAGGCGTGGTCCGGGTGGACATGGGTCAGCACCACATGGGTGATCGGCTTATCCGTGCGCTTGGCGATCTCGCCCCGCAGCCACTGTCCGTCCGCGAGGCTTCCACCCGACTCGGTGACGAGCACTCCCGATTCGCCGACGATGAACCCGATATTGGCGATGGCGTCCAAGTTCTGCGCGTCGGCATCCGCGATCAGCCCCTTGCGGATGAAAATGCCGGGGCCGACCTCCTCCATCGTGAAGGATTCGGCATAGGCGCGCGGGGAGAGGCCCGCCGTCCCGAGACAGCACAGGCACAGGCCGCCGAACAGCGATTGCCGTCGCGTGGGGCCGTTTCTCGTCGGATGAACGGACGATGCCGCCATGCCGAAACCTCCCGGTCTTTCTTTCCGACCAATTAGTAGGTAGATTTCGAAAGGCGTCAAGGGACGCCCGTGTTCAGGCGATTGTGCCGCAGGGTCGAGACAAGCGATGCGCGACACGCGAGCGGAGCTGCTGATTGAGGCGGAGACCCTGGTGCGCAGCCGGGGCTATGCCGGGTTCAGCTATGCTGACCTCGCGGAGGCGGTGGGGATCCGCAAGGCGAGCATCCACCACCATTTCCCGACCAAGGCCGATCTCGCCGCCGCGCTGATCGCGGCCTACGACACGCGCTATTCGGAGGCGATGGCCTCCATCCGCGCCGAGGTGCCGGACGGGCCGAGGCGCATCGCGGCCTATGGCCGGCTCTACCTCGGCGGGGTCGAGCAGGGGCTCGGCTGCCTCTGCGCGGCGCTGGCCATCGAAGGCGAGGCCCTGCCCGAGCGCCTGCGCCAGGACATCGTGGCATTCTTCCGCAAACACCTCGCATGGCTGGAGGAGGTGCTGCGTGAGGGCGTGGCGGACGCAAGCCTGCGCCCCGGCCTCGACCCCGCGTTGCAGGCCCGCTCGATCCTCGCGACCCTCGAAGGGGCGCTGCTGATGGAGCGGCTGTTCGCGTGCCCGGCCGCGTTCGGGGATACGCTGGCGGCCCTGGTCGGCGGGCTGGCGGCCTCGCCTAAACCGCCGTCGCCGTAAAGCGCGCGTAGCCTTCGGCCCGCAGCCGGCAGGCGGGGCACTGCCCGCAGCCATAGCCCCATGCGTGGCGCGCCCCGCGCTCCCCGAGGTAGCAGGTGTGGCTCTCCTCCACGATAAGATCGGTAAGCCGCACGCCGCCGAGCGATTGCGCGAGACGCCAGGTCGCGGCCTTGTCGATCCACATCAACGGCGTGTGCAGGACGAAGCGGCGCTCCATCCCGAGGTTCAGGGCCACCTGAAGGGCCTTCACCGTGTCGTCGCGGCAATCCGGGTAGCCGGAATAATCCGTCTCGCACATGCCGCCGACGATGTGGCGGATGCCCCGCCGGTAGGCGAGCGCGGCGGCGAAGGTGAGGAAGACGAGGTTCCGCCCCGGCACGAAGGTGTTCGGCAGGCCCGACGACTCGAAGCCGATTTCGGTCTCGCGGGTCAGCGCCGTGTCGGAGACGGCGCCCAAAGCATCGAGGGCGAGCACATGGTCCTCGCCGAGGCGCCGCCCCCAGGCGGCATCGATGGCCGCGAGGCCGCTGCGCAGGCTGTCCCGGCAATCCAGTTCGATCCGGTGGCGCTGACCGTAATCGAAGCCCAGGGTCTCGACGCGGGCGAACCGGTCGAGCGCCCAGGCGAGGCAGGTGGCCGAATCCTGTCCGCCCGAGAACAGGACGAGGGCCGCGTCGTCGCCCGCGATCCGCTCAGTCGCCATCGTAGTCGGCCCAGGACATCGGCGTCTCGTTGATCCGCACCCGGGCGAGGCCGGGCAGGTCCGGCTTCAGGCGATGCCAGATCCAGGCCGCGATGTTCTCGGCGGTGGGGTTTTCGAGGCCCTCGATCTCGTTGAGGCAATGATGATCGAGGCGCAGCAGCAGCGGGCCGAAGATCGATTCGATGTCGTAGAAGTCGATCACCCAGCCCGTCCGCTCGTCGACCGGCCCCTCGACGGTCAGTTCGACCCGGTAGGAATGCCCGTGCATCCGGTGGCACCGATGTGTCGCGGGCACGTTCGGCAGGCGGTGGGCCGCCTCGAAGGTGAAGGCCTGGGTGATTCTCATGACGGGGTTCGCGGGCTGTGAACGATCGCGCCCCCGCCATAGCGCCGACGGCCCCTCCGGCGCAAAGGCGCAGTGCGTCGGCCCTCCCGGTTCGAGACGCTCAGGCCGCGTCCCGTGCGCCGTCCTTGGCCCAAGACGCGTACCACGCCTTGAACAGCTTCAGCTGCGTCTCCGCGTAGTGGCGCTGCCCGGCGCTCAGTTCGTCGGAGGCATTGAAATGCAGGGCGTATTCCGGGTTCCCCTCCAGGACCATCAGGTACTTGTAGAAGAGAACGAGGTCGGTCCCCTCATCGAAGCTCGACAGGATCCCGAGGGCCGAATCGAGCTCCATCGCTCGCCGCCGCGCCGCGACGTCGCCCGTGGCCGCCTTCTCGCACAGCGATACGAGGTGCAGCACCTCGCGCGGCAGGACGTTGCCGATGCCCGTGATGGCCCCCTTGGCCCCGCAATTCACGTAGCCGTGCACCACCTGCGTATCCACGCCGACCATCAGGGTGATGTCGGGGGACTGGCCGGTGATGTGCTCGGCCGCGTAGGTCAGCGACTGGGCGCCGCCGAACTCCTTGAACCCGACGAGATGGGGGTAGCGGTCCCGCAGGCGGAAGAAGAGTTCCGCCCGTGTCTCGAACCCGTAATACGGGCTGTTGTAGATCACCGCCGGCAGGTCGACCGCCGCCTCCAGGATGCCGGCGAAATGCGCTTCCTGCGCGGAGGCGGCACTGCCGCGCGACAGGACGCGCGGAATGACCATCAGGCCATGGGCGCCGGCCGCCTTGGCATGGGCGGCGAGCGCCGCCGCCCGCTTCGGGTTCTGGGCGCCCGTCCCCACGATCACCTTCACGCCGGCCGCGAGAAGCCGCTCGACGCCCTCCATCCGCTCCTCGTCGGTCAGGAGCGGCCAATCGCCCATCGAGCCGCAATAGACGACCGCCGACATCCCCGCCGCGACGAGTTCCCGCCCCTTGCGGGCCAGTGCCTCGAAATCGGGGGACCGATCCGGGCGGCAGGGGGTCATCAGGGCTGGGATCGTGCCGGAAAAGATCTGTCGGTCGGAGGCCATCGGCGATTCGTCCGGTCGGAGGAGGCAGGGGCGCGGCGGCAGGGGCACGCCGGGCGGGTCGCCTTTCTGTGACAGCGATCGGCCGTCAGCGCAAGGATTTTATACAATCTCCACGGTCTCGGCGCGCGCCGTCGGTTCGCCAAGAAACGCCAGCAGCGCGGTCGAGACGTGCGTGATGTGATCGAACAGGAGGGCACAGGCGGCCGACGCATGTCCGTTCCGGCAGAGGCGAACGATCTCGCGATGCTCCCGGTCGGCTCGCTCCAGCTCCGCCGCGTCGGTCGAGAGCTGGACGCGGGTATAGCGGTCGCATTCCGTCAACAGGGAGCCGACGAGGGCGAGCGAGCGCGGGCGATCCGCGCGGCTGTAGAGGAGAAGGTGCAGCTGCGTGTTGAGCGTCCCCCAGCGGGCCGTCGCACCGTCGCGAAGGGCGGCGGCGTAATCGTCCAACAGCCTGTCGGCATGATCGAAATCGGCTTCCGTCAACCGGGGTGCGGACAGCGCGAGGAGGCGCGGTTCGAGGATCGCCCGAAGCTCCAGCGCCTCGGCCGCATCGGCGGGGGACAGCGGCGCCACCGTCGCGCCCCGGTGCGGATGGATCCGCACCAACCCCTCGGCTTCAAGCTGGAACAGCGCCTCCCGGACAGGAATCCGGCTGGCGCCGAATTCCGTCGCCAAGCCGTCCTGGCGCAGCTGCGACCCGGCCGGATAGCGCCCGTCGAGGATGCGCTGCCGGATCTCGGCGCCGATCGAACCCGCGATGGTCCGGTTCTTCATCGTCTCGCCCACTTTCCATTCCCAACCGAAACAGAACCCTTGACGGCCGCCCCTCGGCTTGAAATTGTATAAAATCATGAGGGCATCGATGCCCGAGCACAAGAGGGGTCGACCGCGATGACGCTCCACCGTCGCCAGCTACTGGCCGGCACCGCCTCGGCGGCGGCCGCCGGGATCGGCCTCCCCTCGCGTGCGCGGGCGCAGTCCGGCGGCAGCGTGCTGCGCTTCATCCCCTCGACGCCGCTGCCGTCCCTCGATCCGATCGTCGCCACGAGCTACGTGATCCGCAACCACGGCTATCTCGTCTACGACACGTTGTTCGCGACCGACGAAGCCTTCCGCATCCAGCCACAGATGGTCAGCGCGTGGCAGACGGCGCCGGACGGCCTGCGCTGGACCTTCCATCTCCGGGACGGGCTCACCTTCCACGACGGCACCCCCGTCGAGGCGAAGGACTGCATCGCCTCCATCGCGCGCTGGTCCAAGCGGGATGCCTTCGGGCAGACGTTGGCCGGGTTCGTGGCGGAGTACGGCCAGGAGGACGCGCGGACCTTCACCATCAGCCTGAAGCAGCCCTTCCCGCTGTTGCCGGCGGCTTTGGGCAAGCTGTCCTCCAACGTGCCCTTCATCATGCCGGAGCGCATCGCCCGGCAGGATGCCTCGAAGCCGATCACCGAGGCGCTCGGCTCCGGCCCCTGGCGCTTCGAGGCGCGCGAATGGATCCCGGGCCAGAACGCGATCTACACGCGCCACGCCGCCTACCGGCCGCGCGAGGAGCCGCCCTCCTGGGCGGCCGGCGGCAAGGTCGCCAAGATCGACCGGATCGAATGGCTCGCGCTCACGGAGGCCTCGGCGGCGGTCGGCGCGATGATGCAGGGCGCCGTCGACTGGTACGAGCAGCCGCCGATCGACCTCGTGCCCGTTCTGAAGGGCAAATCGGACATCGAGATCCGCAACGTGCCGCTCGGGGTGATCCTGCTGATGCGGTTCAACCACACGCAGCCGCCGTTCAACAATCCCGAGATCCGGCGGGCCGTGATGATGGCCATGAAGCAGGACGACTACCTGCAGGCGGTGGTCGGCAATCCGGACTACTACAAGGAAGCAAAGACCTTCTTCACGCCGGGCTCGCCGATGTCGACCGGTGCGGGAGGGGGCGCCGCCATGCAGGCAGACCTCGCCAAGGCCAAGGCGATGCTGGCCAAGGCGGGCTATGCGGGGGAGCGGGTGGTGCTGCTGGCGCCGGCCGACCAGCCGATCGCCTACAACCAATCCCTCGTGACCCAGGATCTGCTCAAGCAACTCGGGATGAACGTCGATCTGGTCTCCACCGACTGGGGCAGCTTCATCGCCCGGCGCGGCAACCGGGGGCCGGTCGATGCCGGGGGCTGGTCGTTGTTCCACACCCTCTGGTCGGGGGCCGACGTCCTCAACCCGGCCCTGCACCCGCTGATCCGCGCCAACGGCCAGGCGGCCTGGTTCGGCTGGCCGGACGATCCGATGCTCGAGGGCCTGCGCAACGAATGGATCGCGACCACCGACGAGGCGCGGCAGAAGGCGCTGGCGGCGCAGATCGAGGAGAGGGCCTTCTCCGTCGTGCCCTACGCCCCGGCGGGCCTCGTGCAGCAACCGATGGCCGTGAGCAGGAAGCTCAAGGGCATGGTCATGGCCCCGGTCCAGTTCTTCTGGAACATCGAGAAGACCGGCTGAGATCCCTTCGCCCGCGCCAACGGCGGGGGGTTCTTGTGGGGAGAGCGCGGTGTCACCCCGTGGGGGACGCCGCCTTCTCGGACACCCCCGCCTGGGCGAAGGTCGCCATGCCGGTGTGGCAGGCGAGCGCGCCCTTGATGATGCCCATCGCCACGGCGGCGCCCGAGCCCTCGCCGAGGCGCATCCCCAGCGACACGACCGGCTTCAGGCCGAGCCGTTCCAGCACCTCGGCATGGGCGCCCTCGGCCGAGACGTGCCCCGCGACGCAATGGTCGAGGGCGGACGGGTCGAGGGCGTGGAGCACCGTCGCCGCCGCCGTCGAGACGTAGCCGTCGATCACCACCGGCACATGCTGCAACCGCGCGGCAAGGATGGCCCCTGCCATCGCCGCGATCTCCCGCCCGCCGAGCCGGCGCAGAACTTCGAGCGGATCGTCGAGATGGCCTGCATGGCAGGCGAGCGCCGCCTCCACCGCCGCGACCTTGCGGGACAAGCCCTCGCCGTCGACGCCCGTGCCGTGCCCGACCCAATGGGCCGGATCGCCCCCGAGCAGGGCGGCGTAGAGCGCCGCCGCGATGGTGGTGTTGCCGATGCCCATCTCGCCGATGCCGAGACAGTCGGTGCCCGCCGCCACCGCCTCCATGCCGAAGGCCATGGTCGCGACGCAGGCGCGCTCATCGAGCGCCGGGCCTTCGGTGATGTCGCCGGTCGGCACGTCGAGGGCGAGGTCGAACACCTTGAAGCCGAGCCCGTAGGCCGAGCACAACTGGTTGATGGCCGCGCCGCCGGCCGCGAAATTGTCGAGCATCTGCCGGTTCACGGCATCGGGGAAGGCCGAGACGCCCTTCCGCGTGACCCCATGGCTGCCGGCGAAGACGCAGACCAGCGGCCGGTCGAAGCTCGGCGGCGCCTTGGCCTGCCATGCGGCGAGCCACGTGACGAGATCTTCCAGCCGCCCCAGGGCGCCGGCGGGCTTGGTCAGCACCGCGTCGCGCGCGGCGACCATGGCGGCGGTCTCGGCATCGGGCCCCGGCATGGAGCGGACGAGGTTGCGGATGTCGTCGAAGGGCCCGCTCATCGCTGCCTCGATCCTGTGGGTGGACGCGTTCCGTGCGGACGGAACCGGCCCCGCCCGCTATGAATGGTGGAGCCGGTGCATCGAACCCGGCGCACGGGACCGCTTCGATGGACAGGCAGACCGGCGGCGAGGCCGATTGGCCAGGGCGCGAGGCCCTGCACGATCTCGCCGCGTGCTTGCGCTTCTACTCCTGCCTGCCGGTACCGCAACTGCCCGGCGAGCCGGATCCCCACCGCGCCCCGGATTTCACCCGCCTGCCCCGGATGCTGCCGCTGGCCGGGGTGATCCTGTCCCTTCCCGCCGCCCTGGTCCTGATGGCCGGCTGGCTCGGAGGGCTCGGGCCGTTCCTCTCGGCGACGCTGGCGGCGGCGGCGATGGCGGTCACGACCGGCGGGCTGCACGAGGACGGGCTCGCCGATCTCGCGGACGGGCTCGGCGCGGGCGGCGACCGCACGCGGATGCTGTCCATCATGCGCGACAGCCGAATCGGCTCCTATGGCGCGCTCGCCCTGTTCCTCGCCCTCGCCCTGCGGATCGGCGCCCTGGCGACGCTCCTCGACCGCACCGGCCTGCCCGCCGCGACGGGTCTCGTCCTCGCCGCGTCCCTCTCGCGCGTGGCGGCTCTGGCGCCGATGGTGCTGCTGCCCCCCGCCCGCAGCGACGGGCTTTCGGCCGCCGCCGGGCGCCCGAGCCGCGCGAGCCTCATGCTCGCCGGCCTCATCGGCCTGTTGCTGGCGCTCGCCTCCCTGGCCCTCGGGCTCGGAGCGGGCGGCGTGGCGGCGATGGTCGTCCTCTGCGGCCTCGCGGCGCTCGGCGTCACCGCCCTCGCGCGGCGGCGGCTTGGCGGCCAGACGGGCGACGTCATCGGCGCGTGCCAGCAGGCGGCCGAGATCGCCGCCCTGCTCGGTCTCGTCGCGGCCCTGGCACCTTGACCTCGCCGCCCTCGCTCCACCACATCGCGGCCATGTCCGCCGCCCCACCGAAACCCTCCAGCCCCTGCACCAAGGTCTGCGTGCTCGATGACGCCACCGGCCTGTGCCGGGGCTGCGGACGCACCCGCGACGAGATCGCCGGCTGGGGGATGATGCGCGAGGCCGAGCGCCACGCGATCATGGCCGGGCTCGACGCGCGGCTACGCGCCGCCTACCCCGCCCTCGCGGAGCCCCCGGGCCGATGATCTGGCTCGGCCTCGGGGCGCTCGGGCTCGTCCTCGCCGCCCTCGTACTGTCCGATGGCAGCGACACGGTCGGCGGCGGCCTCTCCCCCGACACGCTGGCCAACATCGCCTGGACGGGCACGATCCTCGCGCTGATCGTCGCCGGGTTCTGGCGGCAGTTCCGGGCCTCGCCGCTGCGCCATATTCAGGCGCTCGCCGCCTGGGGTTTGATCGGCGCGGCCCTCGTCCTCGGCTACAGCTACCGCGACCGCCTTCAGGACGTCTCCGCGCGGGTGGTGGGCGACCTGCGGCCGGGCTCGGCGGTGAACGGCCCCGGCGGGACGGTGACGGTCACGCGGCGCTCGGACGGGACGTTCCGGGTGCAGGGTCGCGTCGGTGGAGCAAGCCAGGACTTCCTGTTCGACACGGGCGCGAGCAGCGTGGTGCTCACCGCCGAGAACGCGGCCTCCCTCGGCTTCACGCCCCGGCCCGACGAGTTCAACGCCCGCGTCTCCACGGCGAACGGCCCGACCAGCGCGGCGCCGATCCAGTTGGAATCGCTCTCCATCGGCTCGATCACCGAGCGCAACGTGAACGCGATGGTGGCGCGGCCCGGCGCGCTCTCCGGCAACTTGCTTGGCCAGACCTTCCTCGACCGCCTCTCCCGCTACGAGGTGCGCGGCGACAAGCTGATCATGACGCAGGGGCGCTAGCGCGGTTTCGGTTTGATCCGGATCACCTGCTTCACCGTCTTTGCGAGCGACAGCGAAGCAATCCAGGGCAGCGGGACCTGAACGGATGTGGCGGATCCCTGGATTGCTTCGCTTCGCTCGCAAA